>JADCDI010000004.1 GCA_020251025.1 Rhodobacter sp. | reverse complement strand
TTTGTCGCCCGTCCGGGCGGGAACGGGAAACGCACCGCGTTTCCCCCGCCCGCGTGGGACGGTGCCCCGTACAGCGGAAGGTCCGGGACAAACAGAGGCCAGCGCCCGACCCGGCGGGTGCAAAGCGCCCGCCGTGGGCGGGGCGGGCGCTGGCCGGGGGCTTTGGCCCCCGGCCGGTCCTGATCCCGGCGCAGCGCGGTGGCAGGGGCGATGGCCCCTGCCAGTGAAGCGGTGAAGGTTTTGTCGCCCGTCCGGGCGGGAACGGGAAACGCAGCGCGTTTCCCCCGCCCGCGTGGGACGGTGCCCTGTAGCCCGGCAGGTCCGGGAGACACAGAGGCCAGCGCCCGACCCGGCGGGGGCGACGCGCCCGCCAGGGGCGGGGCGGGCGCTGGCCGGGGCTTTGGCCCCGGCTGACAAGAGGTGTCACTGTCGCGCTGGGCCAAGGGCGATGGCCCCGGCAAGACCGTGCGGGAACGCAAGGGCCGAAGGATGCCCTGCGTTCCAGCCGGAAGTCGATGCGGCTGGCGCTTTTCCCGAAGACCCCTAAACGCGGATGACATAGTCCTTCAGCGTGGTTTCCACCACGTCCCAGATGCCGCTGAAGCCCGGCCGGATCACGATGCTGTCGCCCGAGCGCAGGGTGACCGGGGCCTGTCCGTCTTCGGTCAGCACCGACAGGCCGGACAGGATGTGGCAGTATTCCCATTCGCTGTAGCTGACGCGCCATGCGCCGGGCGTGGATTGCCACAGACCGCAATACAGACCGTCACGCTCTTCAAGCGGCCAGGCCGTGTGCACCGGATCCCCGCGCAGGACGCGGGCCGGGTCGGGGCGGCTGGTTTCGGGCACAAGCCCGTCGCGGATCAGTCGGGCGAAATGCGTCATCTGGGAACCCTCCGGCGCTTTGGTTCTGCCCAGCTTATCCCGGCAGGGCGCGCCGGGCGAGGGGCCGTCGCATTCGGAGGTGGCCATTTCCGCGAGTCGCCGCTATTGCTGACCCCGGCCCACCGCTTACGGAGACCGGGACATGAGCGCAAATGCCCCTTCCTCGCGCCGCCTCTCGCCGCCCGATATCCTGGCGCGCAAGGGTGGTGCGCCCATCGTCTGCCTGACGGCCTATACCACCCCGATTGCGCGGATTGCCGATCCGCATTGCGACATCCTTCTGGTGGGCGACAGTCTGGGCATGGTGGTGCACGGGCTGCCGTCGACGCTGGGCGTCACGCTGGAAATGATGATCCTGCATGGCCGCGCGGTGCAGCGCGGGTCGTCGCATGCCCTTCTCGTCATCGACCTGCCGTTCGGCAGTTACGAGGAAGGCCCCGAACAGGCCTTCCGCAGCGCCGCACGGGTCATGCAGGAAACCGGGGCCGGGGCGGTCAAGCTGGAAGGGGGCCAGCATATGGCCGAAACCATCGCCTTTCTGGTGGCCCGCGGCATTCCGGTGATGGCGCATGTGGGCCTGACACCCCAGGCGGTGAACGTCTTCGGCGGCTACAAGGTGCAGGGCCGGGCCGCAGATGCCGCGCGGGTTCGTGCCGATGCCCGCGTTGCCGCACAGGCGGGGGCCTTTTCGGTGGTGCTGGAAAAGGTGCCCGAACGGCTGGCGCGCGAGATCAGCGAAGACATTGCCATTCCCACCATCGGCATCGGCGCTTCGGCGGCCTGTGACGGGCAGGTTCTGGTGATCGATGACATGCTGGGGCTTTTCGCCGGATTTCATCCAAAGTTCGTCCGGCGCTATGCCGAGTTGGGCCAGTTGGCGGATGCGGCGGTAGCGGCCTATGCCGAAGACGTCCGCGCCCGGCGCTTTCCGGGGCCGGACCATGTCTTTGCTGACGACGGGCCGGGGTGACAGGCGTGATCCCCATCCTGCGCACGGTTGCAGATCTGCGCGACCGCGTCGGCGGCTGGAAGCGCGCGGGTGCCACCTTGGGTCTTGTCCCCACGATGGGTGCCCTGCATGACGGCCATCTCAGCCTGGTGCGGGCGGCGCAGCGCGATTGCGACCGGGTGATTGTGACGATCTTTGTGAACCCCAGACAGTTCGACAGCCCAGATGATCTGGCCGGATATCCGCGCAGCGAAGCGGCGGATGCCGCCCTGCTGGCACCGCTGGGCGTGGATGCGGTGTTCGCGCCGGGCGCGGATCAGGTCTATCCAAAGGGATTTGCGACCTCTGTCCGGGTGGCAGGCATCGCGGAACGGCTCGAAGGGTTGCACCGCCCCGGCCATTTCGACGGCATGGCCACCGTCGTGGCCAAGCTGTTCGGCATGACCCGGGCCGAGCGTGCCTATTTCGGCGAAAAGGACTGGCAGCAACTGCAGGTCGTGCGGCGCATGGTGACGGATCTGGATATCCCCACCGAAGTGGTGGCCTGCCCCACCATCCGCGAGGCCGACGGTCTGGCCCGGTCATCGCGCAACACGCGGCTTACGGCAGAGGCCAGGGCGGTGGCCGCAGCCCTGCCCCGCGAAATGGCCAGGGCGGCGGGCGCGATGCAGTCGGGCCTGCCGGTGCCGCAGGCGCTGGCCGCTGCCACAGCCGCCGTGCTGGCCGCAGGATTTGACCGGGTCGATTACATCGATCTTTGCGATGCGCAGACCCTGCTGCGGATCGACCGGCTCGACGGCCCCGCCCGCCTTCTGGCCGCCGCCTGGGTGGGCGGCGTGCGCCTGATCGACAACATCGCGGTCTGAGGGCGATCCTCTGCGGAACTTCACCGGGGGGCTGTCCGCCCGCCCCTTGGCCTGCGGCCCGCACCCCGGGCACGTGTGTTTGTCAGGATTTCGCAAAGGGTCTGCAATGCCTGTCACGGGGCTGTGGATGAAAAGGGGCTTTCCTGCGGCCCCAATGATTGCCTTATTGTGAGGCCTCCCGATTGTCTTCGGTCCCGCGACGGAGCCGGCGCTTGCCGGGTTGCAGCGGGATCATGTGACGGCTTCGCGGATCAGCGCGTCGCCGAGGTGTCAACGGCAAAGACAGAACCGACAGCACCATCGACACCGGGGGCGGCAGCCCAAGCGCCACCGGCCCGCGCACCGCCCCCATCCCCCCGCAATCGCGCATCCTGGCCAGGCACGACCCGGGCCTTGCACAGATCGTCCTTGTGCAATGCCCAAGCCGCTGCCCGTCCCCGGTCGGCACCACCCAGCGCGTTGATCGCGGCATCGGCGAGACGCCCGGTTCCCCTTGCCGCCTGATGACGTGCGGCGACAGGGCGGATCAAGCCGCGACCATCGTCAAGCTGATCCCGTGGATAGTTCGCGAAAGGGCGATCCGTCGGCGGATTCCCGTGGTTTTCTGTCGGTGCGCGTGGTGGTCATGTACAAAGCAATTCGCCGTCCAGATCGGCGCGGGAACGGTCACGGCGCGGACGGGCAAGGCCAAGCCCCGCGTCGGGCACCGGGCGAAGCGGTTCATGGCAGCGGGTATCGCGGCCCTCCTGCACAAGATGCCGCCATCGCAAGCTTCGCCGCAACCCGGAACCCGGCCGAGGCAAAACCTTGCATCCGCTGCGCTGACCCGCATCACATCATGGCCGCCGGGAAGGGGGGGGCAATTGTCGCAAGCAACGGATTGGTGCAAGCCATCGGTCCCCGGCGGGGCATCGACCGTCGTGCTTCCGGCGGGATATCCCCGGCGGTCCTGGCCGCAGCGGGTCTGCGCCTTGAACCGGGCAAGACACTGATCCTGAACGTTGGGGCATGGGGTGCCCGAACCGGGTGCCGGTCTTCTGCCGCGCGACCGAAAGCAAGGGGGGCATTCTGCCGGGCGGGGCAATTGCCACAGGCCGCCGCGACCTGTGGCATCGGGCACCCCCGTCGGGGGCCGCACCGCCCGTCACGGTCGGGGATCGGCAGGCGTGACAGCGATGCGCCTATATCCCGAACAAACGACGGGTGATCGCCAGGAAAAGGCGGTTACCAAGCAGAAAACGCAAGCGCGGAAGCCAGATTGCGCCCATTCCGACCGGCACGCGCCATCGGCCGCCGCGCCGTTCCATGGCGTTGACCATCGCGCGTGCCGCCACGTCCGGCTTCATGCCCTTGCGGGCATGCTCATGCCATGTCTTGACCAGCCTGGCGCTGAGATCACCATAGGCAGAGGTTTCGCCCGGCACAGGAAGCCGCGACACCAGCTGCGTCGCGATGAACTCCGGTCCCATAAGCCTGACGCGGATGTTGAAGCGTCCGACTTCGTGCGCGAGACCTTCGCACCACCCTTCAAGGGCGTGCTTGCTTGCGCCATAAATCGCCTCGCCGGGAGGCGTGATCTTCCCGGCCAGCGAGCCGACAACGCAAATGGTTCCGCCCCCTCGCGCGCGAAGCCCCGGCAAGGCGGTGCGCGCAACATTGACCACCCCCCGGAAATTGGTTTCCATGATCGCCCGCGTGTCGGCCATGGGCAGGTCTTCGATCATTGCCGGAATGTTGGCCCCCGCGTTCAGGACATAAAGGCCGATGCCGCCCGCGCCGTCAAGCTGTGCAATCATGGCCTCAACCGATGCCAGGTCCGTCACATCAAGCGTCCGGCCTTCCATCCGCCCCGGCACGGGGGCTTCACCCTGCGGCACGGTCCCGCGTCGCGACACGCCAATCACATCCCAGCCGCGCCGGGCGAGTTCAAGGCAAATCCCGGCACCCAGACCGGACGGGGCCCCGGTGACAAACGCACGGCGTCCTTTGCCGGATGCGCGGGCCATCACTGGCCCTGCAGTCCCCGGATCGCGCGGGTCACGCGCGGCCACTGCCACATGCTGACCCCCGACAACAGCAAGCCGACAGACACGATCCGGGCTGCAAGCAAAGCGGACGGATATTCGATCAGAGGCGAGAACAGGAAGGTCCCGAGGTAAAGCCCACCAAAGATATGAAACCACCGAAGCATCTTGCGCAATTCCGGCATTGTCCTTCCCCCCTCAATCCATGGAACGGCGGAGCCGACCGCCACCTGCACGCTAAGCGTCGCGGGGCACCTGTGTCAACATAAATGTAAGCAACACTTACATTCAGTTCCGCCGCGCCGGATTCCAGCGCGGCGACAACAAGGTCAGGCTGCGACTGTCGCCAGACGTGCCTTGCGGACGACCGGGGATGACGCGGGGCGAAGGCGGCGCGTCGTGGCGGTTGCCGGCACTGCCGGACCATGGCGGAAAGGCGACAGGTTGTGACACAGGCGGAAGGCCAGGATCGGCACGGCCCTTTTCGCCCTTCCCCGCGCCCGCAGCCATGACAGCGGCAAGAAGCGTGCCGGCCCCGTTGCTCGCCGCCACTGCCAGACACACCCCCGGGCCCTTGCCATCATCCTTGGGCCACGGGCGATGACGGGCCTGATCGCCGTCTGCCTGTGACCTTGGGTCGGCATGGCCGCAGCCCGGTCCATCTGCCCGTCAGCGCCGGTCTTGCCGCGAAGAAGGCGGATCGCCGGGGATCAATGTGGCAATCCGGGAAGAAACAGCCCTTCACCGGACGTCAGCGCACACTCCCTGCACAGAAGGTGCGCCCCGCGCGAAGAGGATTAAGGGTTGGGGCGCTGGGCCGTCTTCAGCCCGGTTCTTTGCCACTGAACCCTTATTCGGGCCGCTCCACCGGCGGTGCCAGCCCGCCCATCAGCGCCCCGTGCAGCCCCGGTGCCGCCGCCACCACGCCTGCTGCCTGCGGATGGGCCGCGTTGAACCGAAGGGACGCGCCCGCCCGGTCTGTCACCACGGCACCCGCCCGCGCTGCAATCAGCGACCCTGCCGCGATGTCCCATTCCCAGGCGTCGCGCAGCGTGACCATGCCGTCGAACCGCCCTTCGGCCACAAGGCACAGCCGATAGGCCAGCGAGGCGCGAAAGCTGCGCCTGACCTGCGGCACGCCGCCCGGCCACAGTGCGGGGGCCATGCCGGACTGCGTGGCCAGCACTGTTGCGCCTTCGGTCCCCGCCCGCGCGCTGGCCGCAATCGTGGCCCCGTCGCACAGGGCCGGGCCATGATCGCAGGCCGTATAGAGCCGGTCGAGCGCGGGCAGATAGACCACCGCCGCCGTCACCCGGCCCCGCTCGGCCACGGCCAGCGAATGGGCGAAGGTGTCTTCCCCGGCCATGAAAGCGCGCGTCCCGTCGATGGGATCGATGATGAACACCCGCTCTGCCGCCAGCCGGGCCGCGCCGTCTTCGGTTTCTTCCGACAGCCAGCCATAGCCGGGCCGGGCCGCCAGAAGCCGGTCTGCCAGCATCTCGTTCACATCAAGGTCAGCCTCGGTCACCGGACCGTGCCCGCCACCCTTGTCCCAGGATTTGGCACCCTGTTTCCAGTAGCGCAGCGCGATTTCACCCGCCTTCAGCGCGGCTTCGGTCAGCAGGGCAAGGTCATGCGCCGGCAAGGGTCAACCCTTCGACCAGCAGGCTGGGCACGCGGGTGGACAGATGCGCGCGCGCGTCATTTGCCGGTGTGATCCGCAGCAGCATGTCGCGCAGGTTGCCCGCCACCGTCACCTCGTTCACGGCATGGGTGATCTGCCCGTTCTCCACCCAGAAGCCGGACGCCCCGCGCGAATAATCCCCCGTCGTGGCGTTGACCGAACTGCCGATCAGCGCGGTGATCAGCAGCCCCGTTCCCATGTCGCGGATCAGATCATCGCGGCTGGCGCTGCCTGGTGTCAGGTCGATGTTCGATGTGCCGGGCGACGGCGGCCCCTGGGTGCCGCGCGACGCGCTGGCGGTGCTGGCCATGCCCAGCTTGCGCGCCGTTGCCAGGTCCAGCGTCCATCCCGTCAGGATGCCCCGGTCGACGATGGCCCGCCGGAACGTGGCAAGCCCTTCGGCATCAAAGGGGCGCGATGCCCCGATGCGCGGGCGCAGCGGGTCTTCGATCACCGACAGTGTTCCGGGCAGAACCTGCTTGCCCAGCAGGTCGCGCGCCCAGCTGGAGCCGCGCGCAACCGCAGACCCGTTCACAGCCGACAGCAGGTGCCCGATCAGCGAGGCGGCAACGCGTTCATCAAACAGCACCGGACAGGCGCCGGTCCTGGGTTTGCGCGCGCCCAGCCGGGCCAGCGCGCGCTCTGCCGCCAGACGCCCGGCCTCTTCCGGGGCCGGCAGGTCGCTTTGGAAGGTGCGGCTTTCGGCGGCCCAGTCCCGCTCCATCCCGGTTCCTTCGCCGGTGAAGGCCACCGCCGAAAACGACCGCGACGTGCGCCCGTAACCGCCCGAAAACCCGTTGCTTGCCGCGATATGCATCTGCCGGGCACCATACCCGGCCGAAGCTTCGACCTGCGTGATGCCGGTCACCGCCATTGCGGCGGCCTCGGCCCGCCGCGCATCCTGTTCCAGCGCCTGCGCCCCCGGCTCGGGGCTGTGATCCGACAGTTCCAGCGCCGCCACATCCCAGGTCCGGGCCAGTTGATCCGCCCCGGCCAGCCCGATCCAGGGGTCTTCCGGCGCTTCGCGCGCCATGGCCACGGCGCGTTCCGCGACCGCGTCGATTGTCGCCTGCGACATGTCGGAAACCGAAACACAGGCCTGCCTGCGACCGAGGAGAACCCGAAGCCCCAATTCCATGCTTTCCGAGCGTTCCGCCTGTTCCAGCGCACCCGCGCGGATGTCGATGGACAGCGAGGTACCCTTGATCGCCAGTGCATCTGCGGCATCCGCCCCCGCGCGGCGGGCGGCAGACAAAAGCGCGTCGGTCAGGGATTCCAGCGAAGGGGTCATCGGGCGTTCCTTGTGCACAGACCGCTGAGGTAGTCTGCCCGATGCCGGGGTGCAAGCGCCCGGCAGGCAAAGGGCACCCCCGACCGGGCCGGAGATGCCCCGACCGAATGCCCCAAAAGGGTCAACCGCATGGGCTGACGGACCGGAAAGCAGGAAACTCTCGCTTGCGTGCGCGCCGCGCGATCCGGCCGGGGCCATCACCCCGGCCTTGCGGCAACCGGTAGCCACCCGGCCCGCCCGGGGCCAAAGCCCCCGGGCGGGTGCCCGCCGCGCCGGGCCAGGCGCTTTGCCCCCACCGGTGGGCGCTGGCCTGCCGGCGTTCCCGGACCTGCCGGTTTGCAGCGCACCGTCGCGCAGGGGCGGGGGAGATGCGGCTCGCGTTTCCTGTTCCCGCCCGGAGAGGCGAAGGCACCTTTACCGCCTCAATGGCAGGGGCCATCGCCCCTGCCACAGTGCTACGCTGGTCCTTGCCGGGCCGGGGGCCAAAGCCCCCGGCCAGCGCCCGCCCCGCTCTCGGCGGGCGCTTCGCCCCCGCCGGGTCGGGCGCTGGCCTCTGCTTCTCCCGGACCTGCCGGTCTGGGTGGCACTGTCCCGCGCGGGCGGGGGAAACGCGATGCGTTTCCTGTTCCCGCCCGAACGGGCGACAGCACTTTCACCGCTTGACTGGCAGGGGCCATCGCCCCTGCCACAGCGTTACACTGCCCCTTGCCCGGCCGGGGGCCAAAGCTCCCGGCCAGCGCCCGCCCCGCCACCGGCGGGCGCTTCGCCCCCGCCGGGTCGGGCGCTGGCCTCTGCTTCTCCCGGACCTGCCGGTCTACAGGGAACCGT
>JADCDI010000039.1 GCA_020251025.1 Rhodobacter sp. | reverse complement strand
GTGCGCGACGGTGCCCTGTAGACCGGTATGTCCGGGAGACACAGAGGCCAGCGCCCGACCCGGCGGGGGCGAAGCGCCCGCCGTGGGCGGGGCGGGCGCTGGCCGGGGGCTTTGGGCCCCCGGCCGGTCCTGATCCCGGCGTGGCGCTGTGGCAGGGGCGATGGCCCCTGCCATTGCAGCGGTGAGGATGCTGTCGTCATTGTGGGCGGGAACAGGAAACGCATCGCGTTTCCCCGCCCGCACGGGCCGGTGCCCCGTAGACCGGCAGGTCCCGGAGAATCAGAGGCCAGCGCCCGACCCGGCGGGGGCGAAGCGCCCGCCGGGGGCGGGGCGGGCGCTGGCCTGGGGCTTTGGCCCCCCCGGCTGGCCAAGGGGCAGCTTGGCCCTGTGGCGGGGCGACGGCCCCTGCCAGACCGGCCGGGGCCTGTGAAGGCCGTTTCTGTCTTCCGCCAGCAGCCCATGCGGCCGGCACGTCTTGCGCGCCTGTCAAGGAAACCCTTCCGCCAGACGCAGGATGCCGGTTTCGGTGCCGCGCCAGTTGGTCTGCACGGCGTCAAGGCGCTTGCGTGTCGCCGGATGATCGCGGTCCAGCGCGCCAAGGCGCACCAGCAGGGCGGCAATGACGGCCTCGGAGGCGCGGGAATTGCCGTCGGCAATCTTCACGGCGATGCCGCGCTTCCGGTCGGGAAGAATGGCAACGAAGACACCCTCGGCCCCGGTCTTGATGGCAACGCGCCCGCCCATGGCGCGCATCAGTTCAGTGCAGGCCCGCCCCTCGCCCGCGACCAGATCGGGATGGTCGGCCATGGCGCGCACCAGCCGGTGCATCGCCCGCTGGCGAAGATCGCCCGCATCCGATGCGCCGGCAAAGCGGCCCATGGCGCGCGCCAGGCCGTGCAGGGTGGTGGCGAAGTTTGGGGCCGAACAGCCGTCGATGCCAAAGCCCGGCGAGGTTTCGCCAGTCACCTCTTCGGTGGCGGCACGGATGGCGCGCTGGACCGGATGGTCGGGGTCCACATAGTCAGGACCGGCGCGAAGGTGCCGCGTCAGCGTCAGAAACCCCGCATGTTTGCCCGAACAGTTGTTGTGGATCTGGCAGGGCTTTTCATGGGCCCGCACCAGCCGGTCATGCTCTGCGGTGTCATAGGGCCAGTGCGACCCGCAGCGCAGGTCGGCCTCGGCCAGGCCCAGCCCGTCAAGCCAGCGCCTCACCATGCCGGTGTGCAGACCGGCGCCCTGATGGCTGGCGCAGGCCAGCGCCAAGTGCGCGGGCGTCAGCCCGGCCGCATCCGCCGCACCGCTTTCGATCAGGGGCAGGGCCTGAATCATCTTGCAGGACGACCGGGGGAAGATCACTGCCTTGGGGTCCCCCCAGGCCTCGATCACCCCGCCTGCCGCATCGCAGATCACCGCGTGGCCGCAATGAGCGCTTTCCAGCAGCCCGCCGCGCCAGAGTCCGACCATCGGAAGCGCCCCTTGGCTGCCTGCCATTTCAGCACGATCCTTGCGCCTGCGCGATTTTGCGCCCATTGGGCATTCACGCTTTGCCGGTTTTGCGGTATGGGACGGATACCGGGTTGAAAAGTTTTGCGCCACAGGAAAAACTGCGGCAGAAGCGTCGGACAGCCGTCGGGTGCGGGAAATGGCAGCGTGGAGGCCGTGAACGAATGGCAGCATGGATCTGGACCGGCCTGCGCGGCGCAGTGCTTAGACTGGCGGTGGCAGGGGCGATGGCGACCGGTGCCGTGGCGCAGGAATCGACGAACCGCGTCGCAACAAAGACGGACTGGAGCGTTTTCACCGAAGAAAACCCCAAGGAATGCTGGGGGGTGTCCAGCCCCAAGGAAACGGTCAACACGCGCGATGGTGCCCCGGCCACGGTTCGGCGCGGCGACATCCTGCTGTTCGTGACCTTCCGTCCCGGATCGGGTGCAGTCGGCGAAGTGTCCTTCACCGGCGGCTATCCCTTTGCGCCGGGATCGACCGTGAACATGGCGATCGGCGACAGCAGCTTCGAGATGTTCGTGGACGGCGAATGGGCCTGGCCGGCAAATGCCGCCGATGATGCCGCGATGCTGGCGGCGCTGAAGGCAGGCTCTTCGGCGGTCCTCACTGCGCGGTCGGCACGCGGAACGCAGACGAAGGACACCTTCTCGCTTCTGGGTTTCACCGCGGCGATGGAGGAAGCCGAAGCGCGCTGCAAGTAAGCCAACGGCCTGGGGCTGTTGCCCCCGGACAGACCTGCGGACCTTGTGGCAGGTTTCGCGTTTCTGCCGCCTCTGGGACCCGACGAGGGTGCTGAAATGGCAACACGACCGCCCGCCTGCCGGGAAAATCCTTCCGGTCCGGGAAAAGGGATGGCTTCGCCGGGCGGGATCAGAAAACGCGCCCCGCTTTTCCCCCGCATCTGCGTGACGCTGCCAACAAGACCGCTGCAACCCGCGCCAACAGAGGTCAGCGCCCGCCGGGGGCGGGGCGGGCGCTGGCCGGGGGCTTTGGCCCCCGGTTGGTCCTGATCCCGGCGGGACGCTGGGCCAAGGGCGATGGCCCCTGCAATTGAAGCGGCGAAGGTGCTGTCATCCCTCCGGGCGGGAACAGGAAACGCATCGCGTTTCCCCCGCCCGCGCGGAACGGTGCGCTGTAGACCGCTAGGTCCGGGAGACACAGAGGCCAGCGCCCGACCCGGCGGGCGAGAAGCGCCCGCCGAG
>JADCDI010000038.1 GCA_020251025.1 Rhodobacter sp. | reverse complement strand
CCCGCCCGAACGAGCGACGGTACCTTCACCTTCCCGCCCGCACTGACGACAGCCACGCCCCCGCTTCAATGGCAGGGGCCATCGCCCCTGCCACAGTGCCACGCCGGGATCAGGACCGGCTAGGGGCCAAAGCCCCCGGCCAGCGCCCGCCCCGCCCCCGGCGGGCGCTGGCCTTTGTGTCTCCCGGACCGACCGGTCTGCAGGGCACTGTCGCGCGCGGGCGGGGGAAACGCGGGTCGCGTTTCCTGATCCCGCCCGAAGGGGCGACCGCGTCTTGCCGGATCAGATTGTCCTGCCATTAAAGCGGCGGCGTACCTTTCCGGCGCTTTGTCTGGACGACGGTCGCGGGCAGGGCGCAGACCGGCAGGACGGGGATCGGGCCGCGAACGCTCAGGGCAATTCCCTTGCAGGTCAATGCGTTGCGCCGGCAGCCCGCCATGTTCCTGCCCGACCGCGCAAGCGCGCGCCAGCGCGCCCTGCGCAGCTTCTGCGCCCGCAGGCCCGCCGATCAAGCCGCGCGGGCGCGCCGGGCTGGCCAAAGGGGGCGCACAGGGTCAGGCGGCCTCGAACGTGATCCGCTGGCGCAGGAACTGCGTGGCACGGTCAGAGACCGCCCGGGCGTCCCCCGTCGTCAGGAACTTTGCTTCCCGGCCCGGTCCGACAAATCCGGGGCGGCGGGTCAGATAATCGGCCAGGCTTTCGGCCACCAGATTCGCCTGGGAATAGACCTTAACCCCCGGCCCCAGCGCTTCGGCAAAGACCTTTTCCAGCAGCGGATAATGGGTGCAGCCCAGTATTGCGGCCTGCGGATGGGGCATGCGGCGTTTCAGCGCCTCGACATGGCTGCGCACCAGCGCCTCTGCCAGCATCTCGTCCCCCGCCTCGATCGCGTCCACCACGCCGCCGCAGGGCTGCGCCTCGACATCAACGCCGATCGCGCGGAAGGCCAGTTCGCGCTGGAAGGCGCGCGAGGACACCGTGGCCGGGGTGGCAAACAGCGCCACATGCTTGACATCCACCTCGCGCGGGGGGGAATTGTCGCCCCACTGGCGTTCGGTCAGCGCCTCGATCAGCGGCACGAAGACACCCAGCACGCGCTTGTCCGCCGGAACCCAGGTTTCCTGCATGCGCCTCAGCGCGGCGGCCGAGGCGGTGTTGCAGGCCAGGATCACCAGATCGCAGCCTTCCGCCCACAGCCGTTCCACCCCGGCGCAGGTCAGGGCGAAAATGTCATCCGCTGTGCGGGTGCCATAGGGGGCGTGGGCATTGTCGCCGTAGTAGACAAAGGGCACATCCGGCAACCGGCGCACCAGCGCCTGATGCACCGTCAATCCGCCCAGGCCGGAATCAAAGACGCCAACTGCCATGCCCCGCGCCCCGCATTGCGGCGCGCCCGGCCGGAAGGTCAAGGCGCGCGGTACTTCTTTTCAAACTCGTAGCCGTAACCATAGGACTTGACCGGCTCGGGCGAAAGATCATAGGTCGCCTGCCGCAGACATTCCATCAGCGCGCGCGGGTCGCTCTTCAATGCCGCCAGTTCATGCGATGGCAAGGGCTGACCCACGACGACGCGCACGGGTTCGTCGATACGGGCGCGGAATTCCTTGATCAGCAGGCCAAGGCGCAGGTTGGAATGCACATGGCTGGCAAGCTGGAACAGGCGGCTGTTGTGCCCGTCAAAGTAGATCGGCACCACGGTGGCATTCGATTTCGCAATCATCCTGGCGGTGAAATTGCGCCAGCCCGGGTCCATGGGCCGGGAAAACGGCTTTGCGGCGGTGGACACTGTGCCCCCGGGAAAGACGCCAATCGCGCCGCCTTCGGCCAGATAGCGCAGGCAGGCGGCGCGGGTTCCGACATTCTGACGGATCGCCTCTTTCGTGTCGTCGAAGGAAATCGGCAGGATCAAACGGTTCAGCGCCTCGGCCCGGCGAAAGACCGAATTGGCCAGAATGCGGAAATCGCCCCGCATCCGGTCCAGCACATACCCCATCATCAGACCATCCAGAATTCCGTAAGGATGATTGGCAATCAGGATCAGCGGACCATTGGCCGGGATATGCGACAAGGCACCGCCCACCACATCGAGGCTGAGCCCGTAGCGTTCCACAATCACATCCCAAAAGCTGCGGCCCGTTGCCACGTCCCGCTCATAGCCTTCGGCGCGGCGGATCAGCGAAAGACGGCCCGTCGCGTTTTCCAGCACCCGGATCAGCGCGCGGCCAGGGGCCGAGCGCGCCGAGGTCGCATAGGTGATATCACGGGTGACTTCGGTGGTTCGCATGCCGGATGCCTTCCTGCAACTTGCCGCGACATATCGCGCCGCAGCGAGTCTGGCCAGAAATGATGACGGATTGGTAACGGGGCAACGGCAGTTGCCAAAGCCCGGCCATGTTTGCGTTGCAACGCTGCCATGTCGTCCCTAAGTGCTGGGGCGACGGGTTCAGAGTGCCGGGATGGATTGGGACAAGCTTCGGATTTTTCACGCCGTGGCCGACGCGGGCAGCCTGACCCACGCGGGCGAGGTTCTGCACCTGTCGCAATCCGCCGTCAGCCGGCAGATCCGCGCGCTGGAGGAAAGCCTGAACACCACCCTGTTCCACCGCCATGCGCGCGGTCTGATCCTGACCGAACAGGGCGAGTTGCTGTTTGATGCCACTCAGGCGATGGTCAAGCGTCTGGATGCCGCTGCGGCCCGGATCCGCGACACCGAGGACGAGGTCTTTGGTGAGCTGCGCGTCACCACCACCACGGGCTTCGGCACGCTCTGGCTCGCCCCCCGGCTGACCGCGCTTTATGAAAAATACCCCTCGCTCAAGATCGACCTGATGCTGGAAGAGCGCGTGCTGGACCTGCCGATGCGCGAAGCCGATGTCGCAATCCGGATGAAGGAACCCAGCCAGGCCGACCTGATCCGCAAGCGGCTGATGAATATCCGGATGCGGCTTTATGCCTCGCCGGCCTATCTGGAAAAAGCGGGCGTGCCGGAAAGGCCGGGGGATCTCGGCCAGCACCGGCTGATCAGCCAGCACCCCGGCACACCGCAAGTGGCGGCCGGGGCGGCGCTGGTGCAGGACCTGATGCGGTTCGATGTGCCCTCGACGCTGACGGTGAACAACTATTTCGGCGTGCTGCAGGCCGTCCTGAACCATCTGGGCATCGGCGTTCTGCCTGATTATCTGACAGACGACTTTCCGGACCTTGTGCATGTCCTGCCCGAGGTGGAATCCGGCGATGTGCCGGTGTTCCTGGCCTATCCGGAAGAGCTGCGCCATTCCAAGCGGGTCGCGGCCTTTCGCGAGTTCGTCATGGAAGAAATCTTTGCCTACAGGAAACGGCAACAGACCTAGGCCGCAAGATCGCCTGCGCGAAGCGGCGGCAATCATGCGCGGGGCAAAGCCCCTTGCCGCAGTGTTGCGGGATGCCGCCGCGTGTGCCTGAAGCTATGCGTCGCGGTCATAACCGCCATGCTGCATCTGCAGCTTGTCCGATATTGAACCGACGGGTTCATGCGCCTATTTTCCAACAGTTGGTGGCGGTGCATTTCGCCCGTTGCCTTCATACCTCCCTGTTGGACTTGGGCCGGGCTTCTGCTCGGCCTTTTTTTTGTTCGCCCGCAACGCCAGCCATTGCCTGCATCTTCTTGGGGGTCTTCGCGGTTGTGAAAAGGCTGCGGTCCCGCGCGTGCAACTTTCCTGCAGGTTACCATCCATCGGCAGACGCCGCCCGACAGGTTCATGGGCTTGGACAAAGGGCTTCGCGGTGAACGGCAGACCCTGATTTGGACCGGCGGGATCAATGAACGGGAACCCGCCCTGCCGTTCCCCGGTTTGGGCTGCATGAACCGGCGGCAGGGCATGGCCCGTGCCACGGGGGCCTCGGGCCCCGGACGGGGCACGGGCCTTACCGGGACGGGATCGTTGCCGTCTTGCGAACCGGCAAGTGCCGTGTCTGGCGCCGGCGATCCCCTGTTTGCCCTGATTGCGGCCTGCGGCATCACAGGGCGGCGGGGGGGTGGCCTGCCAACAACCCGGTTTCGCAAACGCCGCAGGGGGTGCCCCTTGGCCGGGGATGCGGAAGTTTCTTCCCGGGGCCGTCCCTGCCGCCCCGACGCCCCCCCTTTTCCCGCAGCGCGCCTTGTCCTAAGAGGCAGCCATGGCCGCCGCAGGGAACACGCATGACCGAACCCGAAATCACCCCCGATCTGGTCGCGGCCCACGGGCTTAAGCCGGACGAATACGCCCGCGTCCTGTCGATCATCGGTCGCGTGCCGACCTTCACCGAGCTTGGCATCTTCTCGGCGATGTGGAACGAACATTGTTCCTACAAATCGTCAAGGAAATGGCTGCGCACCCTGCACACCACCGGGCCGCAGGTGATCTGCGGTCCGGGCGAGAATGCGGGCGTTGTCGACATCGGCGACGGTCAGGCGGTGGTCTTCAAGATGGAAAGCCACAACCACCCGAGCTACATCGAGCCTTTTCAGGGGGCGGCGACCGGCGTGGGCGGTATCCTGCGCGATGTCTTCACCATGGGCGCACGCCCGATTGCGGCGATGAACGCGCTGAGCTTCGGCGCGCCGTCGCATCCCAGAACCGCACATCTGGTCAAGGGTGTGGTCGAAGGGATCGGCGGCTACGGCAATGCCTTCGGCGTTCCGACCGTGGGCGGCGAGGTGCGCTTTCACCGCGCCTATAACGGCAACTGTCTGGTCAACGCCTTTGCCGCCGGTCTGGCGCAGGCCGATGCCATTTTCTATTCTGCCGCCTCGGGCGTGGGCATGCCGGTGGTTTACCTTGGTGCCAAGACCGGCCGCGACGGGGTGGGTGGTGCCACCATGGCCAGCGCCGAATTCGATGACAGGATCGACGAAAAGCGCCCCACCGTACAGGTGGGCGACCCCTTTACCGAAAAGCGCCTGCTTGAGGCCTGCCTTGAACTGATGGCCTCAGGCTCGGTGATCTCGATCCAGGACATGGGGGCGGCCGGGCTGACCTGTTCGGCGGTGGAAATGGGCGACAAGGGCAATCTGGGCATCCGCCTTGACCTCGACCGCGTGCCGGTGCGCGAGCATGGCATGACCGCCTATGAAATGATGCTGTCGGAATCCCAGGAACGGATGCTGATGGTGCTCAGGCCCGAAAAAGAGGCGCAGGCGCGCGCGATCTTCGAAAAATGGGATCTGGATTTTGCCATCGTCGGCGAAACCATTCCCGAGGACCGCTTTCTGGTGATGCTTGGCAATCAGGTGAAGGCCGACCTGCCGCTGAAGGCGCTTTCGGGCAATGCGCCGGAATATGACCGCCCCTGGGTGGCAACGCCAAGGGCGGCCCCCCTGGGGCCGGTGCCCGATGCAGACCCCATCGCGGGCCTGCGCGCGCTGATCGGATCGCCCAGCTATGCCTGCAAGGCCTGGGTGTGGGAACAGTATGACAGCATGGTCATGGCCGACACGGTCCGGGTGCCGGGGCTGGGGGCGGGTGTGGTGCGGGTGCATGGCACGATGAAGGCGCTGGCCTTTACCAGCGACGTGACCCCGCGCTACGTCAAGGCAAACCCGGTCGAAGGCGGCAAGCAGGCGGTGGCAGAGGCCTGGCGCAACCTGGTGGCCGTGGGCGCGCGCCCGCTGGCCGCGACCGACAACCTGAATTTCGGCAACCCGGAAAAGCCCGAGATCATGGGGCAATTCGTGGGCGCGATCACAGGCATCGGCGAGGCTTGCCGCGCGCTCGACTTTCCCATCGTGTCGGGCAATGTCAGCCTTTACAACGAAACCGACGGCACCGCCATTCTGCCCACCCCCACCATCGGCGGCGTCGGCCTGCTGGCACGGCCCGAAGACATGATCGCGGGCCGCCCGGCAGAGGGCGACGTGGCCGTGCTGATCGGCGAAGGTGTGGGGCATCTGGGCCAGTCGGCGCTTCTGGCCGAGATGTTCGGCCGCGAAGACGGCGATGCGCCCTTTGTCGATCTTGCCGCCGAACGGCGCAACGGTGCCTTCCTGCTGGCCAACCGCAGCCTGCTGCGCGCGGCCACCGACCTGTCGGATGGCGGGCTGGCACTGGCCGCCTTTGAGATGGCCGAAGCTGCCGGTCTTGGGGTGGCGCTGGACACGGCAGAAACAGGCGCGCTTTTCGGCGAGGATCAGGCGCGCTATCTGGTGGCCTGCACCGAAGACCAGGCGATTGCGCTTGCGGCCGCAGGGCTGAAAGCCGGCGTGCCGGTGGCCCGGGTGGGCCGGTTCGGCGGAACGGACATCCGCTTTGGCGGAACCGGGGCACCGCTTGCCGATCTCTCGGCGCTCTACCGCAGCGCCTTTGCCAATTCCCTTGGGCTGTGATGCTGCGACAGGCGACAGCGCGGGACGCGGCCTTTGTCCGTGCCCTTTGGACCACCCCGGACAACGCCCGCTTCATCGTCGCCCCCGAACCGGACGAGATCGAAACAAAGACCGCGGCGGGCGATCTGCTGATCTGGACCACGGCGGGGCAACCGGCCGCATTTGCGACGGTGACGGAATGGTTTCCGCAGGTCTGGACCATCCCTGCCGTCGCGGTTCATGACCGCAGGGCGGGAACCGGGCTGGCGATGATGCAGGCGCTGCTCGATGAGATGTTCCATGTCCGGGACGCGCATCGGGTGGGGCTGGATGTGACGGCCGACAATACCGCCGCGCTGTCGCTGTTTCGCAGGCTGGGCTTTGTGACGGAAGGCGTCTGGCGACAATGCTGGTGCCGCCCCGACGGCGGATGGGTGGATTGCGTCTTTCTGGCGCTTCTGAAACACGAATGGCGCGCAAGGGCCTGACACGATCCCTTGCGGCCCCGCGGCGCGCGGCCTAAATTGGTCTTCAGACAGGAGCCGCTCTGATGCCGATGGAAGCCCGCGACATTGAAAACCTGATCCGCGAAGCCTTTCCGAAGGCGCGCATCACGATCACCGATCTGGCGGGCGACGGCAACCATTGGGCTGCCGAAGTGATCGACGAAAGCTTCAGGGGCCTGAACCGCGTGCAGCAGCAGCGCGCGGTCTATGCCAGCCTCAAGGGCCGCATGGACGGGGCAAATGGCGAATTGCACGCCCTGGCCCTGACCACCAAGGCACCGGACTGATCCCATCCTTAAGGAATATCCCCATGGCACAAGCCGAAGACCTGATCCGCGACACCATCGAAAAGAACGACGTTGTCCTGTTCATGAAAGGCACCAAATCGATGCCCCAATGCGGTTTTTCCAGCCGGGTGGCGGGTGTTCTGAATTACATGGGCGTGGAATTCACCGACGTGAACGTGCTGGCCGATGCCGACATCCGTCAGGGAATCAAGGATTTCTCGGACTGGCCGACGATCCCGCAGCTTTATGTCAAGGGCGAATTCATCGGCGGCTGCGACATCGTCACCGAGATGACCCTGTCGGGAGAGCTGGATGCCCTTTTCACCGACAAGGGCGTGGCCTTTGACAGGGACGCTGCCGAAAAGATCAGATCAGCCAACGCCTGACCGGCGACCGCCCGCAGATTATCTCTTCAGAAATATCCTCGGGGGGCGCGTCCGCAGGACGCCAAGGGGGGCAGACAGCCCCCCTGCCCGGTCGGGTCAACCCGCCCGGCCCGCCCGCTCTTCTGCGGTGGCGGCCAGGGCTTCGGCGCGGGCGGCAAGCTCTGCCAGGGTTTCCACCACATGGTCCGGCACCTCGGCCACGTCTGCGCGCAACTGGTGTGCCCGGTTTTGCAGCGTGCTCACTTCGGCCTTCAGCGCACGACGCTCGTCTTCCAGGGCTGCCATGCGGTCGGCCAGCATCAGCGCGGCCATCAGCAGCATGCGGGATTCCGGCAGGCGGCCCATCTGGGCCACCAGGGGCTGCGCTTCGGCATCCAGCACCTCTGCGGCAGCGCGCAGCAAATGCTCTTCGCCGGGCTGGCAGGCCACCTGGAACATGCGTCCCCCGACCATGATATCGACGTCAGGCATCCTGCAACTCTCCGATCAGGGGGTGGAGTTCGGCCAGAATTTCTTCCATCTGCGCCATTTCGGTCAGCCGCGTCGCGTGCAGCGCCTCAAGTTCCACCAGAATCGCCGTGTTCAGCAGATGCGGGTCCGCCAGGCCTTCGGTCTGCGCCTCGCGCAGGGCGCGCAGGCTTTCGCGAAGCTGGACAACGGTGTTCTTCAGGCGCTGCAGTTCGATGCCCTGCGCATCAAGCGCCCGGACAAGACGGGCCACTTTCTCGGTGGCCTCTGCGGCATCGCTTTCCCCGCGCAACTTCATCACGCGCAGGCGTTCGGTCAGTTCGGCATTGGTGGCCTGCTCGGTTCGCAGGGCATCTTGCAACCCTGCGGTATCGGTCCCGGGGGCTGCGGGCACAAAGCTGTCAACGGCCTGACCGATCCGGTCGAACGCGGCACTGATGCGCCGCTCCAGCTCTTCGATGTTGCTCATCGCCTGCTCTCTCCTGTGCCGACCCTGCGCAAGGGCCGCCGGTCCGCCCGACCCCTGTGCGAATCGGGATCACACCCGACAGGCGTGATCTTACCCCAAAGGCCGGGGATTTTGCGCGCCCTTTCGCCACAAGCGGTTGCGGGGCAAGCTTGATCTTGCCGCCCGTGCTGGTATTCAACCGCCAAGATAATGTGCATCCGGGCCATGGGCCCCCATTCGAAAGACATATGGCCTTGGACATAGCGACCCTGCGCGCAAAGCACCCCGACCACTGGATGAAAGCCTGCGCCATCCGTGCGCTGGCGCTGGACGGGGTGGCGGCGGCGAATTCCGGCCATTCCGGCATGCCGATGGGCATGGCCGATGTGGCCACCGTTCTGTTCGGGCGGCACCTGGTGTTTGATGCCGCAGCACCCGACTGGCCAAACCGCGACCGCTTCATCCTGTCGGCCGGGCATGGCTCGATGCTGCTTTATGCCCTGCTGTACCTGACAGGCTATGCCGACATGACGCTGGACCAGATCCGCACCTTCCGCCAGTGGGGGGCGATCACGGCAGGCCACCCGGAATTCGGCCATGCCAAGGGCGTTGAGACCACCACCGGCCCGCTGGGACAGGGGCTGGCCAATGCGGTCGGCTTTGCCATTGCCGAGGAATCGCTGCGCGCCCGCTGGGGGGCCAGGGTGATCGACCATTCCACCTATGTCATCGTCGGCGACGGCTGCCTGATGGAAGGCGTCAGCCAGGAAGCGCTGGCGCTGGCGGGCAAGCTTGAACTCTCGCGGCTGATCGTGCTGTGGGACAACAACGGCATCACCATTGACGGCAAGGTTTCGCTTTCCGACCTGACCGACCAGAAAGCGCGCTTTGCCGCCTCGGGCTGGGCGGTCTTTGCCTGCGACGGGCATGATCCGCAGGATATCGACCGGGCGATCACGGCGGCAAAGGCGGCGGGGCGCCCGGCGCTGGTGGATTGCCGCACGCATATCGCGCTGGGCTCTTCGGCGCAGGACACGCCCAAGGGGCACGGCGCGCTGACCGATGCCAAGCTGATCGCCGATACCAAGGCCGCCTATGGCTGGCCCCATGCGCCTTTCGTCATCCCCGCCGATATCAAAGCCGCGTGGGAGGCCACCGGCAGCCGCGGCCGCGCCGCGCGCATGGACTGGGAGGCGCGCTTTGCCGCCCTGCCCGCCGCCCGTCAGGCCGAATTCGCCCGCATCTTCGCGCGCGAAGCCCCGGCCCGGCTGACGGCGGCGATCCGCGCGGTCAAGAAATCGGCGGTGGAAAAACTGCCAAAGGTCGCAACCCGCCGCGCCAGCGAAATGGTGCTCGAGGCGGTGAACCCGGTTCTGGGCGAAACCATCGGCGGGTCTGCCGACCTGACGGGATCGAACAATACCAAAACCCCTGATCTGGGCGTCTTCGACGCGGCCAACCGGAAAGGGCGGTACCTCTACTACGGCATCCGCGAACATGGGATGGCGGCGGCGATGAACGGCATGGCCCTGCACGGGGGCGTGCGGCCCTATGGGGGCACCTTCCTGTGCTTTACCGATTACGCCCGCCCTGCGATGCGGCTTTCGGCGCTGATGGGCATCCCGGTGGTCTATGTGATGACGCATGACAGCATCGGGCTGGGCGAAGACGGGCCGACGCACCAGCCGGTGGAGCATCTGGCACTCTTACGCGCCACACCCAACACCTGGGTGTTCCGCCCCGCCGATCTGGTGGAAACCGCCGAATCCTGGGAACTGGCCCTGACGGCGAAACGCACGCCTTCGGTGCTGGCGCTGTCGCGGCAGAACCTGCCTGCGGTGCGCAAGGTGCACACCAGCCGCAACATGACGGCGCGCGGCGCCTATGTGCTGGCCGAAGCGGAAGGCAAGCGAAAGGCCATCCTTATGGCCACCGGGTCCGAAGTCGAAATCGCATTGAAGGCGCGGGATCTGCTGCAGGCCGACGGCATCGGCACGCGTGTGGTGTCGATGCCCTGCTGGGAGCTGTTCGAAGACCAGGATGCGGCCTGGCGCCGCAAGGTGCTGCCGCCCGGCCCGGTGCGGGTGGCGATCGAGGCCGGGGTGCGATCCGGCTGGGACCGCTGGCTGTGCGGCGAGGGCGGCAAGCGCGAAAGGTCGGGCTTCATCGGGATGCAGGGCTTTGGTGCCTCGGCCCCGGCAGAACGGCTTTACGCCGAATTCGGCATCACCGCCGAGGCCACCGCCGCCAGGGTCAGGGCGCTTCTGGGCTGACCGGTGACCGGGGGCAGGCCCGTTCCCCCAGACCGGTCAGGGGGGACCTTTGCCTGATCGGCAAGGCAAGCGCCGCTGCGGCGGCCTCAGGCGGGTTTGCGCCGGATCGCCCGCCACAGGGGCAGGATCACGAACCGGGACAGGGGCAGGATCAAAAGCCCAAGGATCAGGCCGAAAACGCCGTCCAGCGCGGCCTTGACGGCCCAGGTCACAAGGCCTGCGGCCTGCGGCACGGCCTGGGCGGCCCGTCCGGCGATATGCGCGATCTGATGTTCGGGCCCGGCAAAGCCGATCTGCGCCAGCCCGTGGATCACGATGGACCCGCCCACCCAGATCATCGCAGCCGTGCCCACGGCAGTAAGGACCGCCATGAAGCCGGGCATGCCGCGAACAACCCCGCGCCCCAGGGCGCGGGTCACGCCAAGGCGGCCACGCCGGCTGAGGTACAGGCCCGCATCATCGGCCTTCATGATCAGCGCAACCCCGCCATAGACCAGCACGGTGATCGCCGTGCCGGCAACGGCCAGGGCGGCGGCCTGAAACCAGATGTCCCGCCCCGGCAGGGCGGCAAGCGCGATGGTCATGATTTCAGCCGACAGGATGAAGTCGGTCTTCACCGCGCCTGCGACCTTTTCCTGTTCCAGATGCAGGGCCGATGTTGCGCCTTCATCCAGGGGTTCATCCGCATGACCGGGATGGACGACCAGGTGGTACACCTTTTCGGCCCCTTCGAAGCACAGATAGGCCCCGCCAAGCATCAGCAAGGGCGCAATGAGCTGCGGCGCAAAAGCCGACAGTACCAGCGCCGCCGGCAGAAGGATCAGCATCTTGTTGCGGATCGACCCCAGCGCGATGCGCCCGACGATGGGCAGTTCGCGGTCGGCGGCAAAGCCGTGCACGTACTTGGGCGTGACGGCGGCATCATCGATCACCGCCCCTGCCGCCTTGATCCCCGCCTTGGCCGATTGTCCGATGACATCGTCCAGCGAGGCCGCCGCAACCTTGGCAATGGTCGCCACATCGTCGAGAAGTGCAAGCAGTCCGCTCATCGCCTGTCCTTTGGTGACGGGGCACCGACGGGGTGCTGAAAAGTACGGCAGTATGCCGGGTGGAGCCTCTTTCATATCCTGCCGGGAAAGGGCTGCCAATTCGGATGGAAGAGGAAACGCATCGCGTTTCCCCCGCCCGCGCGGAACGGTGCCCTGTAGACCGGCAGGTCCGGGAGACACAGAGGCCAGCGCCCGGCCCGGTGGGCGCAAAGCGCCCACCGGTGGCGGGGCGGGCGCTGGCCGGGGGCTTTGGCCCCGGCCGGTCCTGATCCCGTCGTGGCGCTGTGGCAGGGGCGATGGCCCCTGCCATTGAAGCGGGGGCGGTGCTGTGGCCTGT
>JADCDI010000037.1 GCA_020251025.1 Rhodobacter sp. | reverse complement strand
TGTGCCGGCCCCCCGGACGGGGAACGCGACGCGCCATGACCTTCCTGAGGTGCTGACGATTGCCGTCTCTGCCTCAATCTGTGGCTGTGATCCCTGTGCCAAACTGGCCGGACTTGCCGGGGACCGGGAGGCGCTGCCTTCGGAAGACCGCGCGGACCATTCCGGCCGGGGGGGGGTGACTGTCTGGCCGCCCTGAAGGCAAACCGCCCCGAAACCCTGCGTGATGTGAAGGATTGCCTCACCGATGCCAATGCGTTGATCGCCGATACCCATGAGACCGCCGACACGAGACCGCCGACGCAGGCCATGGCCGGATCGGGGTCCGGCCCCAGGCCCTGATCCATCCATGCCCTGGACAGGCTCTTTCCCGAACCGCACCGCCCCGGCCACCCGCCGGTGCCCGGCCCCGGGACCAGCGCGCGCGTCACCGCCCGGGTAGCGCGCGACGGGAAAGACCACCCGCTTTCCCCGATATCACCTCTCCTCTGCGCGCCTCTCCGCCGCGGCTTGCGCCAAAGCCGTCCGCGCCCGCCGGGCCATCGAAGACAGCCTTCACCGCGTGCCCGACGTCACCCCCGACGCAGCCCGCGCCAGAGACCGAAAAGACCATGGCCCGGAAAATCCTGCAGCAATCCGAAAACCCGCCCTGAACATCCCCGGAACCGCAGGACCCGGAATCTCCATCCGACGAAGCCGGAAGCCATCCGCATGGTCCAAGCCTTTGCAAGATCAGTCACCGGTCAGATGCGATTGCCCTGAGGTTCGGTGGCCCGCCCTTGCCGGATGGACGGGTTTGCGTTTACACTCCCGCGTTGACCGGTCACGACGGGAACGGGAATCGCCTTCTCTCCGTGATCGGATCATCCTTTTGCAGGAATGCCGCATTGCCTTCGCAAAACCGCCATTGCGTGTTGCGATGCGCGGGGCGGGACCCATATGCCCTGCAAAGCTGGTGAAGGCTGTGCCGGATGACCCAGATGATCAATGACGCGAGCGAGGGCAGCGACCGGTCCCTGCGGGGCGGGGCGCGGCCGGACCGGGCCGACTGGCTTGCGGCACTCGAAAAGACCGGCAAGGAGGTCGGGTCTTTCCGGACCATGGGCAACCGGCACTGGGCTTTTTTCAGCGATAACGGCCCCGTTCTGCTGGTAACCTTTGAAACCGCCGCAGACATCCGGCAGCGGGAGGACGGCCTGCCGATGGGCTATGCCCTGGCCCGCGACCGTGGCTGGTCTGCCCTGTGCCTGATCGCCGATGGCCAGACCTGGTACCGGGACCCCGCTGTCTATAACGTTTTCGACGGGCTGGTGGACACTGCCTTTTTCGAGTGGTTCGACCGGGTCGTATTCTACGGGGCGGGGATGGGGGCCTATGCGGCCTGCGCCTTTTCCGTGTCGGCACCCGGTGCCACGGTGCTTGCGCTGAACCCGGTGGCCACGCTGGATCCTGCCCTTGCCGGATGGGACACCCGCCATGCCCGGCATCGCCGCCTGACCTTCACCGACCGCTACGGTTATGCGCCCGACATGACCGAAGGCGCGGGCGATGTGTTTGTGGTCTTTGACCCGGCCGAGCCTCTGGACGCGATGCATGCGGCGCTGTTTGCCCGGCCCCATGTCACTGCGCTGCGCACCCGAAGGATCGGCCCGCAGGTGGAACAGGCGCTTGAAGGGATGCATATTCTGACGCCGCTGATCACCGCCGCCTGCGAGGGCACCCTCGATGCCCGCCTGTTCTACCTGCTGTTCCGCCAGCGACGCAGCTACAGCCCCTATCTTGACAAGCTGATGGACCAGCTGGAAACGGCAGGCCACCTTGCCCTTGCAGCCGTGGCCGTGGGCAACGTCCTGTCACGCCGGACAGAACAGGCCCCGGCGCGACTGGGTGACGCGCGCTGAAACAGGGGCGCGGCACGGCCGGAGGGTGAGGAAGCCAGGGCGCGGAAAGACCATGCCTTCCACCGGGCCGGATTGACAGCATTGGGTCAATCCCTGCCCCTGCCATGGCAAAAGCCGCCCTGGACCTTGCCGCAACGGTGCGGCCCCCCTTTGATTGCCCGCAGCCGCAGGATCACGCCGGCAGGGGTGGGGCGGGCTTTTCCATCGCTCTGGCGCAATCCGTTGTGCCGGTGGCGGTCGCGGCCGGCACGCTGTGCTTGCGAAAGACCGATCCTGTGCCGGACCCTTCTTGCCATCGGTCCGGCCTGGCGCAGGCAAAAGGCATGACGGTCCGCCGGAATTCGCCACCGGTTGCCGCAACGCCGCATCTGATCACGGGGCGGCCCCGGACCAGTGCCGAAAATCCTTCGGTCTTCGCATCCACCGCACTGGCCCTGAACTCCGTTCTGACCGCTTCCACTGCGGTTCCCCCCCCGTAACAGTGACGGATAGCACGCCGTTGACCAGACCGTTCATCGGCATTGCGTCCATCTATACCGATATTTACAGTCCGACCTTGATGTTGATAATGCGGTCCGGCCATGCCCCAGGCCGGAACTTGCGCTTGATTGGCGAAGGCGGGTTCAGCGCCTCAGCCACCAATTCCAGCGGAACCGGAACCGCAGGGCATCATGGGCAGACAGCCGGTGCCCGATCCTGAACCGTCATTCCCATCCGGGTGATCTTCCGGATGCTGGACCCTGCCAAGGCGAGGCACCGTGCACCTGCGGGTCTGCGGCCCATGGCATGGCCGGAACGCGCGGCACGCCGCGCTGCGCCGCGCCGGAAGCGTCTGTGATTTTTCCGATTGAAGCCTCACGTCCTCTCAGCCGCCGGTGACATGCCACAGCCCCGCCGCCCGCCGCTTTCCCTGCCCTGACCGGGTGCTGAAACGGCAATCCGACCGTCTGCCTGCCGGGAACCCTTTCTTGCGATCCGGAAAAGGGGCTTGCGCCCCTTGGGCGGGACCCCGAGACGCACCGCCCTTCCCCCGCCCCTGCGCGACGCAACTGCAAAGACCCGCGCCAGCCGCACAACGGCAGGCCGGTGCCCGGCCCGGCAGGGGCGCTGGCCGGGGGCTTTGGGGCCCCGGCAGGCCAAGGGGCGGCATGGTGCCCCGGCAGCGGCGATGACCCCTGCCACAAGGCGCGAGGCGGGCGCGGGGCGCGCAAGATGTTCCCGCTTTCGGGTCCGGCAGCCCATGCGGGCGGCCGTTTTCAGGCGCCCTGCCAAAGGCCCCCGTCCCGCCGCAGGAAGGCCACCATCTGTGCCACGCCTTGCCCGTTCCTCTGACCGGCCATGACAAAGGGGCGCGCGCCACGGGCGGCCCTGGCGTCGCTTTCCCGCAGGGCGGGATCAACACCGACCCAAGGGGCCAGATCGATCTTGCCGATCACCCGCAGGTCCGACCGTGTCACCCACGGCCCGCATTTGCGCGGAATGTCCTGCCCTGCGGCGGTGTCGATGACATAGACCGACAGATCGGCCAGTTCCGGGCCGAAGGTTGCGGCAAGGTTGTTTCCGCCGTTTTCGATCAGGATCACGTCCGGGTCGGGGAAGACGCGGTTCAGATCGGCCACTGCGGCCAGATTTATGCTGGCGTCTTTGCGGATCGCGACATGCGGACAGCCGCCGGTTTCCACGCCCCCCGGATACGCGCCGCAGGCAGGCCAAGACCGCGCGCCGCCGCCCCCCAGCGCCACGGGATAGGGCATCGCCCTTTCCGTCCGCCCCGTCAGCGCCGCGATGGTCCGGCCCAGCGCGCGCCCCTGATCCGGCGTTTCCGCCAGCCGCTCACGCGAAAGGGCCAGCGCCTGCGCCAGGGCGGCGAGATCTGCAAGGCCGGTCTGCGGCCGCAGGGCCTGCGCCAGCAGGATGGCATCGGTCCGCCCTGCCCCTTTGGTCAGCACTGCGGCGATCCAGCACCGAAGCCGGGCGGCCGTCGTTACATCGCCTTCAGAGATCGCCCATTCCAGCCCACGCGAAGAAGCACGGCTGCCCGCCGGAAAGGCTGGCGACAGCCATTGCGTCAGACAAAGAAGGGCTGCGTCCGTCACTCGGGGTCCGGAACCGTGTCAGGTTCCTCGGGGTGGCTGTGCCCGCCGTGGTGATGCACATGGCCGCGCCCCCGGGCATGACCGTGTTCCCCGGCATCGCCATGGTCATGGCCCAGGGTCCGGCCATGCCCATAGGCCCCGCCTTCGGGGATAAAGGGCTCCTGCGCCTCGGTCACGGTCGCGCCCAGTTGGCGCAGCATCGTTTCCAGCACATGATCACGGCGAATCAGCAGACGCCCCCCTTCGATCTGGCAGGGTGTGTGGCGGTTGCCGATGTGCCAGGCGATGCGCGGCAGGTCCCCGGTGACAATCAGGACAGGCTCCGCCGCCGCCATGATCGCAACCAGACGGCCGTCGGACAACTCCAGCGCGTCGCCATGGTCCAGGCTGGTCGCTTCCGGCAGATCGACAAGCACCGACATGCCCGCCGCTGTCACAAGGCGGCCGCGGCGCAGGAAACGCGCGTCATAGCCCAGGGTCACACTGTCGGCCGCATCGGTCCAGTGTCCCCTGCGGCGCAGGTTATGGGCAATCGGAAGGTTGGTCATGGCCACTCCTCAGCGCGAACGGGTCGCACAAAGCCTAGCCTGCCACGCAGTCCTGCAACAGCCCCATCGGCGTCCGTTTCCGGTCATCGGGATGCTGAAACGTCCCGCCCGCATGGACCGCCGGCTGGAAGACCGGGGACTCTTGCGTCTGCGCGCGCCCCGCGCGGTCTGGCAGGGGCCATGGCCCCTGCCCTGCGGTGCGCGTGCCACGGATTTGCCGGGCGACCAAAGCCCCCGGCCGGCACCCGCCCCGTCCCCGGCGGGCGCTGGCCATCGCTGCGCCGACGGAAACGGTCCTGCCGGAAGCCTGACCTCCAACCGGGCGGGGAAAGGCGATGCGTTTGCTGCATCCGCCCGGAACGGAAGGCGCCTTTGCGGTGGACCGGAAGGATCGTCCCGTCCGGCACGCGGCGGTCTGCCTTCGTCAGCACCCCGCTAGAAGACCCTGCGAACCGCCAGAAACCCCGCAGCACCCAGCCAGAACACCCCTGCCGGGCCCACCAGCACGGGAATAAAGCCTCCGGCTGCCCCGAAGGCAAAGCCGAAGATTTCACCCGAGGAGACAAGGTAAAAGGCACCGATCACGCAGCCGATCCACCCCAGAAGGGCGGGCATGCTCCGCCTTGCAACAATGGCCAGTCCGACGATCACGAACCAGCCCCCGCCAAGGATGTTCACGGCAATATCCTCTGTGACCGCGTTCAGGAAGGCAGTCAGCATCTGGTATCCGGTGAAGGTGGCGACAGCCGTCGCCGGGTCGGCTTCGGGGCCGGATACGGCCATAAGGGTGGGCAGCAATGTGATGATGGCAAGCCACCAGAGCGGGCGAAGCGGCAAAGACGCCCAGACCAGACCCAAGGCAAAGCTCTTGCGGCGAGGTTGATCTGTCTGCCCGCCGAACGCAGCCTCGGTGATGATCAGCATCATCGGCACGGCAAGAACATAGCCGACCATCGTCGAGACGAGGGAGAGATGAAGCGCCGTGGAATTCCTGGCCACGAAGTCAGCCACGGTGCTCAGGGAAGCGCCGTCAAGGCCAAGAAAATTGAGCACGGCGGACAGCATCGTAAGCCCGTAGGCAAGGGTCAGAAAGCCAGCCGTGACGACTGCATATCCGACAATCCGGGATGAGGCGGGTGACATGAAGTTTTTCCTTTCCATAGGGTTGAAGTGGTTTCTTCGTTGCAGTCCGGGTGGTCGCGGACCCTAGCAAATCAGGGCGCTGTCCGGCATCCGGGCAGTCCGGACGACAGTCATCAGCAGCCCGACGCCCAGAAAATGCTGAATGGGATCCCCGCCGGTGCCCGCGATGGTCTTGAGGGCGCCGATCAGCTCCATCCACCTGCGTTCCACAAGATCGCGGATCTCGGGATGGTCGCAGGCCGCAAACCCCTGAAGCAACATCTGCATCTCAACGCGCGACAGGCGGTCATAGGCATTTCCAACTTCCGTAAGGGTTTCGACGGAAACAGGTTTTCCCGCCGCTTCTGCCTGGAAGGTGCCGATGACCGTGGTGTAGACCCGGTCAAGGGCAGCAAGGAAAAGAGAGGTTTTGGCCTCCCATATCTTGAACAGATAGGGCTGCGAGATGCCGACAGCTTTCGCAATCGCAGCGGTCGACGCGGCGTCAAGACCATGGGCGGCGAACTCCCGGATCGCGGCAGTCAGCAGTTCGTCCTTTCTCGCTTCCAGGGTCTTTCTTGATCCGGCGGTCATGAAGTGAGTTATCACTCACTAACTGAATCCTGTCAAGATCAAACGGCACCCTGCCCGCTGATCGGTGTTCTGCCGCGAGGAGCCTTGCCTGCCGGCTTGTCCGCAAGGATGGGCCACGCAGGCCCAGATCAGCCGTCCGCCAGCGGCCCGCAACCGCGTCAGCGATTTGGCGTTGGACCCGGGCCAAAGCTTCGGCCCGTGGTCTCTTCAGGCAAGGCCGGAATGCCGCAGCCTGTGGAAGGGATCGTCACGAAACCGCAACTGCACCCGCCCTTTGCCGGTCAACCGTGGTCCGAGAATGGGCGGTCATAGAAGGTGCGCGGGGCAATCTGCTGCGGTTCCACCGTCCGGAGCACCAGATCATTCGTGTTCTGATCGATGATCCGGTAGGCTTCCCGGATCAATCCATGGGCGTCCTGCCGCACCATGTGGACGGGAAACTGCAGGTAGGCGGCGAAAGGATCATAGTCGTAGCAGCCGATGACCGAACTGCGCAGATCCTCAAGCGGCAGGCCCGACAGATGGCCAAGGACCCCTTCGAAAGCGGTCAGCGAATTGACAAGGATGCCCGCCGGCAAGCCGCCCAGCCGGTCGCACAGCGCGGCGATTTCGCGCATCGCGCTGCGGGGGGCATAGCCGCAGGCGATGACCTGCCCGGGTCCGGGTGGCGATCCGGCTTCGGTCAGGGCATCGCGGAACGCCTCGATCCGGCGCGCCGAGGCATAGTCGCCCGGGTCGCCGCCGATGAAATACAGCCGGTCGCGGCAGGTACCGCCCGAGATCGGGCGATCCGTCAGAAGGCGCCGGGTCAGATCGGCCGCACCCTTGTAGTTGTCCGAAACAACCGAGGGCGCCCCCCGCCCCGGCAGGTCAACGAAGACATGGCGCAGGTTTGCGGCATTGCACATCGCGCTGACGGCATCAGGGTCTGTCGCCCCGGCGATGAACATGTAATCAACCGCATAGGTGATCAGGGTTTCCACGATCCGCCGCTCTTCCCCCGGCTCGCGCATCGACGAGGCGATGACCGGCACAAGTCCGCGCTCCCGCGCAAAGGATTCGAAGCTTTGCGACATCGACGAGAAGAAGCGGTTGTCATGCAGCGGTATCACCATGCCGACCAGGCCGGAACGCGCCTTGCGCAGGCCCCGTGCCTGCATGTTCGCCGAATAGCCTTCGGCGGCGGCAATGCTGCGGATGGCCTCGACCGTCGCCTCGGAAATCCGCCTTTCGCGCCAGCTTTCCCCCAGCGCCGCCGATACCGTCGAGGCAGAGGCCCCCGAAAGCCTGGCAATGTCATAGATGGTGGCCTTGCGGCTGGCGCGGGGCATCGGTCCGTCCGGACTGCGAAAGAAACTTCTTGACGAGTCTAGGCGCTTGGCTGCTCAATGCGCAATATCGATTGTGCACTTGATCGATCCCGGAAGGAGAGACAGGCACAGAAGATGATGCGGCAAAGCAAGGGTTGCTTTGAAGACAGTTTGCACAATCGATGCAGCATTGAGGGTACGGCCCCTTTGCGGGCCCTTAACGGGAGGAAGATCATGAAAAGAAGAACCTTTGGCACGCTGATGGCGGGCGTTGCCTTTGCCGCCACCCTTGCCACGGGTGCACTGGCCCAGGACAAGCCCACCATGGGTGTCGTCGTGAAGATCGGCGGCATTCCCTGGTTCAACGCCATGGAGACGGGGATCCTGGAAAAAGGTGCCGAACTGGGCGTCGATGCCACCATGATCGGGCCGACCAGCGCCGATCCGGCACTGCAGGTTCGCGCGATCGAGGACCTGATCGCCAAGGGCGTTGACGTCATCGGCGTGGTGCCGAACGACGAAGCCGCGCTGGAGCCTGTCCTTGAAAAGGCACGCGCGGCGGGCATCAAGGTTGTCAGCCATGAGGGGCCGGGCCTTAAGAACGTCGACTGGAACTTTGAACTGGCCTCGGCCAAGGGCTTTGGCGAGACGCATGCCGAACTTCTGGCGCAGAAGATGGGCGGCAAGGGCGAGTATGCGGTTTTCGTCGGCAGCCTTACCGTGCCGCTGCACAACGCCTGGGCGGATTACGCCATTGCCTATCTTGGCGAGAAATACCCGGACATGAAGCTGATCGGCGAACGCTACGGCGTGGCCGAATCGGTGGACGACAGCCGCAAGACCGCGCTTGACCTGATGGCCGCGAACCCCGGCCTTACGGGCTTTCTTGCCTTTGGCAGCCAGGGACCGATCGGTGCCGGGCGCGCCGTGGAAGAGCGCCGGATGGTCGGCCAGGTCCATGTCCTTGGGCCGTTCTCGCCCGGTCAGGGCCGTGATCTGGTCAAGGCAGGCGCAATCTCGGGCGGGTTCATGTGGAACCCGGCCGAAGCGGGGCGCGTCTTTGTGACGATGGGCAAGATGTTGGTTGACGGCGCGGAAATCACCGAAGGGACCGACATACCGGGCCTTGGCGTCGTCTCGCCCGATGTCGAAAACCGCGACATCATCACCGACAACCTGATCGCCATCAACGCCGAGACGGTGGATGGCCTGGCGGACCTTGGTCTCTGACCGCCCGCTTTTCCGGGGCCGCCGCTGTTGCGGCCCCGGATCCTTGCCAAAGGGACCGACATGAGCCTTTACCAGACTGCCTTGGATGAGCTGGGCGGCACCTTTGCGCGCCTTGATGACAGCGCGGTGGACGCCCTGGTCGAACGCCTGGCGCTGGCCCGGCGGATCGTGGTGTTCGGCGGTGGCCGCGAGAAGCTGCAGATCATGGGCTTTGCGATGCGCCTGTTCCACATGGGGCTGAATGCCGCCGTGGAAGGCGACATGACCACGCCCGCCGTAGGCTCCGGCGACGTGTTTCTGGTGACCTGCGGGCCGGGCTACATTTCCACCGCCGAGGCGCTGATGCGCGTGGCCCGGCAGGCGGGGGCCGGGGTGCTGTTCATCACGGCCCAGCCCGGCGGCCGCTGTGCGCCCCTTGCCGATCTGATCCTGCATCTGCCCGCGCAGACCATGGCGGACGATCTTGGTGACAGGAAAACATCGGTGCTGCCGATGGGCAGCCTGTTCGAAGGCGCGCTTTTCGTGCTGTTCGAGGTGATGGTTCTGAAGCTGAAGGCGCGGCTGAACATTTCCGCCGAGGCCATGCGCGCGAACCACACCAATCTGGAATGACGATGCCCGCCGACGCCGTTCCCCCAGACGCCCTGCGCTTTTCCGGAATCACCAAGATCTTCGGGGGTGTTAAGGCGGTGGATGACGTGTCGTTCACGGTCGGCGCCGGAGAGGTGCATTGCCTTGCCGGCGAAAACGGCTGCGGAAAGTCGACGCTGATCAAGATCATCACCGGCGTCTATCAGCCCGAACCGGGTGCCGGGATGGAGATTTTCGGGCAGACCTATGCCCAGATTTCGCCCACGCAGGCCCGCAAGGCCGGAATCGCGGTGATCTGGCAGGACCTTGCGCTGTTCGCCGAAATGACCGTGGCCGAGAATATCGCCTTCGAGACGATGCTGGGAAACCGCCCGCGCGCCGTCTCTTACGCCCGGCTGCACCGGGTGGCGGCGGCGGCTCTTGCCCGGCTGGATGTCGAACTCGATCTTGATGCCCGGCTGGGCAGCCTGCCCATCGCGCAGCGTCAGATCGTGGCAATCGCCCGGGCGCTGGTCAGCGATGCCCGGCTGATCTTCATGGATGAACCCACCGCCAGCCTGACACAGTCGGAAACCGACGCGCTTCTGGCGGTGGTGCGCACCTTGTCCGCGCGCGGCGTGGCGGTGGTGTTCGTCAGCCACCGCCTGGCCGAAGTGCTGGAAATCTCGTCCCGCGTCACCGTCCTGCGCGATGGCAGGCTGGTCGGGGTCTTTCCGACCGCAGGCCTGACACAGTCGCGCCTGACCGAGCTGATGACCGGCACCGTCATCACACATGACGTGATGGCCCGCGACACCGGGCACAACCCCGAGGTGCTCAGGATCGAGGGCCTGACCCGCGCCGGGGAATTCGGGGATATCTCGTTCACCTTGCGCGCGGGCGAGGTTCTGGGCCTGACCGGTCTGATCGGCGCAGGCCGGACCGAGCTGTGCCACACCCTTTTCGGGATGACCCGGCCCGACCGGGGCCGCATCATCCTGAACGGGCAGGACTTGCAGCTTCGTTCGAACCGCGATGCCGTGGCGGCAGGCATTGCCTATGTTTCCGAAGACCGGCTTGCCCTTGGCCTGATCCAGCCGCAGTCCATTGCCGACAACACGGTGCTGTCGGTGCTCAGGCAGATCACCGGGGCGGGCGGTCTGCTGTCGTCGCGCAAAAAGGATGCCACCGTCAGCCATTGGATCAGCGAGCTTGCGGTCAAGATCGGCACGCCGGCGGACGCGGTCAGCACGCTTTCGGGCGGCAACCAGCAGCGCGTGGTGCTGGCCAAGTGGCTTGCGACCCGGCCGAAGGTGCTGCTCCTAGACTGTCCGACCGTTGGCGTCGATGTCGGCGCGCGCGCGGGCATCTTCCGCATCGTGCGCGCGCTTGCCGAAAAGGGCCTTGCCATCCTTCTGGTCAGCGACGAGGTGCCCGAGGTCTTCCTGAACGCCGACCGCGTCCTGCACATGGCGGGGGGGCGGATCGCCCATGAATGGGACCCGCGCCAGACCGGCCTGCCGGAAATGGAGGCCGCCGTCTATGCATAGCTTCCTGCGCGCCTATCCGACCGAGGCAAAGCTGCTGGCCGTCCTGATCCTGATCTGCATCGGCCTGTCCATCGCATCGCCCGATTTCCTGACGCTGGTGAATTTCACCAGCCTTCTGAACAACAACGCCGTCAACGTCATCTGGGCCGTGGGCCTTCTGGTCGTGCTGATCGCAGGCGGGATCGACATTTCATTCGCCGTCGCAGCAAGCGTGGTGCAGTACCTTTGCGTCTACGCCTTTGCGGCCATCGGCGGGGGTAACTGGGCCATCGGGTTCCTGTTTGCGGGCGGCTTCGGCCTGGCGCTGGGGCTGATCAATGCCTTTCTGATCCATCAGTTCCGGATCATTTCCATCGTCGTCACCATTTCCACCTTCAACGCCTTTTTCGGTCTGCTGATGTTCTTTTCATCGGGCCGGTTTCTTTACAACCTGCCGTCCTGGTGGTCGGGCCGCGTGATCCTGTGGGAATACCAGACCGCCAGCGGCACCTGGGCCGAACTGATCCTGCCGGTCCTGGTCATGGCCATCTGCATGGCGGCGACCTGGGTGCTGATCCGGCGCACCACCACGGGGCGGCAGCTTTACGCCTTTGGCGACAATCCCGAAGGCGCACGGCGCGCCGGCATTTCCATCGGGCTGATGCAGGCCATTGCCTTTGGCTGGTGCGGCATGATGGCCGGGATCGCGGGGCTGATGCAGGCGCACATCACCAAAGAGGTGGTCCCGAACGCGCTGATCGGCCGCGAGCTGGAGGTGCTGGCAGCGGTCGTGCTGGGCGGCGCGCGTCTGGGCGGCGGGCGCGGATCGGTTCTTGGGTGCTTCCTTGGGGTGCTTCTGGTGGCGGTCACCCAGAACGGGCTGAACCTGCTGGGGGTTTCGCCCTATGCCTTCAAGATGGTGGTGGGCGTCATCATCCTGCTGGCGATCTCCACCTCCAACCTTGATCCGGCCAGGCTTTTCGTCCCCCGGAAAGGACGAAACGCATGACCGGTCTGTACCGCCGTCTCTCTGCCGTCTTCGGACCCGAGGTGCCGGGCCTTCTGGGCTTTCTTGTGCTGGTCCTGGTCGTTTTCGGGGTGTTTGCGCCGAACTTCCTGACCGGGGCCAACTTCGGCTCCATCGCCTTCCAGCTTCCCGAACTGGGGCTGCTGACGCTGGCCATGCTGATGCCCATCATCTCGGGCGGGTTCAACCTGGCAATCATCTACACCGCCAACATGGCCGGGCTGACGCTTGCCTTCGTCCTCAAGCAATACGGCGGGGTGGATGCGGGGTACTGGCCGTTCATCCTTGGAACGGTGCTTGCCATCGGCGTCGGGGCCCTGTCGGGGGCCGTCATGGGGGCAGTCATCGCCTATGTCGGTGCGCATCCGATCCTGGTTTCGCTGGCGATGATGATCTTCCTGCGCGGCCTTGGCGAATTCCTGACCAAGGGTGGCGACATCTCGGGCTTTCCGGCCTGGATGGCCACGCTGGGCCATGGCACGGTGCTGGGCATTCCGGTGCCGCTGATCCTGTTCCTTGTCTGCGCGGTCCTGTGGCACATCCTGCTGAACCACACCCGGCACGGCTTTTCCGTAAGGATGATCGGTTCCAACATCCGCGCTGCGGGGTATTCGGGCCTGCACACCCGGCGCACACTGATCCTGATCTACACCCTGTCGGGCATAATGTGCGCCATTGCGGGCATCCTGATGCTGTCCCGCTTCAACTCGGTCCGCGTCGGCCACGGCGAGGCGCTGCTTCTGGTCACGGTCCTGGCCTGCTTTCTGGGCGGGGTGGACCCCTTCGGCGGCTTTGGCCGCGTGCTGCCGGTGGTGATCGCGCTCATCGTGCTGCAGGTCCTGTCCTCGGGGCTGAACCTTCTGGGTGCGAACCAGCATCTTTCGACCGCCGTCTGGGGCCTTTTCCTTGTCGGCGTGATGATCCTGCGCTGGGGCGCGGGCCGGTTATCTGAACGAAGACGCAGAGGGAGTTGAAGATGGAAGGTTTCGGCGTTCATACCAGCATGTGGACCATGCACTGGGACCGGGCGGGGGCGGAAAAGACCATTCCGGCCGCCGCAGCCTACAAGATGGATTTCATCGAAATCGCCTTGCTGGACACCTCGATCGTCGATGCGGCCCACACCCGTGCGCTTCTGGACAGGTACGGGCTGCGGGCAGTGGCCTCGCTGGGACTGCCGCAGAAGAACTGGGCATCGGTCAATCCCGACGGGGCGATCGAACATCTCTGCCGCAGCATGGACAAGGCCGCCGAAATGGGCTGCGAGGCCCTGTCGGGCGTCACCTACGGCGGCATTGGCGAAAGAACCGGCCTGCCGCCGACCATGGCCGAATACGACAATATCGCCAGGGCGCTGACCGCCGCCGCGAGGCACGCGAAAAAGCTGGGCATCGCCTTTGGGATCGAGCCGGTGAACCGGTACGAAAACCACCTGATCAACACCGGCGCGCAAGCGAAATGGATGATCGAAAAGGTGGGTGCCGACAACATCTTCATCCATCTTGACACCTATCACATGAACATCGAGGAAAAGGGCGCAGGCAACGGCATCCTGGATGCGCGCGAGCATCTGCGCTACATTCACCTGTCGGAGTCCGACCGTGGCACCCCCGGCGAAGGCACCTGCGACTGGGACGAGGTTTATGCAACCCTGGCCGCCATCGGTTTCAGGGGGGGGCTGGCGATGGAATCCTTCATCAACATGCCGCCCGAGGTGGGATACGGCCTTGCCGTCTGGCGCCCGGTGGCCGAGAATTTTCAGGCCGTGATGGACAAGGGCCTGCCCTTCCTGCGCAACAAGGCCAAACAGTACCGGCTGATCTGAGGGCGTGATGCGATCCGAAACGGGCGGGGCCACCGTTGCGGTTCTGGATGTCGGCAAGTCGAACATAAAGCTGTCCGCCTGCACGGCCGACGGCCATGTGCTTGAAACGCTTGCCCTTGCCAACGCGGTTCTGGATGGCCCGCCCTGGCGGCACCATGACCTGCGCGCCCAGAACGCCTTTGTGGTGGAAGGCTTGGCCAGCCTTGCCCGCCACCATCCGCTGGCACATTTCGTTGCCTCTGGCCATGGTTCCGGCGGGATGCTGGTGGGGGATGATCCGGATTGCGGCGGCACCGGGCTGGTCCTGCCGATGATCGACTATGAACAGCCCCTGCCGCCGGGCCTTGATGCCGCCTATGCGCCGCAGTCAGGCGGGTTCTTTGAACGCGGATCGGCTGTCATGATGGCGGCAACCCATACCGCACGGCAGATGTTCTGGGCCGAAACCGCCGAACCGCAGGCCTTTGCGACGGCCCGCTGGTGCCTTGGCATCCCGCAATACTGGGCCTGGCGGCTGTCCGGGCGCGCGGTCAGCGAGGCGTCGATCCTGGGCGCGCAGTCCCACCTGTGGAACGTCAGGGACAGAACCTGGGCCCCCATCGTGCACAGCCGCGGCTGGGGCCGTCTGATGCCGCCCTTTGCCCGCGCCGCCGATGACCTTGGCCCGGTCCGCCCCGATCTGGCCCGGCACCATGGCCTGCCCCCCTTGCGGGTCCACGCCGGGGCGCATGACAGTTCGGTCAGCTTCTTTCGCTATCAGGCCGCCGGGCTGCGGGATTTCGTCCTGGTTTCCACCGGAACCTGGATCGTCTGTTTTGCCGACCGCATGGACCTGGCCCGCCTGGACGAGGCGCGCGGCATGACCTGCAATGCCGACATGGAAGGTGCCCCCCTGGGCGGTGTGCTGACCATGGGCGGGCGCGAATATTCCGCCGTTGCGGGCAGCCAGCCCGAAAACGCCCGGGCCGCGACCGACGTCCTGTCGCGGCTGATCGCGCAAGGTACCATGGCCCTGCCAACCTTCGGCACCAATGACGGGCAGTTCCCCGGCAGCGCGGGCAGGGGGCGCATCCTTGGCCCGCCGCCCGCAGGACCACAGGAATGCCATGCCCTTGCGGTCCTGTACTGCGCGCTCCTTGCCGTTACCTGCGCCGGGATGCTCGATCCCGGCCGTCCCTGGGTTCTGGACGGCAGTTTTCTGCGCGACCCCGCCTTTGCGGGCCTTGTCGCGGCCCTTCGTACCGGCCAGGAAACCCTTGCTGCGCCCGAAAGCTACGGCATCGCTGCGGGTGCGGCCCTTTTGTGCCGCGCGCAGGGCGGCCTTGTCCCCCTTGATCTGACACCCGCCCGGGCCCTTGGCCTTCCCGGCCTGACCGAATACGCCGCGCGCTGGCGCGCCCTTGCAGGAGACACCCGATGACCCCCGAAGACCGCGCGACAAGGCAAGCGATGATCGACACCTGCCGCGCGATGGACGCGCGCGGCATCAACCAGGGCACCGCCGGGAACCTTTCCCTGCGCCATGGCGCAGGCTTTCTGATCACCCCGTCGTCCCTGCCCTATGATACGATGCAGCCCGGGGACATTGTCGAGATGGGCTGGGACGGCACCTATGTCGGGCGCAGGCCCAGCTCGGAATGGCGCTTTCACCGCGACATCCTGAAGGCGCGCACGGATATGAATGTGGTCCTGCACTGCCATTCGCCCTATGCGACGTCCATCGCCTGCCACCACCGCACGATCCCGGCCTTCCACTATATGGTGGGCGTGATGGGCGGCACGACGCTTCGCTGCGCCCGCTATGCCACCTTCGGCACCCAGGCCCTGTCGGATGCGGCGCTGGAGGCGCTGCAGGACCGGAAGGCCTGCCTTCTTGGCCAGCACGGCCAGATCGCGCTGGGCAAGACCCTTGATGCAGCCCTCTGGATGGCGGTCGAGGTCGAGACACTGGCGCGGATGTATCAGCAGGCCCTTGTCCTGGGTGAGCCGCCCGTCCTGTCCGACGACGAGATGACGCGGGTGATCGCCCAGATGACCCGGATGTCCTACGGCCTTGGCCCCGAAGAGGAAGGCGCAAACGACATCGCCCGCCCCAGAACGCCGCCGACGTAGCGCCCCGCGCCGCCCGGCGGATGCTTTCGGGCCGACGGGACAGGCGGGGGGATCTTCCGCCATTCTGATCCGGAAATCCGCATTCCGGCCCGACACCCGCCGCGCAGGGCCCGCCAGGCGCCCTGACGGGCGCTTGCGGTTCGGGCTGGCGGGACACAGGCGGTGCCGACCACGACCGGTCGCCACCCGGACCTGTCGCAATCAGCTACCGCGCCCTTGATCGCGGACACCCGCCTGGCGCAGAAAAGACAGCAAGGTGCCCTCGGGCGGAGCCGCCGCGCCTAATCGGCGGGCGGCGACGGATTTCCGGCAAGGTCCCACGGGGGCCGCCTGCGCGGCGGAACGGCCGGAACATAAGGCGCATCAAGGGACAGATTGGGCGAATAGTGCGGATCGGCGGCGAACAGATCCGGGTGCAGGGCCCGTGCCCGGGCCGCTTCGTCCGCTTCGCGGCGATGTTTTTCCGGGTTGTCCAGATTGCCGCGCGTCCGGCTTTCAAGATGAAGGAACAAGGGTTCCGCCACATAAAGGTTGCGATACCCCTTCTTCATCAGGTCGGCGCAAAGGACCATGTCGTTATAGGCCACGGGAAAGCCTTCATTGAAGCCTCCGACAGCCTCAAACGCCGCCCGGCGCAGGGCAAGGCAGGCCCCGGTAACGCCGGACACCTCGTGCGATGTTGTGGCAAGCCCCTGATAGCCGCCCCCGTCCGAAGGCAGCCCGACATGGACATGTACGGCGCGGCCATTCAGCCCAAAGACCAGACCGGCGTGCTGCACGCTGCCGTCGGCATAAAGAAGTTTGGGCCCGACCGCACCTGCCCCGGGAAGCCAGGCAAAGGCCGACAGCACGCCAAGCCAGTCGGGGCGCAGCGCCAGGGTGTCGTTGTTCAGAAAGACCAGAAGCTCACCCCTTGCCAGCGATGCGGCGCGGTTGTTGAGCGCGGCAAAGTTGAAGGGGCGCGGATCCCGCAGCACACGCACAGACCCCGCAGCCTCGGCACGCGCAAGGCCGGCAAGGCAGGCCGGGTCAGACGACCCGTTGTCCACCACGATGATCTCGCGCTGTGCAACGGGCCAGTCCGTCCGGCCAAGCGAATCGAGGCAGGGGCCCAGCAGATCCCACCCGTCCCGGGTCGGAATGATGATGCTGACGGTCGGCAAGGGATCGGGGACGGGCGGAGCGATCTGCCGTCGTGGCCGGACGGCGCGCTCGAACCGAAAGGCCACAACATGCGGGCAATGCAGGACTTCGTCGCGCGACACTGCCGCCAGAACAGTCATGAGCGGGTCATCAGGTTCCGTGTTGTCCCCGCGCAGGCTGGCCCAGACCGCCAGAGGGTTGCGCAAACGGTCAAGCCCCAGGGCGGTCATCGGACCGGGCAGCATGCCCCGGGCGGCCAGAAGCGGATCGAAACCGGGCTTGAACCAGGGATCGGACACCTGCCCGTGGCGGTCAATCGCCATGTCATCGCCAAAGGCGAGCACAGCGCCGGTCTGCCTGCAAAGCGCATCAAGCAGAAGGTGCAGTCCGTGCCTGCGCGGAAGTGTGCGCGGATCAAGCAGGATGATCCGGCCGGGGGCATCGTCCGGCATGGCGTCCGGCCAGTACGCCCTTGCCTTTTGCCGGACGGCATCCGCAACGTCCGGCGTGAAACGCGGCACCACCGTCAGGTTTGTGACGCCCTGAAGTCCGCCGCATTGTTGCAGGCGATCCAGAAAGGAAAGGTCAGTCTGGCCATCGACGCACAGCAGAACAAGCACGCCCTGCGCCTGCGGCGGATGATCTGCGCCCGGCGACGGCGGCCATCCCGCAGGCGGCGTGTCGTAGCGGTCAAGCCAAAGCTTCCACCAGGGTGCGCTGATCGCGGCGGCAAGCCGTGGCGGCAGCAGAGGCCGTGTTGCCCCGTTTTTTCGCACCAGCAGCTTGCGCAGGGGCTGGCGAAGCCCGCCGTCCGACCTGCGGAATGCCACGGCAAGCGCCAGGGGCCGAAGCGCGCCGTCCTGTCGCAGAAACATGCGTTCCAGCATGGACAGACCAAGGCGCAGGGGCAAGGCTGGCCGGCGTTGGGTCACGGCCACACCCCGAAGCGGTGCCGCAGAAGCTCAACAGCCAGCCGGTTCGCCCCGTCGCGTCCGATGCCAAGTTCGACATGCGACGTCAGCGACCCGAGCCGGTCATAGGTTCCGTCTGCGAATACCGGCCTCGGCTGGGCGGTGACCCAGACCTTGACCCCCTTCAGATAGGCCATTCCCGAAAGCCAGACGTCATCGACCGTCCAGACCACGTCGGGGATGGTCCAGGCCTGGTCAGGGAAGCTGTCGGCAGGCACCAGGGCACCCAGAAAGCCCTCAAAGACATCGGCATAACCGGACGAGGCATAAACCGCCCTCGGCGGATGCACGAGGCCCAGCGACAGCAGTCGCTTCAGGCGATAGGCCGCAGACCGGCCGCGCCTTGCATCAAGAACGGCGCGCGGAAGTTCCGGCGCAGTCCGGGCAATTCCGACCTGCCCGTCAATGTTCCAGCCGCGTTCTGCGATGATGTCCAGGGGGCGCTCCCGGCGTGCCGTGACGAAACGGGAAATCCATCCCCGGTCCTGAATGCGGTCATCATCACACAGCAGAAGGTCCGTCTCCGTCCCCCGCCAGCGCGCGGCAGCAGGCAGCACCTTCGTGGCCGGACCAAGGTCATCATCGCAATGGATCACGTCCACCCATTCGGGCAGGGGCGGCAACGACGGCACCGCGCCGGGAAAGCGGCGGTAGGTTCGGGGCAGGTGCAGCTCTATCCGATCCGCCCGGACATCCTGCCGCGCAACAGAGGCCAGTTTGCGCGGAAGGTTCGCATACCGGGGCGGGATCGCGGTCAGGGTGACGACAAGCTGTTTTCTTGATTGATGTGACACCGCAACAGGCTCCGCTCGGCAGGTCAGCACGGAAATGATGAATGCAGGCCCCGTATATCCGGCGGTCGGTCTGGCCGAAAGGGGCAGAGGTTCCGGCTTGCTGCCGGACTGATGCCGGACAGGCCCGCCGGACGATGCCCGCAAACGGACCTTCGTCCCGTGCCGCCAAAAGGAACCGGCGGTCGCCCTGGCCGCCCCCCGGGTCGCGTCGGGCGCAACCGGGTCCTGACGGGCGGCAATCCCCGTAACCCCGCGCGGGGCCATTGATCTTGCCCTTGGCTGAAACCGCAAGGCGCAATAAAGTTGCGCAAATGGGGGCATCGGGGAAAAGACATGTCCGAAGAGTTCGGTTCCTGGATCGGGCGGGTCGAGGAAGCCCATGACATCGTGACCGTCCGCCAGGTGCGGCAGATGGCGGCGACGCTGGATGTATCCGGCAGTTTTGCCGAAGGCGATCCGCTGCCCGTGCTGTGGCACTGGATGGGGTGGACACCCCGAACCCCGACGGCAGACCTTGGGCCTGACGGGCACCCGGCAAGGGGCGGTTTTCTGCCGCCGGTGCCGCTGGAACGGCGCATGTGGGCGGGGGGACGGCTGGCCTTTCTGGCCCCGCTGCGGATCGGCGAAACCCTGCACCGGCGATCGGAAATCCTGAAGGTGGCCGAAAAGACCGGCACGGCCGGGCGCATGGTTTTTGTCACGCTGCTGCACGAGGTGACAGGGCAGGCAGGGCTTGCGATCCGCGAAGAGCAGGACATCGTCTATATCGCAATGCCCGACCGTTTCATCCCGCCGCCGCCCGTTCCCGCCCCCGCAGCCGCGTGGCGGCGGGATATGCCGGTGGATACCGTGCGGCTTTTCCGCTTTTCGGCGCTGACCTTCAACGCGCACCGCATCCATTTCGACCTGCCCTATGCGACAGCGGTCGAGAGATATCCGGGGCTGGTGGTGCATGGTCCGCTGCAGGCGATGCTGCTGATGCAGGCGGCGCGCGACCGGTCGCAGGGCGCGGTCCCGCGCGGCTACCGGTTTCGCGGCCTGCGCCCGTTGTTTCATTTCGATAAGCCAAGCCTGCAAGGCCAGGGGCTTGCGGCCGGGGCCGAAGCGCTGGCTACAGTGAACGGCGAGGGGCTGCTGTGCATGCAGGCCGATATCACCTGGTAGGGCGCGGCACCCGCCGGCATCCGCGAAAGGAAAGACTGTGGGCGTGCTGAAAGGAATGCGGGTGGTCGAAGGATCGGCCTTTGTTGCGGTACCCCTGGCGGGCATGACGCTGGCGCAGATGGGGGCGGACGTGATCCGGTTCGACCGCCTGCAGGGCGGGCTGGATGCGCGGCGCTGGCCGGTGACGGCCAGTGGTGCAAGCCTGTTCTGGGCCGGGATGAACAAGGGCAAGCGGTCGCTGGCCGTGGATTTGGGACATCCCGAGGGGCAAGAGATTGTAACCGCCCTGATCTGCGCGCCGGGCGAGGATGCCGGGCTGTTCCTGACCAATCTTCGCGCCCGCGGCTGGATGGATTATCCCGCCCTGCAGGCGCGCCGCGCCGATCTGGTCATGGTCAGCCTCACGGGCACCCGGCGGGGCGAACCGGCGGTTGACTACACGGTCAACCCCGCTGTCGGCTTTCCGGTGGCCACCGGCGCGGAAGGTTCGACCGAACCCGTGGCCCATGTGCTGCCCGCCTGGGATTGCATCGCGGGGCAGATGGTGGTCAGCGCCCTGCTGGCCGCAGAACGGCACCGGATGCGGTCAGGCCAGGGCCAGCTTGCCGAGTTGTCGCTGAAGGATGTGGCGGCGGCGATGATGGGTCATCTGGGCATCGTCGGCGAGGTGACGGTCAACGGGGTGGACCGGGCCAAGGCGGGCAATGCGCTTTACGGGGCATACGGCCAGGACTTCACGCTTGCCTGCGGGCGCAGGGTGATGGTGATCGGCCTGACCGACCGGCAATGGCGCGGCCTGGTCAGGGTGCTGGGGCTGGAGCAGCAGATCGCCGGTCTTGGCGCCCGGATGGGTCTGGATCTGTCACAGGAAGGCGACCGCTGGGCAGCCCGGCACGAAATCAGCGCCCTGTTCCGCCCCTGGTTTGCGGCGCGGACCCTGGCCGAAGTGGCACCCCTGTTCGATGCGGGCGGTCTGACATGGTCGGTCTTTCGCAGCTTTGCCCAGGCGGTGGCGGAAGACCCCGATCTGTCACCGGACAATCCCATGTACCAGATGCTGGATCAACCGGGCATCGGGCGCATGCCGGTTCCGGGATCGCCCGTCAGCTTTGGTGCCACTGGCAGAATGGACCCGTCCCCGGCACCGGTTCTGGGTGAGCATACCGAAGAAATCCTGTCCGGGGTTCTGGGTCTGGGTGCCGGGCAGATCGGGCGGCTGATGGACCTTGGTGTGGTCGCGGGCCGCTGAGGGTGCCAGACCCGTGACCGGGTGGTACCGCCGGACCCCCGGCCTGCCCCCGGTGCAGAACCGGCGTTCAGATGCGCAGCCTTTCAGCCCTTCTGCCGGACCCCACAGATGAAAGGCATGTCGTCGCCGCCAGCCGCGCGGGTCTGCAAACCGGATGTCTCCGATGCAGCCGGTTCCCCCTGTCTGACGGTGCGATCCGGTGGCAGGGAACAGACCAGACCGGCTTTCACCAGCCACCTTCGGTCTTCCCCCGGTCATCCCGGACAGAATACCAGATCACCGGCACCCCTGATCGGCGGGTTCCGGGACAGGCGGCACCGGTTGCGGGCCGCGCAAGGGTCTTTGCGTACCCCCCGCCGCACCCGGCTGCGCCGCCGCCGGGATCGCAAGCCACCCGGCGGCGGGCCACCCGAAGACGCCCGCCGGTGCCATGCCCCCCCCTCGCCCCGGCAGGGCCTTGGGAAAACCGGGTGCAAGCGCAGGGCGGACCCCCGGCAACAGGCCCGGCAAGGCGGGCCAAACCGCTTGATCAGGATCAAGGTCCGCCCCCGCGCCGCAGGGTAGAAAAAGCCTGTCAGCGCAGGGATTTCGTCAGTTGCAGGAGAAGACCATGATCAGGAAGATAGTGTGCGGTGTCGATGGAACGGATCATTCGGAAGTGGCGCTTCTTGCGGCTGCGGAGCTTGCCGAAAAATTCGGGGCTGATCTGACGATCTGTCTTGTCAACGTAGTCTTCGGCAGATCTCCCCGCAGCCCGCATGTCCCGACCTGGACGGACGCCGAGGCCCGCAAGATCCTGGATGACGCTTCGGCTTTCCTCGCAGGCCATGGTCACCGCGCCGCAAAAGCCGTCGTGCTGAGCGGCCGCGAGGCATCATCGGGCCTGATCGACTTTGCCCTGGCCAACCAGATCGATCACATCGTGATCGGCACCGGCGACAAGCGCGGATTGTCCCGGCTTTTCCTGGGCTCTGTGGCCGCTGATGTCGCCGCGAGGGCCCCTTGCACGGTCATCATTGCCCGCTGACCGCAAGGTGGTGCCGGTCGTGCCGGACCATTCCGGCAGGCGGATCGCGGCAGTCGGGCTTCTGCGGCGGCAGCCGCCGGAACAAGGCCTGCAATCACCCCAAACCCCCGTCCGGCTGCCCGCAGGTCAAAGGTCCAGCGACAGTTGACCGGCATCTGCCGTCTTCGCCCGCCTCGGCCCTGCGGCACGGTCATTGACAAAGCGCCCCGTGCCATCGGCCCGGCTGGCATGCGCCTTTGCCACGCGGGCTGCTTCGCGGGCGAAACCGGCATTGCGGCGCAGGCCCCAGACCGTGTCGCGCGCCGTGCGGGCGGCGGCGGCCACATCGACCAGCGGCTCGGGATAGCGCCGCCCCAGCAGACCGGCGGCCCCGGGCCACTTCCACGGCTCTTGTAGGAAGCTGTCCGGCACGGGCGCAAGTTCCGGCACCCAGCGGCGGGTGAAGCTGCCCGCCGGGTCCTGATCCAGCCCCTGTTTGACCGGGTTGTAGATACGGATCGTGTTGATGCCGGTGGTTCCCGACTGCATCTGCACCTGCGGCCAGTGGATGCCCGGCTCGTAATCGGTGAACAGCCGCGCCAGCACCGGCCCGGTTGCCCGCCAGTCCAGCCACAGGTGATACGAGGCGACCGCCATCACCATGCTGCGCATCCGGAAATTCAGCCACCCCGTCGCCGTCAGATAGCGCATGCAGGCATCCACAAACGGCAGCCCGGTTTCGCCGCCCGCCCAGGCGGCAAGCCGCTGCGCATCCGCCTCGCGCGGGCGCAGCCCTTCGGTGGCGCGGTGCAGACAGCGCGTTTCGATATCCGGCTGGCTTTCCAGCTTCTGGATGAAATGGTCGCGCCAGGCGAGGCGGCTTTGAAAGCTGGCCAGACTGCCGCCCCAGCCGCCGCCGGGCCGTTCGGCCTGACGGGCGGCGGTGGCCTGCGCCACCTCGCGCACCGACAGGCTGCCCAGCGCCAGATGCGGCGACAGCCGCGAACAGGCCCGCTCGGCCGTCAGGGGCGATGACATGGCGGCGCGGTAGGGCTGGCCCCGCGCGGTCAGGAAACTGTCCAGGGCGGCCAGTCCCCGCGCCCGCCCGCCCGCCTGCCGGTGCAGGCAGCGGTCATCGGCCAGCCGCAGCATGCGCGCGGTCGGGATCACCCCCGGCTCTGCCCCCGGAATGCCGGCCAGCGCGGGCACCTTTTCTGTCGGACGCGCCATGAAGCCGTCGCGCAGGCCGGCCCAGCCATCGCGCCCCGTCAGGCGGCGCACCACGCCCGATTGCGGCAGCTCCACCCAGTCGATCCCGGCCCCGCGCGCCCAGGCCCGGACGCGGCGGTCACGGGCAAAGGTCCACAGGTTGCCCGTCTCCTCGTGGCTGATGATCCGGTCGATCCGGTGCACGCGGCACAGCCCGGCCAGCACCCCGGCGGCATCGCCCACCCGCACCACCAGCGGCGCACCAAGACCGGCCAGCGCAAGGCGCAGGTCCGTCAGGCAGTCTTCGGCAAAAGCCCATTGGCGGGCCGATGTATCGGGCAGCGCCCAATACCCGGGCTCCACAATATAAAGGGGCAGGACCGCACCCATCCCCGCCGCAAGGGCAAGGGCCGGATGGTCGGCCACCCGCAGGTCGCGCTTGAACCAGACAAGAACATTCATGGAACATGGATGTAGCAGCGGTTGCAGATTCGTAAAGCCCCCGCTTGCACGCGGCACGGTCCGGGCTAGGGTGTCAGGCTTGGGAGGCACCTGATGACCAAAGCCGTTCACCTGTCTGATTACGCAGCCTGTCCACACCTTGTCACGCGCACCGGGCTGACATTCCGGCTGCATCCCACGGCAACGCGGGTGACCGCGCGGCTTGATCTTGCCCCGAACCCCGCGCGGCCGGGCCGGCACGATCTGCGCCTGGACGGAGAGATGCTGCGGCTGGTGTCGCTTTCGCTCAACGGTGCCCCGCTGTCTGTCCAGCCGGACGCCACCGGCCTTACCCTTCCTGCCGGTCTGCTGCCGCCGGGCGCGTTCCGGCTGGAAACCGAAGTCGAGATTTCGCCACAGGCCAATACCGCGCTGGAAGGGCTTTACATGTCGAACGGCATGTATTGCACGCAATGCGAGGCGGAAGGGTTCCGCAGGATCACCTTCTATCCCGACCGCCCCGATGTCATGGCCCCGTTCCGCGTTCGCATCGAAAGCGACCTGCCGGTGCTGTTGTCGAACGGCAATCCGGTGGCCCAGGGGCCGGGCTGGGCGGAATGGGACGATCCCTGGCCCAAGCCCGCCTATCTGTTCGCGCTGGTTGCGGGCGATCTGGTGGCGCATCCGGGGGTGTTTGTCACCGCCTCGGGGCGCAAGGTTGCCCTGAACATCTGGGTGCGCCCCGGCGACGAGCGCAAATGCACCTATGCCATGGATGCGCTGAAACGCGCCATGCGCTGGGACGAAACCGCCTATGGCCGCGAATATGACCTTGATGTGTTCAACATCGTCGCCGTTGATGATTTCAACATGGGGGCCATGGAAAACAAGGGGCTGAACATCTTCAACTCCCGATATGTCCTGGCCCTGCCCGAAACCGCAACCGACGATGACTTTGCCCGGATCGAGGCGATCATCGCGCATGAATACTTCCACAACTGGACCGGCAACCGCATCACCTGCCGCGACTGGTTCCAGCTTTGCCTGAAAGAAGGGCTGACCGTGTTTCGCGATCAGCAGTTTTCCGGCGACATGCGCTCGGCCCAGGTCAAGCGCATCGAAGACGTGCTGACCCTGCGCGCCCGCCAGTTCCGCGAGGACAACGGCCCGCTGGCCCATGCCGTGCGGCCCGACCATTATGTCGAGATCAACAACTTCTACACCTCCACCGTCTATGAAAAGGGGGCCGAGGTTATCGGGATGCTCAAGCGGCTTGTGGGCGATGCCGATTACGCCCGTGCGCTGGACCTTTACTTTGACCGGCATGACGGTCAGGCGGCGACGATCGAGGATTGGCTGAAGGTCTTCGAAGACATCACGGGCCGCGACCTTTCGCAATTCAAGCGCTGGTACACCGAAGCCGGCACGCCGCGCCTGAAGGTTCGGGAAGACTGGCAGGACGGCACCTTCACGCTGCATTTCGAACAGGTGAACCCGCCCACGCCCGGCCAGCCGGACAAGGCGCCAAAGGTCATCCCCATCGCGGTCGGCCTGCTGAACCCGAACGGGGATGAGGTGCTTGCGACAACAACGCTGGAAATGACGGCGCAGCGGCAAAGCTTCCGCTTTCCCGGTCTGGCCGCACGACCGGTCGCATCGCTGCTGCGGGGGTTCTCGGCACCGGTCATCCTGGACCGGACCGGCAGCCCCGAAGAACGGGCCTTCCTGCTGGCGCATGACACCGACCCCTTCAGCAAATGGGAAGCCGGGCGGTCCCTGGCCAAGGATCTGTTGATGCAGATGGTGACCCAGGGCGCGCAGCCCGGCCCGGACTGGCTGGACGCGCTGGCCCGCGTTGTGCAGGACGAAGGCCTTGATCCGGCGTTCCGCGCCCTGGCCCTGGTTCTGCCGGCCGAGGATGACATGGCCCAGACCCTGCACGATGCCGGCATTACGCCGGACCCCGACCGCATTCATTCCGCGCGGCGACGCATGGGCGATGCGCTGGCGCGCCATCTGTCGGGCCAACTGCCCCGCCTGATCGAAGACCTGGCAGAACCCGGCCCCTTCACGCCCGAGGCGCGCGCCGCCGGGCGGCGCAGCCTGCGCCTTGCGCTCTTGCGCCTGCTTGGCCGGCTTGACGGCGGGGCGCGGGCGGCGGCGGCCTTTCGCGCCGCCGACAACATGACCGAACAGGTCGGCGCACTGGGCTGTCTGCTGGACATCGGACAGGGTCAGTCCGAACTTGCCGCCTTCGAGGCGCAATGGGGGCATGACCGGCTGGTGATGGACAAGTGGTTCAGCCTGCAGATCCTGCATGCGGCCCCCGACCGCGCGGCGGCCGTCGCCACCCGGCTGACATCGCATCCCGGCTTTGACTGGCGCAACCCGAACCGGTTCCGGGCTGTGATCGGTACGATGGCGGCCAATCACGCCGGGTTCCATGCGGCAAGCGGGGCGGGCTATCGGCTGGTGGCAAACTGGCTGATCCGGCTGGACCCGCTGAATCCGCAGACGGCAGCCCGCATGTCGACGGCCTTCGAGACCTGGTTTCGCTATGACGCCGCCCGGCAGGCGCTGATCAAGGCGGAACTGACGCGCCTGCGCTCGGCACCCGGCCTCAGCCGTGATCTGGGCGAAATGACAGGCCGCATGCTGGGGCTGGAGGAATAAGTCCGCCAGACCCGCCCTGACCCCGCCAAAAGGCGCACTTGCCCCCTTCCGTCAGCGCCCCTATGGATACCCGATGACCCTGTTGCGCCGCCTTCTTGCTCTGGCCAGCCTGCTGCTGGCGGCCTGTACCCCGCCGCCCGATTTCGAATCCGCCCGCCAGCCACTTGGACCGGGCACCTTTCCCCGGATCAGGCCGTTGACCGAGGTTTCGGGCCCCGTAAATCCGCCGGCCCTGACCGGAACCGATGCCGCCGCCCTCAGGTCGCGCGCGGCGGCGCTGCAGGCCCGCGCCGCCGCCCTGCCCGCCACCGCGACCGATCCCGGAACGCGGGCGCGGCTGGACGCGGCCATCATCGCCCGCACCCCGTGATCCGCTTTGTTGCAAGCCCGGATGCAACCCGCTAACAGGGCGGCGGAAACCACCCGTGGAGTGTTGCCCATGCCCGCCCCCCTGCGCCTTGGTCTCGCCGGTCTCGGCACGGTCGGCATCGGCGTGGTCAGGATCGTGCAGCGCCACGCAGACCTGATCGCGGCCCGCGCGGGGCGGCAGGTGCAAATCACCGCCGTCTCGGCCCGCGACCGCAGCAAGTCGCGCGATGCGGACCTGTCCGCCTTTGCCTGGGAAAGCGATCCGGTGGCGCTGGCGCGCCGCGATGACGTCGATCTGTTCATCGAGGTGATGGGCGGCGCGGACGGCCCGGCGAAACACGCCACCGAAGCGGCCATCGCCGCAGGCAAGGATGTGGTCAGCGCCAACAAGGCGCTGCTGGCCCATCATGGCCAGGCCCTTGCCGAAGCGGCCGAGGCCAAGGGCCATGTCATCCGCTTCGAGGCGGCCGTCGCGGGCGGCATCCCGGCCATCAAGGCGCTGACCGAAGGGCTGGCGGGCAACCGCATAAGGCGCGTGATCGGTGTGTTGAACGGCACCTGCAACTACATCCTGACCCGGATGGAGTCGGCCGGCCTGCCCTATGATGCGGTGTTCGAAGAAGCCCGCGCCCTGGGATATCTGGAAGCGGACCCCACCCTGGACGTGGGCGGCATCGATGCGGCCCACAAGCTGAGCCTGCTGGCCGCCATCGCCTTTGGAACCAGGGTGAGCTTCGACACGGTAGAGATTGACGGGATTGGAAAAATCTCTGTCGAGGATATCCGCCGTGCCGCTGATCTGGGTTTCCGGATCAAGCTTTTGGGCGTGGCCCAGGTCACGGGGCGCGGGCTGGAACAGCGCATGACGCCCTGCCTTGTGCCCGCCGACAGCCCGCTGGGCCAGTTGCAGGGCGGCACCAACATGGTGGTGCTGGAAGGCGATGCGGCGGGCCAGATCGTGCTGCGCGGGGCGGGTGCCGGCGAAGGCCCCACGGCCAGCGCGGTTATGGCCGATGTGATCGACATTGCACGCGGCAGCCGCCTGTCCACCTTCGGCCAGCCCGCCCACTCCCTGGCCCCCCCAATCCCTGCCGCCGCCGCCACCCCCGCCCCGCATTACCTGCGCATGACGCTGCTTGACCGGCCGGGGGCGCTGGCCAAGATCGCCACCGCCCTGGGCGATGCCGGCATTTCCATCGACCGGATGCGCCAGTACGGCCATCTTGGTGCCCATGCCCCGGTGCTGATCGTCACCCACAAGGCCGCCCCCCAGGACATCGCCCATGCGATCAGCCGCTTTGCCGCCACCGGCGTGCTGGTGGGCGAACCCGTGGCGATCCGGATCGAAGAGGTGTGACAGACCGAACCGGGCCGCAGCCCCTGGTTTCGCGCCCCGACCGGTCAGTCACGCTGCGGTGAAGCGTGCTCTGTCCGAAGGCGGAGGCCGCAGGGCAAGGGGGGGCTGCACGTGCCGGGCCGCCCGGAAATCCGGCTGCGCCCGCCAAGGGACCGCACGACGCGCCCGGATTGCCAAGGTGCTGAAAAGTGACGGTCCCATGGGCCGCCTGACCGGAATGCGGGACACTCTTGCGCCAGCCTGCGCCATGCGCATCCCGGCAGGTGCCATCGCCCTTGGCCCGGCGCCGCGCCGGGATCAGGACCGCCCGGATGCCCAAAGCCCCGGCCAGCGCCCGCCCCGCCCCCGGCGGGCGCTTCTGGCCCGCCGGGCCGGGCGCTGGCCTCTGTTTCTCCCGGACCTGCCGGTCTGCAGGGGACCGTTCCGCGCGGGCGGGGGAAACGCGCTGCGTTTCCGGGTGCCGCCAGTAGAGGCAATCCCTTTCCCCGGATCGGGAAGGTTTTCCCGGCTGACAGGCGGTCGGATCGCTGTTTCATCACCCTGCTGAACGCAGGGCAAATCCGACAGAACAGTGACGGACAGCGAAGATCGAGGTTAAGAAACCTCATCCCTTGCCCCAGGCATCAGGGTGATGGCCTGCATGATCCGGTCGGTTTCGGCCAGAATACGGATGATCTTCTGATAGTGCTTCACGTCATCAAAGCTCAGGGCGCGCCCCTTGCGGTCTTTCAGCCATTTCTGTGCGGGCTGGTAGCCGCCGATGAAGAAGGTCCAGGACACCCCGGGCACATCGGCGAAATACTGGGTCCGGTTGATCCAGACCTTGCCATCGGCATAACGTGGTGCCTCTACCTTTGCGTCCCCGTCACCGCAGAACGGGTAAGGGGTTGGGCCGATGGCGGCAGGGTCCATCAGATGCAGCTTGCGCAATTGGGTGCCTTTGGCAGAGACGTCCCAGAACGTGTCCGGGCTGGCAGGCCAGGGAATGCGCGGGAAGTCGATTTTCAGGAATTCGGCATAGGTGGCGCGATAGGCCGGGCAGTGCAGAACGCCATAGATGTAATCAAACACCTGCACCTCATCCGGGGTGCCGTGGGCGGGGTGGACGGCAAGGGCTTGCAGGCGGGCGAAAAGTTTGGGGTCAAAGTTGACGCGGCGGGATTGGTCGAGGTCTTGTTCGGACGGGTAGAGGTAGAGGGGGGCAATGTAAGTCCCATCGTATCGAGTTGCGGATTTATGCGTAGCCATATGATCTGTCACGAAGACCGAGAAGTCATCCTTCGTCATTCGCGTGAACATTAATCCGAAGTTCAATTGATAAAAATGCCGCATGGTCGGAAATACAGGGCGCGCAAGAAAACCCAAAGAACGATCACTATGATAAGTGAATTTAAAATCAAATGGAAAGTGCAAAACCCTTCGCACTTTTCCTTCGACGCCACAAGCGAGAATATTGGCCTTGGCGGAAGCCAAATTCCATCCCGCCACATCTTGGATTTGAGGATAGCGCTGTCTGACCTGTTCAACGACCAAGTTGTTCAAGTCCAAGACAAACTTCTGTATTGCTTCCTTGCTTTCTGACAAAACAACTGCGTCTCTCTTTGTAATTATGCCAATTGCGTGCTGCGGCATAAAATCCGAAATGATGAATCCCTTGCTGTAACTCCCCAAAGTTTGATTGTCACTTCTGGCGAATCGAAAGTTTGGGCCATTCACTTCCAATTTTTCAAAGCTGGTCGAGGAGAGTGAATCAACCTGGAGTCGGTGATACTTACTGTCACGAGAACCTAGATAATCAGCATAATTGGCCTCAGCATATGAAATTTTCGATGTGACGCCATTCTTCTTGACTGCCAGAATAATCGCCACACCCTGCTGAATATCAAAGACATTCTTGTCCGGCTTCCCTTCCAGCGTGACTTCTTTTTTCTTCGCATTGCCATGCAGATCCAGCACCCAGATCTTGTCAAACGTCTTCAGCAGGTGCCAGCGCATTCCCCGGAAGGTCGGGTTGTCCAGATAGCCGTGGTTGGTGATGAACCCCAGCACCCCCTCGCCGTTCTTCTCGATCAGATGTGACGAAAGCCGGATGAACTTGACATAAAGGTCGTTCAGCCATTTCGGGTTGCGTTCCTGCAACCGCATCGTCCCGCCGGGTTCCTTCTTGTAATCCTCCATCAGCTTGCCCAGCCAGCCTTCTGACTTGCCACCCTCGCCCAGATACGGCGGGTTGCCAATCACACACATGATCGGCATATCCCTTTTGATTGTATTCGCCGCTTTCACCTCATTCGAAAGCCACTGTGCAAAGGGCAGCGACTGGTTTGCAGGTTCCCCTTCTTCCAGCGAATTGGTCAGATACACCGAAAGGCGCGGCGGGGTGCCGGTGGGGCGGTAGCCCATCTCGGTCAGGATCATGTCCAGCTTCATGTGGCACATGGCGTAAGATGCCATCAGCAATTCAAAGCCATGCACGCGCGGGATCAGGTCGCGTTCCACATACTGGCTCCACATGCCGGGGGCCACATCCTTTACCTTGGGCGCAATCTGCTTGATGACCTCGGCAAGGAAAGTTCCGGTCCCCGTGGCCGGGTCGAGTATCTGAACGCGGTGAACCTCTTTCTTTATCCTGACCGGCTTGCCCTTGCTGTCGGTCTGCCCGGTATCCCAATCCACCGTCACCTTGGATGTGTCGGCCAGCCCGTCGGCCAGGCCGAATTCGGTTTGCAGCACCTGGTCCACCGCGCGCACGATGAAATTGACCACGGGTTCGGGCGTGTACCACACCCCGCGCGCCTTGCGCTTGGCCGGGTTATAGGCGGCAAGAAAGGTTTCATAGAAATGCAGAAACGGGTCATTCTGCCCGGTCAGCCTGCCGAAACCTTCCATGATCTGCGCCACATTCGCGGCCTGAAAGACCTTGGCAAGGTCGTCGATGATCCATCTGATCCGGTCATCCAGGTTCGGCCCGGCGATATAGCTGAACAGGTTGCGCAGGAAGGGGTTTGACTTCGGCAGCAGCTCCAGCGCCTCCTGCCTGCTGAAGCTGTCCAGCGTCGGGTCGTGCAGGCGCGCGGCAAACATGCCGTAGGCGATGGTTTCGGCGTAAATGTCTGCAAAGTCTTCCGGCGTGATGTCGTGGATCAGATGTTCGCGGAACGCCCTGAACTGGTCGCCCAGATCCGATTGCAGGTCGGCATCCGCCTTCAGGGCATTGCGCAGCACATCCTTGATCAGGCCCGCTTTGCCCGCCATGATGCCGGCCAGCACCCTTGGCGATGTGATCGTCTGCGGGCGCTGCGCGATGAAGTCGCGCAGCAGGTTTTCCAGGGTGGCATATTGATCGGGCCTTGGCTGGATACCCATCAGGTAATCGGCAACGGTGACAGATGCCGTCAACTGGCCGTTGCGGTAGAAATCCCAGTCAAGGCAGTTGGTGTAGATCAGGTTCGGCAGGGCCGCCAGGTAACGCTTCTGCTGGTCCCGGTTGGCCTCCTTCATACGGCGCAGGTCAAGGCCGATGTCCTTTGCCTCGACAAAGCCCACCGCGATGTCACCGCTTTGCAGGATGAAATCCGGCGCGCCGCAGGCGATGCGCTTGGGTTCGTTGGTTACGGTGATCTCTGCCGGGCACAGGCCATCGAACAGCGCCTTCAGCGCCGGACGATAGGAATGCTCCGTCGCCCTTTGTGTCTTGTGTGTCCCGACGACCTGGCGAAGGAACTCTGCTACCAGAACCATGTCGGACTGTCCCGTGTTTTGTGTTTTCTGCCGCCTTCCCTTGTGCAGCAGTCAAGCCTGTCAGGCAACAAGGGCTTGTGCCGGATGCAACCGGTGCCACCGCCTGTCCGCCGGGCCTGCGCTGCGGTCGCCCCTTGCCCTGGCGGGCCATGCCGAAGTCTTTGCAACTGCCTGCCGCGCCCCGTCAACCTATTGATTTTCCATGTATCCGCCACCGTCCCCGGCCGGGCGGCACCTTGCCCCCTGCCCGTCACCCCGGCGCGACCGGGCTTGCCCCTGGCAGCGCGCCCGGCTAGACCGGGGCCACCCGGAACCCCAAGGATGCCCTCATGGCCGACGCCACCGAATTTCATGACCGCATGCTGTCTTTGGGCCTGGCCCGCGTTTCGGAAGCCGCGGCGCTGGCCTCGGCCGGCTGGATCGGGCGCGGGGACGAGAAGGCGGCCGACCAGGCCGCCGTCAATGCCATGCGCGACCAGCTGAACCTGCTTGACATCGCCGGCGTCGTCGTGATCGGCGAGGGCGAGCGTGACGAGGCCCCGATGCTTTACATCGGCGAAGAGGTCGGCACCGGCACCGGCCCCGCCGTGGACATCGCCCTTGATCCCCTGGAAGGCACCACGCTGACGGCCAAGGACATGCCCAATGCCCTGACCGTGATCGCCATGGCCCCGCGCGGCACCCTTCTGCATGCGCCCGACGTCTATATGGACAAGCTGGCCATCGGTCCGGGGTACCCGCCCGATACCGTGACCCTTGCGATGAGTCCGGTTGAACGCGTGCAGGCCCTGGCCCGCGCCAGGGGCTGCGCCCCCGCCGACATCACCGTCTGCGTCCTGGAACGCCCCCGTCACGAGGATCTGATCCGCGATGTCCGCTCCACCGGGGCCGCGATCCGGCTGATCACCGATGGTGACGTGGCCGGGGTGATCCATTGCGCCGAGGCGGACAAGACCGGCATCGACATGTACATGGGGACGGGCGGCGCACCCGAAGGCGTGCTGGCGGCTGCCGCGCTGAAGTGCATGGGCGGGCAGATCTATGGCAGGCTGCTGTTTCGCACCGATGATGAACGGGGGCGCGCAGCCAGGGCGGGCATCACCGATCTGAACCGGGTCTATACCCTGAACGACCTTGTGACCGCCGATGTGATCTTTGCCGCCACCGGCGTCACCCAGGGGTCGATCCTGAACGGCATCCGCCGCGAACCGGGCTGGGTCACGCTGGAGACGATCCTGATGCGGTCCAAAACCGGCTCGCTCCGCCGGATCGAATACCGCAGCCCGGTGAAATGACCGGGGCCGCGCCGGAGCGTGCCTTTCTGGGGGTCGAAACCTCGCTGACCGGGCGGCGCTGGATCGGCCCCACCGGCCAGGAAGACCGGCTGTCCGAAGCCATGGCGCAGATCACGCGCCTGCCCCTGCCGCTGTGCCGCACCCTGGTGCGGCGCGGCGTGACCCCGGACGACGCCGGGCGTTTCCTGGCACCGCAGCTGCGCGACCTTCTGCCCGACCCGATGGGGCTGCGCGACATGGGGGTGGCGGCGGACCGGCTGCTGCAGGCCGTGAACAGCCGCCAGCGCATCGCCATTCTGGGCGATTATGATGTGGATGGCGGGGCCTCTTCGGCGCTGCTCATCATCTGGCTGCGCGCCCTCGGGCTGCAGGCCACGCTGTATATCCCCGACCGCATCGACGAAGGGTACGGCCCCAACGTGCCCGCAATGGCCGCCCTTGCCCGTGACCACGACCTGATCCTGTGTGTCGACTGCGGCACGCTGAGCCATGAGCCGGTCGCAGCCGCAAGGGGTGCGGATGTGGTGGTGCTGGATCACCACCTCGGTGCGGAAACCCTGCCCCCCGCCCTGGCGGTGGTGAACCCCAACCGGCAGGACGAAGATGGCACGCTGGGGCATCTTTGCGCCGCCTCGGTCGTGTTCCTGCTTTTGGTCGAGGCGAACCGCCGCCTGCGCGCCGGGGGCGTGCAGGGGCCGGACCTGATGGGCCTGCTTGATCTGGTTGCCCTGGCCACGGTGGCCGATGTGGCCCCGCTGATCGGTGTCAACCGGGCGCTGGTGCGCCAAGGACTGACGGTGATGGCGCGGCGCGAGCGCCCGGGCCTTGTGGCGCTGGCGGACGTGGCGCGGCTGGACCGTGCCCCGAACTGCCACGCGCTTGGCTTTCTGCTGGGGCCGCGGGTGAATGCGGGGGGGCGCATCGGGCGGGCCGACCTCGGCGCGCGGCTTCTGGCCACCGACAATCCGGCCGAAGCCGCATCGATCGCCGCGCAGCTTGATGCGCTGAACACCGAACGGCGCGACATCGAATTGCGGGTGCGCGAGGCGGCCCTGGCCCAGGCCGCGACGCGCGGGCTGGAGGGGCCGCTGGTCTGGGCGGCGGGGGAAGGCTGGCATCCCGGCGTGGTCGGCATCGTCGCCGCGCGCCTGAAAGAGGCGACGAACCGCCCCGCCGTGGTGATCGGGCTGGAGCGCGGCATCGGCAAGGGATCGGGCCGCTCGGTCTCGGGCGTGGACCTTGGCGCGGCGGTGCAGCGGCTGGCGGCAGAAGGGCTGCTGACGCGGGGCGGCGGGCACCGGATGGCCGCCGGGCTGACGGTGGAGGAAGGCCGGATCGAAGCGGCCATGGCGCGGCTGGGCGCGCTGCTGGCACGCCAGGGCGCGGGGCGCGGCGGGGTGGCAGAGCTGCGGCTGGACGGGCTTCTGATGACGGGGGCCGCCACCGCGCAGCTGGCCGAACAGATAGAGGCGGCCGGCCCCTTCGGCGCCTCGGCCCCTGCCCCGCGCTTTGCCTTTGCCGATCAGGCCGTCAGCGCCCGCCGTGTCGGCGAAACCCATCTGCGCCTGACCCTGACCGACGGCATGGGCCCGCCGCTGGAGGGCATCGCCTTTGGTGCCTTCGACACGGCACTGGGGCCGGCGCTGGCCCAGCCCGGCGCGCAGCGGTTCCACCTGGCCGGACGGCTGGAAATCAGCCACTGGAACGGCCGCAGCAAGGTGCAACTGCGCCTGGAAGACGCCGCAAGGGCGTGACGCGCAGCGCCCCGCAACGGGCGGCAAGAATCGTCTTGCGCTTGTCCCGCACCTCGCCTAAACACCGCGCCAGAGCGATTGTGGCCCGTTCGTCTATCGGTTAGGACACCAGGTTTTCAACCTGGGAAGAGGGGTTCGACTCCCCTACGGGCTGCCACCTCCTCCGCTAATATATTGGTTTCGCTAGATATATTGATTTCGCTAGTATGCGGAAGGCGATTTCTATGGCAAATAAATGCCTGGAGTTGCGCGGGGCACGATCATGGCGATGATACCCGAAAGCACCAACGAAGACCGTCCGGGGTACCGTTACGTCGTACCCAAGCGCGGCAACGATTGGGAAGTGTGGATGTGGACGGGGCACCGATGGTACGAACCGGGCGAAGCCGACCCGCGTGACCCGCCGCACTGGTGCTATAGGGTACCGCAAGCACCACACCCCGACGACGTGCCAAGCCAATGAAAAAGCCCCGACTGGGTTTGACTACGGGCCGGGGCGAGTAGCCGCGCGGAACCCCCTTAACGTGCGGCGGGCAGGCATGGGCGAATGAGGGGGCAGCATCCGGGCGGTACCCGCGCCCGCGTTGCACCCCGTCACCCAAGGCAAAGACAGCCCCTGTGTCGTGTCGCAAGCCCTGGAAGAACGGCGGCGCGGGCCGAAGGGCGCATACGACCCACCGCCTATCGACCGGGGGAAGCCACTGACCCCGGTCAATTGTGGCATACGGGTATCGTCCCCCCGCCTGCCTTGGCCTTGACGGGGTTCCTGTGCCCCGCCTCCGGCCAATCTCGCACGACGGGCAGAACGCGCGCCAAACGCGCGGCAGCCGCCACGGGAAGGGCGCAGACAGGCAGGGCCACCACGCCCCGCGCCGCCGGGTCGACAGGCAAGCCGGCGGCGGTCATGGCCTGGCGAATGGTCGTCGCCGGGGTCGCAAGCGTCACGACCGCGACCGGGGGGAACCGGGCGGCGGGGATCGCCCCCAGATCAGGGGCCGCGCGGCGGGCGCATCCGGCACCGCCCCGCGCCGCTTTGGCACTTGGTCACGGGCGTGGCGGCTGGTCGCACCCGTGCTGCATTTGCGCCGCTGCGGACTATCTGAGTGCCGTCAAGAAAAGGTAAGCCATGGATACCCTGCTGCTGTCGCGCATCCAGTTCGCTGCGAACATCTCGTTCCACATCCTGTTTCCGACCATCACCATCGCGCTGGGCTGGGTGCTGCTGTTCTTCAAGCTGCGCTTCAACGCCACGCGCGACCCCAAATGGATGGAGGCCTATGGCTTTTGGGTAAAGGTCTTTGCGCTGTCCTTCGCCCTTGGGGTCGTGTCCGGCATCACCATGAGCTTTCAGTTCGGCACCAACTGGCCGGGCTTCATGGAAACCGTGGGCAATGTTGCGGGCCCGCTTCTGGCCTACGAAGTGCTGACGGCCTTTTTCCTTGAGGCGGCGTTCCTTGGCATCATGCTGTTCGGGGCCACCCGCGTGCCGGGCTGGCTGCACACGCTGGCCACGTTTCTGGTCGCCTTTGGCACCACCCTTTCGGCCTTCTGGATTCTGGTGCTGAACAGCTGGATGCACACACCCCAGGGGCATGAGCTGCGCGACGGTATCGTTCATGCGACGGACTGGGTGCAGATCATCTTCAACCCCTCCATGCCCTACCGGCTGGCGCATATGCTTGTGGCCTCGGGCCTGACCGTGGCCTTCCTGATTGCCGGCATCTCGGCGTACCGCCGTCTGCGGGGCGACCGCGCGGCCTCGGTGGCGGCGACCCTGCGCTTCGGGCTGGTGCTGGCGGCGGTGCTGATCCCGGTCCAGGTTCTGGTGGGCGACCTGCACGGGCTGAACACGCTGAAACACCAGCCCGCGAAGATTGCCGCGATGGAAGGCAACTGGGAAACCGGCGGGCCGCGGCCGCTGATCCTTTTCGCCTTGCCGGATGAGGAGAGGCGCGAGAACCTGCTGGAAATCGGCATTCCGCACGGGGCCTCGCTGATCCTGACCCACAGCATGAACGGATCGGTTCCGGGCCTGAACGATTATGTTGCCGCCGACGGCACGGTCCTGCACCCGCCGGTGGCACCGGTCTTCTTTGCGTTCCGCATCATGATCGGCGTGGCGGTGCTGATGATGCTGCTGTCCTGGACGGGTGTCGCACTGATGCGCCGCCGCCGCGCAGGCGTGGAGGGGCTGCCGAAAGCCTTTCTTCATGCCACCGTCGCCATGACCTTCGCCGGCTGGATCGCCACACTGGCAGGGTGGTACACCACCGAAATCGGGCGCCAGCCCTGGCTTGTGACCGGGCTTCTGTCCACGCAAGAGGCGGTGGCGGATGTGCCCGCGCCGATGGTGCTGGGCACGCTTGTGGCCTATCTGGCGGTCTATCTGGCGCTGATCCTGGCCTATGTCGGGGTGCTGTTCTACCTCGCCCGCAAGGCGGCGGACGGCAAACCGCTGGGCATGATGCCCGGCTCGCCGGCGGCGCAGGTTGCCATAACGGCGGCCGAGTAGCGCCGATGTCCGCTGATCCCGCCGTCTGGCTGCCCTTCGTCTTTGCCGCGCTGATGGGCCTGTCCATCGTCATCTATGTCGTGCTTGACGGCTTTGATCTGGGCGTGGGCGTTCTGTTTCCCTTTGCCGATGACGACGAGAAAGACCTGATGGTTGCCTCGATCGGCCCGTTCTGGGATGCCAATGAAACCTGGCTGGTGCTGGCGATCGGACTGCTGCTGGTGGCCTTTCCGGTGGCCCATGGCACCATCCTGACAGCACTTTACCTGCCGGTTGCGGTCATGCTGCTGGGGCTGATCCTGCGCGGCGTCGCCTTCGAATTCCGCGCCAAGGCACCGGCCCGGCAGAAGGCGCGCTGGAACCGGGCCTTTTTTGCGGGGTCGCTGATGGCCTCGCTGGCGCAGGGCTTCATGCTGGGCCTCTATGTGCTGGGCCTTGATCACAGCTGGGCGGCACTGGCATTCGGCGTGGTGACGGCGGTGTTCCTGACGGTTGGCTACAGCTTCATCGGGGCGGCCTGGCTGATCCTGAAGGCGAGGGATGACTTGCAGGTCAAGGCGGTGGCCTGGGCGCGCGGCGGCATCTGGGGCCTGATCCTGGGGCTGGCGGCCATTTCGGCGGCCTCGCCGCTGGTCAGCACCCGGATCTGGGAGAAATGGTTCACCTGGCCGGCGATGGCGTGGCTCGCACCCCTGCCGATCCTGTCGGTGCTGCTGGTGGGGCTGCTCTGGGCCATGCTGCGCCGCCTGCCGATGGAAGGCGACCGTCTGTCCTGGGTGCCCTTTGTTGCCGCCACAGCGCTGTTTGTGCTGGCGTTTCTGGGGCTTGCCTATTCCTTCTACCCCTATGTGGTCCCCGAACAGATCACGATCTACCAGGCCGCAAGCGCCCCGGAAAGCCTGTGGATCATCCTGATCGGCACCATCATCGTGCTGCCGATGATCCTGGGCTACACGGTGCTGAGCTATGTCGTGTTCCGCGGCAAGGCGAGCCTTCTGAACTACGATCTGATCGCGGAAGATCCGGCACGCGACGGGAAGGCGGCCCCAAGGCCGCCACGCTGACCGCGACCTGCGTCAGGCCGCCGTCACGTCCAGCCCGTAGATCCAGTCATACCGCCGCAGCGCCGCCTGCGGCGCGATCCACCCGCCGATCCGCAGTCCCAGATGGGCGATCTCGCGCAGCGGGCTGGCCAGGTGATAGGCCCGCGCATTGGCGGCCGATGCCGCCACGATCCGCGCGCACCGGGCGCTGCGGGCCTGCTGATAGGCGTCAAAGGCGGCCTCGGGCAGGTCATGCCGGGCCAGACAGTCGGCCAGCACCCAGGCATCCTCCAGCGCCATGTTGGCGCCCTGCGCCAGAAAGGGCAGCGTCGGATGCGCGGCATCGCCCAGCAGAACGGCCCGCCCGCCGTGCCAGCGCCGCGCCACCGGATGGCGGAACAGACCCCACAGATGCACCTCGCCGATCCGGTCCAGCCAGCCGCGCACCCGGGGCGAGAACGCCGCAAAGGCCAGCCGCAGGTCCATCGGATCGTCGCGCAGGCTCCAGCTTTCCGCGACCCAGCGATTGCGCTCTTCCACCGCGACGATGTTGCGCTGCGTGCCCCTGCGCAGCGGATAGCTGACCAGATGACGCCCCGGCCCCAGATGCACCTCGGCCACCGGCGCGGGGTCGTCCCCCCCGGGCAGGACCGCCCGCCATGCCACCTGCCCGGTGAACACCGGTGCCGCCGCCCCGTTCAGGGCCGCGCGCGTAAGCGAGTGCAGCCCATCCGCCCCGATCAGCAGGTCCGGCGTCAGGACGGCCCCCTCAGCGGTGACGATGCGCGGACGCGCGCCCGTCAGATCAACCGTTTCGATCCGCTGCAGCAGGCGCACCTCGACCCCCGCCTCGCGCGCGCCTTCCAGCAGCAGCGCGATCAGATCGGCCCGGTGCAGCAGGCGGAAATCCCGCTGCCCCAGATCCATCGACAGCACCGGCCTGGCCGTTGGCCCGTCGATCAGCCGCACGCCTTCGGCCGCCAGCCCTGCACGGTCCAGCGCCGCGCCCAGGCCCAGCGCCCGCAGCACGGCGGCACCATTGGGCGAAACCTGCAGGCCCGCACCCACCTCGCGGATCGCGTCGGCCTGCTCAAGCACCGTCACCCTGGCCCCGCGCAGCGCCAGCGCACGGGCGCAGCACAGGCCCGCAATGCCCGCGCCCGTAACGGTAACGCTTTGCCCGGTCAGGCCCATGCGCAGGGCCCGGTCACGAAGATACCGGGGTCACGCCCCGTGGCCGGTGTTGCGCCCTTGCCTGCCGCATCACAAGGGGGTGCCTGCGCTATTCGTCGCGGTGGACGCGCTCGCGGCGTTCGTGCTTTTCCTGCGCCTCCAGCGTCATCGTGGCGATGGGGCGCGCATCCAGACGTTTGAGGGAAATCTGTTCGCCCGACACTTCGCAATAGCCGTATTCGCCGTTCTCGATCCGGCGCAGCGCCGCGTCGATCTTTGACACCAGCTTGCGCTGGCGGTCGCGCGTGCGCAATTCCAGTGCCCGGTCCGTTTCCTCGCTGGCGCGGTCGGCAATGTCGGGCACGTTGCGGCCGGAATCCTGCAGCGCCTCCACCGTCTCGGCGCTTTGGTCCATCAGCTCCTGCTTCCACACCACCAGCTTGCGCCGGAAATACTCAAGCTGACGCTCGTTCATGAACGGCTCGTCTTCCGCCGGGCGGTAATCATCGGGAAGAAAGGACTCTGCTTTCATTCGGGCATTCTCCTGCATACCGGAGCTTTCTGAAAAGCGGCTGATTGTCATCCGGCACCCCTTCGCGCGCTCCCATAGCGCAAGCCCGGGGCATTGTCACTAGCCGACGGCGCGGGTTGCGGCGAATGGAACAGAAGGATAAGCTTCCAACGGGGACGTTTCGCGTCCCTTCCCCGGATTCCGGAACAACCATCGGAAAATGATGCATTTTTCCTTGACCGACCGGTACAGTGAGACGGCCGGCCCGGCCGTTGCGGGCCATGCGGCCGTGATGCCTGAACGCCCCCTTTTGGCCAGGGGCGAACCGGCGACGGGCAAGACCGGGCCTGCGCGGCGGGTCGCAGCGGGTCCGGGGCCGCCCGGCCTTGCATGGCATGGGAAAAGCACCCCCCGGAACCGGCGGGGGCGGCACGATGATGATGCCACCGGCCGGCCGGGCGATGCCCGCCCCGCCGTTGCCGCCCGCCACAGCCGGCGCGGCACGCTGCGCCGGGCCTTCACCGCCCCGGCCCGCGTGGCCCGGCGGACCGGCAAGATTGACAGGGCCGCCATCGGGTCTTGCGATCACCTCCTGCCCGGGGTGCCGGACCGGCTGAAGCTTCTTCTGGCCCAGGACCTGACGGACGGGGATCTGCGGCGTCACGGCAGGAATGCGCTGCCCGGATCGCATGGCGCAGTGCTGAAGACAAGGCAGGACCTGCACCTGTTCAGGCACCTGGCCTTCACGGCCCGGGCCGGGCAGTGACCATCGGCGCCGCCATGCCGCCCGCCCCCTCGGCCTGCGCCGGGGCCGACCGTGCCGGCACCCCGGCCACCCGCCGCTTGTCCGGCCGGATCGGCGAACCCCGGTCCTTTGTCACGCGGGAACGGGCCACCTGATGCGGATCATGGCATGTCTGGCCTGTCTTGTCCTTCTGTCGGCCTGCGCCCTTCCCGCCGGGGTGCCGGAACGCCGGACCCCGGCCCTTGCGGACCTGCCGGCGATGAAGACCTTTCCCCCCGGGCAGGCCGCGCCCCCGCAGCGCAGCAATGCCGGCATCGCGCGCGACATCCTTGCGCTGGAATTCCAGATGGAAAGCGGGCGGGACATGCCCCGGCTGACCCGGTTTTCCGGGCCGATCACCCTCGCCCTGACCGGCGATGTGCCCCCCACGGCTGCAACCGACCTGTCCCGGCTGCTGGCCCGCCTGAACGCCGAAGCGGGCATCGACATCACGCCCGTCGCCGCCGGACCGGCCTCGATCACGGTGGAATTCTTGCCGCGCCGCCAGTTGCAGGCGGTGGTGCCGCAGGCCGCCTGCTTTGTCGTGCCGCGTGTTTCAAGCTGGTCAGACTACCGCAGCGCCCGCCGCACCGACCGGGTGGACTGGACAAGGCTGACCACGCGCGACCGGGTGGCCGTCTTCATCCCGTCCGATACCGCACCCCAGGAAATCCGCGATTGCCTGCACGAGGAAGTGGCGCAGGCCCTGGGCCCGCTGAACGATCTTTATGAACTGTCAGACTCGGTGTTCAATGACGACAATTTCCATACGGTGCTGACCGGCTTCGACATGCTGGTGCTGAGGGTTCATTACGCACCCGAGCTTGCAAACGGCATGGACAGGGCGGCGGTGGCGGCCCGGCTTCCGGCGGTTCTTTCCCGGCTCAATCCCGGCGGCGGTCCGGGCACCCCCCTGCCGCCCACCCCCACGCCACGCGCTTGGGTCCAAGCCATGGAGAAGGCGCTGGGGCCGCGGGGCACCCCCGATCAGCGCCGGGCGGCCGCCCGGCAGGCGCTGCAGATCGCCCGGTCCGAAGGCTGGGCCGACAGCCGGCTTGGCTTCAGCTATTTCGCCGTCGGGCGGCTCGGCCTGGCCGATGATCCCGATGCGGCTGTCGGCGCCCTGGCGGATGCGGCCCGCATTTACCGGACCCTGCCCGACGCCGGCATTCACCTGGCCCATCTCGATGTGCAGATGGCGGCTTTTGCCCTGTCCGCAGGCCAGCCTGCCGATGCGATCAAACTGGCGAACCGGGCGATGCCGGCTGTCACCCGGTCGGAAAACGCGGCCCTTCTGGCCAGTCTGCTGATGATCAAGGCCGAAGCGCTGGCGCTGACCGGCAATGCGGTTCAGGCACAGGCCCTGCGGCTCGACAGCATGGGCTGGGCGCGCTATGGCTTTGGCACGGACGATGAGGTGCGCAGGTACCTGACGGAAATCGCCGTCTTGTCGCCGCTGCAGGGCGGCTGACCCAACCCGACAACGCCGGGCCGACCGTGCCTTTGGCGGAAAGGCACGACCATGATCATTCTTGCGGCTTTGGTGTTCGGCGCGCTGACCGGATGGGGCATCGCCCGGCGGCGCGGCGGGCGCGGTCTGGACCAGTTGCAATATGCCGCAGGCTACGGCATTGCCTTTGGCATTCTGGGGGTCTTCGTGACCGTCCTGGTCAGCCGGATGGTGTGACAGGGTGGCGAAACTGCAGACCCACCGCGTGCCTGCCGGGAAATCCTTGTCGATCCGGGCAAAGGGACTGCCCCTTCGGTCGCAATCAGGAAAGGCACCGCATTTCCCCCGCCCCTGCGCAAGGGTGCTGCAAAGACCCCTGCGGCCCGCATCCCCGGCAGGCTGGCACCCGCCGGGGGCGGGGCGGGCACTGGCCGGGGGCTTGGGGCCGCTGAAGGTGTTCTTTCTTCACCACGGCCCCGACAGGGCTGCGCGGATCGACATTCGCCGCCGCCCGGGCTCGCAGACCCCGACCCGGCCCCTGCGGCGCAGCCATGGCTCTGACTGTCGCCGCCTTTGTGCCGGCGATGCCGCCATGACCCTGGATGAGCGGCTGCACCCCGGTGCTGGCGGTGAAGACTGCAACGGCGAAAGCGGTCAGGTCTGGCTGGAACGCGCCCGGGCACAGGGGCCGCATGCGGCAAGGATCGCTCCGGTGCCGGAAAAGTTCCGCGAACAGGCCGGGACGGTCACCCTTATCCGGGGCATCTTTGACGGCCGCATGGTGCCGATGACAGGGGACGGTCCGGGGCGCGCCATGCGCAAGGTGGCGCGGTGACGCGCGCGGCCCGCCGCCCGCGCTGGCTGATCGCGGCCTTCGGGCTGGCGCTGGTCCTGTTTGTCGCCTTTGCGCTGCACGCGCTGTGGGTGGTCACGCATCTGGACCCGTCGCCCGGCCCGGTCCAGGCCTGGATGACGCCCGGCTATATCGTGCGCACCTATGGCATCCCCCCAGAGGTCATGGCGCAGGCGCTTGGGCTTGAACCGGGATCGGCGCGCGGCAGGACACTGGAAGAGATTGCCGCAGCACGCGGCGTCCCGCTGGCAGCACTGCTTGCGTCGGTGCAGGCCGTGGTGCCCCGGTGACCGACACGCTGCTGGCGCTGGTTCCCGAACATGGCGCGCTGGTGCTTTTTGCGGCCACCTTCCTGTCCTGTCTTGCGGTGCCGATCCCGTCATCGCTTCTGATGCTGGCGGCCGGGGCCTTTGTGGCATCGGGCGATCTGGCGGCCCTGCCCGTGGTGGGCGCCGCCCTTTCCGGCGCGCTTCTGGGCGACCAGGCGGGATATGGCATCGGGCGTTCCGGCGGTATCCGCCTTTGGTCGCGGCTTCTTGCAGGCCGCAAGACCGGCCCGCCGGCCCGCCGCGCCGCGCGCGAACTGCACCGGCGCGGCGGAATGACCGTCTATCTCAGCCGCTGGCTGTTCAGCGCGCTGGGCCCTTGGGTCAATTTCGCCGCAGGCGCGACCCGGCTTGGCTGGCGGCGCTTTTCGCTGGCCAGCCTGCTGGGGGAAAGCACCTGGGTCGGGCTGTACATCGGCCTCGGCGTTGTCTTCGGCGCGCGGCTGCAGGAAACGGGGGCCGCCGCCGGTTCGGTCATCGGCGCCCTGGCCGCAGGGCTGGTCGCGGTGCTGCTGGGCCGCGCCCTTTGGCGGCGGCGGCGCAGAACCGCTTGAAATGCTGCGGCCTTGCGGCCACCATGCCGATCAGGAAAGGGGAAGAACAAACCATGTCGGACCAGACCCGCCGGAATCCGGTTCTGACTGCGGTCTTCTTCTTGCTTTGTGCCATGGCCCTTGGCTTTGGCGCACATGCGGTCTGGCTGTTTTCCACCCGGATTTTGACTTCCGAAAGACCGCAGGCCGAAGGCTGGATGACGCCGCGCCACGTGATCGCGGTCTTCAACCTGCCCCGCGATGCCCTTGCCCCTGTCCTGGGGCTGACCGGTCAGGATATGCCCTTTTCCAGCCTGAACGATCTGGCGGCACAGCGCGGCCTGGCACCCGAAGTGCTGCTTGAGCAGGTACAGCAGGCCATCGACCGGGCGGGGGGCGGCGCATGATCGCCGAGCTTTACGCCCTGATCCCGCGCCACGGCGCTTCGGTGCTGTTCCTGGCCGCGCTTCTGTCCTGCGCGGGCGTGCCGATCCCGACCTCGGCGCTCATGCTGGCGGCAGGTGCCTTTATTGCCTCGGGCGACATGCAGTTTCTTCCCGTTGCGCTGACCACGCTTGTGGGTGCCATTCTGGGCGATCAGATCGGCTATGGCGCGGGCCGCGCGGGCGGGCAGCCCCTGTGGGAAAGGTTCCGCACCAAGCCGCAATTCACGCCCCTGATGGACCGCGCCCGCGCGGAACTGGACCGGCGCGCGGTGATCGCCGTGATCATCAGCCGCTTCCCGCTGTCGGCCCTTGGCCCCTGGATCAACCTGGCCTCGGGGGCCACCCGCATCGCCTGGCATCGCTTTACGCTGGGCGTGCTGGTGGGTGATGCCGTCTGGATTCTGGCCTATCTGGGCACCGGGGCCTTCTTTGCCCACAAGGTCAAGGACCTTGGCACGACGATGACCTCTGCCGTGATCGCCCTGACAGCACTTGCGGCGGCCATCTGGCTGGGGCGGCAGCTGTGGATTCGGCGGCGGCCGCACGCCGCATGATCTTCCCCTTTGCGCCGCCCGGATCGCACCCCATATTCGGACCATGCTGACGTTCCTTCCCATCCTGCTGACGCTGGCCTACGGCCTTGCCATGTACCGCTTTTCGGTCTGGCGGACGCTGAAGACCCTTGATGCAAACTCGCGCATCCTGGACGAGCCGGAGATCACCGCCCTGACCGCGCGCATGGCGCGGGCGCTTGATCTGCCGCAGGTGACGGTCCATCTTTACGACGTTGATATCGTCAACGGACTGGCCGCACCCGATGGCCGCGTCTTTCTGACGCGCGGGTTCCTGAACCAGTACCGGTCGGGCAAGGTCACGGCCGAAGAACTGGCCTCTGTCATCGCGCATGAACTGGGCCATGTTGCCCTTGGCCATGCGCGGCGGCGGATGATCGACTTTACCGGCCAGAACGCGCTGATGATGCTGCTGTCCACCTTCCTGTCGCGGCTGGTCCCCGGTGTCGGGGTACTGCTGGCGCGCACCATCACCGGTGCGCTGGCCGCCCATCTGTCGCGCAGCGACGAGCATGAGGCCGATGCCTATGCCAGCGCCCTTCTGGTCAAATCCGGGATCGGCACCGGGGCGCAGAAGTCGCTGTTCCGCAAGCTGGGCGCCCTGACCGGATCACCCGCCTCCGGCACCCCGGCCTGGCTGATGAGCCACCCCGGCACCGAAGACCGCATCCGCGCGATCGAGGCGCGCGAGGCGCGCTGGTTTCAGACCTGATCCATCGCCTTGCCAAGCCGCGGCAGCCGCGCCCGCTTCAGCAGGGCGCGCAGCGGCTGCGGGCGGCCCGAAAGCCGTTCCGCCCCGGCGCGCACGGCCTCTGCCACGCCCGAAACCGCCACGGGATGATGCGACCACAGCTCCCACAGGAACCCGTCGGGGTCGCGCCGCGCCACACCTTCCGCAGCCAGCACATGGCGCGGAAAATCGGCGGCGTTGAAGGTCAGGATCGCATCCGCGCCTGCGGCAATCGCCACTGCCAGAACATGGCGGTCATTGTCATCGGGCAGCGTCAGGCGCGCCTCGATCGCCGGGCGCGCCGGAACGCAGGCGGCGGGAAAGGCCGCGCGCAGCAGGGCCACCTCGCCCCGCGCCACGGTTTCGGCCCCCGCCCCCAGCCTGCGCGTGGCGCGCACCCATTCCTCCAGAATGCGGTCCGACCACAGCGGAACAAACAGGCCCGCCCGTGCCACGCCGATCAGGACCTCGCGCAGCACCGTGGGGTAAAGCACACAGGCGTCAAGAACGACCTTCATCCGTCCAGCCGGAAGACCAGCGCCTTCAGATAGCCGCTTTCGGCAAGCTGCGGCAGCATCGGATGATCCGGCCCGGCAAAGCCCGTGTGCAAAAGCTGCGCCCGCCGTCCGCCGCGCCCGATGCCGCGACCGCTGGCATTGCGCAACGCCGTCAGGTCCACCGCATGCGAACAGGAACACAGCACCAGAAAGCCGCCCGGCGCCACCAGCGGGGCAGCCAGACGCGCCAGCCGTTCATAGGCGCGCAACCCCGCCTCCAGCGCCGGTTTTGCCGGGGCAAAGGCGGGGGGATCGCAGATCAGCAGATCATACTGCGCGCCGTCCTGCGCCAGGTCTTCCAGCACGGCAAAGGCATCGCCCTGCCGCGTGGCAAAGCGGTCCGCCATGCCGCTGGCCGCAGCCCCTTGCGTGGCCAATGCCAGCGCCGTGGCCGAGGCGTCGACCGCAAGCGCGCTTGCCGCCCCGCCCGCCAGTGCCGCAAGGGCAAAGCCGCCGACATGGCTGAACATGTCCAGGACCCGCGCGCCCCGCGCCAGGCGCTGCACAAAGGCATGGTTCGGGCGCTGGTCAAAGAACAGGCCGGTCTTCTGCCCGCCCAGCACATCGGCCATATAGGTGGCCCCGTTCATCGGCACCGGCACGGGGCCGCCGATCTCTCCGCTCAGGATCACGGTTTCCTCGACCAGCCCTTCCAGCCCGCGCGACCGCCCGGTGCCGTTCTTGACCACCGCAGACACACCCGTCACCGCGCGCAGGGCGGCGGCGAGCACCTTGATATGCGTCTCGGCCCAGGCGGCATTGGGCTGGATCACCGCGACATCGCCGAACCGGTCGATCACCACGCCGGGAAGGCCATCGGCCTCGGCATGGACAAGGCGGTAGAAGGGCGCGTCGAACAGCCGCGCGCGCAGCGCCAGCGCTGTGGTCAGGCGGCGCGCACACCAGTCCTGATCGATCTGCGCATCAGGATCGCGGTCCAGCACCCGGGCGATGATCCTGGATTTTGTGTTTACGGTCACCAGCGCCAGCGGGCGGCGGTCGGCATCTTCCAGCACGGCCAGCGCGCCGGGGGCCAGGCCCTGCGTGCGCCGGTCGGTGACCAATTCGTCGGCATAGACCCAAGGGAAGCCATGGCGGATCGCCCGTGCTTCGGCCTTCGGCTTCAGCCGGACGGTGGGGCGGGAAAACGATGCGGGCGCGGCGGGTATTGCGGTCGATGTCATGCCGCTGTCCTACTGCGTTCCCGCCGGGCGGGAAAGGGGCGTGGAAAGGATGCGTCCGGACGGCGCAGGGGCCGGACGGGATTGGGCCCGCGCAGCCGCCCTGCCGGCTTGGGCCTTGCACAAGGCAAACTCCCGCCCCCTTCCTCGCGGATTTGTCCGCCGATCTCCCCTTCTGCGCCCGTGCAGACCCCCTTTGCCTGCGGGCGTGCGCCCTGCGGCAACCGGCCCCGGCCAGGGTCCCGCCGGACCTTCGCTTTCGCGTCCTTGGGGAATATTGCCACGGTGCGGCCAGGGCACCGGGGCCTCATGGACGGACGGGACAGTCTTGCCGATCCGGGGACAGGGATGACCCCCCGCGCGGGAAAAGGGGACGCGACCCGCGTTTCCCCCGCCCCTGCGCGACGGTGCCCCGTAGACCGGCAGGTCCGGGAGACAAAGAGGCCAGCGCCCGACCCGGCGGGGGCAAAGCGCCCGCCCGGGAGCGGGGCAGGCGCTGGCCGGGGGCTTTGGCCCCCGGCCGGTCCTGATCCCGGCATGGTGCTGTGGCAGGGGCGATGGCCCCTGCCATTGAGGCGGTGAAGGTGCCGCTGCCCGTTCGGGCGGGAACAGGAAACGCATCGCGTTTCCCCCGCCCGCGTGGGACGGTGCCCTGCAGACCGGCAGGTCCGGGAGAAGCAGAGGCCAGCG
>JADCDI010000036.1 GCA_020251025.1 Rhodobacter sp. | reverse complement strand
CTGATCGCCGCAGTCCATCGCTCCGGCACCAACACCCGGCGCGTCAAGCGGGCGCTGTTGGGGCTGTTCGACGGGGCCGTCAGCAAGGACGTGGCCAGCCGCGCCTGGCGCAGGGTCAAGGTCGACCGGGACGCCTGGGGTGCCCGCAGCCTCGCCATGAGGACATCGTCCGCCTGATCCTTGATGGCACCGTGATCAAGACCCGGCTGGACCGGAAAGCCACGAACATCTCGGTGCTGGCGGCCGTCGGCGTGCGGCGGGATGGGCAGAAGGTACTGTTATCCATCAGGAATATGGGTGGGGAGAGCACCGCTTCATGGCGCCGGTTCCTCGATGACATCGATGCCCGAGGCCTGAAACGGCCCGAATTCGTGATCGTCGACGGTGCCCCGGGTCTGGAGGCCGCGCTTGCGGCGCTGTGGGGCGAGGATCTGCCCATCCAGCGCTGCACGGTTCACAAGCACCGCAACCTCCTGGCGCACGCCCCGAAGCACATGCCCGACGAGCTGACAGAGGACTGCCGCGACATGATCTGCGCCGACAGCGCGGCCGAGATCGAGAAGAAGCGCAAGGCGTTTCTGCGCAAATGGTGCCTGAAGTGCCGGGCCGTCGCCGACAGCCTCGGGGGTGAGGGGGGACCGTGGCCCCGGTGGGGCCGCGTAAGCCCCCTGAACGGCGACCGGCTCTTCACCTTCACCCGCCTCGATCCGTCGCAATGGAAGTCCGAGCGGACCACCAACGCCATCGAACGTCTGAACGGGGACTTCCGCCGCCGCATCAAGACACAGACCGTGCTGCCCTGCGCCGAGACCGTGCTCATGCTTCTCTGGGCGCTGCCCGCCTCAGGCCAGATCCAGATGCGCAAGGTCGACGGCTGGAAAACCCTCTCTCAGCCTATCGAGCCGATGCCTCCTGACCTCGCAGCCTGAAAAAAGAAACCTTCAAATGCTCGGAGAGCCACGCCAGAGAATTTCCACAGCTTTCGCGACAAGACCCGTGCCAGATTGCCGGGGCGGACCGCAAGAAGGTGCGCCCCGGCAATCTGGCACGGCACCGCGCGGCTGTTTTCGGGATCAGGCCAGTCAGAGGCGCAGGTTCGGCTGCCGACGGATCTTTGTGCTGTTCAGGCGCTTGGGAGAGGCGTCGGGGATCAACCGCATCTGCCGGCTTGGCCGCGAGGAAGGGGTAACGGTGCATGAACGCAAAGCAGGCCGCAAGGTTATTGGCGCAAGGGCCCCGATCCTGATCGGGGTGAAGGCGCGCTGGTTTCCGGATCTTGTCCATGATCAGTTCGCCTGTCGTCGGCGCTTCCGGGTGCTGGACGTGGTGAACGAGGTCACGCGGGAGTGTTCTGCGGCGATTCCCGACAGGTGCCTCTCGGGTCGCCGGGGTGGTCGTACGGCGCAATCCACGGGTGCAGGACGGGGCGATGGCCCCTGCCATTGAAGCGGTGAGGATACCTTCGCCCGTCCGGGCGGGAACAGGAAACGCATCGCGTTTCCCCCGCCCGCTTGGGACGGTGCCCCGTAGACCGGCAGGTCCGGGAAAGACAGAGGCCAGCGCCCGCCCCGGCGGGTGCGAAGCGCCCGCCGGGGCGGGCGCTGGCCGGGGGCTTTGGGCCCCCGGCCGGTCCTGATCCCGGTGTGGCGCTGTGGCAGGGGCGATGGCCCCTGCCATTGGAGCGGTGAAAGTGCCTTCGCCCGTTCGGGCGGGAACAGGAAACGCACCGCGTTTCCCCGCCCGCGCGGAACAGCCCCCTGTAGACCCGCAGGTCCGGGAGAAGCAGAGGCCAGCGCCCGACCCGGCGGGCGGGAAGCGCCCGCCGGGGGCGGGGCGGCTTTGGGCCCCGGCCGGTCCTGATCGGGGCGTGGCGCTGGGCCAGGGGCGATGGCCCGGATCACAAGGAGCGTTGCGGGAGGTATTCCTGTTTTCCGGTCAGACAGCCAGTCGGGCGGGCAGGGTTTCAGCAGCCGGTCGGGCCTGGCAGGTTCGGGCTTCAGTCTGCCCAACCCTGGCAGAGGCACCCGTCACACCACCAGCGCTGCCCCTTCCGTCGCCGGGCCGGCATACTGCCGGAAGGCCCCGAACAGATCGCGCCCGATGCCATGGGCATTGGCGCTGAGGTCCGCCTCAACCGGCGGGCGCGCGTCAAAGTCCGGCACCAGCGCTGTCAGGGTTCCTGCCACCGCATCGAGCCGCACCACATCGCCGTCGCGCAGCCGGGCCAGCGGGCCGCCGCAGGCGGCTTCGGGCGAGACATGGATGGCGGCGGGCACCTTGCCCGAGGCTCCGGACATGCGGCCGTCGGTGACAAGGGCCACCCGCAGACCCCGGTCCTGCAACACCGAAAGCGTGGGCGTCAGCGAATGCAGTTCCGGCATGCCATTGGCGCGCGGCCCCTGAAAGCGCACGACAACGATCACGTCCGAGGTGAATTCGTCGCGCTTGAAGGCCTGTTTCACCGCATCCTGATCGTGGAAGATGCGCACCGGTGCCTCCACCACATGCCGGTCGGGGGCCACGGCCGAAACCTTGATCACGCCCCGGCCCAGATTGCCGGTCAGCTGTTTCAGCCCGCCCTGCGGCGCAAAGGGATCGGCGGCGGGGCGCAGGATGCGGTCATTGAGCGTGCGGTCGCTGCCGTCGGCCCAGGTCAGCCGCCCGTCGGTCAGCTTCGGTTCGCGGCGGTACATCTCCAGCCCGTCGCCCATGATCGTTTTGGCATCGGCATGCAGAAGCCCCGCCTGCATCAACTGCCCGATCATGAAGCCCAGCCCGCCTGCGGCATGGAAATGGTTCACATCCGCCAGCCCGTTGGGATAGACCTTGGCCATCAGCGGCACCACACCGGAGATTTCGGCAAAGTCCTGCAGATCCAGGATGATCCCGGCTGCCCGCGCCATGGCGGGCAGGTGCAGCACCAGGTTTGTCGATCCGCCCGTGGCCATCAGCCCGACGATGCCGTTGACAAAGGCGCGTTCATCCAGAATTTCGCCCACCGGGCGGAACGCGTTGCCCAGCGCGGTGATCGAGGCCGCCTTTTCGACGGCGGCGTCGGTCAGCGCCTGCCGCAGCGGGGTGCCGGGATTGACAAAGCTGGCCCCCGGCAGGTGCAGGCCCATGAACTCCATCAGCATCTGATTGGTGTTGGCGGTACCGTAGAAGGTGCAGGTGCCGGGGCCGTGGTAGCTGGCCATCTCGGCCGCCATCAGCGCTTCGCGCCCGACCTCGCCGGTGGCGAACTGATTGCGCACCTTGGATTTTTCGTCATTCGGCAGGCCGCTGGTCATCGGGCCTGCGGGCACGAACACCGCCGGGATATGGCCGAAGGTGGCCGCAGCCATGATCAGGCCCGGCACGATCTTGTCGCAGACGCCAAGGTAGAGGGCGGCGTCAAAGCAATTGTGGCTGAGCGCCACGCCGGCGGCCAGCGCGATGACATCGCGCGAGAACAGCGACAACTCCATCCCCGGCTGGCCTTGCGTCACGCCATCGCACATCGCCGGCACCCCGCCCGCCACCTGGGCGGTGGCCCCGGCGCGGCGGGCGGCTGCCCGGATCTGGCCGGGATAGCCTTCAAACGGCTGATGCGCCGACAGCATGTCGTTATAGGCGGTGACGATGCCAAGATTGGGCGCGCGGCCCGCAGCCAGCCGGTCCTTGTCCCCGCTCATGGCGGCATAGGCATGGGCCTGATTGCCGCAGCTCAGATGCGCCCGTGCCGGGCCATCGGATACCGCCTTGGCCATCCGTTCAAGATAGGGGCCGCGCGTGGCGGCGGATTTTTCGCGGATGCGGTCCGTGACGGCGGCAATGGTGGGGTGCAGGGTCATCGGCGGTTCTCCGGGGGCGGGGGCGACCTTTGGGCGCGGGCACTAACAGGACTTGTCGGGGCTATCAACGGGAAACCTTGGGCGGTGCCCCGCCTGGGGCCCGAGGGAAGGTGACGGCGGGGTATCTTGCGGGGGACCGGCTGACCGCAGCGCCCGCAGGACCCGCAGGCGCAGGTCGGGCGGATATTCGCCGGGGCCGGTTGCCGCTGGGTGCATGTCTGCGGGAAAGGGGGGTTGTATTGGGCCACGCACTCATAAATTGCTAGCGCGGATGCGGTGATCGTGATTCACTTCCTTCGAATTACGTGTTGACATGACGCAGCGACGCTACGAGTTGACGGACTTTGAATGGTCAGTGATCGAACCCCTG
>JADCDI010000035.1 GCA_020251025.1 Rhodobacter sp. | reverse complement strand
GGGATCAGGACGGGCCGGGGGCCCAAAGCCCCCGGCCAGCGCCCGCCCCGCCCCCGGCGGGCGCTTCTCCCCCGCCGGGTCGGGCGCTGGCCTCTGTCCCTCCCGGACCTGCCGGTCTACGGGGCACCGTCCCGTGCGGGCGGGGAAACGCGATGCGTTTCCTTTTCCCGCCCGGAACGGCGACGGGACCTTCACCGCTGCACTGGCAGGGGCCATCGCCCCTGCCACGGTGCCACGCTGGCACCAAGACGGGCCGGGGGCCAAAAGCCCCCGGCCAGCGCCCGCTCCGCCCACGGCGGGCGCTGGCCTCTGTCCTTCCCGGAATTGGCGGTCGACAGGAAACCATCCCGCGCGGGCGGGGAAACGCGACCCGCGTTTCAGCGTCCCGCCCGAAGGGGCAATCCCTTTCCCCGGACCGCGAAGAACGCCCCGCAGGCAGGCGGTCGGATTGCTGTTTCAGCAGCCTGTCAGGGTGTTGCCTGTCAAAGCCGGAACAGGCTTGTCATCCAACACAGGATGACAGGCAGACATGGGATGCAGATGGCAAACGCCCGCCCCGTGCCCGACGGGTCTGACCGGGCGTCCGGCGCCGGGGTCAGACTGGCCGTTCCGGGCCGCAGGGCGCGCCATGTCGTGGCGAAACCCCGTTGCCGGTCTGTCCGCGTTTCCCGTGCCCCCTCTTGATCCCTGGCCGGTGCTTTGGCCCCCTGTGCGGGCAATTCTGCCGTTCGAAACCGGAACTGGCCCCTATTCACGGCGGTGCCGGTCCTTGGGCAAATGCGGTCAGTCCAGCCCGGTGCGGGCCCTGCGGCAGGGGCGGTGATCGCCGCAAGGCAGATCAAGCCGGACAGGCGCGGGTCTGGCTGTCTGGATGGGGCCTGATGCCGTCCGGGCACCGGCGACGGCGGCATGCGCCACATTCCTTGACGTGGATCAACGACACTGCGGCCCCCGAATCGTAAGCGCAACACTGCTGCGGTGCCCGGGGCGGGCGGTCGAACGCGCTGCTGAAAGGTGGTGCCGCAGATCGGAACTTATGGACGGGGCCATGGCATACGCAATCATTCCCGGAACCAGGCCTGCGGGCGATGCAGCGCCCCTTCCCACAGGCTGGGCAGCGGCCCGGGCGCGGACGGAGGGCCTGCCGGGCGGTGGCCTGAACATGGCGCATGAGGCGCTGGACAGACATGTTGCGGCAGGGCACGGCGCGCAGGCGGCCCTGATCTGGCTGGGGCGCGCGGGCGAAAGGCAGGTGCTGAGCTATGCCGGTCTTGCCCGGCGGGCCGCGCGTTTCGCCCATGTGCTGCGCGCCCACGGTATCGGCCCGGGCGAGCGGATGTTCCTGCTTTCGGGCCGCGTGCCCGACCTTTACGCGGCGACCTTGGGTGCCTTGAAGGCAGGCGTGGTCGTCTGCCCCCTTTTCGCCGCCTTTGGTCCCGGGCCGGTGCGGGCGCGGATGGAAATCGGCGGGGCCGCCGTTCTGGTCACGACCGAGGCGCAGTATCGCCGCAAGGTGGCCGGGTGGCGGTCCGACATGCCCGGGCTGAAGCTGGTGCTGATCCTGGGCGATGCAGCGCCCGAAGGCTGTGTGGCGCTTGGCCCGGCGATGGCAGCATCGCCCGACAGCTTTGACACCCATCCCACGGCACCCGAGGACATGGCGCTGCTGCACTTCACCTCGGGGACAACCGGCCTGCCGAAAGGGGTGGTCCATGTCCATCAGGCGGTGGTCGCCCATGCCGAGACCGGGCGCCTTGCACTGGATCTGCGCCCCGCAGACATCTACTGGTGCACCGCCGATCCGGGATGGGTGACAGGGATGAGCTATGGCATCCTCTCGCCCCTGTGCAACCGCGCGACGATCGTGGTGGACGAGGCGGAATTCGATCTTGACCGCTGGTATGGCATCCTGGAGCGGGAGCGGGTGCAGGTCTGGTACACCGCCCCGACCGCGATCCGCATGATGATGCGCGCCGGTGCCGAAGCTGCACGGGGCCGCGATTTCAGTGCCCTGCGGTTTCTGGCCAGCGTGGGCGAACCGCTGAACGCCGAATGCGTGATCTGGGGCCAGCAGGTCATTGGCCTGCCCTTTCATGACAATTGGTGGCAGTCCGAAACCGGCGGCATCATGATCGGCAACACAGCGCAGATGGACATAAAGCCGGGCGCGATGGGCAAGCCCCTGCCGGGGATCACCGCCGGGATCGTCACCCGCGACGGTGACAGGGTGACAGAACAGCCCGACGGGGCCATTGGCGAGCTGGCCCTGCGGCCCGGCTGGCCTTCGATGATGCGGGCCTACCTGGGCCAGCCTGACCGCTATGCAAAATGCTTTGCGGGCGGGTGGTATCTGACGGGTGACCTCGCCCTGCGCGACAGCGACGGGTATTTCTGGTTCGTCGGGCGGGCGGATGATCTGATCAAATCCTCGGGCCACCTGATCGGCCCGTTCGAGGTGGAAAGCGCGCTGATCGAGCACCCCGCCGTGGCCGAGGCGGCGGTGATCGGCATCCCCGACGAAACGGCGGGCGAGGTTGTCAGGGCTTTCGTCACGCTGAAGGCCGGGGTCGCGCCAAGCGAGGCCCTGGAACGGGAATTGCGGGGCCATGCACGGCAACGCCTTGGCCCCTCGGTTGCGCCGCGCGACATCATCTTTCGCGACCACCTGCCGCGCACAAGATCCGGCAAGATCATGCGGCGGCTGCTGCGGGCGCGGGAACTGGGGTTGCCGGAGGGCGATCTGTCAACTCTCGAAGGGGATGCCCAATGACCCGGGTAAAGCTGGACCACGCCCATGCCCGTGCCCTGCTGCAGGGAATGATCCGCATCCGGCGGTTCGAGGAAAAGTGCTTCGAGCTTTACACCCAGGAAAAGATCCGCGGCTTTCTGCACCTTTACGACGGGGAAGAGGCGGTGGCGGTGGGTGTTTGCGCCGCGCTGGAGCCGCGCGACCGGGTCGTTTCCACCTACCGCGAGCATGGCCATGCGCTGGCCCGCGGCATGAGCCTGGAATCCGCGCTGGCGGAAATGTATGGCAAGGCCACGGGCTGTGCGGGCGGGCGCGGCGGTTCGATGCACCTGTTTGACGCCGGGATCAACCTTTACGGCGGCAATGCGATTGTGGGGGGCGGACTGCCGCTGGCCGTGGGGCTTGCCCTGGGCGACCATATGCGCGCAGAGGACCGGGTGACGGTCTGCTTCTTCGGCGACGGGGCGCTGGCCGAAGGCGAGTTTCACGAGGCGATGAACCTTGCCGCCCTGTGGAAGCTGCCGGTTCTGTTTGTTCTGGAAAACAACCTTTATGCCATGGGCACGGCAGTGGCGCGGGTTCAGGCAAACACCGATTTCGTCACGCGCGCCGCAACCTACGGAATGCCTGCGCAAAGCGTGGACGGCAACGATGTGGTTTCGGTCGAAGCTGCCGCACGCCGCCTGGTCGAGGCGATCCGCGCCGGCGGCGGGCCGCAATTCATTGAATGCCGCACCTACCGCACGCGGCCGCATTCCATGTTCGACGCCGAAAAGTACCGCGACAAGGCCGAGGTCGCGGAATGGCGCAAACGCTCGCCCGTCACGCGGTTCCAGTCCTGGCTGCTGGACAACGGATTGATGCATCCCCAGGAAGTGGACGCCATCGAAGCCGGGATCGAGGCGCAGCTGACGAACGCCGTTGCCGCCTGCGAACAGGCCCCCTGGGAGCCGGTCGAAGACCTGACCCGCCACGTCACCGCCGAAACCCGCCCCGCACCGCCCGACCCCCCGGCCCCCGACACCCTGACCGACAGCACCTACCGTGACTGCTGCCGCGCGGCCATTGCCGATGCGATGCAGCGCGATGACCGCGTGTTCATGATGGGCGAGGATATCGGCGCCTATGGCGGCTGCTATGCGGTGTCGGCGGGGCTGTTGGCCAGGTTCGGTCCCGACCGCATTCGCGACACGCCCCTGGCCGAATCCGGCTTTACCGGGGCGGGGATCGGCGCGGCGCTGGCGGGCATGCGCCCGATTGTCGAAATCATGACGGTGAACTTTTCGCTGCTTGCGCTGGACCAGATCCTGAACACCGCCGCCACCATCCGGCACATGTCCGGCGGGCAGTTCGGCGTGCCGCTGGTGATCCGCATGGCCACCGGCGCGGGGCGGCAGTTGGCCGCACAGCATTCGCACAGCCTGGAGGCCTTCTTTGCCCATATCCCCGGTTTGCGCGTCATCGCCCCCGCAACCCTGGAAGACGCGCGCGGCATGCTGGAAACGGCGCTGCAAGACCCTGACCCGGTGATCCTGCTGGAGCATGTCATGCTGTACAACATGGCGGGCAGGATCGCCGCCAACGCGGGTGCCGTGGACATTGACCGCGCGGCGATCCGCCGTCCGGGGCGGGATGTGACGCTGCTGTCGTGGTCACAGTCGTTCTGGAAGGCGATGGATGCGGCCGGGACCCTTGCACAGGACGGGATCGAGGCCGAGGTGATCGACCTGCGGTCCCTGCGGCCGCTGGATGAAGAGACCATCCTGGCCTCTGTCAGCCGCACCCGTCGCGCTGTGGTGGTGGACGAAGGCTGGCGCACAGGCTCGCTGTCGGCCGAAATCGCGGCACGCGTGCAGGAGGGGTGCTTTTGGCATCTTGATGCCCCCGTCGCCCGCGTCTGTGCCGCCGAGGTGCCGGTGCCTTACCCGAAGCATCTGGAAACCGCCGCCCTGCCGCAGGTCGCAGACATCATCGCCGCTGTAAAGGCGCTGCCGGGGATCGCGGCATGAGCCTTTTCACCATGCCCTCGCTTGGTGCCGACATGGAGGCAGGCAAGCTGATCGAATGGCTTGTCAAGCCCGGCGATCACGTGGCCAAAGGCGATATCGTGGCGGTGGTGGAAACCCAGAAAGGTGCCATCGAGATCGAGATTTTCGAGGCGGGCCAGATCAGTGCCCTGCTGGCCGAACCGGGCCAGACCCTGCCGGTCGGCGCGCCCCTGGCGCAGATCGGCACGGCGGAAGATGCGGCACCTGCCGTTGCCCCGCCCCCCCGGGGGCAACCGCCGCAGGCGGCAAAGCCGCCGGCACCCCCTGTGGCCCCGGCCGGCGGCAGCGGCGGCCCCCGCCCCGCCTCGCCCGCAGCGCGCGCCCGTGCGGCAGAACTTGGCCTTGCCCTTGAAACGGTGGCGGGTTCCGGCCCCGGTGGAGCGGTTCTTCTGGCCGATGTCGGGGCGGGGGCGCAGGGGCACCCCGCGCCGCCCATGGCACCGGCAGGGGACGGCGGCCCCAAGGGCAGGCCCGGCCTTGATCTGACCGGGATGCGCCACGCCATTGCCGCTGCCATGTCGCGGTCGAAACGCAAAATCCCGCATTATTACCTGAGCCACGAGATTGCCCTGCAGGCCGCACAGGGCTGGCTTGCTGCCACCAACGCCGCCCGCCCCCCGGACCGCCGCCTGCTGATGGGCGCGCTTCTGGTCCGCGCAACGGTACGGGCGCTGGCCAGGGTTCCAGAGATGAACGGGCGGTTTGACGAAGGGGGCTTCGTGCCCTCTGCCACGGTCAACTGCGGTCTTGCCATCGCGCTGCGCGGCGGCGGTCTGATTGCCCCGGCGATCCCCGACGCGCAAGACCTGGACAGCGATGCCATCATGCACAGGATGCGCGACCTTGTCGCGCGCACCCGCGCCGGACGGCTGCGCAACAGCGAGATCACGCAAGGAACGATCACCGTCTCATCGCTGGGCGAGACGGGCGTGGATGCGTTGTTTGGCGTGATCTACCCGCCGCAGGTCGCGCTGGTCGGCTTCGGTGCCCCGCGCGTCAGGCCCCTGATCCTTGACGGTACCCTGACGCCGGGCCTTGCGGTGACCGCCACCCTTGCCGCCGACCACCGGGTCAGCGACGGCCGCCGGGGCGCGATGTTCCTGGCCGAAATCGATCGTTTGCTGCAGGAGCCGGACAACACATGACCCCCCAGGAAATCCGCGCCGCCTTTATCGCCGACCTGATCGGCATTGCCCCCGATCTTGACCCCGCAGCGATTGGCGATGATGATCATCTGCAGGATGACCTGGGCCTTGATTCCATGGATTTCCTGAACCTTGTCAGTGCCTTGCACAAGCGTTTCAACCTGCCGGTCCCCGAATCCGACTATCCGCGCCTTGCCACCCCGTCAAAGGCTGTGGCCTATCTGGCCGCGATGCTGGCGGCCTGACCGCAAAAGAAGGACCATGCCTATGGACCACAGGCAGCAGGCTTGTCTGTGGGGCCTTCTTGGCGGCCCCTTCGGTGCCGGCCCCGGTTCAGTCGCGGCTTTCGCAGGCTTTGGTGCCGCAGCGCATTCCCTGCGGCACGGTCCTTGACCATCCGAAGGCCGGGCATGCCTGCGGCATCGGCAGCCGCGCCGGGCGGACCGACGGGCGCCATGGCGGCCCCTTCGCGGCGCGATCAAAGGGCAAGGCATGGGCGGGATGACCGGTATCGGCACGTCGCCTGACAGCGTCGGGTCCGGCGCGAACGCCCCCCGCAACCGACCCTGCCGGGACCATCGCCCGGGTGTCGGCCGTGATCCTGCCGCAGCCGCCGCCAGACCCGGAGGCCCATCTGTATGCGCCGCCGGACCGCAGCGTCATGGTCGGACTGGCCCGTCTGGCGGCCGGGCCTTCCCCGTATGCCATGGTGGATGCCTGGGCCGACCGGGCCATGCATCTGGCGCGCGCGCCGGGGCGGCTTGTGAAATTGACCGGGCGGGCGCAGTCAAACCGGTTCAAGTTCCTGCAACATGCAACTTTGTCGTTGTCAATCGCACCGGGTTGCCTTGGCGGGATGCGCCTGCTGACGATGGCCCGCACAAGACGCTTTGCAATCTGAGGTTCTGCCGAAGCCGGAAGGGGGGTGTTTGCACGGTTCCTGCCGGAACCGGGATACTGTCGCCCGCTGCGGCCCAAGCGGGGACAAACCCCGGCCCGAAGGTGGCAGACAGCAGCCGGGCGGCCTGGCGCGTGCAGCCCCTTGCGGCAATGCGCCCTTTGCGGATTCCCGGTGACGCAGGGGATGTAATTGCGCAAAACTTCCCCAGATTGATGTGAAGATCGCAACAGGGGGGCGGCCATGGCCGATTTTGACGCGCAGATCCGGGACAGTCAGGCAGAGGTGGCAAAGGCCCAGGCCAGGATCACCGAGATAACCAGCCGGATCGAGGCCGCCCGCAGCACGCTGGACGCGGGCGGGACCGGAATTGATATCGAGACGGCCACGCTGGCCGATGTCGCCAGGCAGACCGACCTGATGAACGCCAATATCGCCGAGCTGATCATGGGGCTGGACGATGTCACGGCGGGCTTTTCGAAAGACTTCGACGGGATGCGGTCAAAGACCGGGGTCGAAAGCCTGATCGGCATCTTCTCGAAGAGCCGGTCCGAGGCAATGCGGCAGGAACGGCTGCGCACGGCGTCGATCGATGACAAGCTGCAGGACCTGATCGCCAAGTCCGATGTGATCGTGACACTGCTGCAGGGGCAGCTTGACCTTCTGAACGCTCAGAAGGCCAGGGTCGAAACCAATCTGACGGCAACGCTGGACGAACGCGAGGGTGCAGTTGCCGCGCTGGAGGCCGTGCGGGCCGAGATATCGGGCATGGACCCGAAGATCATCGAGCTGGAGAACCGCATTTCGGCAGAGCAGGACGCGGCGGCGCGGACCCGGCTGGAGACAGAGCTTGCCGCCCTGAACACACGCTACAACGCCCTCGTTCAGGACGAGCAGGTGCAGCTTTCCAGAAGCCAGACGCTGGAGCGGTACATCGAAAAGGGCAAGACCTGGGTGGACAGCCTGCAAAACCAGGCGGCCACCCAGATGGTGCTGATCAACAAGCTGCAAACCGACACCCGGCAGCGCGTCGTTCTTTATGACGCGCTGTCCAGTTCGCTGAAGACCGCACAGCAGCAGGATGTGGCGCACCGCATCAACGAGATCGGCGTGAAGACGGATCAGGAGGCGCAGACAGCCATGGCGGCCATCGGGGCAGCCACCAATGACAAGATGGCCGACATGCTGGAGGCGCATGAAGGTCACATGGTCTTTGCCCGGAAGATCCTGGAGCAGAAGGCGAAGGCGGACGAACGCTTTGCCCGCCGCTTTGCCGCGATCGTCGAAAAGCACGACAAGAACCGGTACGGGGTTTAAGTGGCCGAACCGGACGTCAAGGCTGTTCTGACAAGCGACCACGCCGGCCTTTACGAACCCGGGGTGGCGCGCCGGTACTTTGCAACCTTCGGGCAGATCACCGGGCATTTGCCGCGCGTGGCGGCCGAACTGGAACGCGAGGGCCGCCTGACGCGGCCGGAGTCGCGGCTGATCGGCGGCTATGTGCAGGCAATTGCGGCAAGTTTCCGGGCCTTGTCGCTGAAATACCTGATGACCGGCCGCGATCCCGCCGCCGGACGGCTGACTTTTGACAGGCATGAAAGCGGCTTTCCGGTGGCGCAGGAACTGATGGTCATGGCCAATGACGCGCAGCAGGCGGTGCGGCACCTGACGGGCATGGCCTCGGACACAGAGCTGAAGGACCGGATGATCCGGCATATCCTGGGCGATCTGGCCGTGCCGTTCAGGCTGCAATTCGCCCTGTCGCAGCGGCTTTATTACGAGGCGCTGCAGGCGGGCGGGCTGTTCTGGGCGCGCAACGACCCTGATGCGCAATGGCTGGAAGACCGCGGCGCGCGGCGCGCCTATCTGGTCCATTGGGCGGTTTATGACAGCCAGATCAACCTGCCTGTCATCTATCTCATGGAACTGGAGGACTCAGGGCGCACGGCCCTGCCCAATGATGACCGGCGCTGGCCCGAGGTGCGGGCGCATCTGATGGCGCAATCCCTGGGCATGCTGAAGCTTTTGACCATCGCGCAGGGTCTGGATACCGATTTCGATGACCTGCACCCCAAACGGCTGCGGCGCATCACCCTTGGGCCGATGTATTCGCACAGCTTCACCCTGCAATCCGGGCCGATCAGCGAGGTGCTGGCCGATGCGCGGGCAGAACCCGGCGATGATTGGGCGCTGGCGTGGACCTTTGAAGATCTGCTGTCAGAACGGGAAGAGACGGCAAAAGAGGGCTGGTTCGGTACGGTGCAGCGCCAGATCTTTGCCCTCGATGGCTATGCCGGGCGCGGTGCCGAAACCGGAACCACCCGAACCGAGCGGATGGTCATCCTGCCGGAGCGGCCCTTTCAGGTGCTGGCCGAGCGTAACCCGCCCGGGTTCGCAGGAATGCGCAAGTTCGTGGTCGGTGCGGGTGGCCGCATCCTTCCGTCGAGGTGAAAGATGAGCGGCCCGCGTGACACAATGGAACTGCCGGAACCTGCGATCCTGGCGCATTATCCGGCGGCGCTGGGCCTGCTGACCGGCTTTGATCACGCGCCCCGGCTGGGCCGGGCCACAGCGGCAGCGCCGCAGGCGGAACGCTATGCCGGGATCGGCACGCGGCGCGCGCTGCGGTCCACCGTGCCGGGGCTGGCGGCCCGGCCGGCGGCAAGGCCGGGCGGGGTGCGGCTGATCGGGCGGGTCGAAAGCCTTGGCGACGGCCTGGTATCGCCGGTGCAGGCCAATGTGCTGGGGGCGCTGCGGCGTGCCCTGGCCGTGGCGCTGGCCATGGGCGAGGCCTTTGCCGCGCAGACCGGGCTGGCCGAACTCAAGAAGGCGAATCTCGAGGCGCGGCTTCCCGAGGTGCGCCGGGCCGAGTTCACCGATCTGCTTTCGGCCGAAGCGCTGGTGGTGCTGCATGTCTTCGGCAATGCCACGGCCTTTCTGCTGGCCCCGCATCTGGGCGAGGCCACCGTCGAGGTGGGCGGCGTCGATGAGGTCCTGACCGACAACGCCATTCTGGGCCTGCAGGGCGTGCTTTGGGAACTGGATCAGGACATCGCCACACTGGCCGCCAGCGAGGCGCTGCTGGTGGCGGTGGTGGCGGGCTTTGCCGAACAGCTGATGGCAAAGGTGGCGCTGCGGGCCGCAACGGCGGCCCGCGCCGGGGCGTTTACGGCGGGGTCCTGGCGGGTCGAGGCGGATCAGTTGACGCTGGCCGGGTTCACCCCTGCGCGCAAGGCCAGGGGCGGCACGCTGACCATGACCTTCAAGAAACCGCAGGAGGTCATCGGCAATCACATCGCCAAGTATCAGGCGATGCGGCTGGCCAGGATGCTGATGGCCTATGACTTTGACCGAAAGATGAACCCCTTTGCCGAAATCGGCGGCTTCATCTTCACCTTCATGGGCGATGGCAAGCCGGGCACGGGCAAGACGACGCTGATCCAGATGATGGCGGGGCTGCTGGATGGTTACTGCCGGGTGGCGGGCTACCCGTTCCGGTATCAGAATTTCAGCATTGACCAGATCGACAGCTACCAGGGCAAGTCCGGGCAGAATGCCAAGGCCTTTGTCCAGAATGTGCTGGACCCTGCGGTGATCGGCTTCGGCACCATCGATGATGTCGACCAGGTGGCGGGCAAGCGCGGCGACCGCCAGTCCAGCGCCGGGCAGCAGGAAGTGACGGCCGTGTTCATGGAGGCCTTTGCCGGGGCCAATACCGTGGTGCGGGGCAACTGCACCTTCGGGATGTTCTCGAACTTTCCCGAAAATGTCGATGATGCCCTGCGCCAGCGCGCCGGGGCGCGGTTTCTGGTGGACGGCCCGCAAAGCCGCGAGGATTACATCGACATCCTGACGCTGCTGCTGGGCAGGAACCACAGCATTCCGCTGGGTGACCATCAGCTTTTTGCGGCGCAGGAAATTCGCCGCGCTGTTGACGAAAGCTTCCTGTCGCACGGGCGGCCAAAGGAAGACGGGCTGATCCGGGTCTGGGATGAGGTCTCGGCACGGCTGGGGCCGCTGGATACGCTGGCCAAAATCGGGACCTATCTGAAGGCGATCCAGCAGGCGGATGCGCGGTTCACGGGGCGCGCGATCAAGAACATCGCCGACGCGGTCAAGGTGCGGGCGATGGATTTTGAATTGCCGGACGCCTGGATGGACGAGCCGGAACTGTTCCTGTTCAAAAGCTATGACGAAAAGGCGGCGATGATCCGCGACCTGATGCGGCCGGTCACCGTGGACATGGTGGTGCAGGAAATCAACCGCTACGCCGACAGCGAATTCCGCTATGCCGACAAGTCGGACGAGGTGGCGATCGAGGCGCTGGTGCGCGACATGGGCCGGATGGACGAGGCGAAGCGGCGGTATGTGGGGGGGAAGGGGTGATGGGCGCACTTAATTCGCTTCAAGCGTTCATTAGTCAGTATCAGGTTCTCTTTGTCTCTATTGGGGTTCCGGTTCTCACCGTTCTTATTTCCTGGTTTGTGGCGGTTCAGACGAACCGGACAAGCCGAAGAATGGCTGAGAAGGAGCGTACTCTGGGCGTTCAGTTGAAGCTTGCCGAGTTCCGGCAAGAATGGATCAACGGTCTTCGTGTCGATTTGGCTGACTATTCGGCAGCTACTTTTCATGACAAACAAATACCCTTTCCGAAAGAACGGTATCGTGAAGTCATTGCTTTGGGTGCACGCATAGTTCTGCGGATGAACCCAAAAGACCCTGACTTTGAGAAATTCAAGACCGCTCTTTCTCATGCGCTGCCGGGATCTACCAAAGAAGCTGACGAAGCGAAGGTGTCCGATACCGTTGTGGCTATCGGGCAAAGTATCCTTAAGCGTGAGTGGGAACGGCTCAAGTCGGACCTGGCGGAAATCGACAGGCCGAGCGCCCGATGAAACGCCTCATCCAACACGGCCTTATGTTCGGAAACCTGATCAGGGTCTCCTCTCCCGCCCCCACCCCCATCCCCTCCCCACGAGGGGGAGGGGAGGCGCTTCTTTGGCTGGTCTGGGCACCGGTGGCGGGCGTCGGGTGCCGCCCTCCCCCTCGTGGGGACGGTTGGGATGGGGGGCGTCCGGCATGGGGTGGGACGGATGACGGGTATCCACCCCATCACCCGGCAACGCGCACGAAAGCTGCGGACGGAGATGACGCCACAGGAACGGCGGGTCTGGGTGAAGCTGCGGGAGTTGAACCGGATGCTTGGGGTGCACTTCCGGCGGCAGGCGCCCATCGGGCCCTTCATCGCCGATTTCGCCGATCTGGGGCGGCGGCTGGTGATCGAGGTGGATGGGGGCGGGCATGGCGGGGAGCGGGACGTGGCACGGGATGAATGGTTAAGCGCGCAGGGGTTTCAGGTGTTGCGGTTCTGGAACCCGCAGATTTCGGAGAATATCGAGGGCGCGATGCGGCTGATCCTCGATGCGGTTGGCGGCGAGTTCTTGGCAGATGCCCCCCCACCCCATCCCTCCCCCACAGGGGGGGAGGGAGGCGAAGAACTCCGTTCTGATGCGATGGCGGTCGGCGGCGTGCCCCCCGCCCACATTCCTTTTCCACGAGGGGAAGGGGAGTCCTGCGGTGCAGTCGTTGAGCACAACGCCGGGTGTTTCGCGTCTCCCTCCCCCCGCGTGGGGGAGGGATGGGGTGGGGGGGCGTCTGCCAAAGGCGCGGCAGCGAAAGGACCCCCCTCATGAAACGCCTGATCGAAAAGGGCCTGATGTTCGGCAACCTCATCGAGGTGTCCTCGCCGGCGCTGGTGGAGCGGTACAACCGTGCGCTGAAGCATCTGACGGGCAAGGAAACGGTCCAGACCGATTTCCACATCGATCTCTCGGGCTTCAGCCCCGAGATCGGCGATGAACTGGGCGATGATCTGTACCTGAACCCGAACGGCTGCAACCGGCAATTCATCCTGCTGACCACGGCGCAAAAGGCGGCACCGCTGCTGAATGCGAAGTTCTCAACCTCACGCGGCATCCTGAAACAGTTCTATGAGGCCAACGATGCGCAGCTTTTCGCGCTGACCGCGCGCGATGCCGTGGCGGGCGAGTTGCAGAATTCGGTCTATGAGGTGTCAACCCCGGCAAAGCTGTTCGACATCCGCCGGATCACGGTCGAGGCCGACACCATCGGCGGCCATGTCAAGGATGCAACCGCATTGGCGGCCCTGATCGACCGCTTCCGGCGCGAACCCGACGGGTGGCGCGACGAGGAACTGATCGCCCGCATGATCGCGCTTGCGACCCGGACGGGGGATGTCACGCGCGTGCCCGTTGCCCTGCCGGCAATGACCTTTGAACAGGGCAATTTCTGGACGTCGCATTTCGGGGGCGTCTATGTGTTCCGCGACCTGCACCGCCCTGTGGCGATTTCGGCGGTGTCGGCGGAAAGCCTGGGGGTGCTGCCGGTGCCTGCCAGCGATCTGCGCCAGCGCAATGTGATCGCCGACTGGATGGAGCGCAACCGCCTGGTGGAACCCATCGTGCAGGCGCGGGGAATGGATGCGGCGGCGGTCCTGCGCCAGAAGATGGATTTCATTCTGGTGGATGCGGCAGATGCGCTGAACCTTGACCTTGGGCAGGCAACGCGGGCTGATCTGCGCAAGATCGCGCAGCGCCTTGGCTCGGCCCTGCCGCCGGAGTTTCTGGGGCTGGCCGCGCTGTTGCGCTGGGTCGAGGGGGGTGGCGACTGGCCCCGGATCAGCTCGGAGCATCCGGCGTATTTCTACACGCTGCGCGCGCGGGCCCATGCCGACCGCGACCTGGTGAACATGCTGCTGGCCGAACTTGCGCCGCTGGACGTGCGGCAGCTTTTCATCACCCATAAAGAGCTGTTCTATGCCCTCTATGCCACCTGGTCGGACCGCAAGCGCAGCTATGTGGCGGATTTCCTGGCAAGAGAGTATCAGGTGGACAAGGCGGGCGCGCGCGCCGCATTGTTCGGCCCGGAACCGGGAATGGAAGACAGCCATCCTGCCGGCCCGCGTCCGGCCCCGCAGCCCGCGCGCAGTCTTGTTGATCTGGTGGGCCCCTGGGGTGCCGTACGGAAGGGCAGACAATGATTGCAATTCTTACCTTTGCCGTGGTCGGGTTTCTGATCCTGACGGTGATCTATCTGCTGGTGTCGGTCTATTCCCGGTCTGTCCGGCGCGAAAAGCTGGAAAAGCAGTTCGACGGGGGCGATATGCCGGGGGACCGCGACGCCTTCGTTGAAAAGGGCATGCAGGCCTATCAGCACAGCCTGCGCCGCTGGCTGATCCTTCTTGTCTATGTCATTCCCGTCACCGCTGTGGCCATCACGGTCTATCTGGTGAACTACAATTAGGAGGACGCCCATGTGGCGCTATTTCAAATGGGGCTTCCGGATTGTCCTGATCCTGACCGTGGGCGGCATGCTGCACTATACCCTGCCGCAGCGCGACATCGTCCGCATCACCGGAACCTATAACCGTCTGACCACGGTGGGCGAGAACAGCCTTTTTTACGCCACGCCCGATGCGGGCACGGGCGAATCCACGGTCACGCGCGATATCCGCTTCATCGAGGCGGTGCGCCCCAACGGCAGGGTCATCGTCTATCGCAACGAGGATACCGGCTGGGTCTGGCCGCCCTATTTCAAATATGACAGCTCCAACCTGCAGGCAGAGGCGTCGAACCTGAAATCGTCCGCCAATGCCCCCGTCTGGGTGGCGGTGACGCATTACGGCTGGCGGATTTCCTGGATGTCGATCTTTCCAAATGCGGTGCGCCTGCGGGTGGTCGATGGGCCGGACACCAGCTTGTTCCCCTGGGTCAATATCGTGATCCTGACAGCGCTGGCCTTCCTTCTGTTCATGGTGCGCCGGATGTGGCTGCAGTTCCGCGAGCGTATGATCGACCCGGCGCTGGAAAACATGGGCGATGCGCTGGCGCGCGCCGATGAACGGGCCGACGCCGCCCGCGCCCGGGCCCGGACAAGCTGGGGGCGGTTCAAGGCCTGGCTGGGCGGCCTGTTCCGGCGGTAGGCATCAGGGCGGCAAACCGTGCCGGGTCCGGCGCGGTCTGCCCGCCCAAAACCCTTACCGCCGCAGGGTGCCGCCCGTGGCCTTGATCACCTTTTCGACGATTCTGGCGCTGACGGCATCAATCTCGGCATCGGTCAGGGTCTTTTCGACCGGTTGAAGGCGCACGGAAACAGCGATGGATTTCTTGCCCGCCCCCATCTGCGCCTCGGCCTTCTCGCCGGTGAACTGATCAAAGACGCGGACGCTGTCGATCAGCGTCTTGTCCGCGCCCTGCGCGGCGTTGACCAGGGTCAGCGCCTCGACCCGCGCATCGACGACAAAGGCAAAGTCCCGCTCCACCGCCTGCAGGCCGGACAGTTTCAGTGCCGGGCGCGTCGGTGACTTGACCCTAAGCAGCGGCACGGCGGCAATGCGCAGGGCAAAGGCCATGACCGGGCCCTTGACGTCCAGCGCCTTCAGGATGGCGGGGTGCACCTCGCCAAAGGTGGCCAGCACGTTCGGCCCAAGGCCGATCACGCCCGACCGTCCGGGGTGCCACCAGGCCGGGGCAGTCCGGCTGATCTGCACCTTTGCCGGTGCCCCAAGGGCCGCCACGACCGCCTCGGCATCGGCCTTGGCATCATAGACATCCACCGGCCGGCGCGACCCGAAGGGATCGCGCGGTGCGGCAGCGCCCACCAGAAGGCCGGCGGCCAGCAGGCCCTGTTCCCCGGGCTCGCCGCCATGAAAGACCGGGCCGATTTCGAACAGCGCCAGATCGCCAAAGCCGCGCGCCTGATTGCGCGCCGCCGCCAGCAAAAGGCCCGGCAGAAGATCGGGGCGCAGATGCGTCATCTCAGACGAGATCGGGTTTTCAATGCGCAGGGCATCGGTCCCGCCACCGAACAGGGCGGCTGTCTTGCCATCGATGAAGCTGTAGGTGACGCATTCGTTGTAACCCAGCCCCGCCAGCGCGCGGCGGGCGGCGCGTTCGCGCACCTGCAAGGGCGTCAGGATCGGGCGCGGCACCCCGGCCGGTGCCCGGTCCAGCGGCTTGCCCCGCAGCCTCGTCAAGGATGCGATGCGCGCCACCTCTTCCACCAGGTCCGCCTCGCCCAGTACATCGGGCCGCCAGCTGGGCGGGCTGGCCTGATCGCCGGTCAGGGTGAACCCGAGTGCCGTCAGCGTGCGGCGCTGTTCGGCTTCGGGGATGTTCATGCCCACCAGACGGGCCACACGCGCCGGATCAAAGCGGTAGCTGCGCGTGGTGTCGGGCACCCTGCCATCCAGCGCGATGGCGGAAGCTTCGCCCCCGCACAGGTCAAGGATCATCTGCGTGGCCAGTTCCAGCCCCGGCAGGGTAAAGGACGGATCAACCCCGCGTTCAAAGCGATAGCGCGCGTCCGAGACGATCTTCAGCGCCCGGCCCGTGGCCGCGATGGTGACGGGGTCCCAATAGGCCGATTCAAGGAAGACATCGGTCGTGTCCGGGGTACAGCCGGAAAGTTCGCCCCCCATGATGCCGGCCAGCGATTCGGGCTGGTCATCATCGGAAATCAGCATCATGCCGGGCTGCATGGTGTAGCTTTTGCCATCCAGCGCCAGCAGCGTCTCGCCCCCTTTGGCAGGATGGATATGCAGGTTGCCCTTCACCCTGGCCGCGTCAAAGACATGCAGCGGGCGGTTCAGGCCGAAGGTGAAATAGTTGGTGATATCCACCAGCGCCGAAATCGGGCGCAGGCCGATGGCCCTGAGCCGCGCCTGCATCCAGGGCGGCGAGGTGCCATTGCGCACCCCCCGGATCAGGCGGCCGGCAAACAGCGGACAGCCCTTTTCCTTCAGCGCCGGGTCGATGGTGACGCGGATGGGGCAGGGGAAGGTGCCGGGGATGGCCGGGACAGCCAGCGGCTTCAGCACGCCCAGGCCGCGCGCGGCCAGATCACGCGCAAGGCCGCGCACGCCAAGGGCATCGGGGCGGTTGGCGGTGATCTTGACAAAGATCATCGGGTCATTCAGCCCGCGATAATCGATGAACCGCGCGCCAAGGGGCGCGTCGGCGGGCAGATCGATGATGCCCTCATGATCATCGGAAACCATCAGCTCGCGTTCGGAACAGAGCATGCCGTTGGATTCGACGCCGCGGATCACGCCGGGTTTCAGATCAACCCCGGTGCCGGGAACATGCGTGCCCACGGGCGCGAAGACGCCGATCAGGCCGGTGCGGGCATTGGGGGCACCGCAGACCACCTGCACCTCCTGCGTCCGGCCACCGGGGCCGTCGGGCCAGGTTTCCACCTGGCACAGCCGCAGCCGGTCGGCATTGGGGTGCGGCATGGCTTCGGTCACGCGGACGATGCGGAAGGCGCCCAGCTTCGCCTCGGGGTCCTCCACCCCTTCCACCTCATGCCCAAGGTCGGTCAGGGCGGTGAGGATATCATCCAGCGGCGCACTGGTTTCCAGGTGGTCGCGCAGCCAGGAGAGGGTGAATTTCATCGCGGCGTCCTTGCGGTCGGGTGGCCACAGCGGATTAGCGCAGATGGCGGCGCAGGGAAAGAGAGGGTGGACTGGCTGTGGGACGGAGTTTCATTTTGCGTGGAGAAAGGGGTCAGATACTGTCTTCCCGAACCGAAAACGGACCGGTCAGATCAGCAGCGCCAGAGGACCCGAAAGCAAAGGTCCAGTGGACCTTTGCCGGGTCCGATTGCCGAAGGGCGCAAGCCCGCAGGCAAGGGGCCATCCAAAGGCCTGACGCCGGGAAATCCGCCCGCGCCTGCCTGGGCGGGCGCGGAACGCGCCTGCCGGGGGCAGGCAGGCGCGGGTGGATTTGACACGGGTCAAATCCACCAAGAAGACTCTGAACCACGATGTGTAACGGACAAAGGCGATACCCCTATCCCTATCCACTCAGCCCCCCCGCCAGATCAGGCATATCCAGCGCGGCAAAGCCATAATGCCGCAGCCAGCGCAGGTCGCTTTCAAAGAAGGCGCGCAGGTCGGGGATGCCGTATTTCAGCATCGCCAGACGGTCGATCCCGATGCCAAAGGCAAAGCCCTGCCACTGCGCCGGGTCCACTCCGGCGGCTTCCAGCACCTTGGGGTGCACCATGCCGGACCCCAGAATCTCCATCCATTTGTCGCCCTGCCCGATTTTCAGTTGCCCGCCTTCCCAGGAACAGCGGATATCCACCTCGGCAGAGGGTTCGGTGAAGGGAAAGTGGCTGGCGCGGAAGCGCAGTTCCACGGACGGCACCTCGAAAAAGGCGCGGCAGAATTCCTCCAGCACCCATTTCAGATTGGCCATGCTGATGTCACGGTCAATCGCCAGCCCTTCGACCTGGTGGAACATCGGGGTATGGGTCTGGTCCATGTCCATCCGATAGACGCGGCCCGGCGCAATCACGCGGATCGGCGCACCATGGGCGGCCATGGCGCGGATCTGCACCGGCGAGGTATGGGTGCGCAGCACATGCGGCGGGCGCGCATCGCCTTCGGTGCGGGCCATGAAGAAGGTGTCATGTTCCTGCCGCGCCGGATGTTCGGGGGCCATGTTCAGCGCATCGAAATTGTACCAGTCCGATTCCACCTGCGGCCCCTCGGCCACGGCAAAGCCCATGTCGGCGAAGATCGCCGTCAGCTCATCCATCACCTGGCTGACGGGGTGGATTGTGCCTGCGGGGCGGGGCCGTCCCGGCAGGGTGACATCCAGCCATTCCGACCGCAGCCGTTCGTTCAGCGCCGCATCCCCCAGCGCCGCCTTGCGGGCACGCAGGGCTGCCTCCACCTCGTCCTTCAGCGCATTCAGCAGCCCGCCTGCGGCCTGCCGCTGTGCCGGTTCCATCTGGCCCAGATCGCGCATCTTCAGGCTGATCTCGCCCTTTTTGCCCAGGGCGGTCAGGCGCACCTCTTCCAGCGCCGCCTCATCCGCCGCAGCAGCGATGGCGGACAGATACCTGGCCTTGAGCGTGTCGAGCCCTTGCATGAAAAGCCTCCGTTGCCTGCGCACCGGTGCTAGCGGCAAGGGTGCCGGGATGCAAGGTGGTCCGCCCTTCGGGCCGCGTCAGGCGGGATCGCCCGCTACCGCAGGAACGCGCCACGGCACCGGATGGACAGACCGGGCGGTGGGCCGGCCTTTGATGCCCGACAGATCAGCAGGCCGGATTACGCAAAACAGAAGCCCCGCGCGCCGGGCGCGCGGGGCTGATCCGTTCTTTTGCACCCGGCTCAGGCCAGCGCCGACTTTGCCTTTGCCGCAATGGCGTTGAAGGCGTCAGGTTCGTGCACGGCCAGATCGGCCAGAACCTTGCGGTCCACCTCGATCCCGGCCTTGGCCAGACCGTTGATGAAGCGCGAATAGGTGAACCCGGCATCGAACAGGCGGACGGCGGCGTTGATCCGCTGGATCCACAGGGCACGGAAGTTGCGCTTGCGGGTCTTGCGGTCGCGCGTGGCGTATTGGTTGGCCTTGTCCACCGCCTGTGTGGCCGTGCGGAAGTTGGTGCTGCGGGCGGCGTAATAGCCCTTGGCAGCCTTGATGACCTTGCGGTGACGGGCGTGCGTGACGACGCCGGATTTGACGCGGGACATAGGTGCTTCTCCTTACCGGTCGTAGGGCATGTATTTCTTGACGATCTTCGCATCGCTGTCCGACAGGATCATGGTCCCGGTCGTGTTGCGGACGAACTTCGCCGTGCGTTTGATCATGCCGTGGCGCTTGCCTGCCGGGCCGACCTTGACGCGGCCCGTGGCCGTGAAGGAGAACCGCTTTTTCGCAGCGGATTTGGTCTTCATCTTGGGCATTTCAGACTCCTCTTGCGAGTGGGTGTGCGCGCGACTCGGCATGCCGCTTTGGCCGGACGCGCGGGGTAACAAGCCGTGGCGTATAGGCAAGGCCCGCCGACCGTGCAAGGGATATCGTCGGTCAGCGCCGGCGGAAGACGAAATAGGTGGCCGCAAGCCCCGCCAGCATGCGCATCGCCATGATGTAATCGGGCGAAAACGGTGTCGGGGTCAGATAAAGGGCGGCCAGCACCATCAGCCCGCCCAGCAGCAGTCCTGCGAGCGACACAAGCTGCGCCTCGTTTTCGAATATGGCAAACAGCAGGGCGGGTATCGCCGCACCGCCAATCACAACGCCACCAATCATCAGCATATTGACCAGCATGGATGCGCCCCATCCGGCGCGAAACCTTTGCACAGGGATCGGGTTACTCGGGGTCGACGCTGTAGATCAGCCTTTCGTCACAGGGGGCGACGCGCAGGATGTTCGTGGTGCCCCGCACGTTGAACGGAACGCCTGCGGTCACGACAACCTGATCAATCAGGGCAAAGCCATAGGCCCGCGCCGCGCGCGCCGCCGCGATGACCGCCCCCTTGAAGCGCGACTGTTCTTCGGTGATCACGCAATGCGTGCCCCAGGTCAGGCACAGGCGGCGCGCCGTTTCGATCAGCGGGGTCAGGGCGATGATCGGCACGCGCGGCCGTTCGCGCGCGACCAGCGAAACGGTGGTGCCGCTCTGCGAAAAGCAGCAGATCGCCTTGATATCGCTGTTCTCTGCAATCTCGCGCGCGGCGGCGACGATGCCGTCGGCGACGCTGGCGCGCACGACCGTGCGGCTGGCCTCGATGATGCTGCGATAGGTCGGATCGCTTTCGACCGAGATGGCGACGTTGTTCATCATCGTCACCGCTTCCACCGGCCAGGACCCGGCGGCCGATTCCGCCGACAGCATGATGGCATCGGCACCCTCGTAGATGGCGGTGGCCACGTCGGACACTTCGGCGCGGGTCGGCATCGGCGATTCGATCATCGATTCCAGCATCTGGGTGGCAACGATCACCGGTTTGGCAGCCGCGCGCGCGCCGCGGACCAGTTGCTTCTGGATCGGCGGCACGGCATGGATCGGCAGTTCTACACCCAGATCGCCGCGCGCCACCATGATGCCGTCCGACACGGCCAGAATCTCGGCATAAGCCTTTACGGCGGCAGGCTTTTCGATCTTTGACAGGATCGCCGCCCGGCCCCTGGCCAGATCGCGCGCCTCGATCACGTCTTCGGGGCGCTGCACAAAGGACAGCGCCAGCCAGTCAACGCCCAGCTCACAGGCGAATTCCAGATCCTTGCGGTCCTTGCCGGACAGTGCCGCGACCGGCAGCAGCACATCCGGCACGTTCACACCCTTGCGGTTGGAAATCGTGCCGCCCACCGTGACGGTGCAATTGGCAAAATCCGGGCCGCAGGATTTGACCATGAGCCGGATCTTGCCGTCATTGACCAAAAGCGAGGCACCGGGTTCCAGCGCGGCAAAGATCTCGGGATGCGGCAGGTTCACGCGCTTGACGGTCCCGGGGGCCGGGTCAAGGTCCATCCGGAAGGGCGCGCCATCCACCAGGTCCGCCGCGCCGTCGGCAAAGACGCCAACGCGCAGCTTTGGCCCCTGAAGATCGGCCAGAATGGCAATCGGGCGTCCGGTATCGGCCTCGATCTGGCGGATGATGACGTGACGCGCGCGGATGTCGTCATGTGTGCCATGGCTCATGTTCAGCCGGAACACGTCGGCACCCGCCTCGAACAGCGCGCGGATGGTCGCATAATCATTGGAGGCCGGGCCGAGCGTGGCAACGATCTTGACGTTCCGAAGGCGTCTCATACTGCCTTGATCCCTTATCGTGTTCATGTCCTGCGGCGGGCCAAGCGTCTTATGGCGGAATTCGCCGAACGGGGCAACTGGCGCTTTCCCGCAATGCGGCATAAATGCGGGTCTGCAAGATCCGGCAACGGAGACCCATGGTGACGGCGGCCTATCGGATCATCGGCGAAAACCGCCCCTCGCGCTGGCTGGTCACCTGTGATCACGCCAGCAACCGGGTTCCCGCCGCTATCGCGGGGGGCAGCCTCGGCTTATCGCCCGCAGACATGGATCGCCACATTGCCTATGATCCGGGCGCGGCGGGGCTGGCGGTGGCCCTGGCGGCGGGTCTGGATGCCCCGGTCATCCTGTCGGATTTCTCGCGGCTGGTGATCGACCCGAACCGGGGCGAAGACGACCCGACCCTGATCATGAAGCTGTATGACGGCACCATCATTCCGGCCAACCGCAGGGTTGATGCGGCCGAGACGGCGCGGCGGCTGGAGACATTGTATCGCCCCTATCACGCCGCCTATGCGCGGCTTGCGGCGCGCAGGCCCGATACGGTGATCGTCGCCATCCATTCCTTTACCCCGGGGCTGCAGGGCCGCCCGCCGCGCCCCTGGCATGTCGGCGTGCTGCATTCCCATCTGGATGACCGCCTGTCGCGCGCGCTTCTGCGCAGGCTAAGGGCCGAACCTGACCTGTGCGTGGGTGACAATGAACCCTATGCGGGCCATTTGCCGGGCGATGCCATAGACCGCCACGCCCTGCAGCGGGGCCTGCACAACACGCTGATCGAGCTGCGCCAGGATCTGATCGCCACGGCCCCCGCGCAGCAAGGCTGGGCCGCGCGTCTGGCACCGCTGCTGCAGGCGGCGCTGGATGAAGCGGACCGGACCCCGCCCATGTCCGCTCAAAGGGAGACCCCGCATGAATGACGCCACCCGCACCGCCCTTGAAGCTGCCGCCTTTCGCCGGCTCCTGCGTCATCTGATGCAGGACCGCCCCGATGTGCAGAACATCGATCTGATGAACCTGGCCGGGTTCTGCCGCAACTGCCTCAGCCGCTGGTACCAGGAGGCGGCATCGGACCAGGGCCTTGACCTGACCAAGGAGGCCGCGCGCGAGATCGTCTATGGCATGCCCTATGCCGACTGGGTTGCGCAGCACCAGACCGGGGCCGATGCGGCGAAAAAGGCCGCTTTCGAGGTGGCCTTCGCGCAGAATGTCACGGATCGCGGCAAGGCGTCAGATGGCTGACTTGCGCATTTCATCCAGGTAGATGTCGCGCAGCCGGGCCGTGACCGGGCCGGGGGTGCCGTCCCCCAGTGCTGCGCCATCAATCTCGACCACCGGCATGACAAAGGCCGAGGCCGAGGTGAAAAACGCCTCGTCCGCCGCCTTTGCCTCTTCGATGGTAAAGGGGCGCTCTTCCACCTCCATCCGGGCTTCGGCGGCCAGGCGCAGCACGGCGGCGCGGGTGATGCCCTGCAGGATGTCGGACGACAGATGCCGCGTGACGATGCGGTTGCCGCGCACGATATAGGTGTTGTTCGACGTGCCTTCGGTCACGAACCCGTCCTCGACCATCCAGGCATCGTCGCAACCGGCCTTTCTGGCCATCATCTTGCCCATCGAGGGGTACAGAAGCTGGACCGTCTTGATGTCGCGCCGCCCCCAGCGGATGTCCGGTATCGAGATGACCTTCATCCCGGTCGCCGCAGCAGGATGTCCGGCAAGGCCCGGCCTTGACTGGGTGAACAGGACCAGTGTCGGGGGCGTGGTGGCCGGGTCGGGAAAGACAAAGTCGCGGTCGCCGGGTGCCCCGCGCGTGATCTGCAGATAGACCATCCCATCGGTCACGCCGTTCACCGCCACCAGTTCGCGGTGGATCGCCAGCAGCTCGTCATCCGTCGCCGGGGCGGCCATGTCCAGTTCCGACAGCGACCGGGCCAGACGTTTGCAATGCCCGGCAAAGTCGATCAGCTTGCCGCCCAGCACGCTGGTCACCTCATAAACGCCATCGGCCATCAGAAAGCCCCGGTCAAAGATGCTGATCTTCGCGTCTTCCTCGGGCAGATAGGTTCCGTTCACATAGACGGTGCGGCTCATTCGGTTTACCCCCACAGGCCTGGTTCGGGTGGATGGATACCCGCTTTGTCAAACCGCAGCGGATGATCCCGGTCTTCGGCCAGAAGCAGCGGCCCGTCAAGATCGGTAAAGACGGCCCCCTGCGCCAGCAGCGTGGCCGGGGCCATGGCAAGGCTTGATCCGATCATGCAGCCGGCCATCAGGCCATAGCCCTGCGCCAGCGCGGCGGTTTTCAGCGCCAGCGCTTCGGTCAGGCCGCCGGTCTTGTCCAGCTTGATGTTGACCATGTCATACTTGCCGGCAAGTCCGGCCAGCGAGGCGCGGTCGTGGCAGCTTTCGTCGGCGCAGACGGGCAGCGGGCGGGCGATTTCCGCCAGCAGGTCATCCGCCCCGGCGGGCAGCGGCTGTTCCACCATCGCCACGCCAAGGCGCAAGAGGTGGGGGGCGAGGTCCGTGTAAACCTCGGGTGTCCAGCCTTCATTGGCGTCGATGATGATGGTGGAGATCGGCGCGCCTGCGCGCACGGCCTCCAGCCGGGGCATGTCGTCGGGGGTGCCGAGCTTTATCTTCAGAAGCGGGCGGTGGGCATTCTCTGCCGCCTGCGCGCGCATCGCGGCGGCAGTGTCGAGGGACAGGGTGAAGGCAGTGATACGGGGGCGCGGTGCGGGCAGCCCGGCAAGCTGCCAGACGCGGGTGCCTGCCGCTTTCGCCTCCCAATCCCACAGCGCGCAATCGACGGCGTTGCGGGCCGCGCCGGGGGGCAGCGCCTCTTGCAGGGCTTGCCGCGTGATGCCTTCGGGCAGGGCGGCGATCTGGGCCAGCACGCCTTCGGGCGTTTCGCCATAGCGGGCGTAGGGGACGGATTCGCCGCGCCCCGTGATCCCGCCCCGGGTGACGGTCACGGTGACCACCCGCGCCTCGGTCTTTGACCCGCGCGAGATGGTGAAGGCGCGGGCAAGGGGGAAGCTGTCGAGCGTGGCGGTGATCATGGGCAACTCCTGCTGCGCGGAGGGGGCGGGAGAGGCGTCGCGCTGTCAAGTCATGCTGCAGCCGCGAAATGCCGCTTGCACGTTGCAGCGCAAGAAAATAACCCTAGCGCAGCCTGATCTGAAATTTCCTTGCGAGAACGACCAAGAGCTTTCGCCTGCAACCCCCCGTCCCTGCCCGCCCGAACCGCTGCCACCGTTCGGCCCCGGATCGCGGCCTGCGATCTTTGCCAAGATGGGGGCCAGCGAGGCGGATGTGATCAACCTTGATCTGGAGGATTCGGTTGCGCCGTCGGACGCGGACAAAGCCGATTGCCTTTGAAGGCATCATCGAATCGGCCGCCGGGATATCCCATGTGGAAGAGATCGCCAAAGCCTCGCCCCGCCTGCAGGCCATGAGCCTGGGTTCCGCAGATTTCGCGGCCAGCATGGGGATGCAGACCACGGGCATCGGTGGCACACAGGAGAATTACCACATGCTGCGCGAAGGGGCGAAGCACTGATCCGACCCGTGGCATTGGGCGCAGGCGCTGCGGTCGGCCACGCTGGGCATGGTGGGGAAATGGGCGATCCATCCGAAGCAGGTCACGCTGGCGAATGAGGTCTTCACCCCGTCGGCGCAGGCAGTGGCCGGGGCGCGCGAAATTCCAGAGGCGATGGAGGCCGCCAAGGCGCGGGGCGGGGGCGCGACGGTCTGTAAGGGCCATCTGGTGGATATCGCATCGATCAAACAGGCCGAGGTGATCGTGCGGCAGTCCGAATTGATCGCCGGTTGACGCGGCGTCACCTATGAATCGTTGACAGGTCGCCTGTCCTGCGGGCAGCGTCTGCCAATCAAAGCGTGAAATTCATGCGCTTTACAAAGATTACCCACGCTGCGGCCCACGGGAAGATGAGGCCCCGCGCAGCGGAAGGGCAGGATGCACGCCCCGTGGCAACCCCACGGGGCGCTTCTGTTTTTGGCGCAGATGTTGTGCAAGCCCATGAAATAAAACCCGAAAAATCGGGATACTTCGACGGTGGCCGATCCTTTGCTAGCGCTGGGTCAGGTTTCACGCGGAGGGTTTCATGCGGTTTCTGGTCTGGACAGGGGTTGCCCTGCTGGTTCTGGCGGGGCTTGTGGTTCTGGTGGGCTGGCTTTTGCCCGCCACGCGCGAGGGGCGGGCCGAGACGGTGATCGCCGCACCCCCCGCGCGGATCGTGGCGGTGATCGCGGATGTCGCGGCGCAACCCGGCTGGCGCGACGGGATCGCGGCGGTGGAACGGACGGGCGACGGCTGGGTCGAGGTGACGGCGCGGGGCGAACGGATCAGCTTCGTGACCGAAGAAATGGGCGAGACGCGCATCCGCCTGCGCTTTGCCTCCGATGCCGGATACTCCGGGTCATGGGAGGCGGTGCTGGTGCCCGAGGGCGACGGCACGCGGATCGCGGTGGTGGAACGGGCCGGGGTTCCCTCGCCCCTTGGCCGGATTCTGGCGCGGCTGTTCTTTGACCCGGAGGCCTTTGCCACCACATATCTTGCAGCACTCAAGGCGCGCGTGGAGGGGTCGTGATGGCCGAGAGAAAGAAGAAACCGACCGATTGGCGCAAACGGTTCGGTGCCGCGAAGGGCCCGCATGTGGTGATGCTGCACGCCGATTTCGCGGGGGTGAAGGCGGGGAACACGATGCTGATCTCGTCCCCCGCCGAGATCGCGAACTACCTCGCCCGCATCCCGCAGGGCGAGACGCGCACGATGGACCGGCTGCGCAACGAGTTGGCGCGCAAGGCGGGGGCCAACGCGATGTGCCCGGTGACCACGGCGATCTATCTGCGCGTGGTGGCCGAGGTGGCGCTTACCGATCTGGCCGAGGGCAAGCCGCTGGATCAGGTGGTGCCCTTCTGGCGCGTGGTGACGCCCGACAGCAAGGTGGCGAAAAAGCTGTCCTGCGGGCCGGATCATGTGGCGCATCTGATCGCGCTGGATCAGGGTCAGGCGGCGGGTTAGGGCTGCCAGCGCCGCAGAGCGTTGCATCTTGGCGCGCCTCTGGCCATATGGGGGCGACGCGCTTAGGGGGTGACCCATGAACTATCTGGAATTCGAAAAGCCCCTGGCCGAGATCGAGGGCAAGGCGGAAGAGCTGCGTGCCCTGGCGCGGGCCAATCCCGGGATGGATGTAACGAAAGAGGCCGAGGCCCTGGACCGCAAGGCGGAGGCGCTGCTCAAGGACCTCTACAAGGGTCTGACCCCCTGGCAGAAATGCCAGGTGGCACGCCACCCGGACCGGCCGCATTGCAAGGATTACATCGATGCCCTGTTCACCGAATTCACGCCGCTGGCGGGGGACCGGAATTTTGCCGATGACCATGCGGTCATGGGCGGGCTGGCGCGGTTCAACGATGCGCCGGTGATGGTGATCGGCCACGAAAAGGGCAACGACACCAAGACGCGGATCCAGCGCAACTTCGGCATGGCGCGCCCCGAAGGCTACCGCAAGGCGATCCGGCTGATGGACCTTGCGCAGCGCTTCCGCCTGCCGGTGGTGACGCTGATCGACACGCCCGGCGCCTATCCCGGCAAGGGCGCGGAAGAACGCGGTCAGGCAGAGGCGATTGCCAGATCGACAGCGAAATGCCTGGAAATCGGCGTGCCGCTGGTCAGCGTGATCATCGGCGAGGGCGGCTCTGGCGGGGCGGTGGCCTTTGCCACGGCGAACCGGATCGCGATGCTGGAACATTCGATCTATTCGGTGATCTCGCCCGAAGGCTGCGCGTCGATCCTGTGGAAGGACGCCGAAAAGATGCGCGAGGCGGCCGAGGCGCTGCGCCTGACCGCGCAGGACCTGCAAAAGCTGGGCGTGATCGACCGGATCATCAAGGAACCGCTGGGCGGGGCGCAGCGCGGGCGGAGCGAGACGATCGACGCGGTGGGCAAGGCCATCGAGGCGATGCTGAAGGACCTTGCCGGCAAAAAGGCCGACGCGCTGGTCAAGGACCGGCGACAGAAATTTCTGGACATGGGCACCAAGGGGCTTGCCGCCTGATGAACCCCTGGCTGATCGTCCTGATTGCCGGTCTGATGGAAACCGGCTGGGCCATCGGGTTGAAGTATTCCGAAGGCTTCACGCGCTTCTGGCCCAGTGTTGCAACCGTTGTGGGGGCCCTTGGCAGCTTCTGGCTGCTCAGTATCGCCATGAAAACGCTTCCCGTGGGCACGGCCTATGCCGTCTGGGTCGGGATCGGGGCCGTCGGCACGGCGATTCTGGCAGTGGTGCTGTTTGGCGAGCCGGTCACGCCGCTGCGGGTGGCGGGAATCCTGCTGATCGTGGCCGGGATTGCGGCACTGAAACTCGCCTGAGCCGGGCGGGGAAGGGGCGGGGTTCTGCGGCCCCAAAGACTCCTGACAGCGCGGATGCGCAGTTCGCGTGTCGGCCCGCAACAATGACGATGTCCGGCCTTTGGCCGAGGCGCCTTTTGCAGGGCTTTGCGCCGGAAACGGCGGCAACCATCTGCGGTTCGGGCAAAACCGGCACGGCTGGCGCGGTTCGCTTTGCCAAAGTCCCGCCGCCGCAGGTCAGGTTTGCCTGCGGCCCCAAAGTCGCAAGGGCTGTTCGCCGGACCTCCGGCGCGGGCTGACCCGACCGGCCGCTGCCGATATCTGTGCTGCCCCGGGGCCGCCCTGCCGGGGTCAGTGGCCATGCCGGGGGGCACCCTGCGCCGGCGTGATGAAGCCGGCCTCGGCCATCAGCGCGTTGGACGCGGTTTCGATGCGCTGCTCCAGTTCCGCCATGAATTCGGCGTTGGTCAGGCCGGGCATGATTGCGGGAAGAAATTCCACCACGGCAAGGCCGGGCTTGCGATAAAAGCCGTGGCGCGGCCAGAAGACCCCGACATTGGTCGCGGCGGGCACGCAGCTTTGCCCCAACTGGGCATAAAGGACTGCGGACCCGATCTTGTAGGCGGGCGGCGCGCCCGGCGCGGTCCGGGTGCCTTCGGGATAGATGATCAACTGGCCGGGGTCCTGCCGGCCATCCTGAACCGCCTTCATCATTGCGGCAATCGCCTGTCCCCGCTTGCCGCGATCCACCGGCACGCAGCCGATGCGCAGCGCATACCAGCCCAGGATCGGGGCCCATTTCAGTTCCTTTTTCATGATGAACCTGGCACGGGGCAGGGCGCTGAACAGGATGATGATGTCAAAGAAGGAATGATGCTTGGCCGCGACCAGCGCCCCGGCCTGCGGCGGGGTGCCGCGCACTTCGGACCGCAGGCCCACCATCCAACGGGCGGTCCAGCGCACCCAGCGGCAATAGGCATGGCAGGCGGCAAAGGCGGCGGGGCGGCTGAACAGCGCAAAGGGTGTGCAGACAACCGCAAACAGCGGCATCGCCAGATACATCTGCGCGATGAACAGCACCGACCGCAGCCATTGCACGGTGTCTGTCATCACATCATCTCCCGCAGTTTGCCAAAGGCGGCGATCCGGGTGGTGAAAAAGGCCACCACGGCGGCAAGGGGCGGCAGCACAAGCGGCCAAAGCCAGCCCGCCCCCTGAAAGCCAAGCCCGGTCAGAAACCCGCCTGCCGCATCCGCCGAAGGCAGGGCGGCCACCGCCAGCATCCCCAGCGCCGTGCCGATGGCAGCCCCCGACAGGGCGCGCAGGGTGAAACGGCGCACGAAGGCGCGGGCGATGAAGGCATCGCGCGCGCCGACCAGACGCAGCACGCGGATGACCTGCGCGTTGGCGGCCAGTGCCGCATTGGCCGCCAGCGTGATCATGGCGGCCATCGCCCCCACGATCAGCGCGACCGATGTGATGCCAAGGATGCGCAGCCGCCCTGCGGCAACGGTCAGCGGAACGCGCCAGCGGGTGTGGTCATCGAGGATTGCGCCGGGCGCTTCGGCAGCCAGCCGCAACCGCAACCCCTCGCCGTCATATCCTGTGCGGTCTTGCGTCACCTCGATCAGCCGGGGAACAGGTAGGCTCTCCAGCGGCAGGTCCGGGCCGAACCAGGGCTCCAGCAGCCTGCGCTGTTCCTCATCCGTCATGGCCCGCGCCGATGCCACGCCCGGCGTGGTTGCCAGCAGATCCAGCACGGCCTGCGTCTGGCGCACCATCTGATCGGCCGGGGCCGAGATGCGGATGGTGGCACTTTTGGCCAGACCTTCGGTCCAGCGGTCGGCCAGCCGGCCCGATGCCAGCGCCAGCGCCAGGGCAAACACCGCCAGAAACGCCATCGCGGCAGAGGTCAGTGTGGTCAGCCAGGCAATGGGGCCGGACGGGGGAACAACCCGGTCCGCAAGGTGCCGTGCCGGGCCGTGCGCCCCCGTCACAGGTCTGCCCCGGCAAGCTGGATGCGCCGGTTGCGGATTCGCAGAACGCGGGCGGCGACCTGTTGCTTGACCGTGCGGATCAGGGTCAGATCATGGGTCGCAACAAGGATCGTCTTGCCCATCCGGTTCAGTTCGACCAGCAGCGACAGAAGCCGCAGCGACATTTCCCAGTCGACATTGCCCGTCGGTTCATCGGCCAGGATCACGTCCGGGGCGATGATCACCGCCCGCGCCAGCGCGGCACGCTGCCTTTCCCCGCCCGACAGCGAGGGTGGCAGGGCATCGGCCAGGTGGCCAAGGCCGACCCAGGCCAGCAGATCGGACACATCCTGCGCGGCGGTTTCCCGTCCCGTCACGGTCATCGGCAGCGCCACATTTGCGGCAAGCGGCAGATGATCCAGAAACTGGCAATCCTGATGCACAATCCCGATGCGGCGACGGGTGCGCGCGATGTCATCCCGGCCAAGGCTGCGGACATCGCGGTCAAAAATGCTGATCTGCCCCGCCGTGGGGCGCAACTCGGCATAGCACAGCTTGAGGAAGGTGGACTTCCCCGACCCCGACGGTCCCGTCAGAAAGTGGAATGACCCCGGCGCAAGCCGCAGCGACACTTCAGACAGAAGCTCGGCCCCGCCGTAACTGTAGGCGACACTGTCGAACGTGATCACGCAACCCCCGCTACGCCGGCCCCCGGGGCCGGATGCGGCGCAGTCTTGCCCGGTTTTGCGCCGGATTCAATTGCTTGTGGCAGCCGGTTCTTGGGCTTGCCGGACACAAATGCTTGGAGAAGCGATGCATCATTGCTAGAAGAGGTTGCATCGGCAGGAAGTTGCCGCTGGACACGAGCCCCCGGGAACAGGAAAGTCATGCGGCTGATTTGCCCGAATTGTGATGCGCAGTACGAGGTTGATGATGCAGCCATCCCGCCCGAGGGGCGGGACGTGCAATGTTCAAGCTGCGGACATGCCTGGTTTCAGATGCACAAGGATGCCGGACGCGAAGCCGGCACCGGATTTCCGGCGCAGGATGATCCGGCTGGCCCCGATCTGTCTGCCCCGCAGGGCATTGATCCGGAAGACGAAAGGCAGAACGGGATTGCCGGGGCACATGCCGGAGCCCTGACCGGCGAAGAGCCGCCACCTGTGCCGCTGCCAAGGCAGGATCCCGATGTGCCGTGGCGTCGTCGTCTTGATGAAAGCGTCCTTGCGGTTCTGCGGGAAGAGGCCGAACGCGAAACGGCCGCCCGCAGCGCCGAAGCCCCGCCGCCCATCGAGGTGCAGGATGAACTCGGGCTTGCGCTGCCGACACCGCCGCCCCTGCCTGCCCCGTTCCCGGCAGGGCCTGCGCGCAATGCGGATCTGTCAGTCGGTGCGGAAGACCCCTCGGCAGAGGATGACACGGCGGCGCGCACGGCCGCGCAGCGCGGACTTCTGCCCGATATCGAGGAAATCAACTCGACCCTGCGGGCCATCAACGAGCCGCGGGAAGAAGACGCGTATGCCGAAGCCGGCCCTGCGGATGACGTGGAACGGCGCGGCTTTCGCACCGGCCTTGTCCTGATCGTCTTTATCGCCGTTCTGATGTGGTCTGCCTATGTCTCGGCACCGGGCATTGTTTCGGTACTCCCGGCCAGCGAGAGCGTGGTCCAAGCCTATGTCGAGGCTGTTGACCGGGCGCGGCTGGGTGTCGATGCCTTGCTGCAGTCCGCCAGCACATATCTGCGCAACCTGGGCGGACTGGACGGACAGGGCGGCTGAGCGGCCTGACAGGCTGCTGAAGACATGCCGGTCTGCGGGGCACCGTCGCGCGCGCGCGGGGGAACGGCGGTGCCGTTGCGGGCCCCGCCCAAAGGGACACGCCCCTTCCCCGGACGCACAAGGGTTTCCCGGCAGCCCGGGCGGGCGGCACGTCTTCAGCGCCCGGTCAAAAGCGGTTCAGCAACCGCCGGAGGTAGTCAAGTTCACTATCGGGCCGGGTCTGATCGCCGGAGCGTCGGCGGATTTCGTCCAGCAGGTCCTGCGCGCGGCGATAGACGTCATCCCCTTGCAGCATGTTGCGATCCGATCCGATCCGGCCCATTTCGCCGGTACTGCGCCCCAGCGGATCACGCTGGCTGCCGGGGTCTGCGCGGCCAAAGGCTTCGCCGTCGCGGGTTCCATTGCCGTCGGGCTGGCCCTGCTCCTGCGCCAGTGCCTCGCCCAGGTTGCGCATGCCTTCGCGCAGGGCTTCAAGGGCTTCGGCCTGACGGTCCAGCGCGCCCGAGAAATCCTTGTTGCGAAGGGCCTCTTCGGCCTCGTCCATGGCGCGGCCTGCCCTGTCAAGCTGCTGACGCCCTTCTTCCCCGGCCTGGCTGCCCGCGCCCGGCAAGCCCTGAGACAGCCCTTCCAGCCGGTTGCGCAGATCCTGCTGGCGTTCGGCAAGGCTGCGGTTATCCGGCAGTTGCCCGTCCCCGCCGGTGCCGGGCCGGTTGCCCTGACCGGGTTGATCCTGTCCCGGCTGGCCGGGCTGGCCCTGCTGACCGCTGAACTGGTCCTGCAATTCCTGAAAGCTTTCGTCAGACAGGCCCTGCTGTTCGCGCAGCAGATCGGAAAGACCCTGCATCGCCTGGCTGCCGGGGCCACCCTGGCCGCCCTGGCCCTGCGTGACCTGCATGTTTTCCATCAGGTTGCGCAGCGCCTCCATCAGTTCGGCGGCCTCGGCCATGCGCCCCTCTTCCATAAGCTTTTGCAGCTTGTCGAGCATCTGCTGCAACTGGTCGGCCGACATCTGCATGCCCTGCATGTCTTGCGACATCTGCTGATCGGGGTTCCTGCGGGCCTCTTCGGCAAGCTGGCGCATGTAATCGTCCAGCGCGTCGCGCAGGTCCGACATCAGCCGGTCGATCTCGGATTTGTCGGCCCCGTTCCTGATCGCCTCGTCCAGCCGGTCCTGCGCCCGGCGCAGACGCTCCAGCGCCGAAGCAAGATCGCCCTCCTCGACCAGCAGGGCGATGTCCCACAGGGCTTCGGCCATCTCATCGCGCCGGGCAGCGTCAAGCCCGGTGGCTGCGGCAGCATCCAGTTCCCGAAGCAGGACGCGCAGGCGCAGATAGGCGCGTTCATTGCGGATGAAGCCTTCGGGCAGGTGGGTAACCGCCTTGAGTATCTGCGCCGACCGAACGGCGTTGGCCGTGGACCACAGCAGATCACGGCGCATCTCGATCAGGGCCGCCGCCAGCGGTTCGAAAAAGCGCCGTCCCGGCAGGATCACCGAAAGGGGGGCAGACTGGCCGGTCTGTCCCATGGCGTCGGTGGCCGCAAAGGTGATCGTCACCGGCAGATTGGCGAAGGGATGCTTTGACAGATCATCGACCAGTGTTTCGCTGACCTCTGTGCGATCACCCGTGATCGGCATCGGCAGGTCCAGCACGATCGCGTCGCGCGGCTCGGGATCGACCGACAGGCCAAAGCTGCGGGTGACCGACGGCAGGTCCAGCGCAATCGTCGCCACGCCCGAGGTGACGCCGTAGTCATCCGTGGCGGTAAAGGCCTGCGCCATCTCGCCCTGCGCCTGGCGGCTGATCCCGCCCGTCGCGATGATCGAGGGGGCGGAATCAGGGGTTGCCACGATTTTCCACTGCCGCCCCCCCGGCCCGGCGATTTCGACCGTTCCGGACTGGACCACCTCGAATTCCTGCGCGGGGTCCGAAGCAGGCGGCGGATCAGTCCGGTTCGACACGGTTTCGGTCAGGGTCAGCGCGCCAACCTCGCCATAAAGGCGCACCTGGATGCGGGTTCCCGTGGGCAGGTCAAGCCGGCTTTGGGTGATATCGTTGAGGTAAAGGGCGGGCTTGCCGGTGTGCAGGGGCGGCTGGGCCCAGCCTTCCCAGACCGGGCCGTTTGCCAGGGCCTCGTCCCCCGGCGACATCCCCACGACCGAACCGGCCCGCCAGAGAGAGCCAAAGAGCAAGGCCATCACCAGCGCGGTCAGTGCCACATAGCGCAGGGCGAAAGGATCGCGGCCCGACAGCTTCAGGTCCGGCGCGACCGGTCTTGCCAGCCTGGCCTGCGCCGCCATGCGCGCCCTGTGGGCCTGCCACACGGCCAGCGATGCGGCATCTGTCACCCCGATCACCTGGGTGTCGGTCAGTGCGGCGATGGGATGCCCGGGAAGGGCCGCGTCCAGCCGCGCCAGGGCATCGCCCCGGTTTGGTCTGCGAAACCGCCGCAGGCCCGTGACAAGCGCCCAAAGGCTGCCTCCCAGGGCGGCGATGCCGCCGATCCAGACAGCTTCGATCGGAAGGCTGTCCTGAATCCCGAAGGCAAGGACCGACAGCGTGCCTGCGACAATGGTCCAGACCGGCCAGAAGGCATGCGTCAAACGCTCGCACCACAGACCCGCCCATGTCAGGCGAAGGGGCCAGATGAGGTTTTCAGACGTGGTGCTGCCGGTCGGGTCCCTGATCATGCCCTCTGCCTGGTCGCGGCCGCTACAGCCATGTGGGAAGAGTATCGCGCGCAAGCATTTCGTCAAAGCTTGGTCGCGCCCTGATGACGGCGAAGTGATCCGCCTTCACCAGAACTTCGGGAATCAGCGGCCGACTGTTGTATTCAGAGGCCATGACAGCACCATAAGCCCCGGCAGAGCGGAAGGCGACAAGATCACCCTGACGCAAGGCAGGCAGGGGACGCGCCCTGGCAAAGGTGTCGCCGGTTTCACAGACCGGGCCCACCACATCATAGACATGCGTCTCAACGGCAACCGCCGGTTCCGCCAATGGCACGATGTCATGATGCGCGCCGTACATGGACGGGCGGATCAGGTCGTTCATCGCCGCGTCCAGGATAAGGAAATCCCGCCCTTCGCCTTGCTTGACATAAAGGACGCGGGACACCAGCACACCGGCATTGCCCGAGATCAGCCGCCCCGGCTCGATCTCGATCTCGCAGCCCAGATGGCCGACGGTGCGCTTGATCAGCGCGCCGTAATCCAGCGGCAGGGGGGGCGCGTCATTCGACCGGCTGTAGGGGATGCCAAGCCCGCCGCCCAGGTCCAGCCTGCGGATGTCATGCCCTTCGGCACGCAGCCGAAGTGTCAGGGCGGCAACCTTCAGATAGGCCTGCTCAAACGGCTCCAGCTCGGTCAACTGGCTGCCGATGTGCACGTCGATTCCGACGACATCGATGCCCGGCAGGCTGGCAGCTTCGGCATAGATTTCGGACGCGCGGCTGATCGGGATGCCGAACTTGTTTTCCTTCTTGCCGGTGGCGATCTTTTCATGGGTGCGGGCATCGACATCGGGGTTGACGCGCAGCGTGATCGGCGCGGTCACCCCCAGGCTGACGCAGACCTCGGACAGGGCGCGCAGTTCAGGCTCGGATTCGACATTGAACTGGCGGATGCCTTCGGTCAGCGCCAGGCGCATCTCCTCCCCTGTCTTGCCGACGCCGGAGAAGACGATGCGGTCGCCCGGCACGCCCGCCGCCCGGGCGCGGCGGTATTCCCCGCCCGACACCACATCCATGCCCGCCCCCAGATCGCCCAGCGTCTTCAGCACCGCCACATTCGACAGCGACTTGACCGCAAAGCACACCAGATGCGGCAGGGGCGACAGCGCCTCGTTGAAGAGGTGGTAGTGGCGCGTCAGTGTGGCGGTCGAATAGCAGTAGACCGGCGTGCCGACGGTGGCCGCAATCTCGGCCAGGGGCACGTCTTCGGCATGAAGCTGGCCGTTGCGGTAAAGGAAGTGGTCCATGCCGGGTCCTGTCAGGGGCGGGTGTGGCGGGTGTAACAGAAGGTCAGCGCCACGCAATTGCCCAATGCGCGCGGCACGGTCCCGCCCCGGTGCACGCGCGGGGCCTTGTCGCCGAACGAAAACCGGGTGGATCAGGCGGCGGGACGGCTGCGCAGGAACAGATACAGCGGCAACCCGCAGGAGACGCCGATGCAGAAGGTGGCCGGAATGGCGATCAGGTTCAGCCATGCCCGGCGCGACACCGTTTCGGCGACGATCCACACCGTCAGCGCGATGGCCGCAATGGTCAGGTCCCAGGTCAGCCCGGTGGTGGAGGCGTTGACATACCACGCGTCGATCAGCCCGCCCAGCCCGGTGCCGCTTTCCCGCATATACCGCAGGAACCAGTACATCGGGTGGATGGCCCCCCAAAGCGCCAGACCCAGCCAGACAAGGCGCAGCGGCGCGATCATTGGTTTGTCACCACGCCCATGCGCGCCTCACCGGTCACGGCAATGCCGCTTGCGGCGGCGTCCGACGGGCGCAGTGGCGGGCCGTCGGCCCCGCAGCCCGCAAGGGCGGCAAGAACGGCAAGCGCGGCAAGACAGCGGATCATGCAAGCACCTCTTTCCAGCGGGCAATCTGACGGCGGACCTGCGACGGCGCGGTCCCGCCATAGGATGTGCGGCTGGCAACCGAATTGTCCACCCCCAGCACGGTGAACACGCCTTCGGTGATGCCGGGATGGACCGCCTGCATCTGTGCCAGGGTCAGCCCCGGCAGGTCGATGCCCAGCGCCTCTGCCCGGGCCACCAGCGTGCCGGTCACATGATGCGCCTCGCGGAAGGGCAGGCCAAGCGCGCGCACCAGCCAGTCGGCCAGATCGGTGGCGGTGGAAAAGCCGGATGCAGCCGCCGCCGCCAGACTGTCGCGGTTTGCCGTCATGTCGCCCACCATGCCGGTCATTGCCGCCAGTGCCAGCATCAGCGTATCGGCGGCGTCAAAGACCTGTTCCTTGTCTTCCTGCATGTCCTTGGAATAGGTCAGCGGCAGGCCCTTCATCACCGTGAACAGCGCCACCGTCGCGCCAAGAATGCGCCCCAGCTTGGCGCGCAGCAGTTCTGCGGCATCGGGGTTCTTCTTCTGCGGCATGATGCTGCTGCCGGTCGTCCAGCGGTCTGACAGGCGGACAAAGCGGAACTGCGCCGATGACCAGATCACCAGCTCTTCGGCAAAGCGCGACAGGTGCATGGCACAGATGCCGGCCGCCGACAGGAATTCCAGCGCGAAATCGCGGTCCGATACCGAATCCAGCGAATTGGCGGTGGGCCGGGCAAAGCCAAGGGCCGCCGCCGTGGCGTGCCGGTCAATCGGAAAGGATGTTCCGGCCAGCGCCGCCGCCCCCAGCGGGCATTCGTTCATCCGCGCGCGCGCATCGGCAAAGCGCGACCGGTCGCGGGACAGCATTTCGACATAGGCCAGCATGTGGTGGCCCCAGGTCACCGGCTGGGCGGTTTGCAGATGGGTGAAACCGGGCATGACCCAATCCGCCCCGGCATCGGCCTGCGCCAGGAAGGCGCGCATCAAGCCCTCGATCCCGGTGATCGCGGCATCGCACTGATCGCGGACCCACAGGCGGAAATCGACCGCCACCTGATCATTGCGGCTGCGCGCGGTGTGCAGCCGCCCGGCCGGTTCGCCGATCAGCTCTTTCAGCCGCGCCTCGACATTCATGTGGATGTCTTCCAGATCGGCGCGAAACCGGAAGGTTCCCGCCTCAATCTCTGACAAGACCGTGAGCAGGCCTTCCCCGATCGCCTCGGCGTCCTTATTGGTCAGAATGCCCGTCGCCGCAAGCATGGCGGCATGGGCGCGGGAGCCTTGAATGTCTTGTGCGTACAGCCGCCGGTCAAAACCGATGGACGCGTTTATCGCCTGCATGATGGCATCCGGTCCGGCGGTGAAACGCCCGCCCCACATCGCATTTGCGGCGGGGGCCGGGGGGGACTGGGGCGGTTTGGTCATCTGGGGCCCCTTGGAGGGATAATGCTGCGCGGTGGTGTGATCGGTCTTTATACGGCCCTGTGCCTTACTGCAAATACCGCCCTTGCCGGACCTGCGGCCGAAGCGCTGCGCGAGGGCGACATGAAGAAGCTGGTGTTCAGCGCCGAGGCGGCGGAAGTACCGGCCATTGCCGTTGAGGATGGGGATGGCGCGGAACGTCTGCTGTCCGACTGGCAGGGACAGTGGGTGGTGCTGAACTTCTGGGCCACCTGGTGCGCGCCTTGCCGTCATGAAATGCCCTCGCTCGACCGGCTGCAGGCCGCCATGCCCGAGATCGCCGTGCTGCCGGTGGCGACGGGCCGCAATTCGGTCGCGGCAATTGCGAAATTCTACGGCGAGGCCGGGGTGACGGCCCTTCCCGTCCTGCGCGACCCCAGGTCGGAACTGGCGCGCAACATGGGTGTGCTGGGCCTGCCGGTGACGGTGATCCTGAACCCCGAGGGGCGCGAGGTGGCCCGCCTGACCGGCGATGCCGAATGGGACAGCGCCAGCGCGCGGGCCGTGCTGGGCGCGCTGGTGGCGGGGCAGTAGCTGCCGCGCCGTCAGCCCTGCGCCAGGGCGGCAACCCCGGCGTGGCGGGGACAGCTCAGCAGATGGTCGTTCACCACGCCTGCCGCCTGCAGAAAGGCATAGACAACCGTCGGGCCGCTGAACCGGATCCCTTCCGCCTTCAGCGCCCGGGACAGGCGGCGGGACAAATCAGTTTGCGCAGGCACCTCTGCCGGGGTGCGGAAGCTGTTCTGTACCGGGTGCCAGTCGCTGTGCTGCCAGATGAAACCGGCAAATCCCTGCCGGTCCTCGATTCGTTCCCAGGCGCGGGCGGACTGGATCGCAGCCTCGATCTTGCCCCGGTGTCGTACGATGCCGGCATTGCCCAGAAGCCTTTGCACCTGGGGTTCGCCCCAGCGGGCAACGATCCGCGGATCGAAGCCGGCAAAGGCCGCCCGGAACGCATCGCGCTTGCGCAGGATGGTGATCCAGGACAGCCCGGCCTGAAACCCCTCCAGCACAAGTTTTTCCCACAGCGCGCGGCTGTCGCGTTCCGGCACGCCCCATTCCCTGTCGTGATAGGCGACATAGACCGGGTCCGTGCCGCACCAGGGGCAGCGCGCGGGTCCGGGGGGCATCATTTCTGCGGGCATGACCGGGTTAACCTGATGTTCAGGGCTGTGGCCGCAGGATGGCGTCACCCAGGGGCAGGATCAATCCATGTCGACAGAAACGGACAACCGGCAGCAGGCGGACCAGCCGCTTGCCGTGACACCTTCCGAAAAAGACGGTGCGACCCTGGCGATGGTGCGGCAGGCCCTGCAAGGCAACCGTGTTGCCCTGGCGCTTCAGCCGGTGGTTCAAGCCGATGATCCGAACCGGATCGCCTATCACGAAGGTCTGATCCGGATCCTGGACATCACGGGTCACCCCATACCGGCGCGCGAGTTCATCGCCGCGGTCGAGGCGACGGACGCCGGGCCGGAGCTTGACCGCGTCGCCCTGGCCCTTGGGCTGGAGGCGCTGCGGCTTGACCCCGGCCTGCGGCTGGCCGTGAACATGTCTGCGCGGTCAATCGGCGCGGTGCGCTGGATGGAAACGCTGGCGGCGGGACTGGCGCTGGACGACACCGTTGCCGAACGGCTGATCCTGGAGATCACCGAAGCCTCTGCCATGGCCCGGCCGGACCTAGTCACGGCCTTCATGACCGGCCTGCAGCGGCGCGGCATTTCGTTTGCGCTGGATGATTTCGGGGCGGGCCAGACCTCGTTCCGCTATTTCCGCGACTTTTCGTTCGACATGGTCAAGATCGACCGCCAGTTCATCGCCAATGTCCACCGCAATGCGGACAACCAGATTCTGGTCCGGGCCCTGGTCATGATCGCGCGGCAGTTCGACATGGTCGTGGTCGCCGAAGGGGTCGAGCTTGCCCAGGAGGCCGCCTGGCTGCGGCAGCAGGGCCTGGATTGCCTTCAGGGCTATCTGTTCGGCATGCCGGTGACGGCACGCGCACCGGGCCTGGCCGGGGCGCGCCGGCGCGCGTGACGCGCGCCGAAAGGCATCCCCCGTGCCTTGCGCTTGACTGTCCCCCGGCTTAGGCCATGCTGCGAGGCGGCGGATGCACTCCGCCGTGACCGGCCTGGGAAAAAGGGACCTTCAGCATGACCAATGTCGTAATCGTATCGGCCGCGCGGACCGCCGTCGGAAGCTTCAACGGCGCTTTCGCCAATACGCCCGCGCATGATCTGGGCGCAAAGGTCGTCGAAGCCGTGGTGGACCGCGCCGGGGTGGAAAAGGGCGAGGTTTCCGAAACCATCCTGGGTCAGGTGCTGACCGCAGGCCAGGGCCAGAACCCGGCGCGTCAGGCGCATATCAAGGCCGGTTTGCCGCAGGAGGCGTCGGCCTGGTCGATCAACCAGGTCTGCGGATCGGGGCTGCGCGCGGTGGCGCTGGCGGCACAGCATATCCAGCTGGGCGACAGCGCCATCGTCGTGGCGGGCGGTCAGGAAAGCATGAGCCTGTCACCCCATGTCGCGCATCTGCGGGCAGGCACCAGGATGGGCGACATGAAGTTCATCGATTCGATGATCAAGGACGGCCTGTGGGATGCCTTCAATGGCTATCACATGGGCCAGACGGCCGAAAACGTGGCCAGCCAGTGGCAGATCAGCCGCGAGATGCAGGACAGCTTTGCCGTGGCCAGCCAGAACAAGGCCGAAGCCGCCCAGAAGGCCGGGAAGTTCGCCGATGAGATTGTTCCCTTCGTGATTTCGACCCGCAAGGGCGATGTCACTGTGGATGCCGACGAATACATCCGCCACGGGGCCACGGTCGACGCCATGGCCAAGCTGAAGCCGGCCTTCACCAGGGAAGGCTCTGTCACCGCCGGGAATGCCAGCGGCCTGAACGACGGTGCCGCAGCCGTGCTTCTGATGAGCGCCACCGAGGCCGAGCGGCGCGGCCTGACGCCGCTTGCCCGCATCGCGTCTTACGCCACGGCGGGGCTCGACCCGTCGATCATGGGCGTGGGACCGGTCTTCGCCAGCCGCAAGGCGCTGGAAAAGGCCGGGTGGAAGGCCGCCGACCTGGACCTGGTCGAGGCGAATGAGGCCTTTGCGGCGCAGGCCTGTGCGGTGAACAAGGATATGGGCTGGAACCCGGATATCGTGAACGTGAACGGCGGCGCCATTGCCATCGGCCATCCGATCGGGGCCTCTGGCGCGCGGATCCTGAACACGCTGCTGTATGAGATGAAACGGCGCGATGCCCGGCGCGGCCTTGCGACCCTGTGCATCGGCGGCGGCATGGGCGTGGCCATGTGCCTTGAACGCCCCTGACCTTGCCGTGACCCCGGCTTTGGTCCGGGATTGATGCGCAATAATATTGCGCATCAATCTGCGGTTCGATAAGAGTCTTTCAAGATCGGGCTGCTGAAGGAGACAAGCATGGCACGAGTGGCTTTGGTGACCGGTGGATCGCGCGGCATTGGCGCGGCCATTTCCGTGGCCCTGAAAGCGGCGGGATACAGCGTTGCCGCAAACTATGCCGGCAATGACGAGGCTGCGGCGGCCTTTTCCAGGGAAACGGGGATCGCCACCTACAAGTGGTCGGTGGCCGATTACGATGCCTGCGTGGCAGGGATTGCCAGGGTGCAGGCCGATCTTGGGCCGGTCGACGTGCTGGTCAACAATGCGGGCATCACGCGCGATGCCATGTTCCACAAGATGACGCCCGGCCAGTGGAAAGAGGTGATCGATACCAACCTGACCGGCCTGTTCAACATGACCCATCCGCTGTGGTCCGGCATGCGTGACCGAAAGTTCGGACGCGTGATCAACATCTCGTCGATCAACGGGCAAAAGGGGCAGGCGGGGCAGGCCAACTACTCTGCCGCCAAATCCGGCGATCTGGGCTTTACCAAGGCTTTGGCCCAGGAAGGTGCGCGCGCCGGGATCACCGTCAACGCCATATGCCCGGGCTACATCGGCACCGAAATGGTGCGCGCCATTGACGAAAAGGTGCTGAACGAACGGATCATTCCGCAGATTCCGGTGGGCCGTCTGGGCCAGCCGGAAGAAATCGCGCGCATCGTGGTCTTTCTGGCCGCGGATGATGCCGGGTTCATCACCGGATCAACCGTTTCGGCCAACGGCGGACAATTCGTGGTCTGACGGCCGACCCTGCCGCGTGAAAGGCCCGCTTCGGCGGGCCTTTTTCGCTTGGCGGCGCGGCGCAGTTGCGGCATCACCGCGGCCATGTCCCGCACCCGCGCCACCCTGACCGGTTTCACTGCGATTCTGCTGTGGTCGCTTCTGGCCCTGCTGACGGTGCAGTCCGCCCCGGTTCCGCCCTTGCTGCTGAACGCGCTGTGCTTCGGGATCGGGGGTGTCATCGGTCTGGTCTGGGTGGCCCGGTCGGGCGAGGTGCGGGCGCTGGGCCGCGTTCGCTGGACGGTCTATGCCTTTGGCACGCTGGGTCTGTTTGGCTATCACTTTCTGTATTTCAGCGCGCTGCGCATGGCACCGGCGGCCGAAGCCGGTCTGATCGCCTATCTCTGGCCGCTGTTCATCGTGCTTCTGTCCGGACTTCTGCCGGGCGAACGCCTTGGCGCGCTGCACATTGCAGGTGCCCTGATGGCGTTCTGCGGGGCAGCGCTGATTGTGCTGCGGGGTGCCGGTACCATGACGGCCCCGGCGCTGCCGGGTCTGCTTCTGGCCTTCGCCTGCGCGGTTACCTGGGCTGTCTATTCGGTGCTGTCGCGTCGCCTCGGCTCGGTTCCGACGGCCAGCGTCGCTGTTTTCTGTCTGGCGACGGCGGGCCTGTCCGCGCTGGCGCATGTCATGCTGGAACAGACGGTCTGGCCGGACGGCCCCCGGGGGTGGCTGGCCGTTCTTGCCCTGGGCATCGGGCCGGTCGGAGTCGCCTTTTTCACATGGGACATCGGGATGAAGCGCGGGGATATCCAGCTTCTGGGCGTGGCATCCTATGCCGCACCGCTTCTGTCCACGCTTGCCCTGGTTGCTGCGGGCATCGCAGAAGCATCGCCCGCGATCCTGGTCGCGGCAGGGCTGATTGCCGGGGGCGCGGCGCTGGCGGCACGCGCCAGCGCCCGAAAGGTTACGCCTGGCTGAGGCGTGTGATTTCTTCCTTCAGGCGAAGCTTCTGCTTCTTGAGCTGGGCGATTTTCAGGTCATCCGTCCCGGGGCTGCGCTGGGCCTGCTCGACCTCGGCCGACAAGGTTTCATGTTTCCGGCGAAGTTCCTGCAGATGCGAAGCAACCGTCATGTCCGTTCTCCTTTGAAAGACCCCGTGTCATCAGATCATCACAAAGGGCGAGTCGTGTCATCATGTCTTGCTGGCGCATCGGCGGAAACTGGCGACAAGTCAAACGAAGCGGGACGAAAGATCTGCCCCGTCGCGCAGCACGGCCCGGACCTCGGCGGTGAAGCTGTCGCGGTCGGCGTCATGCGCGGCCCCGTCGTGCAGGACCATCGGGGAGAGCAACCGGAACGCCGCCCGCCCGCCCTTGCGGGCGCGCAGGATCACCCGGCTGGCGGCGCGGCCCGGCCTTGGTGCCAGGGGAAGAACCGACTGCGATCCCATCCGCCTGTCCATGACCGCCAGAAGGTGGGGCAGGCGCGCGGCAAGGTGGATCAGCGTAAGCCAGCCTCCGGGCGCAAGGCGGCGCGTGGCGGCGTCAATCCAGGCGGCAAGGGGCGTGTCTTCGCGCAGGGCGGCCTCGCGGCCGGCATCGCCGGCTGCGGTACCGTCGCCGGCCGCGAAATAGGGCGGATTGGCCATCACATGGTCAAAGGGGCGGTGCAGGCCTTTGGGCATGGCGGCAAGATCGCCCTCTACCACGGTCAGGCCCAGGCCGTTGCGCCGGGCGTTCATCCGGGCAAGGGCGGCATAGGCGGGCTGGCGTTCCAGGGCGGTCAGGCCCAGGCCGGGGACGCGCGCGGCAAGGCACAGGCTGGCCACCCCCGCCCCGCACCCAAGCTCCAGAACGCTGTCGCCGCTTCGGGCCGGCACGGCTGCCGCCAGCAAGACAGGGTCCGTCGCTGCACGGTAGCCCTGGCGTGGCTGCAGAATGTGCAGTCGCTGCCCCAGGAACCCGTCATCGGTCAACTCTTCGGGGTGGAACATCACAGCCCCGTCGGAATGTCGTTGTCGCGCAGGACAATCCGCGCGCGCCAAAGATCCTGATCGCGCACCATCAGGCGGCGCGGCAATATCCCAAGGGATCCTTCCAGGATGCTCATGTGGACGTCCATCGGAAAGACCGGTATATCCTCGCCCTCGAGAAGGGCCGAGGCAAAGGCGATGACCGTCGGGTCGCTGCTGCGCAGAAGTTCTTTCATGATGACGGACATAGTCGGCGCGGCAGGCCCTTGTCGAGACGCTCTGCGGTGCATCCGGATGGGGAAGAGACGGGTTTGGACGAGCTTTCGGTGAAGCCGCACGAACGGCTGGCAGACTGGCTGGCCGCAGATATGGCTGCGGTGAACGTGCTGATCCGGGCGCGGATGACGTCCGAACACGCGCCCCGCATCCCGGAGGTGACGGCCCATCTGGTGGAAGCCGGCGGCAAGCGCCTGCGCCCCATGCTGACGCTGGCCGCCGCCCGGCTGTGCGGTTACGGCGGGCCGTTCCACGTGCATCTGGCGGCAACGGTGGAATTCATTCACACCGCCACGCTGCTGCATGACGACGTGGTGGATGAAAGCAGGCGGCGGCGCGGGCGGCCCACGGCAAACCTGCTGTGGGACAACAAGTCCAGCGTGCTGGTCGGCGATTATCTGTTCGCGCGGTCGTTTCAGCTGATGGTGGAAACCGGCAGTCTGCGCGTGCTTGACATTCTGGCGAATGCTTCGGCGGTGATTGCCGAAGGCGAGGTGCTGCAGCTGACGGCCGCGCAGGATCTGGCAACGGATGAACGCATTTACCTGCAGGTCGTGCGCGGCAAGACCGCCGCCCTGTTTTCCGCCGCAACCGAAGCGGGCGGCGTGGTCGCCGGTGCGCCGGAACCATGGGTTCTGGCCTTGCGTGATTATGGCGATGCCCTTGGGATTGCCTTTCAGATCGTGGATGATCTGCTGGACTACGGCGGCAGTTCCGCCGCCATCGGCAAGAACACCGGCGACGACTTCCGGGAACGCAAGGTGACGCTTCCGGTGATCAAGGCCGTGGCGCGGGCCGATGCTGCAGAGCGGGCCTTTTGGGTGCGGGTGATCGAGACGGGCCGCCAGGACGAGGGCGATCTTGCGCAGGCACTGGCCATCATGGCCCGGCATGGCGCGATGGAAGCGGCGCGGGCAGACGCGTTGGCCTGGGCGGCAAAGGCGCGTGCGGCCCTGCAGGTTCTGCCGGACCACCCGCTGAAGTCGATGCTGGATGATCTTGCCGATTACGTTGTGGCCCGCGTCAACTGACAGGGTGCCGAAGACCCGCCGGCGGCATGGGCTGCCCGACCGAAAAGCGCGACACACTTCTGCCCTGCGCCCACCTTGCGCCTCCCGGCAGGGGCCATCGCCCCTGCCACGGCGCCGCGCCGGGATCAGGACCGGCCGGGGCCCAAAGCCCCGGCCAGCGCCCGCCCCGCCCTCGGCCCTGTTGCACAAATGCTGTGAGGGATTCATCTTGTGAAACCGGCGTGAGAGCGGCAAGTGACCGGCCCCCCGGTCGTCCCTCGTTCATAACGAGAGTCCTTGGGCTTGAAGTCCGAGTCCCCTCAGGGCCAGGAAAACAAACACGCTCCAACCTGCAGATGCAATCGCGAAAAGCGTGAACACGAGTGTCCCCGGAACGAGGCCTTTGTGCCGCATGACGCGCCGAACGTAGATGAAGATCGTTATTGTTCCCGGCAGCAGGAAGCCACCAAACAGAAAAAACAAGGCCACCAACAAAGTCCTCCCAATCTGCAGAACTCATGGTAACGCCTGACAGAAGTCCGATAAGAAACGTTAGATGCATTAAGCAAAGTAAAAGTACTAACCCAAGAAGTGCGGCGGATAGAAGTTTCGATAGAAACTGCGGTGTTTTCTTCATATATTGAACATCACCTTTCAGGTTGATCGTTCGATTTTTATACGACGGCATTGTTTTCAGTCCATACGTTTCCGGCCACGGGCAGACAGATGGATACAATGGTCTTGCGAACTTCACGATATTCACGCGGCACCATCGTGCCCGCACCCCTCAGTGCGGAGGACTTCACCGACGCATCCGCCTCAGACCCCACCACACAGCAGCCGGTGCTGGCGCGCATCAGGCTGCCGTCCTGGCGCACCACCGCGCCGTCATCGCGCAGGATGTCGATGAGCGGCACATGGCGGCCCCGGAAGCGGCCCGCGCCGCAGAGGAACACATGGCCGGGGGTCACGCCGGTGCCGTGGAAATCGGGCACATGCGCCACGTCATTGACAAAGGTCCGGGTGACGCGGGCGGGCACGAGCGTGCCGGTTTTGTCAGGGGACAGGACCATATCGCCGGGGCGGATCGCCGCGATGGGCCTGGTGGTGCCGTCGGCGAGGATGATGGGGGTGTGGGGGAGGAAGCAGAATGTAAAGACTGGATGAGCCGCTAAGCGAACGTCTCCATAGGTTGCTCTCGGCGGGCCTGCATCGGTTTCGGCGTTTAACCTATCAACTAGGAAAAGATGCCACGGGCCATCGGGTTCGCCCGTGAGGACGTGGAGGAATTCATGATTCCAAATGTGTTGTAGATTAAAGGCATACCAATCGTCAATGGTTCCAGCGATGCGATACTCCTTATTCATATCCCAAAAATTTATCCTCATTATACCTTGATCTGGACCTAAAAGAGGATTTGGCTCTGGACCAAATCCAACCTCTCCAAAACTACTTTCGCTAGGCCGAAATATAAAGCTCACCTGAAGATCTCGTAAGGGAGATCCCAGCGAATGCAATAAAAAAGTGGGTGAATTAAGTGACGAGGTCACTACAGTTGCGATGTTATGTGCTGTGGCAAAAGGATCGTCTCCAACACCCAGCAGTAGGGGATCTAGTCTTAAACTTATTGAGACATTACCCGCATCAAATGATATTTCACCAAACACTCTATTTGAAATGCGTTGGTAGATTTGCTCGGCAAGGTCACCCAGTTCCATGACTTACTCCGAATCAAGATCATTTGTTGCCGTTTTGGCGCGCAGGTTCAAAGATAATGTTCCAAAACCAATATCTTCCTCAATAAGAAGGTTCTGAACGGGCGACCGCAAAAATTTAATCAGTACTACAGCGTTGACTTCTCTATCCGCGGGTCGTCTTATGAAAACTGTACATGGGTGCGAGGCCAAACCATCCTTATCAGAGATCAACGCCTCGATAGACTTGTTAAAAATAGATCGATGCTGATCTGATACCGCTACCTCAGAGGAAAACAGTTGCTCTCTGTAGCCGTTGGTTGACGGTCTATCGTAGTGACTTACGGCGCTTCGCAGCTTTAGTAGGATCTTTTCTGGTTTCATTTTAATTTGAACTTTCGTGATTGTGTGCTATGGCTTCCGGGTATCCATAACAACATGTTCTAAATGCATGTTTGTAACGGGCTTATTAGCCTCGCCACCGCCCGACCTCAACCTCTCCGCCCGCACCTGCCGATTTCTCCGACACCGTCTTTGCCTGCCCAACCGCAGAGCAACATCGCTCTTGATTAGGAAATTCGCACAAGAATTAAGATGGGTGAGCGAAGATAAGCCATAAGTCCGTGTCGCCGCGCGGACCCAGCCCGTGCTGCCATCTGCCGCCACAACCTCGTTCAGCCGGTCACCGTCGGACCCCACCGCACAGCCGGTGGCGCCGCGCATCAGGCTGCCGTCCTGGCGCACCACCGCGCCATCGTCGCGCAGGATATCGATGAGCGGCACGTGGCGGCCCTTGAAGCGGCCCGCGCCGCGGAGGAAGACATGGCCCGACGTCACCCCGGTGCCGTGGAAATCGAGCACATGGGCCACGTCATTGACAAAGGTGCGGGTGACGCGGGCAGGAACGAGGGTGCCGGTTTTGTCAGGGGACAGGACCATATCGCCGGGGCGGATGGCGGCGACGGGTTTGGTGGTGCCGTCGGCGAGGGTGATGGGGGTGCATCCCGACCGCCCTGCGCAATCAGGTGCGGCGGCCTGACAAAGGGCCGGGTCCTGTCCTTCCCGGGGACGAATCGTCGTCCGGCAGGGTGGGACAGGCATCTTTCCCGAAGGTGTTCCGCCACCCCGATCCGCCCGGCACCTGTCCTGTCACCGGTCCGCTGATCTGAACCCGGGTGCCCCCGGGAACCGGCGTCTGTGATCCGACGTGCCTGCCCTGCGCCGACCATGGACGCCCTGCGGCTCAGGTCTGCGGCACCGGACGCGCCGGAGGCCGGGGCCGGGACGGGCGCGGCGGGTCGTCCATCTCTGCCAGCATCGCCTCGATCCGGGGCACGTCTTCGGGGTTGTTCAACTCCCAGAACGGGCGGCCGCGCGCATCCACTTGCACGCACAGCACCTGCCGGCCGTTTTCCAGGAACCGCAGCTGCTCCAGACCTTCCAGCGTTTCCAGGGGCCCCGGTTCCCACATGGCATAGGCCCGCAGCGCAGCGGGCCGGAAGGCGTAGACCCCGACGTGGTGAAACACCGGCGTCGGCTCGGCCCCGGCATAGGTGCGGGAGGTGAAGGGGATCACCTCTTTCGAGAAATACAGCGCCCGGCCACCCGCACCGAAAACCGCCGTCGTCCCGCCGACCCGCCCGGCGCGCCGGTCGGCCAGAAAGCCGTTCAGCGCCCGCCCATCGGCGCGCAGCACCGGCGTTGCAACTTCGGCCCCGGGCGTTTCGCGAAGAGCGGTGATCAGGTCTTCCACGAACCAGGGCGGGGTCAGCGGCGCATCACCCTGCAGGTTGACCACGATGTCATGGCCGGGAAGCTGTTCCAGCACCTCGGCGCAGCGCTCGGTTCCGTTGCGCCAGCGATCCGAGGTCATCACCACCTCTGCCCCGAACCCTTCGGCAGCCTCGCGGATGCGTGCGTCATCGGTGGCCACCACCACGCGGTCCACACCGCGCACCGCCTGCGCCGCTTCCCAGCTGCGGCGGATCAGGGATTTTGCCACGCCATCCGGGCCGCGCAGCTCCGCAAGGGGTTTTCCGGGATAGCGGGTCGAGGCATAGCGGGCCGGAATGGCGATCAGGACGCTCATTTGTGCAATTCCACCCCGGGGGCAAAGGCAATGAAGAACGGATTGTCCCAGCCCGGCTTGCCATAGCGCAGCACCCGATGGTCGTCGAACCGCACGACCTGCCCGCCGGCACCCCGCAGCACCGCATCGCCCGCCGCCGTATCCCACTCCATCGTCCGGCCAAGGCGCGGGTAAAGATCGGCCTCGCCGGTGGCCACCAGACAGAACTTCAGGCTTGACCCGGCACTGGTCATGTCTTTCACCGCATAGCGCGCGATATAGTCATCCGTCGCCTGATCGCGGTGCGATTTTGACGCCACCACCATCAATGCGGCATTGTCAGGGGCCAAGACGGCCAGCGCGCGCAAGGGTCCCGGCACCGCCTTGTCAAGGCTGCCGGTTTCCTCGACAGACCGTCCATCGGCCCGGGTATAGAACAGCCGCCCCAGCGCCGGTGCATAGACCACGCCCCGCAGCGGCAAGCCGTCCTCGACATAGGCGATGTTGACCGTGAAATCGCCGCGCCGCTGCACGAATTCCTTCGTCCCGTCCAGCGGATCGACGATCAGGAAGGTCGCGGCGCTTTGCCCATGTGTGGCCGCCTGTTCTTCCGTGATCAGCGGCACATCGGGAAAGGCCCTGCGCAGACCGGCCGAAATCAGCGCATCGGCAGCCTCATCAGCCTCGGTCACCGGGCTTGCGTCCGACTTGGCCTTCACCTTAAAGCCGGGAGAGTTGTAAACCTCCATGATCCGGTCACCCGCCTCCAGGGCAAGGCGGCGCATCACCCGGGTCAGTTTTTCGAAATCCATTGCAGGCTCCGGTCCCCGACCGGGCCGGGGGGTTGAATGCGCTGTTCCGCCCTTATGCGGTTTCCCCGGCAAAACGACAAGATTCATGCGCAAAAGGTCACTGCGCAACAACGCGCAGCGTCAGGTTTATGCGCCCCCCGTTCGCCAGAAGGGCCGAGCTGCCGTGCCGAACGCGGTCGATCCCGTGGAAGGCAAGCCGCGCATCACCGCCGATGACCACCACGTCCCCCGAATGCAGCCAGACGCTTTGCGTGGGTGCGGTCCGATCAACGCCGCCCATGCGGAACAGCGCGTCATCCCCCAGCGACACCGACAGAACCGGAAAGGTGAAATCCCCCTCGTCCTTGTCCTGGTGCATCCCCATGCGCGCCCCTGCCCCGTAGAAATTGATCAGGCAGCAGTCGGGCGCACGCTGCAGCCCGGTCACCCGGTGCCACAGGCCCAGCACCCGTGCCGGGATCGGCGGCCAGTCGCCGCCGCCGGGATGTCTGGCGGCATAGCGGTATCCGGCCCGGTCCGCCACCCAGCCCAGACGGCCTGCCGCCGTCATCCGCACGCTCATCGCCCGCCCGCCCGGGGTGACCGGTGCCACCAGCGGCGCGGCCGCCACCACGGCGCGGATATCGTCCACCCAGGCTGCCTGCCCGGCGGCCGGAATCAGCCCCGGATGAATGTCGAACCCGCGCAGCCGCAACGCCGGAACCGGCCGGTCCGCAGAATCCCCTGAATTCATCGCACCCTCTGTCATTTTCAAAAGTCCGCAGCGCTTGCAGCCTGCCGGACCCCCCCTTATATACCCCCCGAAGCCGGGATGGGGCGGCAGCCCTGACCGGACCTTGCTGGGATCGGGGGCAGAGGCCGCAACGGCTCTGCGCCCCACAACATCGCCGAAACAAGAGGTAGCTTACTATGGCCAAAGTCATCGGGATTGACCTCGGGACCACGAATTCCTGCGTTGCAATCATGGACGGCGCACAGCCCCGCGTGATTGAAAACTCGGAAGGGGCCCGCACCACACCGTCCATCGTCGGTTTCACGGAAACCGAACGCCTCGTCGGCCAGCCGGCCAAGCGTCAGGCGGTCACGAATTCCTCGAACACCATATTCGCCGTCAAGCGCCTGATCGGGCGCCGCATCGATGACGTGCATCTTGCCAAAGACAAGAAGAACCTGCCCTACACCCTGGTGAACGGCGGCAACGGCGACGCCTGGGTCGAAGTGCGGGGTGAAAAGTATTCACCGTCTCAGATCTCGGCCTTCATCCTGCAGAAGATGAAGGAAACCGCGGAAAGCTATCTTGGCGAATCCGTGACGCAGGCCGTGATCACGGTGCCCGCCTATTTCAATGACGCCCAGCGTCAGGCCACCAAGGATGCGGGCAAGATCGCCGGTCTTGAGGTGCTGCGCATCATCAACGAGCCGACGGCGGCGGCCCTTGCCTATGGCCTTGACAAGAAGGATGCAAAGACGATCGCGGTCTATGACCTTGGCGGCGGCACCTTCGACATCACGATCCTGGAAATCGACGACGGCCTGTTCGAAGTGAAATCCACCAATGGCGATACGTTCCTTGGCGGTGAAGACTTTGACATGCGGATCGTGAACTACCTGGCCGATGAGTTCAAGAAGGAACACGGCGTTGACCTGACGCTGGACAAGATGGCGCTTCAGCGCCTGAAGGAAGCGGCGGAAAAGGCAAAGATCGAACTGTCTTCCAGCCAGCAGACCGAGATCAATCAGCCCTTCATCAGCATGGACCGCAACACGGGCCAGCCGCTGCACCTTGTCGTCAAGCTGACCCGCGCCAAGCTGGAAAGCCTGGTGGGTGATCTGATCAAGGCGTCGATCAAGCCCTGTCAGGCCGCGCTGAAGGATGCCGGTCTCAGCATCGGCGACATCGACGAGGTGGTTCTGGTCGGCGGCATGACCCGCATGCCGAAAGTGGTGGAAGAGGTTACGAAGTTCTTCGGCAAGGAACCCCACAAGGGTGTCAACCCCGACGAGGTCGTAGCACTTGGCGCGGCCATTCAGGCCGGCGTGCTGCAGGGCGACGTCAAGGATGTGGTCCTGCTGGACGTGACCCCGCTGAGCCTTGGCATTGAAACGCTGGGCGGGGTCTTCACCCGCCTGATCGACCGCAACACCACGATCCCCACGAAAAAGTCGCAGGTCTTCTCGACCGCCGAAGACAACCAGAACGCGGTGACGATCCGCGTCTTCCAGGGCGAGCGGGAAATGGCGGCCGACAACAAGATTCTGGGCCAGTTCAATCTGGAACAGATCCCGCCGGCACCGCGCGGCATGCCGCAGATCGAAGTGACCTTCGATATCGATGCGAACGGCATTGTCTCGGTCAATGCCAAGGACAAGGGCACGGGCCGGACCCAGGCCATCACCATCCAGGCCTCGGGCGGTCTGTCGGACGACGAGATCGAGAAGATGGTCAAGGACGCCGAGGCCAATGCCGACGCCGACAAGGCCCGCCGCGAGCTGGTCGAAGCGCGCAACCAGGCCGAAAGCCTGCTGCATTCGACAAGGAAGTCGCTTGAAGAACATGGCGACAAGGTGGATCCCTCCACCGTGGAGGCCATTGAACTTGCGATGGGCGCGCTGGAAGAAACCCTCAAGTCCGACGACGCGGGCAAGATCAAGGGCGGCATCCAGAACCTGACCGAAGCTGCGATGCGTCTGGGCGAAGCCATCTACAAGGCAAGCCAGGCCGAAGCCGAAAGTGCCGATCCCGACGCCCCGCGCGGCGTGGACGATGACATCGTGGACGCGGATTTCGAAGACCTTGGCGACAGCAAGCGGAAGTAAGTCCGCATGAACCGGACTGAAGGCGGCCTGAATCAAGGCCGCCTTCGACGTGTTCCCCAAAGGGGTTTGCCATGGCAAAACGCGATTTCTACGAAATTCTCGGCGTGCCGCGCACCGCTTCGGCTGAAGAGCTGAAAAAGGCCTACCGCAGCAAGGCCAAGGAGCTGCACCCCGACCGCAATGCGGACAATCCGGCGGCTGAGGCGCAGTTCAAGGAAGTGAACGAAGCCTATGACACGCTGAAAGACGCGGAAAAGAAAGCCGCCTACGACCGCTATGGCCATGCGGCTTTCGAAGGCGGGCGCGGCGCGGGTGGCGGTGGCGGTCAGGGTGATTTCGCCTCTGCCTTCTCGGATGTGTTCGAAGACCTGTTCGGCGATTTCATGGGCGGGCGCGGCGGTGCGGGCGGCGGACGCAGCCGGGCACAGCGCGGCTCTGACCTGCGCTACAACCTGCGCGTCTCGCTGGAAGACGCCTTTGGCGGCATCCAGAAGACCATCAATGTTCCCGCGTCAGTGTCCTGCGAGGTCTGCCGGGGCACAGGGGCCGAAGGTGGTGCGGAACCTGTCACCTGCCCGACCTGTTCAGGCATGGGCAAAGTGCGGGCGCAACAGGGGTTCTTCACGGTCGAACGCACCTGCCCGACCTGTGCGGGCATGGGCCGGATCATCAAGAACCCCTGCCGGGCCTGCGGCGGTGCCGGACGCACCGAAAAGGAACGCGCGCTGTCGGTAAACATCCCCGCAGGCGTTGAAACCGGCACCCGCATCCGCCTTGCCGGCGAGGGCGAGGCCGGTCTGCGCGGTGGCCCGGCGGGCGATCTTTACATCTTCATCGAGGTCAAGGACCACCCGCTTTTCCAGCGGGACGGCGTTCACCTGTTCTGCCGCGTTCCGGTCAGCATCACCACCGCCGCGCTGGGCGGCGAGGTCGAGGTGCCGACCATCGACGGCGGGAAAAGCCGCGTCAAGGTGCCCGCCGGCAGCCAGACCGGCAAGCAGATGCGCCTGCGCGCCAAGGGCATGCCGGCCCTGCGCGGGGGCGGCAGCGGCGACATGCTGATCGAACTGGCGGTGGAAACCCCGGTCAATCTGACCAGCCGCCAGAAAGAACTGTTGCGCGAGTTCGAAAAGCTGTCCGAAGACAACAATCCCGAAGGGTCTTCGTTCTTTTCCAAGGTGAAGACCTTCTGGGACGGGATGAAGGGCTGAAACCCGATCCTGCCAGAACCGCGCGGTTCTGGCAGGATTTTGTCGTGTGGATGCCGTCGGTTAACCATTCATTCACCCTGTCTGCGCCAAACTGCAGGCATGACCAGACCGCCCTCTTTCCGTGAAGCACGCCTGCCGCTGTTTCTTCCGGCTGATCCGCAGGATGATGACGGCACAGCGCCGGATCATCCGCTTCAGGGCCGTCTGCCGTCTTACCTCAGGGATCACCGCAAGCGGCTTCGCACCCGCTTCATGGAAGGCGGGGCGGCGGCCATGCCCGAATACGAATTGCTTGAACTGATCCTGTTTCGCGCCATCCCCCGGCATGACGTGAAGCCCCTGGCCCGCCTGCTGCTGGAGACATTCGGCGACATCAACCGCGTCGTCACTGCCCCCGCCGCCCGCCTCGCCGCCATCCCCGGCGTGGGAGAGGCCGTGATTCAGGAGCTGAAGCTGATCGAGGCGGTGGCCCAGCGCATGGCGCGGTCGCGCATCATGCACCGCCCTGTGCTGTCGTCCTGGGATGCGCTGCTGGATTACTGCCACACCGCCATGGCGCACCGGGAAACCGAACAGTTCCGCATCCTGTTCCTTGACCGCAAGAATGTCCTGATCGCGGACGAGGAACAGTCGCAGGGCACGGTCGACCATGTTCCGGTCTACCCGCGCGAGGTGGTCAAGCGCGCGCTGGAACTGAACGCCAGCGCGCTGATCCTTGTCCATAACCATCCATCGGGCGACCCGACCCCGTCCGAAGCCGACATCGCGATGACCACCCAGATCCAGGATGCTGCGGCCGTACTGGGCATCACCCTTCACGATCATCTGATCGTCGGAAAATCGCGCGAGGTCAGCTTCAGGGCGCTGCGCTACCTTTAGGCGCGCGCTGAAGAGGTGCCGGTCGCATGGGCTGCCTGACCCGAAAGGCAGGAAAGCCTTGCGCCTGTGCGCGGGGGGACCGTTCCGCGCGGGCGGGGGAAACACGGGTCGCGTTTCCTGTTCCCGCCCGGACTGATGACAGCGCCTTCACCGCCTCAATGGCAGGGGCCATCGCCCCTGCCACAGCGCCGCGCCGGGATCAGGACCGGACGGGGGCCAAAGCCCCCGGCCAGCGCCCGCCCCGCCCTTGGCGGGCGCTTCGCTTCCGCCGGGTCGGGCGCTGGCCTTCTGCTGGTCCCGGACCCAGCGGTCTACAGGGCAATGTTCCGCGCGGGCGGGGGAAACGCGCTGCGTTTCCCCCGCCCGGACTGATGACAGCACCGTCACCGCTTCAATGGCAGGGGCCATCGCCCCTGCCACGGTACCACGCCGGGATCAGGACCGGCCGGGGGCCCAAAGCCCCCGGCCAGCGCCCGCCCCGCCACCGGCGGGCGCTTCCCGCCCACCGGGTCGGGCGCTGGCCTCTGCCTCTCCCGGACCTGCCGGTCTGCGGGGTACCGTCCCAGCCGGAGGGGCAGCCCCTGTCCCCGGATCAGGACGAGTGTCACGCCCGCCCCTGCGGTCGGAGTGCTGTTTCAGCACCCCGCTACCGGCGCTGCAGCTTCACCGGCTCGCTCCGGCCCAGGCGCAGGACATGGGCCATATAGGGTTTGGCCACATCTTCACTGCGCGTCGCGGCATAAAGCCGCTTGGTGATCACCCCCGGCCCCAGCGGCCGCGTAACATAATCGGCGTTGCTTTTCACATCGCGCAGCACCCAGTCGGGCAAAACCGACACACCGCGGTTCGCCGCCACCAGCATCAGGATGACAGCCGTCAGTTCCACCTGCCGCTGGCCGCGCGGCTCCACCCGGGCGGGGGTCAGAAGCTCGGTAAACACATCGAGGCGGTCGCGGGCCACGGGATAGGTGATCAGCATCTGGTCGCGGAAATCCTCGGCCAGGATCACCTCTTTCGCCGCCAGCGGGTTCTGGGCTGCGGCCACGAACACCGGGTGATAATCAAACAGCGGGTTGAAGGTGATCCCGTCCAGCGTCACGGGGTCGGACGAGATCACAAGGTCAACCTCTTCACGGTTCAGGGCCGGCAGCGCTTCAAAGGCAAGGCCCGCGCGGATATCGACGTCAACCTCGGGCCAGGCGTGTCGGAACCGCTCCAGCACCGGGAACAGCCAGTCAAAACAGGCATGGCATTCGATGGCGATGTGCAGCCGCCCGGTCTTGCCGGACTTCAGCGCCGCGAATTCGTCCTGAAGGGCGTCGATTTCCGGCAGGATGCGTTCGGCAAGCTTCAGCATCCGCAGCCCCGCCGCCGAAAGCCGCATGGGCTTTGACCGCCGCACGAACAATTCGATCCCCGCCTGATCCTCCAACCCCTTGACCTGATGGCTCAGCGCGGATTGCGTCATGTTCAGCATGTCGGCCGCACGGGCCAGGCCACCGGCCTGATGGATGGCGCGGATGGTGCGCAGATGCCGGAATTCCAGATACATCCTGCGGCAAACCTCATATAGATCATGCGTATTATGAATTTGTCTCACATCGGCGGATTTGCGACAAGGGCGTATCAGCAGGAGCCGCCCATGTCCGTCACCCCCCGCCTTTCGTTCGAATTCTTCCCGCCGCAAACGCTTGATGCCGCATTCCGGCTGTGGGAAACGGTGCAGGTGCTTGCCCCGCTGCGGCCAGACTTCGTCTCGGTCACCTATGGCGCAGGGGGCACCACCCGCAGGCTGACACATGAGGCCGTGGGCACCATCGGAAGGAGTTATGGCCTGAACGTGGCGGCGCATCTGACCTGTGTCGATGCGACCCGGACCGAGACGCTGGCGATTGCGCAGGCCTATGCGCAAGAGGGGGTCACCGAAATCGTTGCCCTGCGCGGCGATGCGCCAAAGGGCAATGCCCGGTTCGCGCCACATCCGGACGGTTTTGCAAGCTCGGTCGATCTGGTGGCGGCCCTGGCGGCAACCGGCAAGTTCAAGATCCGCGTCGCCGCCTACCCCGAACGGCACCCCGATGCCGCCGACAGCCGCGCCGATGTGCTTTGGCTCAAGCGCAAGATCGATGCCGGGGCCACAAGCGCGATCACCCAGTTCTTCTTCGAGGCAGAGACCTTTCTGCGGTTCCGCGATGCCTGCGCGGCCGAGGGCATTGCCGCGCCGGTCATTCCCGGCATCCTGCCGATCACCGGCTGGGACGGTGCCAAACGCTTTGCCGCCCGCTGCGGTGCCCGGATCCCGCCGCGTCTGAACGACGCTTTCGAGACCGCGCGGCGCGATGGCCGCGAAGCCTTGCTGGCCCTGACGCAGTGCACCGCACTGTGTTCGCGGCTGATCGGCGAAGGCGTGGAGGATCTGCATTTCTACACGCTGAACCGGCCGCACCTGACGCGCGATGTCTGCCATGCGCTGGGCGTGACCGCCCCGGCCACACTGGAGAAGGTGGCCTGACACAGACGCTTGTCCGCAGCGAAGGATCGTCTATCGTCGGCACAGCCCTGACCCAAGGATGCACCGCGTGCAAAAGCCGATCTACATCCTGAACGGACCGAACCTGAACCTGCTGGGGCTGCGCCAGCCCGAGGTTTACGGCAAGGCCACGCTGGAAGACGTGGCGCAAGGCTGCGCAAACCTGGCCGCAGAGCTTGGCCTGACGATCCGCTTTCATCAGTCGAACCACGAGGGGCAGATCATCGACTGGATCCATCAGGCGCGGTCCGAAGGGGCCGGGATCATCCTGAACCCGGCCGCCTACAGCCACACCTCGATTGCCATTCTGGATGCGCTGAACGCCTTTGACGGTCCGGTGCTGGAGGTTCACATCTCGAACATCCACCGGCGCGAGGCGTTCCGGCATCAGTCCTATGTGTCCCTGCGCGCCGACGGCGTCATCGCCGGTTTCGGCACCGAAGGCTACCTGCTTGCCCTGCGCCGTATGGCGACCCTTTTGGGGCACAGCTGATGGAACTGCCCGTCAACCGCTTCAAACAGGCGCTGAAAGACGGCCGCCAGCAGATCGGGCTGTGGAATTCCATCCCCGGCCCGCTGGTGGCCGAGGCGCTGGCCGGATGCGGCTTTGACTGGGTGGTGATCGACACCGAACATGCCCCTACGGACGTGCCCGATGTGCTGGCGATGCTGCAGGCCATGGCCCCTTACCCGGTCTCTGCCGTGGTGCGTCCGGCGGCCAATGACCCGGTGCTGATCAAGCGCCTGCTGGATTTCGGGGCGCAGAGCCTGATCCTGCCCTATATCCAGTCGGCAGCCGAAGCACAGGCGGCGGTGGCCGCCGTGCGCTATGCCCCGCGCGGAATGCGCGGCGTGGCGGGGCTGACGCGCGCCAGCCACTTTGGGGCTGTGGCCGATTATACTGGGCGCGCCGAGGCAGAGATTTGCCTTGTCTTGCAGGTGGAAACCGCCCTCGCCCTGACCCGGATCGAAGAGATTGCCGCGGTTGACGGGGTGGACGGGCTGTTCATCGGACCGGCCGATCTTGCCGCCAGCATGGGGCACCCCGGCCAGCTTGCGCATCCCGCTGTGACGGAGGCCATCGAAGATGCGATCCGCCGGATCACCGCAGCCGGCAAACCTGCGGGCATCCTGACATCCGACCCGGCCTTTGCACGGGCCTGCATGGGCTGGGGTGCCCGGTTTACGGCCGTGGGCATCGATCTTGGCCTGATGCTGCACGCCGCACGGGCGCTTGCGGCGGGTTTTCGCAGCGCATGAGCGGCAGGGCCGGAACCGGCAAGCCGGCCCCGCCGGAGCGGTTCCGGTGGCATCCAAGGGCACGCATTTGCGGGCCGGACGGGGCCGGGGCCGGAATGCCGGATGGTCCTGCGCTGGCCTGCATCCCCGAACGCCCGCCCGCGCAGGCGCTGGCAGGCGTCTTTGCCGCCGCCGGGGCCGGGCTTGCCTTTCGTGTCGGCGAAACAGCGGCGGGGCCCGCGCAGCAGGGGGCAGGCCGTTTCGAGACGCTGACATCCGGCTCGTCCGGCCTGCCGCGCCGCATCCGGCGCAGCCAGGCCTCGTGGATCGCCAGCTTTGCCGTGAACGCTGCCCGCTTCGGCATCGGGCCGGGGGTGCGCGTGGCCGTTCCGGGACGCCTGACGCAATCGCTGGCCCTTTATGGCGCGACCGAGGCGGTCCATCTGGGCGCCGAGGCGCATCTTCTGGACGGGTTGCGGCCGGACAGGCAGGTGACGGCGCTGCGGATGCGGCAGATCGACGTGCTCTATGCCGCACCGGCGCAACTTCGCCTCATGATCGAGGCGCAGGCCCGCCCGGTTGCCGGGCTGCGCCTGATCGTCACCGGGGGATCAAAGCTTGATCCGGCAACGCAGGCCGGGCTGGCCGTGCAGTTTCCGGCGGCAGAAATCTGCGAATTCTACGGGGCGGCAGAGACCAGCTTCATCACCCTGTCGGATGCCGCGACCCCCGAAGGCAGCGTCGGGCGCGCCTATCCGGGGGCAGAGATCGATCTGCGCGGCCCGCCCGGGATGCGCGAGGTCTGGGTCCGCTCGCCCTATCTTTTTGATGGCTATGCCGGGGCGGCGGGCGATGCGCGCTGGCACGACGGCTGGCTGACCCTGGGCGAGATCGGCGAGATGCGCGACGGGTTCCTGATGCTGTCCGGTCGGCGGGGCCGGATGGTGACCGTGGCGGATCAGAATGTCTTCCCCGAAGAGATCGAGGCGTTTCTTCTGGCTCAGCCCGGCGTCACCCGGGCCGCCGTGCTTGCCCGCGCCGATCCCCGGCGCGGTCAGGTTCTGGACGCCGTCGTCATGGGGGGTGACCCGGCCGCGCTGCTGGCCGCCTGCCGCCGGCGGCTGGGGCCGCTGAAGGCCCCGCGCCGCGTGCACCTTGCGGCGGACTGGCCGCTGCTCGCGTCCGGCAAGACCGACCTTGCGGCCTTGCGGGGGTTTGTCGGGTGACCGCCTATGTCACGGCGGCCTTCCGCACCCCCGTCATGCCGCGCGGCGGCGCTCTTGCCGGGCTGTCGCTGCAGGACCTTGCCGCCCCTCTGGTGACGGCCTGCCTGACCGAGGCCGGGGTCGCGCCGGACGAGGTTTCGGACCTGATCCTTTCGAATGCGCTGGGGGCGGGGGGCAATCCGGCCCGCGTGGTGGCGCTGGCGGCCGGCCTGCCATTGGGGGTGGCGGGGCTGACCATCGACCGCCAGTGCGCGGGCGGGCTGGACGCGCTGCTGCTGGCGCAGGCCATGATCAAGGCGGGACAGGCCGAGGCGGTGCTTGCGGGCGGGGTGGAAAGCTATTCGCGCCGTCCGATCCGGCTGCGGACCGATCCGGGCGGCAGACCGGCGGTGCCCTATGACCAACCCCCCTTCACCCCCTGGCCCGACCGCGATCCCGACATGGCCGAAGCGGCGGCTTGTCTTGCACGGTCGCTTGGCATCGGGCGCGACCGCCAGGATGCCTGGGCGCTGCGCAGCCACGCGGCAGCCCTTGCGGCTGCGGGCCGGATGCAGGGCGAGATCGTGCCGCTGCCGGGGATCAGCGCCGATGGCTTCACCCGGCATCTGACACCGGCGGTGGCCGCCCGCGCCCCGGTGATCAGCGGCACGATCACCGCAGCCAATGCGGCTGTGGCCGCCGACGGGGCTGCGCTGTGCCTTGTCGTGTCTGACCGGCTGGCGCGCCGCTCAAGGCGCGCGCTGCGCATTCTGGGGGGTGCGACCCTGGGCGGGCGGCCCGAAGAGCCGGGCCTGGCCCCGGTTGACGCCATTGTCCGCGTGCTGGGCAGGGCCGGGATCCGCGCTGCGGACCTGCGCCTGGCAGAGGTGATGGAGGCCTATGCGGTGCAGGCGATTGCCTGTGTTGAAGGCGCGGGCCTCGACCCCGATCTGGTCAATGGCGGGGGCGGCGCCTTGGCACGCGGGCACCCCATCGGTGCCTCTGGTGCCATTCTGGCCGTGCGCTTGTTCCATGACCTGCGCAGCGGCACCGGGCTTGCCGCCATTGCGGCGGCCGGCGGCCTGGGGACTGCGCTGCTGCTTGGGGTCTGATGCCGGCGGCCTGACCGGGATGCTGCGAAAGTACCGTCCGCATGCCTGGCGGGAAAACGCTTTCCGGTCCGGGGAAAGGGATTGCCCCTGAAGGCGGTATGCGGAACCGCGACCCGCGTTTCCCCCGCCCCTGCGCGGGGCTTGGGCAAAGACCCGTGCTGGCTGCACCAGGACAGGCCAGTATCCGTGTTCGTCAAGGGTTTCGTAAGGGCTTTTTCTTGCTGCCATTCCCGTCCCTCGCGCAGGAGTGTGCCGGCGAGGATGAGGAGTTTGCGCATTGCCGCGACAAGGGCGAGCTTGGGAGGTTTTCCGGCGGCGCTCAGGCGGGTGAATAGCGCAGCCAGATCACGGTTCTGCGGATGGCGGTCAGGGTCGGCCTGGTAGGCGCGCGGCGCAGATGGCGCCTGCCGCCCTGAATGGTGGCTTTTCCCCGCCAGGTGCCGCTTTCGCGGGCGATGGGTGCAAGCCCTGCCAGGGCGGCGATCTGGCGGGCCTCGGGCTGGCCAGGCTCCGGGGCTTCGGCGGGGAGTGTCGCTGCGGCAAGACGCAGCGATGCCGGGCAGGCTTTGCAGGAGGCGGGCCTTGTCTTGCCAAGCGCGGGATCGGCGGCAACCAGGTCCTTGAGACGCCACAGGTTTGCAGGGCTGGGGACCTGCAGGCCGAGGGTCAGTTGCCAGGCCCATCTCCGCCGACATCCGGGCACGGGTCCGGTCAGTCTTGGCCTGCAGACCCTGGGCCTGCGCAAAGCGCCGGGCCAGACGCGGGTTCACCGGTGCCAGCGGCAGCCCGGCCGCCGCCAGCCGCGCCTCCGGCACCCGGTGGCAGCGCTTCGTCGGCTCGTAGACGATGCGCGCGACCGGTCCCACCCCGATCCAGCGAAAGAGCCGCGCGATGCCGCGCGCTGTGATGGGCACCCGCAGCGCCGCGTGGGCCGACAGGGCATGGGCACCCGCATCCGGGCCTGCCTGTGCGCCAGCCGCCCCGCCGTCTCCCGTGTCCGGAACCTGCGGGGACATCGTGGCACGGTGCTGCGACGCCTGGACCTTCCAGGCCAGCGAAATCGCCAAATGTCCGCTCGATTGGCGGTCAAGAAGACCGCAAGGCTGTCAAAGCCTGCCGCCGTTGGTCTCAGTCAAACTGCCCGGCGCGATGGGCGATCCGGGCCATCCGGGCCAAAGCGAGCGCGCGTTCGTTCCGGTCTTCCAGCTGGCTGGCCAATACGAGCGCCTCCTGCTGCAAATCCCGCGACTGCGACAGCACCGCAACCTCGAACAATCCCGCCGGAAGCTCTGCGGCACAAAGCTGCTCTTGGGCCAGCCGGATTGCCGCGTCTGCGGCGTCACGGTCCGCAAGAACGCGGATGACCAGATGCTTGAGCTGCATTTCGGGCCGGAATTCTGCGCAGGTGCGGAACGGGGCGGTCCCGGAAAGGCGCGCGAGGAACAGGCGGATGCTGTCGCCCCAGTCGTAGTTGCCGGTGCTTTCCAGGGCAGTGGCGATCAAGTCCTTGTCACCGGCAACGGCACCGTAGACGGCAAACTGCATGGCAAAGTTGACCCGTGTCTCCCAATCCGGGCCGGACGGCGGGTCTGACAGCAGTCGCAGCAGATCGGGCCCGTTGCCGGTGGCCAGCGCAGTGCCCAGGGCAGCGGCATAGCCTGAGGCAAGCGCGTCATCGTCATGGCCGCGCGTCATCCAATACAGCAAAAGTTCCTGCGCCTGCTTCGCCTCAAACAGCGTCAGGATCGCGGCCCGGGCGGTGTAGGGAACCTCAAGACCCTCCGGGGGCGTCCCGCCGGCCTCTGTATCGAGGCCAGCCCCCGCCAGGATCGCCCGGCGCAATTTTGCTTCCAAGGCTGGATCGTGGATCCTGATTGGTGCCAGGAACGGATCGAAAGCGCTCACGGGCCCGTGAATTCTTGCGACCTCCGGGGAAGCAATCCGGAAGCACAGGCCCAGAAGCGCAATCAGGTCGTCATTGCCGGGGGCTTGCAGCGTTGCAGCCCAAGTTTTGACCCATGGATTTTGACCCTTTTGAAGTTCGGCGCAATTCTCTGCCCGACCGCCCAGCAATCTGTCCGCCAGTTCTGCGTCCGGAACCATGTCAAGAATTAACCGGCGAGACACAGGAGAATAGGGCAACTTCGTTCCAGAGCGTTCAATCTCACCCAGCGCGGTATCGAGCCAGATCAGGCCATTTACATCGCCGCGTCGAACCATTGCGAAGCCAACTTCCTTGAAAACACTGTGAGACAGGTTTCCACCGTCCATGGGAACGGCAATCAGCGCGCGTGCCTGGGACAGCTTTCCTGCCCCGGCGAAGGCCGCTGCGGCAGCGCCGACCGCGTTTTCATGGACGAGGGGGGCCACACCAGCCGCCTTGTCCAGAAAAACGGCCAAATCCTTTTCCCTGCCGGTCTCGACGAGAATCTGCGCCAGATTCGGACGCCGCGCGCTGTCGAATGGCCAGATCTTCGCGTCATCGATGCCCGCGAATTCCAGGGCCGCCGCCCCGGCAAGGCAGCCCGCAGAAGGGTCTTCAAGACAGACCGCATCAAGCGGCTGCGCCTGCACGGTCCCCCAAAGACCGCAGATGGGCAGCATCAGGGCGGCCAAGGCTGCACGAAAAGTGCAGCCTGCCCTGCGAGCGGCGTGCCCGTTCTCCGAACAGACGTTCATGGCAGATGCCTTCCAGGCCTGTCGGCGCGCCCCCGGTGCGAGGCGCGGCATGGCTTTTCAACGATCCCGCAAAGAAAAGACCCTGCGCCACATGCAGCAAGGCCCGGTGCGCCGGGCGCAACTAACCCCGCCCCGCACGCTTCTGTGCCATAGCTTGACCAAACCACTGACGCGCACCCAGGGCAAAGGGCTGCAACCGAACGGGTCGGTCACCCGATAACCCGAAGGTGAACACGTTTTTTAAATGCGTCAAGTTTTCATAATCAGGCGGTTCAGGTTAGGGTCCAGACTCATTGATCGTCAAAGCCGGAACAAGACGGTTTCGGCCAGTGCGACGGCGGAGAGGAAGGTCTTCGCACATCTGTCGTAGCGGGTAGCGACGCGGCGCCGGTCCTTGAGCCTGCCGAACATGATCTCGATGCGATTACGCCGTTCATAGCGGCGCTTGTCG
>JADCDI010000034.1 GCA_020251025.1 Rhodobacter sp. | reverse complement strand
GCCCGCGCGGGACGGTGCCCTGTAGACCGGCAGGTCCGGGAGACACAGAGGCCAGCGCCCGACCCGGCGGGCGAGAAGCGCCCGCCGGGGGCGGGGCGAGCGCTGGCCGGGGGCTTTGGGCCCCCGGCCGGTCCTGATCCCGGCGCGGCGCTGTGGCAGGGGCGATGGCCCCTGCCATTGAGGCGGGGGCAGCGCCGTCGCGCCTGCACCCGGGGTCAGGAAACGCGGCCCGCGTTCAGGGTCCGCCCGGCGTGGCAAGCCGCCCTTCCGGCGGACCGGCATCAACCCCGTCCGGCAAGCGGCGGGGGTGCTTTTCCGGCATCCTGCCGGGGATCGGGCCTCACAGCCCCAGCTTTGCCGCCACCAGTGCATTCACCGCAGCCGGGTTTGCCTTGCCGCCGGTGGCCTTGATCACCTGCCCCGTGAACCAGCCCGCAAGCTTCGGATTGGCCCTGGCCTTTTCCACCTGGGCGGGATTGGCCGCGATGATCTCATCCACCGCCGCCTCGATTGCACCGGTATCGGTGACCTGTTTCATGCCACGCTCGGCGGCAACCTCTGCCGGGTCTCCGCCTTCGGTCCACAGGATGTCGAACAGATCCTTCCCCATCTTGCCCGAGATTTCGCCCGTTGCGATCAGGTCGATCACACCGCCCAGCTGCGGGGCGGACAGGGGCGTTTCGGCAATCGTCCGGCTTTCCTTCTTCAATCGTCCGAACAGCTCGTTGATGACCCAGTTCGCGGCCAGCTTGCCGTCGCGGCCCCGGGCCACGGCCTCGAAAAAGGACGCCGAGTCAAGATCGGCGGTCAGCACGCCGGCATCGTAATCGGTCAGGGCGAAATCCGCCATGAACCGCGCCTTCCTGGCATCCGGCAGTTCCGGCATCGTCCGGGCGATGTGATCGACCCAGTCCTGTTCGATCTCCAGCGGCAAAAGATCGGGGTCGGGAAAGTAGCGGTAATCATGTGCCTCTTCCTTGCCGCGCATGGACCGGGTTTCATTCCTGTCGGGGTCGTAAAGCCGGGTTTCCTGCACCACCGTTCCGCCGTCTTCAAGAATGGCGATCTGGCGGCGCGCCTCATGGTCGATGGCCGCCTGGATGAAGCGCATCGAGTTCATATTCTTGATCTCACACCGCGTGCCGAGATGGCCGGAATCCCCGGTGGCCTGATACTTTTCATATTGCCCCGGCCTGCAGACCGAGACGTTCACATCAGCGCGCAGGTTGCCGTTCTGCATGTTGCCGTCGCAGGTGCCCAGATAGCGCAGGATCTGGCGCAGCTTGGTGACATAGGCCGCAGCCTCTTCCGGCCCGCGGATGTCCGGGCGGCTGACGATTTCCATCAGGGCAACGCCGGTTCGGTTGAAATCGACAAAGGACATGGCCGGGTCCATGTCATGGATCGACTTGCCCGCATCCTGTTCAAGGTGAATGCGTTCAATCCGCACCAGACGCGCCACACCCGGCCCCATCCCGACCAGCACCTCGCCTTCGCCCACGATGGGGTGGTAAAGCTGGCTGATCTGGTAGCCCTGCGGCAGGTCGGGATAAAAGTAATTCTTGCGGTCAAAGGCCGAGACAAGGTTGATCCGCGCCTTCAGGCCCAGCCCGGTGCGGACCGCCTGTTCCACGCAGAACTCATTGATCACCGGCAGCATGCCCGGCATGGCGGCATCAACGAAGGCGACATTGCTGTTGGGTTCCGCCCCGAAGGCGGTTGACGCCCCCGAAAACAGTTTGGCATCCGATGACACCTGGGCATGAATCTCCATGCCGATCACCATTTCCCAGTCGTGCCTTGCCCCCGCGATCACTTTCGGTTTCGGGGTGTCATGGGTAAGGTCGGGCATCGCGCACTCCTTGGGGGCTGCCGCCTTTCTAGGGTCCGGCGATGGTCAGGGCAAGGGGGCGTCCCGCCGGCGCGGCGGGCGGAAAACCGCCGATCACCCCCCGCCGAAGCTGGCGGATACCCGCCGATGCGATGCCCCGCCACCTGCCGATGGGTTGCCAGACGGGGTGACTCTGCCGCATCAGGCACCTGTCATGTCCATGAGCATGTCGCAGCGCGGGTCGTACCAATGGCGGTTTCGGGGATAAAGGCAGTCTGTCTTGGCCTCATTCTGGCGCTTCCCATGGGCTGTGCCGATGCCAACGGAACCAGGGACGAACTGCCCCCGATGCGCTGGGATCACCGGCCGGAGGCGCCGGTCTGGACCACAAAGGCGCTTGCTGCCATTGATGACCATTCTTCCAGTCTGCCTGACATCATTCCTGCCGATATTTCCACCTGGTGCCCCGGCTATGCCGAGGCCGGAGAGTCAGAGAGGGAAGCCTTCTGGGCCGGGCTGATGTCGGCGCTGGCCAAGCATGAAAGCACCTGGAACCCGCGCGCCTCGGGTGGCGGAGGACGGTGGATAGGGTTGCTGCAGATCGCGCCTGCGACCGCGCGGCACTTTGGCTGTGAGGCCACGACCGCAGCCGCGCTGAAGGATGGCGTGTCCAACCTGAGCTGTGCGGTGCGCATCGCGACCGTTCAGGTGCGCCGCGACGGCATGGTTGCCGGCGGCGGGGCAAAGGGCATGGGCCGCGACTGGGCCCCCTTCCGAAACAGTTCCAAGCGCGCCGAAATGGCGTCCTGGACGCGGTCGCAGTCCTATTGCCAGAAGAAAAGCCCGACGGTCCTTGGTGCCATGTCCGTTTCCACCAGGTCCGGCAACGCGAGCTGACGCTTCGGTTGCAGCATCGGCGCAAGGCAGGGGCGTCACGTCCAAACCGGGATCGGACGACTGGCAGGGTGCTGAAGCCGCAGGTCGACCGCCCGCCGGGGGGGATAATCCTGCCGATGCGGGGGAAAAGGGGTTGCCAGTCCGGTCGGGAACCCCGTCGCACAGGACCGGTCCTGCTGGCCTTGGGCGGGGCGGGCGCTTGGCCCCCGGCCGGTCCTGATCCCAGCGCAGTGCTGTGGCAGGGGCGATGGCCCCTGCCATTGAGGCGGTGAAACTGCTTTCGCCCCGTGTCCGGGCGGCATCGGGAAACGCAGCGCGTTTCCCCCGCCCGCGTGGGACGATGCCCTGCAGACCGGCAGGTCCAGGAGGAACAGAGGCCAGCGCCCAACCCGGCGGGTGAGAAGCGCCCGCCGAGGGCGGGGCGGGCGCTGGCCGGGGGCTTCGGGCCCCCGGCCCGGCAAGGCGCGATGGAGTGCTGTGGCAGGGGCGATGGCCCCTGCCATTG
>JADCDI010000033.1 GCA_020251025.1 Rhodobacter sp. | reverse complement strand
GGACCTGCCGGTCTACAGGGAACCGTCCCGCGCGGGCGGGGAAATGCGGATCGCGTTTCCTGTTCCCGCCCGAACTGCCGAAAGCACCTTCACCGCCTCAATGGCAGGGGCCATCGCCCCTGCCACAGCGCCACGCCAGATCAGGACCGGCCGGGGGCCCAAAGCCCCCGGCCAGCGCCCGCCCCGCCCCCGGCGGGCGCTTCGCCCCCGCCGGGTCGGGCGCTGGCCTCTGTGTCGCCCGGACCTGCCGGTTTACGGGGCACCGTCGCGCGCGGGCGGGGGAAACGCGGGTCGCGTTTCCTGTTCCCGCCCGGAACAGAAGCCTTTTTCCAACGGATCAGGATGCTTCTCCCTTCCGGCAGGCAGCGGCGGTCCCTTTGCGGTACCCTGTCAGCCCGGGTCTGCCCCCCCCGAAGCCTGCGCGGAGCCGCCCCAGGCGGGGGGCACCGTGACAGGCAAGTCACCGGCGCATCCCCCGTCTGCGGCGACGGGTCCGCCGACGCTTCGCACTGCGGGCTGCTTCGGTCAGGATGGACCCGCAGCGATACCCGCACTGACTCTGGTGGCATGCCCGCTGGCATCGGGCGGGGCGACGCGGGCGCAGCCCCGGTACCGGGCCGGCGTTCAACCCGAAGGGACATGTCAGCATGAAAGGACTTTTCGTCCTGTCCGCCGCCATGACAACCTTGGGCTTCGCAACTGCGGCCGGAGACATCACGGGTCCTGGCTGGGGCGGTGCCTGTACGCAAGGCCCGATCGAAGCCTGTCACAAGCCCTTCACGGCCGGGACGGGCATCAACGTCATCCCGGCCGACACAGACAACCCGGCGACCCCGATCAAGGCGATGGTCGGGGCGGGCAACGTCACGGTCGATGTTGCCCCTGTCGATTATGCCGGTGCGCTGCGCCTGTGCGATAAGGGCCTTCTCGAACCGATCGATGCCGCAACCCTTCCCCCGGCCCCCGACGGAACCCGCGCCATCGACGACTTCCTGCCACGCGCGGTGACCGACTGCCTTGTCAGCACGGATGTCTGTTCCACCGTCTGCGCCTGTGACACCACAAGGTACCGCGGGAACCCGCCAGCCACGGTTGCCGATTTCTTCGATCTGGAAAAGTTTCCCGGCAAGCGCGGCATCCGCAAGGGTGCCAAGGGCACGCTGGAAGTGGCCCTGCTGGCCGATGGTGTGGCCCCCGCCGATGTTCATGCCCTGTTGTCCACGCCGGGGGGTCTGGACCGGGCCTTTGCCAGGCTGGACACGATCAAGGCCGAAACCCTGCGGCGGGAAGCAGGCGCCCAGCCGCCGCAGCTTCTGGTGGACGGCGAAGTGGTGATGACCGTGGCCTGGAACGGGCGCATCTTCGACGCCGCTGTGGCCGAAGGCAAACCGTTCAGCATCGTCCGGGACGGCCAGGTCTGCGAGATGGAAGGGTTCGTCATCCCCAAGGGTGCCCCGAACAGGGACGCAGCGATGGAGTTCATCCGCTTCGCCACCGGCACCGGACCGCTGGCCCATGCCGCCGAATGGATCAGCTATGGCCCGCCGCGCAAATCTTCGGCCCCCCTGGTGGGGCTCTATCAGGACGGCAAGACAGAAATGGCCCCGAACCTGCCGGCCTCGCCCGGGAACATGACCAATGCCCTGGCATCGGGCTGCGGCTTTTGGGTGGACCGCGACACCGAATTGAACGAAGGCTTCAACGCGTGGCTTGCGGCGAACTGAACCGGTCGCGGGGCGGCACGGCCCCCCTGCCGCCCCTGTGGTCCGCCTGACCCGTTCCTGCTGCCTCGGATGCGTACTCATAAAGGGGATTTCCGGTCAGTTTGATTATGGCACGATTTGATCTGACGGATTACGAATGGGGGCTGATCCAGCCCCGTCTTCCCGACAGGCCGCAGGGAGTGGCTCGGGTGGATGACCGGAGGGTTCTCAATGGCATCTTCCGGGTGCTGAGAACCGGCTCGCCGTGGCGCGACCTGCCTGAGCGCTATGGCCCCTGCACGGCCGTCCATAACCGCTTCAACCGCCGGGCCAAGGCGGGGGTCCGGGTTCAGGTCTTTGAGACACTTGCCAAAAATCCCCGGACAGCATGCAGTTCATCGACAGTTCGATCATCCGCGCCCACCACCAGGCTGCGGCCCAAGAAGGGCGGCGGATCACACCCCTGGCCGTTCTCGTGGCGGAGCGGGCACCAAGATCAATGTCATGGCCGACCATCGCGGCCTGCCGCTGGCGATCACGCTCTTGCCCGGGCAGGCGTCAGACAAGGCGGCGGTTGCCGACCTGCCGGCCGCCCATCCCGCACCGGGCGGCGTGGTCGCGGACAGGGGCCATGATGCCCGCGCCATCCCCGGTCTGATCGCCGTGCGCGGCGGGCGCGGCCACATCCCCACCCAGCGCGACAGGAAGGCGCAACGGCCAGTCGATCCCAACCTCTGCCGCCAGCGCAACCTCGTGGAACGGTTCTTCAACAAGCTGAAGCACTTGCGAAAGATCGCCACACGCTGCGGGAAGTCCGCCCGCAACTGCCTCGCCGCCGTCCTTGTCGCCTGTGCAGGGCTATGGGTCAGGCATCATGGGCCCGCATCCCTGGCGCGGCCCGTGCCGGGGCGGCGATGCTGCACCTGCATGCCCGCGACCCGGACAAAGGCCATCCACCATCCGACCCCGCCCGTTGGGCGCGGTTTCCGCATCGCAGGCTGGACGGATGCGGTGGTGAACATGACCACCGGCGGACCGGCCATCATGATGCCGGACCGGCGTCTGGCGACACCCAAGACCCATGCGCCGGAAAAGCGGGCGGATCGGCCCGGCATGCTGCCGCGCCGCTCCCGGGTTCATGGCTGCGCCGGACGCATCCCTTGACGGCGGCGCACCTTTCAGCGCCCATATGCCGGGGCTGGATGCCTGCGGGACGGATCCCCTTTCAGGGCCTGCGATGATCCCGCCCGGGCACGCGCGGACCCGTGCGACACGGCGGCCATCAGTGCCCGGAACCGGGCGAAGCCCTGGAAGCGGTGCCGGCGGCAATCATCCGACCGACCCGGCAGGAGACAGCAGATGCAGACCGACCCCCCGCCCGAACCCCCACCGGGCACCGTGACCCAAAGCACACAGGACTGGGCACATGGGCGGCTGACCGTGCAGGACCTTGGGGCAATGCTGGGTCCAGTCCTCTTCCGCCTGCCGGACGGGCGCAAGGTATCGCCCCTGCACGTTGCCCCCTGGGCAGGGGATCCGCAGGCGGCATCCCTGCCCGGCATCCTGCGCGCCCTGCGCGGCGATTTTGTCTGCGTGCCCTTTGGGGCAGACCGGGCGCTGGCGCTTGCCGGGGACTGGGCACATCTGTCTTGCCCGGCCCCGGAAAAGCCCGGCGCAGCCCATGGTCCAGGTTCAAATGCAGTCTGGAAAAGGCATAGCGCCGGTTTGCGTCTGACGCTTGCCTATCCCGGTGACAGCCCGGTTTCCCTGCTGGAGCGGGTGATCCGCCCCGATCCGGACGGCCCGGCCATCGACATGGTGCTGACGCTGCACATCCGCCGTGACTGCCGCCTGCCCATCGGCCTGCACCCGGTCTTCCGCCTGCCGGACAGCGGCCTGCAGATCAAGGCCGGACCACGGGGCGGCATGACCTTTCCCGGCGCGATGGAGCCGGGGGTGTCGCGGCTGGCCCCGGCGGCCCGCTTTGCCGACCTTGCTGCCGTTCCCCTGACCGCAGGGGGCACGGCGGACCTCAGCCGCCTGCCCCTGCCCTGTGCCACCGAAGAGCTGGTGCAACTGACCGATGCCGGGGGGCGCGCAACGCTGACCTGGCCGGGGGAAGGCTTTCGCGCCCATCTGACCTGGGATGCCGCCCATTTCCCCGACCTGATCCTTTGGGTTTCCAACCGGGGCCGCGCGGCCTATCCCTGGAACGGGCGGCATCAGGCCCTGGGGCTGGAGCCGGTCTGCGCCGCCTTTGATCTGGGCACCCGGATCAGCGCCGGGCCGAACCCGCTTCAGACCGCAACCCACCCCACCGCGCGATCCTTCTGCGCGGGAGAGGTGTTCACCACCCGGCACCGCATCGCGGTTGAAGCGATCTGACGGGGGATCACGGGCCCCCGGCACCCGTCAGGGATACCGCCCCGGGGTCTGGTCCGCGTGGCATCGGTGTGGCTGCAGGTCAGGCCGGGGCCGCCCGGTGCGATGCGCCCCGCCGCCGGCAGTCTCCTGGCAAAGGATGATGACGGCTGCCCCGCATTGTCCTTCAGCGGAACAGCGCGGTCGGGCCGGGCGATGACCCGGCGCGTCAATCACGCCCGGAAGGTCCGCCGGGAAAAGCCCGCGCATCGCGCTCCGGCACGCCCCATACCTTGCCGTTGCCGGTACCTTCGACCGATGCGGACCCGTCCCGACGGATGACGCGCAGCTTGTCGGAACGGTGCAGCGCAAGGCCGACGCAGGCGATGGCCGTCAGCTTGCGGGCGTGCGACACCCCAAGGCGAACCACGGCCAGCGTCGTGGTCGCGGATATTGCCGGACAATTCCCGGCCAGGGCCGGGGTTTGGCCCGACTGCATGATCTGTCGGTCCTGCGGCTGTCAGAAGCTGTAGCTGAGGGCGATCAGCGCCCCGCTCAGATCAAGGGACACATCCCGCGCATCCACCTTCCTGCCGACATTCATCGTCCGGTAGCCGACCTTGGCCGACCAGTCTTCGCTGATCTGATAGCCGACACTGCCGGAGATCTGCCAGGTCTCGTTTCCCGAACCGCCGCTGCCATAGTCGGCAAACCCTTCGACAAACCAGGTTTCATTGATCGGGACATTCAGTCTTGCCGCGATCACAGGATCGGTCCAGGACCGGCTGATGCTTTCGCTTGCCGCCTTGGCGATGCCCGCGCTCAGGCCGACGTCGATATCCAGATTGAAGCTGCGAAACCCCACCCCTGCGTCAAGGACAAAGGCCGGGTCCCGGGACAGGCGGTACAGGACATAACCGCTCAGCGCGGTCAGCGTCTGATTGACGGTCGCATCCCCGAAAAGCGCAAAGGGCGTCTGCTGTGTGGCCGAAACATCCGCATAGAGCAGGTCGGCGGCCAGCCCCCAGCGCCCGTTCTGCGCCGCAATAGCCCCCATGAACGCCATGTCGAGGCTTTCGAGGGCATCGCTGGCACTCACATCGGGTTCAACCGTGCCAAATCTGGTCTCGACCGATCCGGACAGACCCGCAAGCCAGCCGTAGACCGTCGCCTTGTAACGCCAGTCGGCCTCTTGCGCAGAGGCGGTCTGTGCAACAAGGATCAGGGCCAGTCCAAGGATGTGCTTCATCGCAAACTCCAACACTGCGTCACCAACGAAGTTTCCCGGACCGAGTCTACACCCCCCCGTTGCGCAAGAACACGCCTTGCGCAGCGTCACAGGCGGCAAGGGGGCGGATTTTCGCCGCCCGGTCAAAGTCGCAGGCGCGCCTTGATGGGCAGATGGTCCGACGCCCGGCGGGCCAGAGGCGTGTCATGTGCGCTCAGATCATGCAGTTCGGCCTCTGCCCCGGCCATCATACGGTCAAGGGGCAGGACCGGATAGCGGGCGGGAAAGCTGCGGACCGGCGGCGCCTGCGTGAAGAAGCGCCCGAACCGGGCCAGCGAGGGGCCGGAGTGGCGCCATTCGTTCAGGTCGCCCATCAACAGGGTCGGGCGGCGGTCCAGCGCGTCAAGCCGGTCCAGCAGGGCCTGTGTCTGGGCCGCACGCGATGTCGGCAAAAGCCCCAGATGCGCCGCAATCACGCGCAAGGGCCGTCCCTGCACAACCAGGTCCGCCATCAGTGCCCCGCGCGGCTCCAGCCCCGGCAGGACCAGCTTGTGCACGGTCTGGACGATCAGCGCATCGCGCACCAGGATAAGATTGCCATGCCAGCCATGGGCGGCCCCGGACCCCTCGACGGGAACCGGAACCAGACCCTGGTCGGCCCTGAGATGGTCAAGATCAAGCAGGCCCCGGCGGTTGCCAAAGCGCGTGTCAGCCTCCTGCAGCGCCACAATATCCGCCCCGATTTCCGAAATCACGGCAGCGGTCCGCATCAGGTCCCGGCGGCGGTCCGCCCCGACACCCTTGTGGATGTTGTAGGATGCAACCCCAAGGTCCCTGTGCAAGGTCACAGCACCGGCCCCACCACCGCCAGCGCATTGTTCCAAAGCCGGGTCCGCCACGACCAGTTCAGCACCATCTGCTGCGTGATCTGCCGGCTGTCGGCAAGATAGCTGACCTGGCGGTCACGGACCGCTTCCGTCATTGCGGCATCGCAGAACAGGATGTTGTTTTCGTAGTTCAGATCAAAGCTGCGCCTGTCCATGTTGGCCGATCCGATCAGGGTGATCTCGCCATCCACCGTCACCGTCTTGGCATGAAGCAATCCCGGCTGATATTCGAAAATCCTGACCCCGGCACGCAGCAGGTCTTCATAGTAACTCTGGCTGGCGGCCTTGACGGCAAAGGCATCGTTGTGCGCGGGAAAGATGATGGTGGTATCCACGCCCCGGTTCGCCGCAGCCCGCAGCGCCGCCTGCAGGGAATCGACGGGAACAAAATAGGGCGTGGTCACGATCAGCTCGCGCCGCGCGTTGAACATCAGGCTGGCGAACATTTCCGGTGCCGCCGCCGGATAGGCCGTGGGGCCGCTGGCAATGACCTGGGCCGCAAAGCCGGGCTCCGGCACGGGCTGCGGCGCTGTCAGCAGATGCCCGATGTCCTCGGCACTTTCGGTCATCCAGTCGGTGGCGAACAGATGCTGGTTCTGGCGCACCACAGGCCCGGTAAAGCGGATCGTGACATCGACCCAGGGCGCATATTTCGCCTTCACCAGAAACTCCGGATCGGCACAGTTCTGGCTGCCGCAATAGGTGATGCGGTTGTCGATCACGATGATCTTGCGGTGATTGCGCAGATCGATCCGCCCGGTCATCACCCGAAGAAGGGGATTGCCGACCTGCAGCGCACGGCAAAGCCTGGCCCCGCCCTGCCCCATCCGCGTCCACAGGCCGGACCGGATCAGGCGACGCGAACCGAGGTCATCGACCATCACACGGCAGGTCACACCCCGCGCGGCGGCACGCATCACCGCTTCGGCCATTTTCGTGCCGTTCCTGTCGGGCAGCCAGATGTAGAACAGGATATGCACATGGTGGGTGGCCGCATCGATGTCTTCAACCATCCGGTCAATCGCACGGTCGGTGTCGTCCATCAGCGTGCCCCGGTTGCCGCCCAGCGGTTCGTAGCCGCTGATCGACCGCCCCACGTCGAACAGGGACTGGCGGTGATCCGGGATCGTCGGGCGCAGGGCCGCCTCCATTCCCGCAACGGCTGTCACATCCGGCAAACCGGCAAGAACCTGTTGCAAGCGCTGGCGCCGCCGCTTGCCGACATTGGTCTCGCCCAGCAGCAGATAGGACAGAATGCCTGCCACCGGCAGGGCCAGAACGACCACGGCCCAGGCAATGCGCGAGGCCGGATCACGGTTGGGACGCAGAAGAACCCGGACAAGCAGGCCAAGCTGAATCAATATGTGAATTACGATCAGCATGTCCTGCCTCCGTTCTGCGCCGCGGACCTCGCCTTCGGTGCCTTACCCTTCCGGAACCTGGATCGTCCGGCAAGGGAAATGACCGCCCTTCGGTCATCTCCCCTGGCTGGCCCGCGCGGGGATCAGCACCTGACGCGCAAATCTGACGGGTCGTACAGCGCCGCAGCATGAATCTGGCATGGCACGCGTTCCGATGCAACTTCAAGCGTATAGCGGCCGGACTTCATCCAGTCCTCCGTCACGCCATCCGCCTTGCGCACACAGCCATAGCCGATCAGCCTGCCCAGGGTATGACCGAACCCGCCCGAAGACAGCCACCCCACCCGCAGGCCGGCTCTGCCGCACAAATCCTGTGAGGGATTCATCTTGTGAATCCAGCGTGGTGGCTGGGCGGCATGAGCAGACCCACACCCCCCGCCTGCAAGACCGGGAACGGGCCGGCCTGCAACGGGGCGCTCAAGCGCCGCAGCCCGCTGACGATCTGGTCCGATCCGGAGATGACCCGGGGTGGCGATCCCACAGGCAAGCGTGGTCGGACGCCCGGCTGCAGTGACGGAGCGATCCGGACCTGCCTGACGATGAAGGTGCTGTTCGGGATGGCGCTAAGGCAAACGACCGGCTTTGTCGAAAGCCTGCTGCGGTTGATCGGACGGGACTGGGCGCTGCCCGACTTCAGCACCCTCAGCCGCCGCCAGAAGACATTGAAGGTCAACATCCCCTGTCGCAGCCCGAACGGCCCGCTGCATCTGCCGGTCGACATCAAGCCGGTAAGCGCCACCGGTTCGCTCGAACCGGCGAGGGGCATAAAGGCCGGGGGCGAAGGGGAGTGGAACGCCCGCAGGCATGGTGGCTCCAGGCGGCGCGTCTGGCGCAAGAGCCACATCGGGATCGACGGGAAAACACTGGAGATCCGCGCAGCCGGGGTCACCACGAGCGACATCGGCGACGCCCCGATGCTGCCCGGACTGCCCGGCCAGATCCCGCCCGATCAGGAGATCGCAAGCGCTACCGCCGACGGCGCCTTTGACACCCGCAAAGGCCACGACGCCATCGCCGCCCGTGGCGCCACCGCCATCATTCCGCCCCGCAGGAACGCCAGGCCCTCAAAGCTTGATACCGCCGGTGCGATCACAGGCAACGAATCCCTGCGCACATCACGGCGCTTCGGACGGACCATCTGGCGACGATGGAGCGGGCATTGCCGCCGACGCCGTGCGGAGACCAGGATGCCCTGTGTCAAGTTGCCGGGGCAACGTCTCGCGGCCCGTGACTTCGACCGTCAGGTCGCCGGGTTCCAGGTCCGCGTTGCCGTGCTGAACGGCTTTACCGCGCCCGGCATGCCCGTCACGCAAACTGTGGGATGAGTCCGTCCGGGGAAAGGGGAACCTCGGCCATCAGGCGATTTGCGCATCAGAGCCGCCCGCACCCTGAACCAAAGCGGCAAAGATGCCCCGGACACCATGCCGTTTCCGAGGTTCCCGATTGAGAAATTCCGGGCCGTCCCTTAATTGGGGGCATGATCACGCAAAAGATGAAATACGCCCTGAAGGCGATGATGGTGCTGGCCGATGAGCGGGCCGGCGCAGGGCAGGCGCTGCGGATCGAGGAAATCGCACGGCGGGCCGAAACGCCGAAGCGGTTTCTGGAACATATCCTGCTGGAGATTCGCAACGCCGGCTACATCGCCAGCATCCGTGGCCGCAACGGCGGCTATCTGCTGATCAAGGAGCCCGCCGCAATTGCGCTCAGCGAACTTCTGCGCATGATCGACGGGCCGATCGCCCCCCTGACGTGCCTGTCACGCCGGGCCTATCAGCGCTGCGACGACTGCGCGGACGAAACCGCCTGCCGCATCCGCAAGGTCTTTGCCGAGGTGTTCTGGTCCTACCTGGTGCTGATCGAATCCCTGACGCTGGCCGATCTGCTGGACAAGCCCGTCGCGGCGCGGCAGGTGCTGTCGGCGGCCCCGGCCTGAACCGCCTGGTGCAAGCGCATCCGGCAGACGATTTGTCTGTCCGATCCCGTCCCCGGTCAGCGGCCGCCGGTTTTCCACGATGAACCCGCCCGGACCGGTGGCGTGCCACGGGCATCCGAAGGCCAGCACCATGCCCGGCCCGGCCATCACGGGGCTTGCGGGCGAAACGTACGGCCATTCCTTGCTGCCAGGAACGGCCTTCGGCCCATAGCCGAAATGCCCTGCTTGAAGCCCCCGATCCCGGCAATGCCTATGGCATCCTCGATCACCCGATCCAAGCGGCACATCGGAACGCCCGGCCCCGGCACGGCCAACCCGGCCCGAAACCCCGCCTACAGCGCGCCACAGACCCGCGCCTGATCCGCCGATGACGGACCCGGAACAAAGGTGCGCCCGCCCTTTGAGGTGTGGACCTTCATCAGGGAATGCCCAGACGGCAGGGTTGTGGTGCCGGTTGCAGGATTTGAACCCGCGACATCGTGATTACAAATCACGCGCTCTACCAACTGAGCTAAACCGGCATGCCGTCACGATCCGCGCCCTGTTCACCAGCTTGACTGCGCTTCCCGTTTGCCGTCACGGCGCTGCCCGATCAGACTGTCGGGTTCACATCAACTGCTGGCACAACATCAGGCCCGGGCGCGGTGGATAGCGCCCCGGCGGGGTCTGTGCAAGCCCCTAGCGGCTGGCGCGCGCCATCAATCCGACGGCGGCAAGGCCGACCAGCATCACAAGGATCGCGGCAGGGGCCGCATCGCCCAGATTTTCAAGGCTGGCCTTTTCATGCACGCGGGTGGCCAGCGTGTCGTAGTTGAAGGGGCGCAGCAGCAGCGTGGCCGGCAATTCCTTGACGCAGTCGACAAAGACCACCAGCAGGGCGGTGGCGACCGACCGCTGCATCAGCGGCAGGTACACCGCCTGCAAGGCCCCCCCTGCACTGCGGCCCAGCGACCGTGCCGCCATGGGCAGGCTGGGCGAAACGCGGTCAAAGGCGGAATCCACCGCACCTTGCGCAATTGCAAAGAAGCGCACGCAATAGGCCAGCACAAGGGCGGCAGGGGTTCCGGTCAGGATCAGGCCCGGGTCATGGCCGCTGACCCGCAGCACCAGGTCCGCAATCCGCTGATCCAGGGCTGCCAGCGGAACAAGCAGGCCCACCGCCAGAACGGCGCCGGGGGCGGCATAGCCGATGGTCGTCACCGGCAAGAGCAGGCGCGGCAGGCGCTGACCCGCCAGCCTGATGCCATAGACCACAAACAGCGCGGCAGACACCGTCAGGACGGCGGCCACGCCGCCCGAGACCAGTGTATTGGCCAGCGCCCGCCCCAACCCGGGGGAAAACCACGCTTCGCGGTTGCGCAGCGCGATGCCCAGGATCACCCCGACCGGCAGCAGGAATCCCAAGGAAAACGGCACCAGGCACAGGGCGGTCGCCGCCCAGGCCCGCAGCCCCTGCAGGCGAATCGGGGCCACCGGCCGTTGCGTCCGCGAGGTCTGGTGAAAGCGCATGTTGCGCCGCCCCGCCCGTTCCACCGCAACCAGCCCCAGAATCATCACCAGCAGGACCAGCGAAAGCTGCGCCGCCCCGCCGGCATTCCCCCCCGAGAGCCAGACGGAAAAGATTCCCGTGGTCAGCGTCTGAACCCCGAAATAGCTGACAGTGCCGTAATCGTTCACCGTCTCCATCGCTGCCAGGGCCACACCGGCGGCAATGGCGGGGCGCGCCAGCGGCAGGCCCACCCGCACAAACAGCGCCCAGGGGCCGTTGCCCAGGGCGCGGGCCACCTCACAGGCGCAGCCCGACTGTTCGCGGAAGGCGGCGCGCGCCAGAAGATAGACGTAAGGATAAAGCGCCGCCGCCAGAACCACCATGGCGGCAGGAACGGACCGCACCTGGGGAAACCAGTAGTCGCGGGCGGACTGCCACCCCATCGCATCGCGCAAAGCGCCCTGCACCGGCCCGGCATATTCCAGGAAATCCACCAGCGCATAGGCACCGATATAGGCCGGAATCGCCAAAGGCAGCAGCAGCGCATAATCCAGCAGGCGCGACAGCGGAAAGCGGTACATCGTCAGCAGCCATGCGGCCCCGGTCCCCACGGCAGCGGTCAGCGCGCCGACCCCGATCATCAGGGTCAGGGTGGTGGACAGATAGCGCGGCAAGACGGTGGCCAGCAGATGCGGCCAGATGTTTTCCGCCGGGGTCGCCGCGATCCACAGCACCGCGCCGATCGGCATCAGCACAATGGCCGCAATCAGCACCGCCCCCGCCGACCAGGGGTCAAGCCGGGGCAGCCGGGGCTTTGGCCGAAGTATCTGAGTGTTTTCGTTGGTCATCCCCTGCCGGACTTACAGAACCCGGCACGCCCTGTCCAGACGCGCAGGGTCTGTCGGGTGCCGCGCCGTCAGACCATGCCCAGCGCTGCCTTGTACATCTCCAGAACCGCTTCTTCCTCGGCAATGTCATCGGGCTTGCGTTTGCGCAGGGCGATGACCTTGCGCATGACCCTGGTGTCATAGCCGCGCCCCTTGGCTTCGGCGAAAAGCTCTTTTTCCTGTTCGGCGATGTCGCGCTTTTCGGCGGCCAGCGTTTCGGCGCGTTCGATGAACTGGCGCAGCTCGTCGGCGGTGACGCTGTAGGTGTCGGTCTTGTCGTTCATGGCTCGCCTCATCCGTTGGATCGCCCCTTCCCTATCCTGCGGCGGTGCGGGGGTTCAAGGTCTTGCCAGAAAGGCCGCGCTCGGCTAGGGCCAGGTCCGGGCGCGCAATGGCAAGGGGGGCGGCATGGACTGGCTTATCTGGCTTGGGGCGGCGGTCTCGCTTGGCGGCGTTGGCGGCCTGCTGCGCTGTATCCAGCTGGCGCTGCGCGCGCGCAACGCGGGGCTGGACAGCGCGGCGATGCGGGCCCGCCTTCAGCGGATCGTCACCCTCAACCTGGCGGCCCTGGGGGTTTCGGCGCTGGGGCTGATGCTGGTGTTGACGGGCATCATCCTGAACTGACCGGGCGCATGTCCAGATCGTCCAGATGGCGTTCCTCGCGGATCAGATCATCGATCAGCGGGGCCACGGCCCAGAATTCCGGGGCCTGCGGCGCAAAGCGGCGCAGATCGGCGCGCAGCACCAGCAGCCCGCGGTCCGCCGCCCAGGCCATGGGGCCACCCCGCCAGCGCGGAAAGCCATAGCCCGCCAGAAGGATCGCATCGATATCGCCGGGGCGCTGTGCCAGACCCTCGCCCAGGACTTTGGCCGCCTCATTGGCCATGGCGCCGAGGCAGCGCAGGCGTATCTCGTCGCTGCCGATCCGCCGGGGGGCAATACCCTTGGCCGAGCGCAGTTCCCCCAGAAGGCCCAGCACCTCGGGATCCTCGCGCACCCCCTGGCCGTCGTGCAGATAGTAACCGCGGCCCGTCACCTGCCCAAGCCGCCCGGCGCCCACCAGCATGTCGGCCAGATCGCCGCCGTAGCCGGGGCGCCCGGCGCGACTCTCGCGCTGGCGATGCGCCCAGGCGCGCTTCAGCCCCGCCAGGTCAAGCGCGCGGTAGGGTCCCATGGCAAAGCCGAAGTCCTGCAGGGCGGCATCCACCTGCGAAGGCGAGGCTCCTTCTTCCAGCAGAAGGTCTGCCGCTGTCCGAAGGGCGGCCATCACGCGGTTGCCCACCAGCCCCGCCGCCGCCCCGACCCGCACCGGAAGTTTGCCGATCCGGCGCATCAGTGCTGCAAGGGTTGCCACGGCCTCGGGCCGCGTTTGCGAAGACACGCCCAGCTCGGCCAGCCGCATCCGCTCTGCCGGCGGGCACAGATGCAGGCCCACCACATCCGCAGGCCGCCCGGTGGCCAGCGCCAGTCTGGCCGGATCAAGCCATGAGACAGTCGTGGTGATCACCGACCCCGGACGCAAGATCTGTCCAAGTTTGCCCAGCACGGATGCCTTCAGGGCCTCATCCTCGGGAAGCGCCTCGATCACCAGTTCGCAGCCTGCCAGCGCCGTAAGTTCCGGGGCGGACGACAGACGGGCCTGAGCCTGCGCCCTCGCCTCGGGGGAAAGCCTTCCGGCCGCTTCGGCCTGATCCAGAAGGGCGGACACACGCCTTAACCCGGCGTCCAGTGGACCGCTGCCCTTGACGACCGCCGCCACCCGAAGCCCGGCCTGAAGCAGCAGGGCCGCAATCGCGGCCCCGGTCGCGCCAAGCCCGACCAGACCCACAAGGGACACAGGATTGGCGCGCGCATCCGCTTCGGGAAAGACGGCCACCCGGCGTTCGGCAAAGAAGGCGCGGCGCAGACCGGCAGATTCAGGGCCGGCAGCAAGGTCTTCAAAGGCTGCGCGTTCAAGCACAAGGCCACGGTCAAAGGGCAACAGCAGCGCCGCCTCGACACAGTCCACAATGCGCCCCGGTGCAGGCAGCCGCCCGGCGGTGCCCGCCCGGGCCGACAGCACCTCTGCCTGGTAGCGCGCCGCATCGCGCAGCCCCTCTTGCCGGTCGCGGGTAGGGACCGGTGTCTTGCGCCCGGCCGCAAGATCGGCGGCCAGGGCGACGGCCGTCTGCTCTGCATCCTCGACCACCGCGTCCACAAGCCCGATGGCCAGCGCCTCTTGCGCCGGAACGGGCTTTCCCGTCAGCATCAGGCGCAGCGCCGGCCCCGCCCCCGTCAGTCTTGGCATTCGCTGCGTTCCGCCCGCACCGGGCAGCAACCCAAGGGCAACCTCCGGAAAGCCCAGGCGCGCGCGCGGGCCGGCCAGCCGCACATGCGCCGCAAGCGCAAGTTCCAACCCGCCGCCCAGCGCCGTCCCCTCTATGGCCGCGACCACGGCCTTGCCCGAGGCTTCGATGCGGTTGCACAGCTCGGGCAATCCGGGCACGCCCCGGGGGGCCGGGCGTCCGAACTCGCGGATATCCGCCCCGGCGGAAAAGTTTGCCCCGACGGCACAAAGCACAATGGCCCCGACCGAAGGGTCCGCCTGCGCCGCCGCCAGACCTTCGGCCAGGCCGGCGCGCACGGCGGCACCAAGGGCATTCACAGGCGGCGAATCTATCGTCAGGACCATCACTGCCCCGTTCCGCGTTTGCCGAACCGTCGCGGTCATCCTGCCTGCCCCCCCCGCGCGCCGCCCTGTCCCGGCGCACGCCACCCTTTTTAAGGTATTGGCGCAGCTTGGCAACGCCCTGATGCGTGCAAACGGGCCCTCCGGCACAAGCCCGGGGGCCGGATCAACTTTGGCATACGGAAACCCCCGTCAGACGGGCATATTGTCAAACCCGGCTTCCATCGTCTCATCGTCCGGCTGCCCCGGCGGCGACAGATGCAGCCCGGCAACCGGCATCACATGAAACAGCGGATCAAGCCCGGATCGCGGGGTGCGCGGCATATCCTGCGGCATCGGGGCGCGTTCATCCGCCGGGCCGCCGCCCGGCTTGGGACGGGTTTTCGCCGCGTCCTTTTTCATGATGCGCAATTGCGGCAGAACGGCGTGTAGGGCAAGACATCCAGCCTTTCCTCGGAAATCGGATCGCCGCAGGTGACGCAGATACCATAGTCGCCCGAAGCGATGCGACCCAAGGCTGCTTCGATCTGCCTGATCTCCTGCTGCCCGGAAAGCCCCATCCCTTCCAGAACCTCGTCAGATTCCCGTTCTGTCGCAAGATCCTCCCAGTCTTTCGACTGATGCGAATCAAGCTCGGCGTCGATCGTGGCAAGCCGCGCGCGAAGATCGCGAAGCCGCGTCTCCAGCTGGCTTTTGCGTTGGCTGACCGGGACCATGCAATCCTCCCTGATGTTGCCTGCGCAGGCTAGGCGGCAGACTGCGCCCACGCCTTGATGCAGGTCAAGTCCGGCCCTTGCAAAGCCGGCCCGGTGCCGGGCAATATCGCTGCGCGCAGACAGCGAAGGGGAAGGACATGACCATTGCGGACTGGGGGCGCGGCTTTGCGGGCGGGCTGATGATCGGTGGCGCCGCATCGGTCTTTCTGCTGGTCAACGGCAGGATCATGGGGGCCTCGGGGATTCTGGGGTCGCTTCTGGACGGATCCGACCGCCCGGGACGGGCAGAAAAAATGGCCTTTCTCATCGGCCTTGTCGGGTGTCCCGGCCTGCTGTCGCTGCTTGGCAATCCTGCGCAGACGCATCTGACGGGCAATCTGGCGGTGGTCGCCCTTGCCGGGCTTCTGGTGGGGCTGGGCACGCGCCTTGCGGGGGGCTGCACCTCGGGGCATGGGGTGTGCGGCATCTCGCGGCTTGCGCCGCGCAGCCTTGCCGCAACGGCGGTCTACCTTTTGTCCGGGGCCGCAACCCTGCTGATTGCGCGCCATTTGCTGGGGGTCATCTGATGGCCCGGCTTGCGGTTGCCCTTCTTTGCGGGGCCCTGTTCGGCGCCGGCCTGCTGATGTCGGGCATGACCGATACCCGCAAGGTGCAAGGCTGGCTTGACATCTTCGGGGAATGGAACCCGACCCTGGCCTTTGTTCTGGCGGGGGCAATCCTGCCGATGACGCTGGCCTGGCGCGTCGCGGCGCGTCGGCGGGCGGCGCTGCTGGGCACGGCGCTGCCCGCGCCCGCGTCGCGGCGGATCGATCCGCCCCTGCTGATCGGCTCGGCGCTGTTCGGTGCCGGATGGGCGCTGGCCGGTCTCTGCCCGGGTCCGGCCCTGGCCTCTCTGGGCTTTGGCGGGACCGGCGGGGTGGTCTTTCTTCTTGCCATGGCGGCGGGTATGCTTGCCGCCGTTCCCGCTGCCGCCCGTCTTGGCCGCACCCCCCAGATCAAGGACGCCTGATGGACATCCGTTCCCTGACCGAAAGCTACGCCGTGTCGCCGCAGATCGCACCGGCTGATCTTGCCGCAATCAAGGCCGCAGGCTTCACCACCGTGATCGACAACCGTCCCGACGGGGAAATCCCCGCAAACCTGCATGCCGGACCCATGCGGCAGGCCGCCGAGGCCCTGGGGCTGACCTTTGTCATCAATCCGGTGATCGGCGGGGCGCTGACGCTTGACAATGTCATGGCGCAGAAAGCGGCCCTTGACAGCGCCTGTGGCCCGGTCCTGGCCTATTGCGCGTCCGGCAACCGGTCATCCATGGTCTGGGCGCTGGCCCAGGCCGGAAAAAGACCGACGGACGAGCTGATCGCCCTTCCGGCCCGCTTCGGCTACCAGCTGGAAGGATTGCGCGGCCAGATCGACGCGCTTGCACAGCGGGGCTGACCAAAGGGTGGCTCAGCCGGCCGCGGCCCGCAACGCCGGTCCGGATCCGGCCGCAGGCACCTCTTCTGCCATGGCCTGCGGGGCAAGACGGACTGCCCGCATGCCGCGGTTCTGTCCAAGCCGCCCGGTGGCAAGGGGGCGTCCGTCCAGCCCCTCCAGCACGATCCGGTCCAGCGCGGCTGTGGACAAAGGCACAAGGTCCCCCTCCTTAAGGGCCATCACATAGGACAGCGGCACCGTAAGGCGGTGAAGAACAGCCGCAAGGTCTGCCTCGGTGCGCATCACCTGCTCGGTCAGCGCCTTGGAAAAAAGGGCGGCGGCAACGGGTGCCGGCGTGGCCGTCGGCGCGGGTTTCGGGGGGCGGCCGCGCCCTTCGGCGGGAAGCGCCAGCATGACGCCCCCCGATCTTGCCCCGTTGCCAAGCCGCAATTCCGCCTGAAGCACGCGGTAGTATTCCTCTTCCAGCAGAAGGCCCAGCGGACGGGGATCATCCAGAAAGGACGCATAGCGGAACCCGCCGGCCCAGATCAGGTCGGGATCGCTTTCCAGCCCGGCTTCCAGTTCCTGCAGCGCCCGGTCGATCATGTCCGCCACCATCGAGGCATCGGTGCGCGTCGGCTTGCGCACCGGGGGCGTGATCGATCCGACACGGCCGATCGTCTGCATCTCGATCATCGCGGACAGGACGGGGGGCGACAGCATCAGGATGCCAAGCGCATCTGCCGGACCTTCCAGAACGGCAATCAGCGCCCTTTCAGGGGCCAGTTCCAGCAGTTCGGCCAGGCTGCGGCGGTGAACCGACAGCCGTGCGACATCCAGCGGCAGCGCAATGGTGTCATTGGCCGCCCGCGCCAGCGCCAGTCGCCAGGCCCGGTCGGCCCCCGGCCCGCCCTCGGGCTGGCCTGTCCGCCCCGCTGCCACCTTCTTCCGGATAACTTCGCCTGCCACGCCACCTGCCCCGTGTTCCGCCGCGCCACAGACCATAGTCCGCGCACCCTTAAGAAAGGGTATGTCAGGCCACAGCCCGCAGGCGCAGCGGAAAGGTCACGCGAAAGGCGGTGCCGCCCTGCCCCGGAAGGTAGGTGATGCTTCCGCCAAGGGCTGTCATCACCTCGCGGCAGATCGCCAGGCCCAGTCCGGCCCCCCCTGCCCGCGTCTCATCGGTCAGCCGGGCGAATTTCTCGAAAATCAGGGCCTGGCTGTCTTCGGGGATGCCGCGGCCATTGTCGATCACATCCACCATCACCCGCCCGCCGCGCTGCCGCACCGCGATGCGCAGCTCCGGTTCCGGGGCGGCACAGTATTTCCGGGCGTTGGAGATCAGGTTGATGAAGACCTGCGTCAGCCTGTCGGCATCGGTTGTCACATAAAGCGCTTCGGACGCCGGATCGCGGTGAACGGCGAAGCTGCGTTCGGGCCGGGTCTGGGCGGCGGCGACAAGGGCGCGGTCGATCATATCCTGCAGGCTGACCAGACCCAGCGTCAACTGCACACCCGCGTTTTCAAGCACGCTCAGGTTGAGAAGGTCGTCCAGCAGCCGGGTCAGGCGGATCGCCTCTTCATGGATGATGGTTGCATGGCGGCGCAGCATCGCGGGGGGCATGTCCCCCTCCATCAGAATTTCGGAAAAGGCGCGGATCGACGTCATCGGGGTGCGCAGCTCGTGGCTGATCTGGCTCAGGAAGGAATCCTTCTGCACCGACAGCCGGGTCAGCTTCTCGTTCGCCAGCTGCAACTGCCGCGCTGTCCGCGTCAGCTCTTCCGACTGCGCTTCAAGCCTGGCGGAATATTCCATGATCTGGGCGGTCTCATTGGCCACCGCCATAAGGTCTTCCACCGAAACCGCCGCGCCGCCGACCGTTTGCGCGATCATGGCATGGGCCGTCGCCGCACCGACCGAGCCCGACAGCCGCCGTTCCAGCGCCCCGACGAACCCCGGTGTCGGATCGGGCAGGGGCCCGGCCTTTCCCTGCATCCTTGCCTCGGCCTCGAAAAAGGCCAGCGCCCCATCCCCGCCCAGAATGCGCTGTGACAGGATCAGCAGATTTTCGGCTGTGGCCGCACCGCGCACCCAGCCGCCTGCCGGAACCTCTCCGTCAAAGACGTTCACGAAAGCGGCACCCTGCACCCGTTCCACCGGGCCGGGAAAGGTCAGGATCGAGCCTGCGAAGAAGGCGGTGGCATTCAGGACCAGCGACCAGAACATCGCATGGATCAGCGGATCGATCCCCTCGACACCGAACAGCGCCTGCGGCCGGAGCCAGCCGATGCCCCAGGGTCCCTCGGCGATCAGCCGCGCCGAAATCACCCCATCCGGACCGAAAGAGGGCAGATACAGCGAATAAACCCAGACGCCGGCCCCGGTCAGCAGCCCGCAAACGGCCCCCACCCGGGTGGCGCCGCGCCAGAAGATGCCGCCCAGCATCGCGGGAAGAATCTGCGCGGCCCCAACGAAAGAAATCAGCCCGATTGCCGCCAGCGCGGCCGACCCGCCCGAAAGCTGGAAATAAGCGTATCCCAGCGCCACGATCCCGGCAATCGCCAGCCGCCGCGACAGCAGCACGATGCGCCGCACATCCCCCGAAACGGCCCGGGCCGGGCGCAGCGAAAGCCACAGCGGCATGACGATGTGGTTGGACACCATGGTGGCCAGCGCGATCGATGCCACGATCACCATCGAAGTGGCCGATGAAAACCCGCCCAGAAAGGCCAGCATCGCCAGCCCGTCCTGCCCCTGCGCCAGGGGCAGCGTCAGCACGAACAGGTCGGGATTCGTGCCGGGGGGCAGCAGGTCCAGCCCGGCGACCGCGATGGGCAGAACGAACAGGCACATCAGGAACAGGTACAGCGGAAAGGCCCAGCTTGCCGTGGCAAGGTGCCGCTCATCGACATTTTCGACCACCATCACCTGAAACATGCGCGGCAGGCACAACACGGCGGCGGCGGACAGAAAGATCAGCCCCGCCCAGCGGCCGGGCTGCAGATCCCATGAGGACAGCGGCGAGGCGTTGATCTTTGCCATCATGTCCGCCGGCCCGCCCGCCAGACCCCAGACAACGAAAACCCCCACGGCCACCAGCGCCACCAGCTTTACCACCGCCTCGACGGCAATGGCCGTGACAACGCCAAGGTGGCGCTCGTTCGAATCCAGATTGCGGGTGCCGAACAGCACCGTGAACAGCGCAAGGCCCACCGCCACCCACAGCGCCGTTGCCGCCTTGTCCGGCACCGGTCCCCCATCCGCAGCGGTACTGGCGAAAACCGCAAAGGACAGGGTGACGGACTGCAGTTGCAGTGCGATATAGGGCGTCGCGGCCACCACCGAGATCACGGTCACGATGACGCCCAGCATGTTGGACTTGCCGTAACGGCTTGAAATCAGATCGGCGATAGAGGTGACCCGCTGCGTCTTGCCGATCCGGACCAGCTTGCGCAGCACCCACCACCAGCCGACAAAGACCAGCGTCGGCCCCAGATAAATGGTCATGAATTCCCAGCCCGAGCGCACGGCATAGCCGACAGCCCCGTAAAACGTCCAGGCCGTACAGAAGATCGACAGCGACAGCGTATAGATCAGCGGCGAACGCAGCCAGGGCAATGCCCGGGCATGGGCGCGGCGTTCCACCAGAAAGGCGACAAGAAACAACAGCCCCACATAGACCAGACAGACCACGACAAGGATGTTGAAGGGAACCATCAGCCCTTCCCCTCATCGGGGTCCGGCTGCCCGTCGGCGGTCAGGCTGGGGGCCAGCAGACGCGCCACCGCGATCAGCCCGGCCCAGACCACAAACAGATAAAGCCCGTCGCCGACGGTGCCCCTGCCCTCGTCCCCGGCGGGGGCCCAAAGCATGGGCAACAGCAGAAGAAACGCCCCGAAGACCGGCAGCAGGCGGGCGGCGTCGATCTTGCGCCGCCGCCGGTAGGGGCGGCGCTGCAGGAACAGCGGCAGACCCGGACGCTTCACACCCCCGCCAGCGCGCGGACCGAGGCCAGAATCTCGGTATTGGAAAACGGTTTCGACATGAACCGGCTGGCCCCGATGCGCTCTGCCTCGGCCCGGTCACGGCCCTGCCCTTTGGCGGTCAGCATCAGGACGGGCAGCGACCGGGTTGCCGCATCGGCGCGAAGGGCCGCCAGTACTTCAAGGCCGCTTCTGCCGGGCAGCATCACATCCAGGATGACCACGTCGGGGCGGCAGAATCTGATGGTGTCTTCGGCCAGATCCCCGTCCGACAGCGTCGAGACGTCCCAGCCGTCGCGCATCAGGATGAACCGGATCGCTTCGACGATGTTCGGCTCGTCCTCGATCACAAGAACATGATTGCCCATGGCACGGCCCTCCCCTGCCGCCGGCCAACTATCGGCGCAAAGAACCGCCCAGTCAAAAGCGTCATGCGCCGGTCTGGCTTTCCGACAGGATCGACGGCTCCCGCCGCGCGGGGCAGGCCGGGCGCGGACAGATCCGGCAACTGGTGCCCACCGCCAGCGTCGCGGTCGTGCCGGGCGGAAGCGGCAGGATCAGCATCGCCGCTTCGGCCAGTTGCGGCCCCGCAAAACCGCCGGTCAGGCGCGGCCGGCAGAAGGCAAGCGTGCGGAACCGCTGCGGACTGCGCCCCGACATCTCGACCTGGGCCTGTACCGGGCTCATCGGGCGGCCCAGCGCCGTGTAAAGCGGCCACATCGGGCAGGCCGCGCCAAAGCGCGGCAGCGCAAATCCCTCCACAGGCTTGCGGAAGATCATGGTGCCGGAGGCATCGCAGATCACCACACCAAGTTTCATGCCCGGCATCAGGGCAAGGCGGCGGAAGACAGCGATCACATCGGCGCCGAAGTGCTGCGCAAGCAAGACCGGATCCAGCCCCAACCGGGCGGCGGCATCGACCAGATCGGTCATCGGCACGGCGGCCGCATCCTTTGCCGCCTGGGCCAGCCAGTCGCGGGCCAGCTGGCGCGCCGCCCCCGAGGCCAGCCCGCCGCCCTCGGCCAGCAGGGACGCCCGGGCTTCTGGCGACGCCCCCGGTTCCAGGGCGGCCAGCGTCCAGTCATGGCCCGCAAGCCAGGCCTCCAGCTCTTCCTGCGGGGCGGCGATGCCTTGATCCTGCTCTTCTCCCGACACATCCAGATAGGCGACCAGTGCCTCGGCACCGGTCGCAAGCCGCTCTGCATCGGCGTGCAGGTTTGCATGAAAGCGCGCGCGCCAGGACGGATCAATCTCTTCGGTTTCGGCAAGGATGGCGGCCGTGGAGCGCACGGCGCTGACCACGGACAGAACCTCATGCAGCGCTGCCGACAGATGCGGATCGTGCGCCATCCGGTCCGACAGGGCTTCGACCGACCGTTCCAGCCGCCCCAGCCGGCGGTGCTGCGCGGCCAGAAGCTCGGCCCAGCCCGGAAAACGTCCGATGAAATCCTCGATACGCTCCACTTCTGGGCGCGTGCCACCGGCCCCCACCGCCGCATCGCGCAGATCCGTGGCAAGAATCCCTTCAGCCCCCTGGGCAAGCGCCGCAGCTTCGGTCCCCAGCACATCGGCCAGCCGCGCCAGCACCCCGGGGCCGATGCGCCGCCGGTTATGCTCGATCAGGTTCAGATAAGATGCGGAAATGCCCGCCGCGCGCGCCACATCGGCCTGCCGCTGGCCCAGGGCCAGCCGCCGCTCACGCACCCGCCCCCCTGTCAGCGCCGAAACCGGCATTGCAATTCCCCGCATCTCCTTGGAATTTACAACATGACATCCGGCTTACAGACAACGGAAAACTGCAATTTCCTGTCTGGAAACATGCTTGGGCGCGGGGCGGGGGCAGACGGCCCCCGCCCCGGCATGCCCGGCAAGCCCCGCGCATGAAAAAGGGGCGCGCCGCTTTCCCGGCGCGCCCCCCGTATCAGCCCGGCGGGATTACTGCAGGGCCTTGTCGGTGATCACGCTGGTCCAGGCACCTTCCGGGGCCTTGGTGATGACCGGGTCCGACCCGCCCGCCAAGAGCGTCTTGACGGTGCGCTCGGCGGCGGCCACGTCCAGCGCGCCGTTGGATCCGGCCGTCAGCTTGGCCACCTCGCCCATCATCCGCTTCTGGTGCTGTTCGGTCTGGGCACCGGTTTCGTCATTGTCCAGAACGATCATCGCCGCTTCGTCGGGATTGGCTTCGGCGTATTTCCAGCCCTTCATCGAGGCGCGCACAAAGCGCACCATCTTGTCTTCGAAGGCCGGGTCGCTCAGCCTGTCTTCCAGAACGTATAGCCCGTCCTCCAGCGTCGCGACACCTTCGTCTTCATATTTGAACGTCACCAGCTGATCGGGCGTGATGCCCGCGTCGATGATCTGCCAGTATTCGTTGTAGGTCATGGTCGAAATGCAGGCCGCCTGCTTTTGCAGAAGCGGATCGACGTTGAAGCCCTGCTTGAGCACGGTCACGCCGCCGGGACTGCCGTCGGTCGGCAGGCCCAGGGTCGCCATCCAGCTCAGGAAGGGGTACTCGTTGCCGAAAAACCACACGCCCAGCGTCTTGCCGGGAAAGTCGGCCGGGCTTGCCACGCCGCTTTCCTTCAGGCAGGTCAGCATCAACCCCGACGAGGCGAAGGGCTGCGCGATGTTCACCAGCGGCAGGCCCTTTTCGCGCGCAGCCAGGGCCGAGGGCATCCAGTCGATCACCACATCGGCACCGCCCCCCGCCACGACCTGGGTTGGCGCAATATCGGGGCCACCCGGCTTGATGGTGACGTTGAGGTTCTCTTCCTCATAGAACCCTTTGGCCTGGGCGACATAGTAGCCGGCAAACTGGGCCTGCGTCACCCATTTCAGTTGCAGCGTCACATCGTCCGCCGCCTGCGCGCCGCCTGCCGCGAATGCCGCGAACAGTGCCCCGGTCAGAAATTTCCTCATGCATTCACCTCCGTGTTGCGGGCCTCTTGCGGCCCGGTGTGTCAGCGCCGTTGCGACGGGTGCCAGAAGGTCACCCGCCGTTCGATCAGTGCAATAACGCCATAGAAAGCCGAACCTGCCAGCGCCGCAACAGCTATTTCGGCCCAGACCATGTCCAGCCCCAGCCTGCCCACCTCTGTCGAGATGCGAAACCCCATGCCCCGCGTCGGGCTGCCGAAGAATTCGGCCACGATCGCACCGATCAGCGCGAGCGTGGTGGCAATCTTCAACCCGTTGAAGATAAACGGCATGGCGGCCGGCAGACGCAGCTTCCACAGGGTTTGCCAATAGCTTGCCCCCCAGGTCGCCATAAGGTCGCGCTGCATCGGCTCGGCGGCGCGCAGACCGGCCAGCGTGTTGACCAGCACCGGAAAGAACACCATCACCACCACAACCGCCGCCTTCGAGTGCCAGTCGAAACCGAACCACATCACCAGGATGGGGGATATTCCGACAATGGGCAGGGCCGAAACGAAATTGCCGACCGGCAAAAGGCCGGCCCGCAGAAAGGCCGACCGGTCGATCAGCACCGCCACAATAATCGCGGCCAGGCACCCGATGCCATAGCCGCTGAGCGCGCCCTTGACGAAGGTCTGCACGAAATCGATCCAGAGCGTGGAAGTGTTTCCGGCGATCTTGGCCGCAATCGCGCTGGGGGGGGGCAGAATGACGGCGGGCACCTGCAGGCCGTGCACCAGCCCTTCCCAGACCCCCAGCAGCGTCAGCCCGAAAACTGCGGGAATGATCAGCCGCCCCGCCCGGCTTTGCGTCACCCGCGAGGCGGCAAGCCGGATGTTCAGCGCCCAGGCCGCCGCCCAGAACAGCATCGTGCCAAGAACCCAGGTCATCGGCCCATTCCCATCCGGCGCAGCGTCAGCCGCTCTGCCAGCCCGATCAGCGCCACAAGCGAGGCCGCAAGAAGGGCCGCCGCAAACAGCGCGGCCCAGATCTGCACGGTCTGGCCATAGTAGCTTCCCGAAAGCAGCCGCGCACCCAGCCCCGCCACGGCCCCGGTCGGCAATTCGCCGACAATGGCCCCCACAAGCGCCGCCGCCACCCCCACCTTCAGCGAGGCAAAGAGATAGGGCACCGAGGCAGGCATCCGCAGCTTGGCAAAGGTCTGCCGCTGCGAGGCACCATAGGTCCGCAACAGGTCAAGCTGCATCGCATCGGGCGCGCGCAGGCCCTTTACCATGCCCACGACCACCGGGAAGAACGACAGATAGGCCGAGATGATCGCCTTCGGCACGATGCCCGTCACACCGACGGAATTCAGCACAACGATGATCATCGGCGCGATGGCCAGGATCGGGATGGTCTGGCTGGCAATCGCCCAGGGCATCACGCTCAGGTCCATCGCCCGGTTGTGCACGATGCCGATGGCCAGCAGAATGCCCGCCCCGGTGCCGATGACAAAGCCCAGCAGCGTCGCCGACAGGGTGATCCAGCCGTGATAGACCAGACTGCGCTTGGAGGTGACGGCCTGCCCGGCCACCCCCTTCCACAACTCGGCCGCCACCTGATGCGGTGTCGGCAGCACGGGACGCTCCTGGTTCAGGGTCTGCGGCACGATCTGTGCCAGGCCCGGCGTCTCGCCCGCACGCGCGGCCTGATCGCGCACCCAGGCCGCGTTCATCCAGACCGCAGCGCCATACCACAGCACGACGATGGCCGCGATGACGACGAAAACCGGCAGAACAGCCTTCACCGTGCGCCCCTTGATCCCGCCGACCCAGGCGTGCAACCGCGACCGGCCCGCAGGCACACCGGCCCGTGGGGCAGCCTCTGCGGGGGCGGATACAGGGGCCGGAGCAGCCCTGCCGGACGGCGGCGCTTACACGTCATAGGAATGGCCCGCCCGCAGCCCCTCGCGCACCCGCTGCGAGATTGCCAGAAACTCCGGCGTGTCGCGGATGCCCAGCGGGCGTTCGCGCGGCAGCGGGCTGTCGATCACATCGGTGATGCGCCCGGGCCGCGGGCTCATCACCACGATCCTGGTCGAAAGGTACACCGCCTCGGGAATGGAATGGGTGACAAAGCCGATGGTCTTGCCCGTCCGCGACCAGAGGTTGAGCAATTCCTCGTTCAGCCGGTCGCGCACGATCTCGTCCAGCGCCCCGAAAGGTTCGTCCATCAGCAGGATATCGGCATCAAAGGCCAGCGCGCGGGCGATGCTGGCGCGCTGCTGCATCCCGCCCGACAGTTGCCAGGGAAACTTCGTGCCGAACCCGCCCAGTTCCACAAGGTCCAGCACACGCGCGACCCTCTCATCCTGCTCGGCGCGCGGGAAGCCCATGATCTCCAGCGGCAGGCGGATGTTTCCCGCGATCGTGCGCCAGGGATAAAGACCGGCAGCCTGAAAGACATAGCCAAAGGCCCGGGCAAGACGCGCGGCGTCCGGTGCCATGCCGTTCACCGTCAGGCTGCCTTCGGTCGGATGTTCCAGCGCTGCGACGCTGCGCAGGAAGGTGGTCTTGCCGCAGCCCGAAGGCCCGATGAAGGACACGAAATCACCCCGTCCGATGGTCAGCGTCACGTCCCGAAGGGCGTGGACAGGGCCGTCTGCGGTCTGAAAGGTCAGCCCCAGCGACCGCGCCTCGATCGCAGGTTCGGCCGGACGGGCGGTATCCTTCATGCGTTTGCCGCCATCCGGCGCCGCGCCATGAAGCGCGCCTCGCCTTCGCGGTAAAGATTGCCGGCCACAGCGCCGGCCAGGGCAAAGGCCGGCGCTTCCCGCACACCGCCCAGAAGCAGCATCGCGGCCATGGCGGCCACCCCCCCGGCAAAGGCGAAGGCGACCCAGCCGGTGAGCTGGAAGACAAAGAAGATCGCCCGGAACAGCAGAAAGATCGGCACGGCCAGCACGGCCGTCGCCAGCGCGAAGGGAAGCACGATGTCCACATCCGGTCCGAACAGCACCGCCCCCAGAACATCACTGCCCTTGAAATGGGCGGTTGTCGCATTCAGGATGATCGCCGCTTCCAGACACAGAAGGACATATCCCGTCAGTGCGGCCAAGGCGGCCTTTCCTTCGTTGACCATTTCCTCAGACTCCACTTGTCGGAACACCGGTCCTCTGCACGGGGCGCGGTGCTGTCAGTTGTTTCCAGGTTGAAAGTGCCCGGTTCACCGCCGGGCGGGGATCGCGCGGAACAAAGAGCCCGTGGCCCTCGCGGCTGCGCACCTCGCCGTCCTGCACGGCGACATGACCCCTTGTCAGGGTAAAGCGCGGCAGACCGCTGACGGTCTTGCCCTCAAACACGTTGTAGTCGATGGCAGACTGCTGGCGTGCCGCCGTGATCGTCTTGGTTTTCGCCGGATCCAGAACCACCAGATCGGCGTCAGCCCCCACCAGAACCGCCCCCTTCTTCGGATAAAGGTTCAGGATTTTCGCGATATTGGTCGAGGTGACGGCGACAAATTCGTTCGGCGTCAGCCGCCCGGTCACGACGCCATAGGTCCAAAGCATCGGCAGCCGGTCTTCCAGCCCGCCGGTCCCGTTGGGGATCTTGGTGAAGTCACCCATTCCGAACCGCTTTTGCCGGGTGGTGAAGGCGCAATGGTCCGTCGCCACCACCGAAAGCGAGCCGGACTGCAGCCCGGCCCACAGGCTGTCCTGATGCTGCCTGTTGCGGAAGGGCGGACTCATCACGCGCTGTGCCGCATGGTCCCAGTCGGGATGGGCATATTCGCTTTCGTCCAGTGTCAGATGCTGGATCAGCGGCTCGCCCCAGACGCGCTTGCCCTGGGCGCGCGCGCGCCGGATCGCCTCGTGCGCCTCTTCGCAGGAGGTGTGCACGACATAAAGCGGCACGCCCGCCATGTCGGCAATCATGATGGCGCGGTTCGTCGCCTCTCCCTCCACCGCGGGGGGGCGGGAATAGGCATGGGCCTCGGGCCCGGTATTGCCTTCGGCCAGAAGCCTGGCCTGCAATTCGGCCACGACATCGCCGTTCTCGGCATGAACCATCGCAAGCCCGCCCAGATCGCCCACGCGGCGGAAGCTGGCGAACAGCTCGTCATCGTTCACCATCAAGGCACCCTTGTAGGCCATGAAATGCTTGAACGATGTGATCCCGGCCTTGACCGAGGCTTCCATGTCATCCCAGACCCGCTCGCCCCACCAGGTGATGGCCATGTGATAGGAATAATCGCAGGCGGCGCGGCCGGATTTGTTGTGCCACATCTGGGCCGCATCCATCAGCCCCTGCCCCTGCCCCGGCAGGATGAAATCCACCACCATGGTCGTGCCGCCACTCAGGGCCGCCCGCGTGCCGGATTCGAAATCATCCGACGAATAGGTGCCCATGAAGGGCATCTCGAGATGGGTATGCGGATCGATGCCGCCGGGCATGATGAGGCAGCCGGTGGCGTCCAGAACCTCGTTTCCCTTCAGGTTCGGCCCGATGGCGGTGATCACGCCGCCCTCGATCAGCACATCGGCCTTGTAGGTGAGGTCGGCGGTGACGACGGTGCCGTTTTTGATGACTGTGGTCACGGGTGTCTCCCAGTTAGATAGTTCAATGCCTCGACGAACGCTCTGACCAACGTGACGATGCTTGGCCACATGGTAGTCACGAAACCCAACACACCCAAGTTAAGCGAGACGTTGAACAGCCTGCCGTTGCGTTTCAGTATGCTTCGATTCAGCTTTGAGCATTTATCGTAGATTGTTCCTAAGTCCCTCAGAAGAAGACGAAATTCCTTCTTTCTCTTTAGATCCTCTTCAAAATTTGAGAACTCGTTCCCGGCAACATGGACCTTTACGGATCGCGCGGAGTAGGCTGCCACAGCTGCGGAAATACCCAAGAGCAGAAGACCGATGTCGTCGTAAATTACTGACGTATCAGCTTCGTACTTTTGGGCGATTACAGCGACCGCAGCTATCATTATTCCGGCGAAGGTTGTTGCACGTTGATCTGCGGCGAGCATAAGGTTTATCTGCGAAGTGAGCTGCAACTCGGCTAGCCTGTTCGCTTCTTGAACTATCAGATCGTCATCGACCGACATGCAAGGAACCTACACAATTGGTTAAGCCTCCAGAGCCTATCGAAAAAGGCATTCGCGACGCTCCGCGCCCGGCGCCACCACCCCCACCGCCCCCTCCAAAACCAAACAAATGAAACATGACGGAGGTGGTCACTCCACCACCCCCGCCACCTCAAGCACGGCATGGAACAGCACATCCGTGCCCGCCGCGGCCATCACGCCGCCGGTCAATGCCGAAGCGAAAAGCTTTGAAGCCGCCCGCTTACGCCTCGATGAGGCCGAGCCGTCGTTCGATCCGTTCGATGCGCAGGTCCATCCTGTCCATGCGGTTCGAAAGGCTGGCGTATTGCATTTCGAGGATGCCCAGGCGTTCCTTGACCTCGTGCATGTCATCGGCAAGCTTCGACAGCGTCGCCTGGATACTCTTGAGCGTCTCGAAGATAAGCTCGTTGGTGACTTCGGTGCGGTTGGCCATGGCGTCCTCCACGGGCCAGCGTGCCCGCATTCCGCCGAAGGTAGCATGAACGCGGTCACGAAACCACCCCCGCAACCTCAAGCACGGCATGGAACAACACATCCGTTCCCGCCGCCGCCCATTGGGGCGAAATCTCTTCCGCCTCGTTATGCGACAGCCCGCCGACACAGGGGCACATGATCATCACCGTGGGGGCCACGCGGTTGATCCAGCAGGCATCGTGCCCGGCCCCGCTGACGATATCCATGTGCGGATAGCCCAGCTTTTCAGCGGATTGCCGGACGATCTTCACCAGGCCCGGATCGAAGGTCACGGGGTCGAAATGCCCCACCGCCTCGATGCCAATCCCAAGGCCCAGTTCTGCGGCCACTGCATGGGCGGCGCGTTCCACCTCGCCGCGCATCAGGTCCAGCTTGGTCTGGTCGGGGCTGCGGATATCGACCGTGAAGATCACCTTGCCGGGGATCACGTTGCGCGAATTGGGAAAGACCTTGACCTGCCCCACCGCGCCGACGGCATTGGGCTGGTGGCTCATCGCGATCTGGTGGACGCGTTCGGTGATCCGCGCCATGCCGAGGCCTGCATTCACCCGCATGGCCATCGGCGTTGATCCGGTATGGGCATCCTTGCCGGTCAGGGCGATCTCCAGCCACCACAGCCCCTGGCCGTGGGTGACAACGCCGATTTCCTTGCCTTCGGCCTCCAGGATCGGGCCCTGCTCGATGTGCAACTCCAGCATCGCATGCATCTTGCGGGCACCCACCGGCTCGTCCCCCACCCAGCCGATCCGCGCCAGTTCCCCGCCAAAGCTTTTCCCCTCGGCATCCCGGCGGGCATAGGCATAGTCCTGCGTGTGGACGCCCGCAAAGACCCCGCTGGCCAGCATGGCGGGGGCAAAGCGCGCCCCTTCCTCGTTCGTCCAGTTGGTGACGACGATGGGATGCTTCGTGCGGATGCCGTGGTCGTTCAGGCTGCGCACCACCTCCAGCGCGCCCAGCACGCCCAGCACACCGTCGAACTTGCCGCCCGTGGGCTGCGTGTCCAGGTGCGATCCCATGTAGACCGGCAGCGCATCGGGGTCTGCGCCGGGGCGGGTGGCGAACATGGTGCCCATACGGTCCACGCCCATCGTCATGCCCGCCGCCTCGCACCAGGACTGGAACAGACGGCGCCCTTCGGCATCGGCATCGGTCAGGGTCTGGCGGTTGCTGCCGCCCGCCACGCCGGGGCCGACCCTGGCCATGTCCATCAGGCTGTCCCACAGCCGCGCGCCGTCGATCCGCAGGTTTGCGCCCGAATTCTGCATCAACTCTTCACTCTCGTCCCTACGCAGAGCCGGGGCCACAGCCCCGATCAGCACACAAAACCAAGGCCCGGGCCAAGACCCGGGCCAAGACCCGACGCGCTGCAGGAAACGCATCATAAGCTGACCATCCGGTCAACATAAATCCTTTGCGACGGCACGGAAAGCAATGCAGGGCCCGGTGCGATGCACAGCCAACAGGCTAACGCTGCGCCGCCCCCGCCCGGTCGGGCAGGCCAATCCTGCGCCGACACCTTCGGGGTGATGCCGGTGCCGGTCTGCCGGACCCGTCCGCCCGCACCCTTCTTGCGGACGGACCCGCCACGCAAAAGCTGTCCGCAAAGCGGCAGAAAGAAAGGCAGGGGGGCGGGCCGTTCCGTCCCTTGCAGCCCGCTTTGCAGCCGGGGTCCGGGGCCGGGATTTGCAGGGTGTGACCCTGCGGTGCCGCTTACGGGTCTGCGGCCTGTTTCAGCTCAACCTCGACAAAGCTCATCCCCGGGCCATCGCAGATGACGTTGTGTTCCACCCCTTCGTTGCGGCGATAGGCGCTTCCGGCGGGCACCAGGACGGACCTTGTGGCACCGCCCGGCTCTTCCAGCAGCATCGGGCAGTCGGTGATGGCTGTGATCACATAGTCATACCCGTGCCGGTGCCAGCCCGTCTGGGCGCCGGGGCTGAAGTCGAACCGGGTCACGCGCACCCGCGCGTCATCGATCAGGGTGGTGGCAGTGCAGGCCGGACGCATGGCAATCTTTCCATCATGCAGGGTCAGGTCTCTTCAGGGCAGGCGCGCAGCGGGGGTGCCGCCGCGCGCACTGTCCGGTCAGGCGAGTGTCTTCAGCACCCCCGCCAGCGTACCGATCAATTCGTCGATCTGCGGCCTGGTGACGATCAGCGGCGGCGACATGGCGATGATGTCGCCGGTGGTCCGGATCAGGATGCCTTTGTCAAAGGCGGCGAGGAAAGCGTTGAAGGCACGCCTGGTCGGTTCTCCGGCAATGGGCTCCAGCTCGACCGCGCCGATCAGGCCCATGTTGCGGATGTCGATGACATGGGGCAGGCCCTTCAGCGCATGCAGCGCCTCTTCCCAATAGGGCGCGATGGCCGCCGCGCGTTCGAACAGCGCCTCTTCCCGGTAGGTTTCCAGCGTGGCAATCCCGGCGGCGCTGGCAATGGGGTTGCCCGAATAGGTGTAGCCATGGAACAGCTCAATCATGTGGTCCGGCCCGGTCATGAAGGCATCGTGCACCTCGGCGGTGGTCAGAACCGCGCCCATCGGGATCACCCCGTTGGTCAGGCCCTTGGCCGTGGTCATCATGTCCGGCAGGACATCGAAATACTGCGCGGCAAAGGGTGCGCCAAGGCGGCCGAAGCCGGTGATGACCTCGTCAAAGATCAGCAGGATGCCGTGCTTCTTCGTGATGGCCCGCAGCTTTTCAAGATAGCCCTTCGGCGGCAGGATCACGCCGGTCGACCCGGCCACGGGTTCCACGATCACGGCGGCGATGGTTTCGGCCCCGTGCAGGGCAACGATCCGTTCCAGTTCGTCCGCCAGATTGGCCCCGTGTTCCGGCTGCCCCCGGGAAAAGGCGTTCACCGCCGGCAGATGGGTGTGGGGCAAGTGATCGACCCCGCCCAGCAGCGTGCCGAAGACCTTGCGGTTGTTGACAATGCCACCCACCGAAATTCCGCCGAAGTTCACGCCATGATAGCCGCGCTCGCGCCCGATCAGCCGGGTCCGCGCCCCTTCGCCACGGGCGCGGTGCCAGGCAATGGCCAGCTTCAGCGCCGTCTCCACGCTTTCGGACCCGGAATTGGTGTAAAAGACATGCTCGATGCCGCGGGGCGCAATCCCGATGATGCGGTTGGCCAGTTCGAAGGCCACAGGATGGCCCATCTGAAAGGCAGGGGCATAGTCAAGCTCGGCCGCCTGGCGCTGGATCGCCTCGGTGATGCGGGGGCGGCAGTGGCCTGCGTTGCAGCACCACAGACCCGCCGTGCCGTCCAGCACCTGCCGCCCGTCCGAGGTGGTGTAATGCATGTCCCTGGCCGCCACGAACATGCGCGGCGCCTTCTTGAACTGGCGGTTCGCGGTAAAGGGCATCCAGAACGCGTTCAGGTCGTTCGGTGTCGCTTTGCGGTCAAGGGGCATGATGTTTCCTTCGGATCGCCGCCGCAGCGGGCGGGCACGGGATGGTTTGACCAATTGGTCAGTTTCAGACTAGCAAGGCTCAGGACTCAGCAAGGACCCCTTCCGATGACCCGGCCATGGCACCTGGCGGCAAGCTACCCACCGGACCTGTCCGTGGCAAGCACCGCACTGCGGTTGCAGCCCGGATGACGCGGCCCAGGACGCGAATCCAGCAGCGGAATTCCGAAACCATCCTGGAGGCGGCGCTGGAGGTTTTCTCGCAGCACGGTTTCCGTGGCGCAACGCTGGACCAGATCGCCGAGGTGGCCGGCCTGTCAAAGCCGAACCTGCTCTATTACTTCGCCTCGAAAGAGGCGATCCACGGGGCGCTCTTGTCGGGGTTGCTTGAAACCTGGCTGGACCCGCTGCGGGCGATGGACCCCGACGGCGACCCTGTTGCGGAACTTCTGGGCTATGTGCGCCGCAAGCTGGAACTCAGCCGGGACTTTCCGCGCGAAAGCCGTCTTTTCGCCAATGAGATGCTGCAAGGCGCGCCGCGCATCCGCGCCGCGCTTGAGGGAGAGTTGCGCGACCTGGTGCAGGAGAAATCCGCAGTGCTGCAACGCTGGATGGACGAGGGTCGCCTTGCCCCGGTCCACCCTGTTCACCTGATCTTCTCGGTCTGGGCGCTGACCCAGCATTATGCCGATTTCGATGTTCAGGTCAGGGCGGTTCTGGGCGGTGCAAAGGCCGACCCCTTTCCCGAAGCGGGGCGGTTCCTTGAGGTGCTGTTCCGGCGGCTGCTGGAACCGTGAGGGGGGTTTTCCCTGCCGGGACAGGCGACGGCATGGTGTTGGTGCCGGGTTGTTCCAGAAATGCCTGATCCCTTGCGCATCTGATCCTGTCCCTGCTCTTTTTCACGGGCTGTCCGCCGCCAAGGCACCGGGTGAATTTCCCTGCTGACCGGGTGCGGGCCGCAACCCGTCGCCCCGGGGCGGCAGAAGCACCCAATCCGCCCACCCGATCCTGCCATCGCCCGCGCCGCAGGCGGCACCGGCGTTCAGATCCGGCACTGGCGGCGCAGCGGGCGCACCGGCCCGGCTGCTCTGCCCGCAAAGGCCGTCGTCTTGGGCATCAGCCCGGCAGGTCTTCCGGCGTCCGGCGCGACAGGCATCTGAAAGCCGGACCAGGCCCCCCCCCGACGGCACGGCAGGGGGGGGTGCGGCGTCTGCCGGCCGGGGGCGGTTCGCACAAGGCCCCGGCACGGCCGCCTTCGATTGTCCGGGCCGAATGTCATGGTGTATCCGACAGCGCTGCTTTGCCTTTTTGCCATCGGCAGTGCAACGGAAAGGCCGGGCCGGGCCATGGCCCGGCAACCCCCGCCGTTCTGATCGCCCGCCCGTCTGCAGGCCGGCGCCCGGCCCGGTTGCGCGCCGCTTTACGGCCTGCCCGCGCTCGTCTAATCAGGATGCTACATGGCAAGGGCAGGCGGATGCGCATTCTGATCACCAATGACGACGGCATCAACGCCCCCGGGCTTGAGGTTCTGGCCGAAATCGCCGCCGGTCTTGCCGGACCGAACGGAGAGGTCTGGACAGTGGCCCCGGCCTTTGAACAGTCCGGGGTCGGGCATTGCATCAGCTACACGCATCCGATGATGATCGCCCGGCTTGCCCCGCACCGCTTTGCCGCCGAAGGCAGCCCTGCGGACTGTGTTCTGGCGGCCCTGTACGATGTGTTGCAGGGCGCAAAGCCTGACCTGATCCTGTCCGGCGTGAACCGGGGCAACAATGCGGCCGAAAACGTGCTGTATTCCGGCACCGTCGGCGGTGCGATGGAAGGGGCGCTGCAGGGCCTGCCGGCGATTGCGCTGTCACAGTTTCTGGGGCCGCTGACCGAAGACCTGATCGACCCCTTCGAAGCGGCCCGCACCCATGGGGCGGCGGTTGTCCGGGCGCTGCTGGCGCACGGATTCGGGGAAAGTGCAGACTACCGGCTGTTCTACAACGTGAACTTTCCGCCGGTTCCGGCGGCTGGCGTCAAGGGCATCAAGGTTGCCGCCCAGGGCTTTCGCCGCGACACGTCCTTTGGGGTAGAGCCGCATATCTCGCCTTCGGGACGCAGGTTCCTGTGGATCAAGGGCGGACCGCAGCATACCCCGACAGAGCCGGGCACAGATGCCGCCGTCAATCTGGAAGGCTGGATCTCGGTCACGCCGATGCGCGCGGATCTGACCGCGCATGACCGGCTGGCAGCGCTGCAGGCGGCGCTGGGATGACCGATACCGCCGAGCGGAAGATGCGCTTTCTTTACGCGCTCCGCTCCAGGGGGGTTACGGACACCCGTGTGTTGACAGCGATGGAACGGATCGACCGGGGTGCCTTCGTCAAGGGACTGTTCGCCGACCGCGCCTATGAGGACATGCCTTTGCCGATTTCCTGCGGCCAGACCATCAGCCAGCCTTCGATCGTGGGCCTGATGACCCAGGCCCTGTCGGTGACCCCGCGCGACAAGGTGCTGGAAATCGGCACAGGGTCCGGCTACCAGGCGGCGATCCTCAGCCAGCTTGCGCGACGGGTCTACACGGTGGACCGCCACAGGCGGCTGGTCCGCGAAGCGCAGGATCTGTTCCAGGCGCTGAATCTGACCAATATCACCGCCTTCACCGCCGATGGCAGCTTCGGACTGCCCGATCAGGCACCCTTTGACCGCATCATCGTCACGGCAGCCGCAGAAGACGCGCCGGGGCCGCTCTTGGCTCAGCTGAAGATCGGCGGTATCATGGTGCTGCCCGTCGGCCAGTCCGATACGGTGCAAAGCCTGATCAAGGTGACCCGGCACGAGACGGGTTTCGATTATGAAGAACTCCGGCCCGTGCGCTTCGTGCCGCTGGTCGAGGGGCTTGGCCCCGAATGAACGGCAGCCGCGCCCCGGGACCAACCCGGGCGAAACCATGAGGCAAGCATGATCCGATCCCGCACGGTATTCCGTCTTTTGGCCCTGGGCGCAGCCTTTGGCGCGATCAGCGCCTGTTCGGACAACACCGCCCTCATCGACTGGGATCTGCGGCCCGATGGCGCAGGCGCCTTTTCCACGGCAGACGCCGCGCGCAGGGCCACCGCCACCCGGCCCGAGCCTGACGCCAATGGCGTGATTTCCTATCCTGGCTATCAGGTGGCTGTGGCGCGGCAGGGCGATACTGTGTCCGCTGTGGCCGGGCGCACCGGGATCGACCCTGCCGAACTGGCCACCTACAATGCCATGTCCCCGGACACGCCGCTGAACGCGGGCGAAATCCTGGCCCTGCCCCGGCGCGTCGGCACATCTTCTTCCCCGACTGGGGGGACCACGGTGGGCACACCGATCCAAAGCGGCACGATCGAAGTGACCACGCTGGCTTCGGGCGCGATCGACCGTGCGCAATCGGGCGGCACTGACGCCGCCCCTGCACCGGCCCCCCTTGCACCGGGCGGGGTCGAGCCGATCCGCCACCGGGTGGAACGGGGTGAAACCGCCTACTCCATCGCCCGGCTTTACGGCGTCACGGCCAGATCGATTGCCGAATGGAACGGGCTTGGCCCCGATCTTGCCGTGCGCGAAGGCCAGTACCTGCTGATTCCGGTGGCGCTGGACGATGCTGCCCCGACCGAGGCTGTGACACAGCCCGGCGAGGGATCGCCCACGCCGACCCCGCCCTCGGCGGCCAGACCTTTGCCTGAGGAAAAGGTGACACCCGCAGCCGAGCCGGCACCGCAAACGCCGCCCTCGCCGAAGCTGGAGGACGAGCGGTCTTCCGCCTCTGCCGCACGCTTTGCCATGCCGGCCGACGGCAGCATCATTCGCGGCTACGTTGCCGGAAAGAACCCGGGAATCGACATTGGGGCCGGTGCGGGCAGTCCGGTCAAGGCCGCCGCCGACGGCACGGTCGCGGCCATCACAAAGGACACCAATCAGGTACCGATCCTGGTCCTGCGCCACGCCGACGGCATTCTGACGGTCTATGCCAATATCGACGGGATCAAGGTGGCCAAGGGCGACAAGGTCAAGCGCGGCCAGACCATCGCAGCCGTGCGCAACGCATCGCCCGCCTTCCTGCATTTCGAGGTGCGCAACGGCATCGATGCCGTCGATCCGATGCCCTTTCTGCAGTGATCAGCGGCGCAGCCGGCCGCGTTCGCGTTCCAGCCAAAGCGCCGTCAGGATCAGGGGCGCATTTGCCGCCTGGCCGCTGCGGACCAGCGCCATAAGCCGATCAAAGCCGATCAGATGGCCCCGGATGTCTTCGGCCTCGGCGGCCAGACCGAAGGTGCCCGCCGTCCCGTCCGGCAGATCGGCCAGCGCGACGAAAGAATACAGATATTCCGCCTTTGCCCCCGGCGAGGGATAATAGCTTGCAACCTCCAGCAGGTCCCCCAGTGCCAGCCCGGCCTCTTCCGCCGCCTCGCGCCGGGCGGCCTCTTGCGGGGTTTCGCCGGGATCGACCCGCCCGGCGATGACTTCCAGCAGCCAGGGCTGGTCATCACCGCGCGCATGGACGGCGGCGCGGAACTGTTCGATCAGCAGCACCCTGTCACGGACCGGATCATAGGGCAGCACGGTCACGGCATCGCCCGAGATGAAGATCGCCCGGCGCACGACCGGGCTCATCGCCCCGTCAAAGCGGCGGAAGCGCAGATCGTATTCCTCGACCGCAAAGAAGCCGGCATAGGGCTGACGCCGGGCAATCACCTCGATATCCTGCGCCTGCGCACGCCGGCGCAGTGCGGTTGTGCCGCCCGCCGCCCGGACCCGTGACGCCCCGCGCACCAGCATGGCCCCGAAACGCCCGCGCAGGTCAGCCGCCGGCCGCTGGCCGCAAAGCGCCATGACATCGCCCGCCGTCGCGGTCAGCACCCCGGCCCAGCGCGCCTGAAAGGCCGCCTCGTCCCAGGGCAGGCCCGCGCGCGGGGTTTCCGCCGACCACAGACGGCAGCAGACCGGCGCATCCGCGACGGTGACCGGCGCGATCTGCGCGGTCAGCCCAAGCACCTCGTGCCAGAAGGCCAGCCGGGCCTTCTCTGCGTCGGACAGGCCCTGTGGCACGCCCCCTTCGGCGCGCTGGCCCGGCGCGGCAGCCAGCCATCCTGCGGGGTATTCCCCGTTCCAGATCAGGCAGTAATCCGAAAGGGTCGCGGACCGAAGCGCGGGCATCCGTCCGATCACTGCGGTCAGCAGCGGTGCATGGCACAGCGCAGCGGACAGGAACACCTCAGTCACCGGTCATGTCCACCTGCGGCGCGCCCGGTCCGCAGGGACGCCGCGCGCAAGCCCGCCCCCACCTTGCGGCGTTCCGGCCACAGGGGCCGTGCCCGCCCTGCCCGGATGCCCAGGGGCAAGGCGCACCATGCCGGGCACCGGCCCGTCACGGCGCAGCAGGGCAGACCCTTTCGCGGCCTTGCAGACCGAAACGGCAATCACAGCCGCCCGACCTGCGGCGTGACCGATTGCACGCGGCAAATCCCCTTGCCGCCAGACAGCCCCGGCCGGGCGGTTCGCCCATCGTCACCCGCCCGCGCAACGGCCCGGTGCCGGTGCCGATGGCCGGGACGCGCCCGCAGCCGGCCCCTGCGCTGCGCCGCCCTGTCCGCGCGGGCGCAGGCGGCCGGACAGCCCGGCGCGGCAAGGGCAAGCGCGGCAAAAGGGCGGACGGCGGGCGGCATCGCAGGGGTCTACCGGGGTTTGGTGACGGTGATCTGCGTCACATCGCAGTTGCCGCACCGGAACGATCCGGCACAGGAGGTGAGGTAGAAGTTCCACATGCGCCGGAACCGGTCATCAAAGCCCATGGCCGCAATCTCGTCCCAGCGGGCATTGAAGGTTTCGTGCCAGCGCCGCAGCGTATCGCTGTAGCTTTGGCCGAATTCGATCGATCCGCGGATGCGCAGGCCGGCCCGCTCCACCTCGGACCTCAGGATCGAGGGGGACGGCAGCATCCCGCCGGGAAAGATGTATTTCTGGATGAAATCCACGCCGCGCTTGTAGACCTTCCAGCGCCTGTCCTGCACCGTGATGATCTGCAAGGTGGCGTGACGCCCCGGCTTCAGCCGGTCGCGCAGGGTCTGGAAATAGACAGGCCAGTACTTCTCGCCCACGGCCTCGAACATTTCGATGCTGGCGATCCCGTCATAGGTGCCGCGTTCGTCGCGGTAGTCCTGCAGCTTGATCTGCACCCGGTCGCTCAGCCCGGCGGCGGCGATGCGCTGCACCGCGTAATCATGCTGGGCCTGGCTGATGGTCAGCCCCGTTACCTTCAGGCCCCGCTCTTTGGCCGCGTATTCGGCAAATCCGCCCCAGCCACAGCCGATTTCCAGCACATGATCGCCGGGCTGCGCCCCCATCTGATTGACCATGGATTCGTACTTGCGGATCTGGGCCTTTTCCAGGCTTTCCTGTCCCGTCTCGAAGATGGCCGAGGAATAGGTCATCGTGTCGTCAAGCCACAGGCGGTAGAAATCATTGCCCAGATCGTAGTGATGGCTGATGTTCTTTCTGGCCTGCGCCTTGGAGTTTGACTGCAGCCAGAACCGCAGGCGTTCGTAGGCCCGCACAAGCCCCATGCCGGGATAGCCGTCATAGACGCCTTCGTTGTCTTCGTGGATCAGGTCCATGAAGGCCTGCAGATCGGGCGTGGACCACCAGCCTTCCAGATAGGCATCACAAAAGCCAAGGTCCCCCTCGCGGATCAGCCGCGCAAAGGTATCGGGGTTGTCGATCTGCAGTTCCGCCACCGGTCCGGGACGCCTGCCTTCGGCCCGGAACCTGCGCCCGTCGGGCAGCACGAAATCAAGGCGCCCGTGGTTCAGGCGGCGCGCCACCTCGAAAGCGGTGGGAAAATAGCGGGGCAGCCCGGTCTGGCCCCGTGTGGTCGTCAGTGCGGTCATATCCCCCCCAAGCAGGCCGCTCCTTTCGCGGTATCGTGACGGATAGCCCCGCCGCGCTCAAGTCTTTCTTGCGCTGAAGGCCGCAAGCGCGCGGTCGCGCCCTGCCGCCAGCGCAACGACCGGCTCGGGGTAGTGCCCCGGTGCCTGCAGGCCCCAGGACCGTGGCACCGCGTCGAAATAGGCCAGCGCCTCCGGCCCCGGACGGCGACAGAGTTCGGCGACAAAGCGGTGGATGTAAACCTGTTCGGGGTCGAACTTTTCCGCCTGCGTCGCCGGGTTGAAGATGCGGAAATAGGGCGCGGCATCGGGGCCGGACCCCGCCACCCATTGCCAGCCCATCGCATTCGACGCCGGGTCCCAGTCGGTCAGGCATTCGGCGAACCAGTCAAGCCCCACCTTCCAATGGGTCATCAGATGCTTGGTCAGGTAAGACGCCGCGATCATCCGCGCGCGGTTGTGCATGGTGCCGGTCACATACATCTCGCGCATGGCGGCATCGACAAAGGGCTCTCCTGTCATGCCCCGGCGCCAGCGTTCGGCATCGGGATTGTCGCCGCGCCAGGGAAAACTGTCCCAGTCTTCGCGCCAGTTGGCATGGGTGATGTGCGGTGTGTGGTGCAGCAGGTGCCAGGCGAATTCACGCCAGACCAGTTCTTTCAGGAAATGCTCCGCCCCGGCGCGGCCCTGTTCCATGGCGTGCCAGCCCGCGTGCCAGATGCGGCGGGGGCCAATTTCGCCAAAGGTCAGGTTTTCGGACAACCGCGATGTGTTCTCGCCGCCCGGAAAGTCGCGTGCGGTGCGGTAAAGATCGATGGGACCGGCCAGAAACCGGTCCAGCCGGGCGCGGGCGGCAGCCTCGCCCACCGCCTGATGGGGTGCCACCACAGCCGCCCCCCGGTTCATCGCCGCGTCCAGATGCCAGTCTTCCAGCCGGTCAGACGCAGGCCAGGCGGCGGGCATTGCCAGGTGCTGCGGTGCCTTGGCAGGCAGGGGCACGGCACGGTCCCTGACCGCACGCCAGAACGGGGTATAGACGCGGAAATGGCCGCCTTCGCCGGTTTCGACCGTCCAGGGTTCGTGCAACAGGGGGCCGGGGTGGCTTTGCGCCTGCACACCGCGCGCCCTGAGCGCGGCCTTGACTGCCGTATCCCGCGCCCGCGACGGCGGGTCATAGGCGCGCGTCCAGTGCACCGCCCCCGCCCCGGTTTCGGCGATCAGCGCGTTCAGCACATCCAGCGCCGGGCCGCGCCGCAGGATCAGCCTGCTGCCGATCCGTTCCAGCGTTCCGGCAAAGGACGCAACCCCAAGACCAAGCCGCCACAGCGCCGCAGCGCCCTGCCCTTGCGTTTCGGGGTCAAGGATGAACACCGGGATCAGGGGTCTGCCCGATGCGGCGGCGGCGGCCAGCATCGGATGGTCGTCCAGCCGCAGATCACGGCGGAACCACAGGATCAGGGGGGCGGGATCAGTCACGGGGCCTCTTTGCGCTTGGTCCTTTCAAGGTAACCCGCGCCCGGCAGCGGACAAGACCGGAAAATCCGGCCAGCCACAGCACAGGCCCCGCGCCGGTCAGAGAACACGGTCCAGCGCCGCGATCAGGCGCGCCACGTCCCCGGCGCTGGTATAGTGCACAAGGCTGAGCCGCAGAACGCCCTTTTCCATGTCCACACCCATCGCTTCCAGCGGGCGTCTGGCGTAAAAATCGCCCCCCCAGCAATTGATGCCATGGGCCGCCAGGGCCACGGCCACCGGTTCTGCCGCGCCCGGCAGGGCCACGGCCACGGTGGGGGCCCGGTCTGCCGCCTGCCGCGGACCGATCAGCCGCACATCGTTGCGCGCCGCCAGATAGTCCAGCAGCGGCGCAACCACCCGCACCTCCTGATCCCGCATCAGGTCATGAACCGCGCGGCCCCGTGCCAGGGCATCAGGTTCAGGGGCAAAGTGGCGGGCATGCAGGGCATCGATGTAATCGGCCATGCCGGCACAGGCGGCGATCTGCGCATGGTCCGGACCGGCGGGGGTGAAGCGCTTGTAAAGCGGCCCCGCGTTGAACCAGTGGCCCTGCGCGGGCAGCGCATCGCCGAAGGCGCGGCGGATCACCATGATGCCCTGGTGCGGCCCATAGGTCTTGTAGGCCGAAAACAGGTAGACATCGGCCCCCAGGGCCGCAACATCGGGAAAGCCGTGCGGCGCATAGCTGACACCGTCCACCACGGTCCGGGCACCCGCCGCCTGCGCCAGGGCGGCAATCGCCGCGACGGGATTGATTTCGGCCACCACATTGGAACAATGGGGAAAGCACACCAGCCTGACCCGCCCGTCGTCCAGAAGCCGCGCCAGATCGCCGGGGTCCAGATGCCCGGTTTCGGGATCGATCTTCCATTCGCGCAGCTCGATCCCGTCATCGGCCAGCCGCCGCCAGACGCCCGAGTTCGCCTCGTGATCCTGGTTGGTCACCACGATCGCCCCGCCCTCGCGGCGCAGCCATGTCCGCACCGCCTGGGCCAGGACATAGGTATTGGCGCTGGTCGAGGGGCCAAAGGAAAGCTCGTCCGCCGCCACGCCCATCATGGCCGAAAGGCGCCTGCGCGCCTCGTCCATTTCCGCCCCCCCGGCCTGGGCGGCGGCATAGGGCGCATAGGGCTGCACCTTGCGTTCCAGGTAAAAGCGGTGCAGCCGGTCGATCACGGGCTGGCAGGGGTAGGACCCCCCGGCATTTTCGAAAAACGCCTGGCCCTGGCTCGGGCCACTGTGAAAGGCCGGGAACTGGCTGCGCACGAAATCCATGTCAAGGGGCATCGTGATATCCTTTCCGTTGCTGGCAGCGCCTGCGGCACCCGGGCTGCACCCCGCAGAACACGCGGCGAAAGCCATATCACCGCCGGGCCGGCACCTCCACCCTTGGTCCTTTGGTCAGCCTTGCCTGCCCCGGCCATGATCGAAACAGCCCGGCGGGATGAAGTCTGCCTGAAAAACAGGCAGAAATCAGGGCAGTGACCGCAAAACACCCTGCGCTGACGCAAAGTCACCAAAGCTTGAAAACGGGTGTCCACAGGAATGTTGTGATTCCCCAGCGCAGCCACTACTGCGCAGCCACCCTTCACCGTCACCGTGATTTTCAGGAGAGGCTTCCATGAAACGTTCGACCGCCCTTCTTGTCTCGGCAGCCGTCGCGCTGACCCTGGCCGCGCCGGTGCGCGCCGCCGACCCAGAACTGATTGTCTTTGACTGGAGCAGTTTCATAAAAGACGATTTCGTCCAGGACTATGTGGCCAAGCATGGCCAGGGCCCCACCTTTACGGTGTTCGGCGATGACGACGAGGCGTTTCAGAAGGTCTCATCAGGATTCAAGGTGGATCTGGTGCATCCCTGTTCGCAGATGGTGGGCAAGTACCGCGATGCCGGCCTGATCGAGCCCTGGGATGTCAGCCGCATTCCCGAATTCGCGAACATATCGCCAAGGTTCCTGAACTCGGCCACCGTCAGGGACGACACCGGCGTCTGGTACATCCCGACCGATTATGCGTTCACTGCCGTCGCCTATAACGCCGACCAGATCACGGCAGAGGATGTCGCCTCTCTCAACGTCTTTATCGACCCGAAGTTTGCGGGCCGCGTTTCGCTTCCCGACAACACCGATGACGTGTGGTCGCTGGCGCTGCTTGCCACCGGTGTGAGCGACTGGACCACGACGACTGACGAACAGTTTCAGGCGGCGGCCGATTGGCTGCGCAAGGCCCATGCCAACGTGCGTGCCTATTGGACTGACCCGTCCGAACTGTCCCAGCTCATGGCCTCGGGCGAGGTGCTGGTGGCCTGGTCCTGGAACGATGTGATCCCGATTCTGCGGGCGGACGGCTTCAACGTGGGCTTTCAGCGTCAGGCCAAAGAAGGGGCGGCGTCGTTCTTTTGCGGTTTTGTGAACATGAAGGACGCACCCGGTTCGGAAGACAAGGCCTATGACTTTGTCAACGCCTGGCTTGCGCATGGCACTGCCAAGGTTTTGCTGGATACCGTGGGCTATGCCCATGCGAACGACGCAGCCATGGCCGGGATCACGATCGAAGAGCTGAAGGCAGGCGAGGTGGACCCGGTCAGCACGACCGTTCTTGCCCAGACGCCGCTGGACGGCGCGCTTCGCGCGCGGATGCTGGAGGAGTTTGAACTGATCAAGTCGGGTTTCTGACACCCTTTTGTGCCGCAGGAAACGCCCGGGTCTGCCCGGGCGTTCCGTATTCCGGGTCAGGCTGTGGGATTATTCCTGGCAGAACCGCTGCAAGGACGTCTTGCGGCAAAGGCACCCCTGCACTATATCAGACCTGTCCGGGGCAACCCGGACTATGGCGATAAACGCACCCGTAATACGCGGATCGGACCCGGGGGCAGTACCCGGCGGCTCCACCAGACCAACCCGGCATTGCGGGCGGATGGGGCCGAAACAGGATCGACGAACGTCCAAAGGGGCCAGCTTTCGCCCGGCGGGGTACCACCGTTACCGGTCCAAAAGTACAGTTGCCAATGACAACCGTGCTCCGGTGGCGCTGGCTGCGTAAGCAGCTCGCAAAACCAAACATAAGTCCTTGCGCTTAGCCGCGTAAGGCGGGGTTCGCAGGTACCTGGCAACAGAAACCTGCACTTCCCGTCTTGCTTCTGCGCGCAGCCGTGCCACCCTTGGGGCATGGTCTTTTGCCTTATCCTGTGGCCCCCGGCCGGATGTGCCTGCACCCTGGCGCTGCTGCCGGTGATCTGCCTGTCCGGCCGGGTCGCTGCCCGCAGGCATGGGCTGCAGATACAGGGGCTGGCGGATGACCCGGATGGCCCCGAAGGTGCGCACAATCCCTTGCCGGGTCAGCTTGCGCCTGCTGTGGCACCATGGTCCGGCACCGGGGCGCAGGGGCCGCTGCGGCCCTGGCTGCGGATGCGCAGCCGGGGCAAGGTGGCCCGCTGTGCCGCAGATGCCCGCGCCCGCCCGCGCGCCCTTTCCACGCCCGATACCGCCCCGGATCAGGCGATCCGGCTTTCAGCGGCCCGATCCGCCGCCCTGCCCGATTGCCGCCGCCGGGTGGCCGAGCCTGCGGGCGATGACACCGGAAATGCGGGCTTTCCCGCCTTCCGGCACCGCCGGGGCGACCCGGCGCTGGCCCTGTGCCGCCCGGGTGACGATGCGCGCAGCACCCCCACAGGGGGCCTGCACACCCCGGCCAAACGGGCAGGCTAAGGCATGGCCCGGCCCGCAGCCCCCGCGACCCTGCCCGCAGGCAAGCCGTCCATCGCCGAGGTGTTCGCTGTCTTCCTTCGGATCGGCCTTCTGTCCTTTGGCGGCCCCGCCGGCCAGATTGCGCTGATGCATCGCGAACTGGTCGAGCGTCGCCGATGGCTGACCGAAGACGAATACCTGCGCGCCCTGTCGTTCTGCATGCTGCTGCCGGGGCCTGAGGCGATGCAGCTTGCCACCTATGCCGGATGGAAGCTGCACGGCACCAAAGGCGGCCTTGTGGCAGGGCTTCTGTTCGTCGGGCCGGGGGCGCTGCTGATCCTTGTCCTGTCGGTGGTCTATGCGCTTCATGGTCAGGCCCCCCTGGCGCAGGCGCTGCTGCTGGGCGTCAAGGCGGCAGTTGCGGCGATTGTCATTCATGCCCTGTTGCGTGTGGCCAGCCGGGCACTGAAGGGGGCGGGGGATTACCTGATTGCCGGGCTGGCCTTTGCCGGCCTGTTCCTGCTGAACCTGCCCTTCCCGCTGATCATTGCTCTGGCGGCCCTGTGGGGCTGGATCGGGACGCGCGGCAAGGTGGCAACCGGCCTGCCCGCAACGGCACCGCCGCTGAAGGGAACGCTTCGCACCGCCGGCATCTGGGGCGCGGTCTGGCTGGTGCCGCTGGCCGGGCTGATGCTGTTCGAAGGGGGGATTCTGGCGCGGATCGGCGGTTTTTTTGCCATGCTGGCCGTGGTGACCTTTGGCGGGGCCTATGCGGTTCTGGGCTGGATGGCGCAGACGGTGGTGAATGATTTCGGATGGATCACCCAGGCTCAGATGATCGACGCGCTCGGCCTGGCCGAAACCACGCCCGGCCCGCTGATTCTGGTCACCCAGTTCGTCGGTTTTCTTGCGGCCTACCCGGCGGGCGGTCTGCCGGCGGGGCTTGCAGGCGCGGCAGTAACGCTTTGGATGACCTTTGTGCCCTGCTTTCTGTGGATTTTTGCCGGGGCACCCTGGCTGGACCATCTGACCCGCCGCCCCGCACTGCAAGGGGCGCTTGCGGCCATAACCGCCGCCGTGGTCGGCGTGATTGCCAGCGTCTCGGTCTGGTTTGGCTTGCATGTTATTTTCATCTCTGTGGATCAGGCTGCGGTCGGCCCATTCCATGTGCCTTTGCCTGCGTGGGCCGGCTTTCAGCCCGTTCCCGCACTGCTTGCCGCCGCCGCCGGGGTTCTGATCATGTGGCGGAACTGGCCGCTTCCGCTGGTTCTGGCGCTGTCGGCCGCCGCCTCGTGGCTGCTTTCCGTTTCGTGATGCGCCGTGCGGCGGCATCATCCTCTTTCAATCGCGGTCGAATCCCTTATGGTGGCCTCAAGGTATGTCGGGGATGACAGCATGGCGCGGGCCATCGATTACGGCAATCTGATGCACCGCGCGATGCGGGGCCTGATCCAGACGGTGCTGCAGGATGTCGCCAGAAACGGCCTTCCCGGCGCGCATCATTTCTTCATCACCTTCGACACCACCCACCCGGACGTTGCCATCGCCGACTGGCTCCGGGCGCGCTACCCGGCAGAGATGACGATTGTCATCCAGCACTGGTACGAAAACCTGGTCGTGACCGACGAAGGTTTTTCCATCACCCTGAACTTCGGCAATCAGCCGGAACCCCTTGTCATCCCGTTCGATTCGGTTCGCACCTTTGTTGACCCGTCCGTGGAATTCGGCCTGCGGTTTGAAACGCATACACAGGATGCCGACGATGACGACGACACTGCCGATGATCCCGAAGAGGGCGCGCCACCCCAGGCGGCGGAAATCGTAAGCCTGGACAAGTTCCGCAAATAGCGCAGGAAACAGACTGGCATGACTTCGCTGGGCCTTTTTGTCAGTGAACTTGTCCGCACGCCCCGGACGATTGCCGCGCTCGCACCCTCGTCGGTGCATCTGGCGCGCGAGATGGTCGTGGGCATCGGCCCCAGGACAGGCCCGGCGGCCGAATTCGGCCCCGGAACGGGTGTTTTTACGCGCGCCCTGCTGGACGCGGGCGTCGCGCCGCAAGACCTGACCCTGTTTGAGGTGAACCCGGCCTTCGCTGCCCATCTGCGCGCCGCCTTTCCGGGTGTGCGCGTTGTGAATGAAGGGGCGCAAACCATCGATGTGCATTGTCCCGACGGGGTTTCGGCCATTGTGTCCGGCATGCCGATCCTGTCCTTTCCGGCGGCCCTGAACCGCGCCATATTCACGGCGTCTTTGCGGGTGTTGCGACCGGGGGGCATGATCCGGCAATTCACCTATGGGCCGAAATCGCCATTGCCGGAAGCGATCCGGGCGGAGCTTGATCTGACCTATACCTTTGGGCCGCGCATCTGGCGCAATCTGCCGCCCGCGCGGGTCTATACCTATCGGCGGGGCTGACCGCGCCATGGTATGCGGCAGGCAGGCCGATTGATTTCAGCCCCGCCCCGCCCTAAGAGGGGCGGCCAGCGAACAGGAGGCGCGCCATGTCTGCAACCCGCACCGAAACCGACAGCTTCGGCCCGCTTGAGGTTCCCGCAGACAAATACTGGGGGGCGCAGACCCAGCGGTCGATCCTTAACTTTGCCATCGGCTGGGAAAAGCAGCCCGTCGCCCTTATCCGCGCGCTGGCCATCATCAAGCGCGCCTGCGCCGAGGTGAACGTGGCGCAGGGCGACCTTGACCCCGCGCTGGGGGCCGCCATTGCCGCCGCCGCGCAAGAGGTGATCGACGGGCGCTTTGACGACAACTTCCCCCTTGCCGTCTGGCAGACCGGGTCGGGCACACAATCCAACATGAATGCGAACGAGGTTATCTCGAACCGCGCGATCGAGATGCTGGGCGGTGTGATGGGATCAAAAAAGCCGGTCCACCCCAATGATCACGTCAACATGGGGCAAAGTTCCAACGATACATTCCCCACAGCCATGCATGTGGCCATCGGCATGATGGCGCGCGACGTGTTGCTGCCCGGTCTGGCAAAGCTGCATGCGGCCCTTGTCGACAAGACGGTGGAATTCAGGGACATCATCAAGATCGGCCGCACCCATACGCAGGATGCCACCCCCCTGACGCTGGGCCAGGAATTCAGCGGCTATGCCCATCAGGTCAGCCAGGGGATGCTGCGCATCCACAAGGTCCTGCCAGAGATTTACGAACTGGCGCAGGGCGGCACGGCGGTGGGCACCGGCCTGAATACCCGCGTCGGCTGGGACCGGCGGGTCGCGGCGAAGATTGCCGAAATCTCTGGCCTGCCCTTTGTGCCCGCCCCAAACAAGTTCGAAGCCCTGGCGGCGCATGACGCGATGGTGATGTTTTCCGGTGCGCTGAAAACCGTTGCCGTATCGCTGTTCAAGATCGCCAATGACATGCGGCTGCTCGGCTCGGGCCCGCGCTCGGGCCTGGGCGAGCTGATCCTGCCGGAAAACGAGCCGGGATCGTCCATCATGCCCGGCAAGGTCAATCCGACCCAGGCCGAGGCGCTGACCATGGTCTGCGCGCAGGTCATGGGCAATGATGCGGCCATAGGCTTTGCCGGGTCGCAGGGGCATTTCGAGCTGAACGTCTATAACCCGGTGATGAGCTACAACGTGCTGCAATCGATGCAGCTTCTGGGCGATGCCGCCCGCAGCTTCACCGACAACATGGTCGTGGGCACGCGCGCCAATGTGGCCCGCATCGACAGGCTGATGAAGGAAAGCCTGATGCTGGTCACGGCCCTGGCACCGATGATCGGCTATGACAACGCAACGAAGGTGGCAAAGACGGCGCACAGGAACGGCACGACCCTGCGCGAAGAGGCGATTGCCCTGGGCCTGGTGGATGGCGAAACCTTCGACCGCGTGGTCCGCCCCGAAGACATGATCGGCCCCAAAGGCTGATCACGGGAAGAAACCCCGTCACCCGTCGGGGACGCGGCCCGTGGGTACATGGTGAAAGTGACGCAGATATCGGAACCGGGACGCCGCCCAGATGACTGAAACAATCAACCTGCGCTTGGCTGCCAAGCAGAAGAAACGTCAGTTGCACGCGAGCAAAGCCGCCGTGAACGCGGCAAAGCATGGCCGCAGCAAGGCCGAAAAGACGGCACAGCGCATCGCGGCTGAAACGGCAGCGCGGCGGCTGGACGGCCACAAACGGTCAGAGACATGAACGACCGCCCGGCGAAACATTCGGTGACCCTGAACGGCCACCGCACCAGCGTGTCCCTTGAGCCTGCATTCTGGGAGGCATTCAAGGCCATTGCGGCAGGCTCGGGCCAGGCGATCAACAGCCTGGCTGCCGCAATCGACGCAGACCGGGGTGATCTTGGCCTTGCCTCTGCGATCCGGCTGTTCATCCTGCGCCACTACCAGCGCCGCCAGTCCCCCGGCGGCGGCGAAAACGACGGCTGAGCACCGCCATCCTGCGCCCTGCGGCGCATCCCGACCGCCTTATCCAAGCGCGGCCAGACCGGGAAAGGTTTCCAGAAGCCAGTAGGAAAAGCTGGAAAATCCGCCGGTCAGCATCAGCAGCCCGATCGTCCACAACAAAAGGCCCATCACCTTTTCGATCCGCGCCATATGGCGGCGCATCCACCCCATGACGCCGGTCAGCCGTGGCAGGAATGCCGCCACCAGCAGGAAGGGAACGCCAAGTCCAAGGGCATAGACCGCCAGCAGAAGCGTGCCGCGCGTCATGCTCGCCTCGCCCGCCGCCAGGGACAGGATGGCCCCCAACTGCGGCCCGATGCAGGGCGTCCAGCCAAAGGCAAAGGCGAGACCCAGCACATAGGCCCCAAGGGCCGAACCGCCGCGATCACCTGCGTCCATCCGCAGATCGCGGTCCATGAAACCGATGCGGAACACACCGATGAAATGCGCGCCAAAGACCATCACGATCAGCCCGGCGGCGGTGTTGAACCAGTCCGCGTTCTGCAGAAAAAACGCGCCAAAGGCCGATGCGGCGAAGCCAAGGAACAGAAAGACGGTGGACAGACCCAGCACGAAGAACAGTGCAGGCAGCATCACGCGCCGCTGCGCGCCGCGCCCTGCCTGCATCTCGGCCATGCTGATCCCGCCCATATAGGCCAGATAGGGCGGCACAATGGGCAGCACGCAGGGGCTGAGGAAGGACAGAATGCCTGCGACCAGCGCCACCAGCATGCCGGGCAGCAGCCCGGCGTCGATCACGTCAATTCCGAACATGCAGGACCCCCCGGGGGGCGACATAGCTTACGCCGGGGGTGCCGTCACCGTCCCGCGCGTCACAATGCCGTGGACAGACGCGGCCCGCACCGCTATCGCGCTGCCATGACCTGGGATGAGGATCTGGATTGCCAGGGGCTTTTGTGCCCCCTGCCCGTCTTGCGCGCGCGCAAGAGGCTTATCGGCATGGCGCCGGGCAGGGTGCTGCGCGTCAGCGCGACCGACCCGATGGCGCAGATCGATCTGCCGCATTTCTGTACCGAAGCCGGACATGACCTGCTGGAAAGCCGCACCTGCGGCGCGGTCATGACCTTTCTGATCCGCCGGGGCTGACCCGAAGCAAACGGGCGTGCCGGGCCACCGCCACACCCGCCTGTCGGCTCTGCCCTGCGGTCAGCGGCCCAGCGACCACCAGCCACGCTTTTTCGGCTTGCCATCGTCTTCCGGCGGGGCCCCTTCCACCACAGGCTCCGGTGCGGCCACCCATGTTTGCGGCGCGGGCGGCGCAGGTGCCGCGACATCCGTCCCGGGCGCCGCCACTTCGGCGGCAGGCGGTTCTGCCACAACAGGCGCGGCCGCTTCTGCCAAAGCCGCCCGGGCGCGCGGGCGCGACCGTTTCACCGGGGTTTCGGGCGCAGCCCCGGAAACGGCTTCGGCCTGGGCGACAGGTTCGGCCTGGGCGGCAGGCCTCTCTGCCGGTTCGGCACCTTTCGCCGTCCGGCGGGACCGGGCCGGTTTCTTTGCCGGCGCTTCGGCCCCTGCACCTGCATCAGGCCGGGCTTCTGCTGCCGGGGGACCGGCGACAGGCCCGGTCCCCACATCAGGCAGCGCTTCCGCCACCGCTGCGGCCACCGGGCTTTCGGCCGGGGCTGTCTTGCGACTGCGGGTGCGGGTCCGGCCAGCCTTCTTCACGGGCATCTCGGGTGTGACCTCGGCCACGTCTTCGGCACCGTCGTTGTCCGACCCCCCGCCGTGGTCCTGCGCGGTGTCAACTGACGCCCCCTCGGCACCGGTGGTTCCTGCGCGGCGGCGGCGGCGGCGGCGGCGTTTCTTCTTGCCGGGCGTTCCTTCGCCAGCGGCTGCCTCGGCGCGGGACGCGCCGCGCGCCTCAAGCGAAGACTCTTCGCCCTCCTCTTCCGCAGAATCGTCTTCGGCGGCATCTTCGCCATCCCCGGTCGGGAATGGCTCTTCTTCCTCCAGATCGGGCATGATGGTGGATTCGGCAGAAATCACCGATGCCATGGCAGGGGAAATCACCCGCGTCGCGGTCTTGAACTTTTCGATCGAATAATCCGGGCTGATCAGCGACGGATCCGCCTCGATCCGCACCGCCATGTCATAGCGGGCCTCGATCAGCGCGATATGCTCGCGCTTCTGGTTCATCAGATAATTGACCACGGCAACAGGTGCCCTGAGCAAGACTTCTTTCGACCGTCTGCGCGTGCCCTCTTCCTCAAGCTGGCGCAGCACCTGCAGCGCCATGCTGTCATCAGACCGGATCAGCCCGGTGCCGTGGCAATGCGCACAAGGCTGCGTCGTGCTTTCCAGCATGCCGGGGCGCAGGCGCTGGCGGCTCATCTCCAGCAGGCCGAAACCCGAAATGCGGCCCACCTGAATGCGCGCGCGGTCGGTCTTGAGCTTGTCCTTCAGCTTCTTTTCGACGGCGGCGTTATTCTTGCGCTCTTCCATGTCGATAAAGTCGATGACGATCAGCCCGGCCAGATCGCGCAGGCGCAACTGGCGGGCAATCTCTTCGGCGGCCTCAAGGTTGGTGTTGAGCGCGGTCTGCTCGATCGACCCTTCCCTGGTGGCCCGCCCCGAGTTCACATCGATGGCCACAAGCGCCTCGGTCACACCGATCACGATATAGCCGCCGGATTTGAGCTGCACGGTCGGGTTGAACATGCCGCCAAGGTAGCTTTCCACCTGATAGCGGGCGAACAGCGGCATCGCTTCGGCATAGGGCTGCACGACCTTGGCATGGGACGGCATGATCATTTTCATGAAGTCCTTGGCCACGCGGTACCCTTCGGCCCCCTCGACCAGCACCTCCTCGATCTCGCGGTTGTACAGGTCGCGGATCGACCGCTTGATCAGGTTGCCTTCCTCATAGATCGGGGCGGGGGCGATGCTTTTCAGCGTCAGCTCGCGGACCTGCTCCCACAGGCGCATCAGGTATTCATAGTCGCGGCGGATCTCGGGCTTGGTGCGTTTGGCCCCGGCGGTACGGATGATCAGCCCGGCACCTTCCGGCACCTCGATCTCCTGCGCGATTTCCTTCAGCTTCTTGCGGTCGGCCGCCTGGGTGATCTTGCGCGAGATCCCGCCCCCCCGCGCCGTGTTCGGCATCAGCACGCAATAGCGCCCCGCCAGCGACAGATAGGTGGTCAGTGCGGCCCCCTTGTTGCCACGCTCTTCCTTGACAACCTGAACCAGCATGATCTGGCGGACCTTGATCACCTCCTGTATCTTGTACTTCCGGTGCCGCGGCTTGCGCGGCTGGCGGATTTCTTCGGCCACATCCTCTTCTGCGACCGACTCGATCCCGTCGTCCAGTTCCGTGGCATGATCCACCGAACGGTAGGTCTTTGTCCCGCCGTCCTCGTCCTCGTCCCCGTCATCGCGCGACCGGCTGCCCCGGGCGGGGCGGAACGTCAGATCGTCTTCGGCAGGTCCGCCCCGGTCACCGGACGCGGCGGCGTACAGCGCGTCTGCCCCGGTTTCCTCGCCCAGGTCCACCACATCCATCGTGCCGATTTCGGCCGTCTGCACCGCATCGGCGCTTGCGGCGGCCTCGGCCCGGACCGCGTTGCGCGGGCCACGGCGGCGGTTGCGGCCGGCCTCTTCCTCTTCTTCGGCGCGGGCAAGGGCGCGCTCTTCTTCCAGCAGGGCTTTGCGGTCGGCAACCGGGATCTGGTAGTAGTCGGGGTGAATTTCGGCAAAGGCAAGAAAGCCGTGGCGGTTTCCGCCATAGTCCACGAAAGCCGCCTGCAGCGACGGCTCGACCCGCGTCACCTTGGCGAGATAGATGTTTCCCGCAAGCTGGCGTTTGTTGACGGTTTCAAAATCGAATTCCTCAACCTTGTTTCCGTCCACCACGACCACCCGGGTTTCTTCGGCGTGGGTGGCATCGATAAGCATCTTCTTGACCATGATAATCCAATGAACCGGCCACACGACCCGGACTGAAGCAGGCTTCAGGCGACCGGATACGCGACGGCGGGCTGTCTGTTCGGGCAAGATGCGGCGCGGGGCCATGCGGATCGGTGCCTGGGCGGCACTCTTCACGCGGACTCCCTGTCATGGCGCGCATCATTGCGGTTCTGTCCCGGGTGACGGATGCGTCACCCATTGAAAAGCACGTCCGCCCCAAGGGGCGACGGGCAAGCCTGTGGCCTTGCGGCCGATCAGTCCGCGAAGGTGCGCTGTGGCCCTGCGGCCCAAGCCACGCCTCCGGCGGCGAAACTCATGCATGGGCAAGGCGCCCATCGCAGGGAACCATAGCGGGGACGGCCCGGTAAACACAATGTGTTTTTTCCCCGACCCCGGCTGTCCTGCCCTGTCGGGACCGGTCCGGGCGGCGCGCTGTTGCCCCCCCGCCCCGCAGGCGCGCGCGCGGGGGGGCGGCGAAGGGCGGCAGCCCGGAAACACCGGCTGTTTCAGACGTAATCGGACCGGGTCAGGCCATACTTGGCCATCTTTTCGTTCAGCGTCCGGCGCGGCAGGCACAATTCTTCCATCACGGCCACGATCGATCCCTTGTGACGGCGCATGGTATTGTCAATCAGCATGCGCTCGAACGTCTCGACATATTCCTTCAGCGGTTTGCCTTCGGTCGTCATCGCCGGCCCTGCCGTCTCGTTGTCGGCCATCAGAAGCGATGCGATGGAACCGGAGCCGCGCCGGTTCTGCAGCACGGCGCGCTCGGCGATATTGACAAGCTGGCGCACATTGCCGGGCCAGGGTGCCTGCAGCAGCTGTGCGGCCTCCTGCGCTGTGACCTGCGGGGCCTCGCAGCCGTATTCCCCGGCAAATTCCTCGGCCAGGCGGGTGAACATCGCAAGAATATCCTCGCCGCGCGACCGCAGCGGCGGCAGGGTGATCTTCATCGCGCCGATCCGGTAGTAAAGGTCGGGGCGAAGCACATCCTCGATGGTCTTGTCCGGGGCATGTTCATTGCAGATTGCGATGATCCGGGTTTCGGGCGGAACACCCTGTTCGTTGATCACGGTCAGCAGACGCGCCTGCAGGGCACCGCTCAGCGCTTCGATATCCTCAAGGCACAGGGTTCCGCCGCGGGCCTCTTCCACCAGGGGGATGGTTCCGTCCCCGGTCGGTCCGAAAAGCCGCGCCGTCAGCTGGTCTTCGGACCAGGCCGCGCAGGAAATCGTGACGAATTTCCTGCCCGCCCGCGGCCCCACGGCATGAAGCGCATGGGCCACCAGTGTCTTGCCGGTGCCCGTTTCCCCGTCGATCAGCACAAGTCCGTCGGCCTGTCCAAGATCAAGGATGTCCTCGCGCAGACGTTCCATCACGGCAGACTGCCCGATCAGCTTCTTCATCAGACTGGAGCCGTCGGACAATTCCCGGCGCAGCGCCCGGTTATCCAGGGTCTGCCGCCGCGCCTGCGTGGCTTTCTTGGCCAGTTCCGTCATCCTGTCGGGGTTGAAGGGCTTTTCCAGAAAATCAAAGGCCCCCACGCGCATCGCCTCGACAGCCATCGGCACGTCGCCATGCCCGGTGATCAGGATCACCGGCAGCCCGCTGTCCTGCCCCATCAGCTTCCTGAGAAAGGCGATCCCGTCCATGCCCGGCATGCGGATGTCGCTGACAACCACACCGGGAAAATCCGGCCCGATTGCCTTCAGCGCGTCTTCGGCGCTGCCGTAGGTTTCGGTATCGAACCCCGACAGGGCCAGCCACTGGCTGATCGATTGCCGCATGTCTGCCTCGTCATCGACGATTGCGACCTTCATCGTACGCGCCATGTCACCTCACTCGGCTGCCTGCGTGGTGGCGTCGGGCCGGGCCGCCACGGGATCAGGGACATTCGGTTCCCGGACCGGCGGGCGTTGCGCGCCCATCAAGGGAAGCTGTACCTCAAACACCGCCCCGCCGGATTCCCCGTTGCGTGCGGTCAGCCGCCCGCCCAGATCATTGACGATCCCCGAAGAAATGGCCAGACCAAGACCCACCCCCTCGCCCGGCTTCTTGGTGGTGTAGAAGGGTTCAAACAGGGTCTCGGGATCGGCAATGCCGTGCCCGTTGTCGCGCACGGCCAGGGTCGCCGTTTCGCCCGCCGACAGCAGGATGTCGATGGCCGGGTCGGCCCGGCCGCGCGTCGCATCGATTGCATTGCGCAGAAGGTTGATGATGACCTGCTCCAGCCGAACACGGTCGGCCAGAACCATCACGGGGTTGCGCGGCAGGGTGCGCGTGATGCGGATCACACGCGACTTCAGCTGCGGCTCCATCATCGACAGCGCCGAGGAGATCGCCTGTTTCACATCGACCGGCTCAAAGGCCTCGCCCCCCTTTCGGGCATAGGATTTGAGTTGCCGCGTGATCGCCCCCATGCGGTCGATCAGATCATCGATCCGCTGGAACGAAGACAGCGCCTCTTCGCTGCGCCGCCGCTGCAGCAGCAGCCGCGCCCCGGCAAGATAGGTCTTCATCGCGGCCAGGGGCTGGTTAAGCTCATGGCTGACAGCGGCAGACATCTCTCCCAGGGCTGCCAGCTTTGACGATTGGGCCAGGGTCTGTTCGGCCACGGCCAGCGTCTTTTGCACACGCTCACGCTCGGCGATCTCGCGCTGCAGCCGGGCATTGAGCAGGCGCAATTCCGCAGATTCGCGCTGAAAGAACTCTGACCGCGACAGGGCACGACGCGACAGCAGGTAAAAGGTCAGCGCCAGAAGGATCGCAAATCCCATGATCTCCAGCGCCAGAACGCCGTTGACCCGTTCGCGCACCGAATCATAGGCGGTAAAGGTGACAAGCCGCCATCCCCGGAACGGAATCCGGGCGGCTGTCTGCATCACGGCCTCGCCCTTGACATAGGTATCGGCAGTCTCGCCGGGGGAACTGGCCCAGTCCGCCGTCGCCTTGAAGGCCCGCGTCAGCGGATTGGCCGCATCGATCAGCGAAATCGCATCCTCAAGGGGCAATCCGCGCCAGCGCGGTTCGGTGGCCAGCATGACCGTGCCCTGGCTGTCCGTGACCGCGACGGCATCCTGAAGCCCGGCCCAGGCCCTTTCGTACTTGGCCAGATCAACCTCGACCACGATCACCCCGATCGTCCGGTTCTCTGCCACCAGGGCGCGCGAATAGCTGAAGCCAAAGCCGCCTTCCGCCCGCTGCGCGGCGGAAAACACCGTCTCCCCGGCCCGTTGCGCCTCGACGAAAAAGGCCTCGCCGCTGTAATTGGTTCCGATACGCTGCCGGGTGGTTGCGGCCACAACCCGCCCGCCGCTGTCCAGCAGCAGGATCGACGCCGCGCCGATTTCGGACTGAAACGAAATCAGCCGCTGCGAGGTCAGCGCAAAGTTGCCCGAGGTCAGCGCACCGATCAGTTCAGGGTCGCGCGCCAGCAACAGCGGCACCACCGAATTGCGCTGCAATTCCGTCAGGATGTTTCCCGAATACAGCGCCAGCCGCAGTTCGGCGCGGCTGCGGGTCGTTTCGGTGAAGCGCTGGGTCAGCCACTGGTTGGTGAACAGAACCACGCCAATGGCAAACAGGATCAGCACGGCAACGGCCAGTCGCACACGCCACGTCAATCCGGACACATCCGGGCCTTCCGTCATGTCTTCGGGGCTGCCTGCCGGTTCGCTCATGGCGTGACTGTAGGCGCTCGGCCCGCCCTGCTCAAGCGTCCGGGGTCAGACCGGCGCAAACGCGCCAAGAACCGAACGGAAAAGGACCGAACCATCGGTCCCGCCCAGGGCTGCATCGACGGCGCGTTCCGGATGCGGCATCAGGCCAAGCACCCTGCGGTTGGCCGACAGCACCCCGGCGATGTCCGCCATCGCCCCGTTCGGATTTTCGGCATAGGTAAAGGCGATGCGGTCTTCCCCGGTCAGGCGTGCCAGCGTTCCGGCGTCGGCGGTGTAATTGCCGTCATGATGCGCAACCGGCAGGATGATCCGGTCGCCCCTGGCCCACCCGCCGGTATAGGCGCTGTTTGCCGTGGCGACCGTCAGCGTCACGGGCTTGCACACGAACCTCAGCCCCGCATTGCGCATCAGCGCACCGGGCAGCAGGCCCATCTCGGTCAGCACCTGAAAGCCGTTGCAGATGCCCAGCACGAAACCGCCGCGCGCCGCATGGTCCGCCACCGCCCGCCCGACGGGCGAGCGCGCGGCAATGGCCCCGCAGCGCAGATAGTCGCCAAAGGAAAAGCCGCCGGGAATGCCCACGATGTCCACGCCCGCCGGAAGGGCCGTATCCTTGTACCAGACCCGAACCACCTCTGCCCCGGCCCGCGCAAAGGCCACGGCAAGGTCACGGTCACAGTTTGACCCCGGAAAGGTGACGACGGCGGCTTTCATCGGCGGTCCTCCGCAAGAGATGTAAGTGTCGCTTAGACCAAACCGACGGGGCATTCCACCCCCCTGCCCCGTCTCATGCGCGACCTTGTGCAAGCCGAAGACAATGGGCGAAAATCCATCGGGAAACCGCGCGGCCAGGCTGGAAACTGCGCGCCCGGAGGACTGACTGAAAACGCTCCTGTGGAGCGTTCTCACGGTCCGATTGCCGGAGGGCTTCAGCCCGCAGGCAAGGGGCGTGCCCCAAGCCTGACGGCGGTAATCCGGCAAGAAGGAAAGGGCACGCTATGCGTCGGCCGACTCAACAGAGCCTCATCACGCTCTAGGCCGAAAAGTCGGTGATCACGGCCACGCCCGGCGGGGTCGGTCCGTTGAAGGCGCGCAGTTCCGCCGAGGCATCCGACAGGGCCACACGCCGCGCGATCAGCGGCGCAAAATCCACCCGCCCCGCCTCGATCAGCGACAGCAGCGACGGATAGCGCCAGCCTGGCATGCCGCGCGTGCCGTAAAGGGCCAGATTCTTCATGTAGACGGCGTTCATGTTGATCTCCATCCGCGCGGCAGGGCCCACCGGCATGCCGATCTGCACATGGCGGCCCAGCGGGCGAAGACAATCGATCGAGGCATTGGTGGTGGCGGCAATGCCCAGCGCCTCGATGCTCAGATGCGCCCCGCCGCCGGTCAGTTCGATGATGCGCCCTGCAACATCGCCGTCGCGCGCATCGATCACGGCCTCGGCCCCCTGTGCCAGCGCATGGGCCAGCTTTTCGGGAACGACATCGACAACAATGACCCGCGCGCCCAGCGCCCGGCCCAGCAGCAGCGCCGAAAGACCGATCCCCCCGGTGCCATGGACGGCCAGCCATTCGCCGGCCTGCAGCGCCGCCCGGTCGGTCAGCGCATGCCAGACCGTCGTCACCCGGCATCCCAGCCCCGCCGCAACCGCCAAAGGCAGACTGTCGGGCAGACGTGCCAGGTTATGGGCAAAGGGTACAGAGATGAACTCGGCAAAGGCCCCCGGTTCCGTGAACCCCGGCAGACGCTGGCGCGCGCAGACATTGCCATGGCCAGACTGGCAGTCAGGGCAGGCCCCGCAGGCCAGGATGAAGGGTGCCACCACCCGGTCGCCCACCTGCCATGCCGACAGCGCCCCGGCCTCTACCACCTCGCCGCAGTATTCATGGCCGGGAATCTGCCCCGGCTTCACGCGCGGATGCTCTCCGGTCCAGCCATGCCAGTCCGACCGGCAGATGCCGCAGGCCAGAACCCGCAGCACCACACCATCGGGCGCGCAGGCGGGGTCTGCCACCTGTTCCAGCGACAGATCGCCGTTATAGGTCCGCAGAACCGCAGCGCGCATGGCCTGTCCCTCCGCCGGCCTGCCCCGGATGCCGGGGCGCGGGATTTCCCTTCAGGCGATCTCGACGGTGAATGTCTCGATCACGGTGTTGGCCAGCAGCGTCTCGCACATGGCGCGCACCTGATGCTCTGCGGCCGCGCGGTCGGTGGCGGACAGATCAAGCTCGATCACCTTGCCCTGGCGCACGGCCTGCACGCCGGCAAACCCCAGCGTCCCAAGCGCATGGCGCACCGCCTCGCCCTGGGGGTCCAGAACGCCGTCCTTCAGCATGACATGAACGCGGGCTTTCATCGAAAGACCTTTCAGTTGATCAGCGTGGGCTTCGGCGTATGCGTGACATTCGTGGGCAGAACCCCCAGACGGCGGGCCAGTTCGGTATAGACATCGGCCAGCGGGCCGGGGTCGATGGCGGGCTGGCCTTCGGCGCGTTCGGCTGCGCGCGTGTCCCACAGGCGGCAACTGTCGGGGCTGATTTCATCGGCGATGATCAGCCGCATGAAATCCCCCTCCCAGATGCGGCCGATCTCGATCCGGAAATCGGCAAGCCGGATGCCCACCCCCATCATGACCCCCGACAGGAAATCATTCACCCGCAGCGCCAGCGCCACCATGTCGTCCAGATCCTGCTGCCCGGCCCAGCCGAAGGCGATGATATGCTCTTCCGCCACCATCGGATCGCCCAGCTTTTCGTCCTTGTAGTAGAATTCGACAATCGGCCGGGGCAGAGGTGTGCCTTCGGCAATCCCCAGGCGCTCGGAAATCGCCCCGGCGGCGAAATTGCGCACCACCACCTGGATCGGGATGATTTCCGCCATGCGGACCAGCTGCTCGCGCATGTTCAGGCGGCGGATGAAATGGGTGGGCACCCCGATGGCATTCAGCCCGGACATGAAGAATTCCGACAGGCGGTTGTTGAGAACGCCCTTGCCCTCGATGGCCTGACCGGGCTTGGGCGTGATGATCGCCCCGCCGTCATCCTTGAAGTACTGAACCAGGGTGCCCGGTTCGGGGCCTTCATAGAGGATCTTGGCCTTGCCTTCGTAAATCTTTTTGCGTCGTGCCATGACCTCTCCGCGCGGCGGTGAACGGGGCAGGCACCGGCGCGGCACCGGCCTTTCGCCGTTATGTCGCAGGCTATACGTCAACCCGTCCCCTGTCGCAAGGCAATCACCGCCGTCTGGCCCCTTGCGGCACCGCAACAGAGACCGCATATGGGGGCCAACGGGGATCACAGCAGGGAAACAACCGATGTCTGGCTTCACTGACCGCGAGCGCGCCTTCGAATCCAAGTTTGCCCATGACACTGAAATGCAGTTCCGCGCCGAGGCGCGCCGCAACAAGCTGCTGGGCCTCTGGGCGGCGGAATTGATGGGCAAATCGGGCGATGCGGCGGCAGACTATGCCATGAGCGTGGTCAAGGCCGATTTTGAGGAGGCGGGCAGCGAAGATGTGGTCCGCAAGGTCGCGGGCGATCTGGGTGCCCTGTCTTCGCCCGACGCCGTGCGCGCCAGGATGACCGAGCTTCTGGCCGTGGCCAAGGCCCAGCTTGTGGACGAGGCATAGGCAACCCGGACAGGGACCGATAGCCGGGCGGCTGGCCCGGCTGGTGCCAGGCCTGGCCAGGCCCGTGAATGAAATTGCAAACCGCAAGGGCACGTGGCACAGGTCTGTATCGCAGCAGTTCCTGCTGACCCCTGAACGGGAGTTATCATGTCCGATGCCCTGACCCGCCTTCTTGCCGCCCGCGACTGGCTGATGGCCGATGGCGCGACCGGGACCAACCTGTTCAACATGGGCCTGTCGTCGGGCGATGCGCCCGAGATCTGGAACGTCGAGCGTCCCGACAGCATCCGCAGCCTTTACCGCGCGGCGGTGCAGGCAGGATCGGACATCTTCCTGACCAATTCCTTTGGCGGCAATGCCAGCCGGATGAAGCTGCACGGCGCGCAGGACCGCGTGATGGAGCTGAACCGCCTTGCCGCCAGCCTGGGGCGCGAGATTGCCGATGCGGCGGGGCGCAGCGTGGTTGTCGCCGGGTCGATGGGGCCGACGGGCGAGATTTTCGAGCCGATGGGAACCATGACCCACAGCGTTGCGGTCGAGATGTTTCACGAACAGGCCGAGGGGCTGAAGGCCGGGGGCGCGGATGTGCTTTGGGTTGAAACCATGTCGGCACCGGAAGAATTCAGGGCAGCAGCCGAGGCCGCGCAACTGGCCCGCATGCCCTGGTGCGGCACGATGAGCTTTGATACCGCCGGGCGCACCATGATGGGCGTCACATCCGCCGCGATGGTCGGGATGGTGGAAAAACTGCCGAACCCGCCCATCGCCTTCGGTGCCAATTGCGGTGTCGGGGCTTCGGACCTGTTGCGCACCATTCTGGGCTTTGCCGCGCATGGATCGGAACGGCCGCTGATTGCCAAGGGCAATGCGGGCATTCCGAAGTATCACGAAGGGCACATCCATTACGACGGCACGCCAGAGTTGATGGCCGAATATGCGGTGCTGGCGCGCGATGCCGGCGTGCGGATCATCGGCGGCTGCTGCGGCACCATGCCCGAACATCTGAAGGCGATGCGGGCCGCGCTGGAAAGCCGCCCCAGGGGACCGCGCCCGACGCTGGAAAGCATCAGCGCCCTGCTGGGCGGCTTCTCTTCGGCGTCGGACGGGACGGGCGATGATGCCGGTGCCGGGCGGCGCGAGCGGCGCGGGCGCCGGGGCTGATGCCCGGCGCGGTCTTTTGACAACGCTCCGGGGGCGCTTTGGTGTTTCCGGGCGATGGTGAGTCTGGCGCAGGACCGGCATCCGATGGTCCGGCGGCTGGCACTGATCGTCCTTTTTGCGCCGGAGCGGTCCCTTGCGGCCTGTCTGGCCGGTCCGAAGGTTGGCGCAGCGGCCTGAAATGCAGCGCATCCTCATGGTTCCGGACCCGCCTTCATGGCGCCGGGTGCCCTTTTGGGTGAACACTGGCTCAGGGCGGCGGGTATCCTGGCGCTGGCCCATGCCGGATTTGACCGGATGCTGGGCCATGGGTTGAAGCCTGGATCGGGATTCCGGGACACGCATCCGGCGCGGATCGGGCGCAACGGCTGCGCCGGGGTCGCGGCACATTCAAGGGTGTTCGGCAGCTCCTTGCGCAAAGGTCCGTGCTGCGGCCGGGTCCGTTCAGAACACTGACAGCTGGTCGCCGACCCGCTGTGGCGGGGCCAAAGGACCGGACCAAAGCGCCCGAAGCCCTTCGCCATGGCCCAGCCGCTTGCGCGCCACATCGGCGCGGCGGCGGATCAGCACGGCCCGGGGGGGCCTGGCCGCGCAGGCGGGTGCCGAATCCGGGGGTCGCAGTGGCACCCGCCGTGCAATTCGCGCGCCCGTCCCATGATCCGGGCGGCGCGGGCGGGGAAGGCGACCTCCGGCCACTCGCGGAACAGGGCGGACACCTCGGGTGGCAGGCGCAGGGGGCTGCAGTTGGCCGCCGTGGCCCCGGCGTGACGGCCGGTTTGCATCACAGCCTCAAGTTCATGACCGGTCGGGGCCGGGATCAGCGGCGAGATCTGGATGCGCACCGGAATGCCCGCCCGGGCCAGCCGTTCGATGACAGGCAGGCGGCGGCGCGGCGCGGGTGCCCGGGGTTCCCTCTTGCGGGCAAGGCCGACATCGGGAGTGGTGCCACTGATTGGCACCGCAGCCGGGCCCTGCGCCGCCATGGGCGCGATCAGGTCGATATCGCGTCCGGTCATGGTGCCGCGCGTGGTGATCCCGACCGGGTGGCGAACGGCCCAGAGGACGGCCAGAATCTCGCGCATCAGGGCGTGATCGCGTTCGACCGGCTGGCAGGGGCCGGTGTTGGTGCCCTGGGGCAACAGGGGCCGCGCGGTGCCGGGTTTGCGCAATCGCACAGCGGGATAAGCCCGCGCCTGCGCGCGCGGCACCCCCTCGCAGGGGCCAACGCCCCTGCCACAGCGCTGCGTCGGGATCAGGACGGGCCGGGGGCCCGAAGCCCCCAGCCAGCGCCCGCCCCGCCCCCGGCGGGCGCTTCGCCCCCGCCGGGTCGGGCGCTGGCCTCTGTCTTTCCCGGATCTGCCGGTTTACGGCGCACCGTCCCGCAGGGGCGGGGGAAACGCGGTGCGTTTCCTGTTTCCGCCCGGAGAGGCGGTCCTGTCGACTCCTAAATACCCTATCTCTCTCTGGCAGGGGCCATCGCCCCTGCCACAGCGCTGCGCCGGGATCAGGACGGGCCG
>JADCDI010000032.1 GCA_020251025.1 Rhodobacter sp. | reverse complement strand
GACGGTTCCCTGTAGACCGGCAGGTCCAGGAGACACAGAGGCCAGCGCCCGACCCGGCGGGCGGGAAGCGCCCGCCAGCGGCGGGGCGGGCGCTGGCCGGGGGCTTTGGGCCCCCGGCCGGTCCTGATTCCGGTGTGGCGCCGTGGCAGGGGCGATGGCCCCTGCCATTGAAGCGGGGGCAAAGCTTTCGCCTGTTCGGGCGGGAACAGGAAACGCGACCAGCATTTCCCCGCCCGCGCGGGACAGCTCCCTGCAGACCGGATGGCCCAAGAGGCACAGAGGCCAGCGCACGACCCGGCGGGGCGGGCGCTGGCCGGGGGCTTTGGGCCTGCGGCCGGTCCTGACGCCCGCGTGACGCCGTGGCAGGGGCCATCGCCCCTGCCAGGATGCCCAAGGCGGGCGCAGGCGCAAGAGTTTCCCGCTTTTCGGTCCGACAGCCCCTGCGACCGGCACTTTTTCAGCACCCCGCTAAAACCTTTTGCGGGCGCGCAGCGCGGCACCGATGGTGCCATCATCGAGATAGTCCAGCTCGCCCCCGATCGGTACGCCCTGGGCCAGCGATGTCACGCTCACACCGCTCTGTGCCAGGGCATCGGCGATGTAATGGCCGGTCGTGGCCCCTTCGACCGTGGCGTTCAGCGCCAGGATCACCTCTGAAATCTGCCCGTCGCCCACCCGCGCCACCAGCCCGGGAATGCGCAGCTCATCCGGCCCGATACCATCCAGCGCCGAAAGCGTGCCGCCCAGAACGTGATAGCGGCCCTTGAAGGCCTTGCCCCGTTCCATCGCCCACAGGTCCGATACCGTTTCCACGACACAAAGCTCTGCCGTCACGCGACGCGGATCGCGGCAGATCTCGCAAGGATCGACGGTGCCGATATTGCCGCAGATGCTGCAGTCGCGTGCCGTGATCACCACCTGCGCCAGCGCCTGGGCCAAGGGGGCCATCACCGCCTCGCGCCTGCGCAACAGATGCAGCACCGCGCGCCGGGCCGAACGCGGGCCAAGGCCGGGCAGGCGGGCCATCAGATCAATCAGGCGTTCGATGTCGCGCGGGGCATCGGTCACGGTCAGAAAGGCAGTTTCATGCCGGGGGGAATGCCGAAGCTTTCGGTCAGCCGGGCCATTTCATCGGCCGTCAGCCGGGCGGCCCGGGCCTGGGCGTCCTTGATTGCGGCAAGAATCAGGTCTTCGGCAATCTCCTTCTCTGACGGCACGAAGATCGACGGATCGATCGTCAGTCCGGTCAGCTCGCCCCTGGCCGTTGCCGTGGCCCGCACCAGGCCGGCCCCGGATTCGCCCGTGACCGTGCGGCTGGCCAGCTCTTCCTGCAATTGGGCCAGCCTGACCTGCATCTCTTGCGCCTTCTTCATCATGCCGGCCATGTCGCCAAGGCCGCCCAAACCCTTCAGCATCCTGTCATCCTTTCAATTGTCTTCGAACGGGTCCCATTCACCCTCGACCTCGGGCAGCGCTTCGGCGGCTGCCGAGGCAACCACAGAGGACCGGCTGCGGATCCCGGCGATTCTGGCGCCCGGGAAAGCAGCCAGCACGGCCTGAACCAGGGGCAGCCGGGCCACCTCGGCTTCGGCATCAAGGCGGTCCCTGTCGCGTGTCTCGGCGATGGTCGCGGCCCCGCCGAAGCCCGTGACAGACACCCCCCAGCGCATGCCTGTCCAGCTTTGCAGGCGCTGGGACAGCCGCGAGGCAAGGTCGGGTGCCGCATCCGCCGTCGGCTGGAATTCGATGCGGCCGGGGGCGCAGTGCACAAGGCGCAGGCTGTTCTCGACCTCGAGCAGCAGCTTCATGTCGCGCTTGTCACGGATCAGCGCCACGACCTGATCGAATGTCGTCAGACGCCCGACAGCGTCGGGGGCAAGCGCCACGGCGGTGGCGGCCCCCTGCAAGGTAACGGACCCCTGGCTGCCGGCCTGCGGGGCACCGGACATGCCCGGCCCGGTCTGGGGGGCGCGCCGGGCGGACGGGTCGGCGACGGCCGCCTGCGGCGGCTGCGATTGCAGGCGGCGGATCAGGGTTTCAGGATCGGGCAGGTCGGCCACATGCGTCAGCCGGATGATCGCCATTTCGGCGGCCATCATGGCATTGGGGGCCAGGGCCACCTCTTCCAGCGCCTTGAGCAGCATCTGCCACATCCGGCTGAGCGCGCGCATCGGCAGGCGCTGCGCCATGTCCTGCCCGCGTGTCCGTTCATCGGGCGGGGTGGCCGGATCGTCGGCCGCATCCGGCGTGATCTTGACCACACTGATCCAGTGGGTGATTTCCGCCAGATCGCGCAGCACCGCCATCGGGTCTGCCCCGCCGGCATATTGTGAGGACAGTTCCGCAAGCGCACCGGCGGCATTGCCCTGCATCACCAGATCGAACAGGTCCAGCACCCGGCCCCGGTCGGCAAGCCCCAGCATCGCGCGGACCTGATCCGCCGTCGTTTCGCCGGCCCCATGGGCAATCGCCTGATCCAGCAGCGACAGGGCATCGCGGACCGAACCTTCGGCGGCGCGGGTGATCAGCGCCAAGGCGTCATCGGCCATGGCCGCACCTTCGGCGGCAAGGATGCCGCGCAGATGCGCCATCATCACCTCGGGTTCGATGCGCCTCAGGTCATAGCGCTGGCAGCGCGACAGGATGGTGACCGGAACCTTGCGGATCTCGGTGGTGGCGAAGATGAACTTGACGTGTGCGGGCGGTTCTTCCAGCGTTTTCAACAGGGCGTTGAACGACCCTGTCGACAGCATGTGCACCTCGTCGAAGATGATGATCTTGTAGCGTGCCTCGGTGGGCCGGTACGGGATCGACGCCAGGATGTCGCGCATCTTGTCGACCTGGGTGTTCGAGGCTGCGTCATATTCCAGCACATCCACATGGCGGCCTTCGGCAATGGCGCGGCAGGGGCCGCAGTCGCCGCAGGGATCAATCGTGGGGCCGCCAGCCCCGGCGGGGCCGGTGCAGTTCAGCCCCTTGGCGATGATCCGGGCCGTTGTGGTCTTGCCCACGCCGCGCACACCGGTCATCACGAAGGCATGTGCGATGCGGTTCGCCCCGAACGCATTGCGCAGGGTGCGCACCATCGTCTCTTGTCCGATCAGGTCGGCAAAGGACTGCGGCCGGTATTTCCGGGCAAGAACCTGATAGGCGGAGGTGTCGGACATGCGGGCCTCGGACCGGGTTGCGCCAGTCTAGACGGGGGGGCGCGCGGGGACAACCGGCGGCAAGGGGCACGAGGCATGATTTCTGCCAACGGACGGGCGCGCGCCCGGCGGCACGGCGCGCGGCCCCGGTCAGCGCCTGCGCCCCATGCCGGGGGGTGTTGCCTTTCCCGCCTTGCCGAAGCTGCGGCTGCGGGTCTTGTCCCGTTTGGCGGTGGTGTGCCGGTCTTCCGCGATCAGCTTGCGCCAGCGCTGCAGCCGGTCCGTTTCAACGCTTCCGGCGCGGACGGCGGCGCGGACGGCGCAGCCCGGCTCGCTGTCATGGCCGCAGTTCGTGAAGCGGCAGGTCAGGGCCAGCGCATCCAGATCGTCAAAGCTTGCGCCAATGGCTGCGGTGGTCCCGGCAAGACCCAGCTCGCGCATCCCGGGCGTGTCGATCAGCCAGCCGCCGGACAGCGTGCGGATCAGAAAGCGCGCCGATGTGGTGTGGCGCCCGCGCGCATCTGCCTCGCGGATCGGCCCGGTTTGCTGTTGGGTGCCGGTCAGGCTGCCCGCAAGCGTGGATTTGCCGACCCCGGATGATCCCACAAGCCCCAGCGTCTGGCCCGGGCCGCACCATTGCGCCAGCGCCGCTGCCGCTGCCGGATCGCGCGAATCAAGCGCCAGCACCGGTGCCCCCCGCGCGGCCTGTCCGGCACCGGCAAGATAGGGGGCGGGGTCTGTCATATCGGCCCGGGTCAGGATGATGACCGGGGCGATGCCGCCTGCATGGGCCAGGGCAAGATAGCGGTCCAGCCGCGCCAGGTTGAATTCGCCGTTGCACGAGGTGACGATCGCCAGCCGGTCCAGGTTGGCGGCAATCAGCTGTCGGTCCACCCCCTTGCCCGCAGCACGGCGCGTCAGCAGGCTTTGACGGTCCAGCAGGCGGTGCAGGACCTTGCCGTCGGTCAAGGCCCAGTCGCCAACCGCAACGGCACCGGTCATCAGGCCAGGGGGCAGTGTCAGCGACAGCGGGCCGTCTTCGCCCAGCGCATCGACCCGGTCGCGATGCACCGCCGCGATACGGGCCGGGCGCAGCAGGCAATCCTGCGGTGTGATCTGATCCCGGAACCTGGCCGACAACCCAAGGGCTGCAAGATCAGACGGGATCATGCGCGCACAGGCCCCCGGGGGGCCGCGCCACCGCCTGCCGGCGGCGGGGCGGTCAAAGGGGTGTTGCGGGGCCGTCGCGCGGTCAGACCACGCCTGCCCGAAGGGGTGCAACCTGTGTCATGCGACCCTCCTGCGGACGGGTGGGTGAGAGGCTGACAACGACCCAAGCGGGGCTCGTTACGGCTGCTTCCTTCCGGACCTGACCGGGTTGGCAAGGCGCCTGCCCGCGCCAACCTCTCACCAAGAGATATAGGCCGCAGGCAGGGCTTTCGCAAGCCGGTACGGGCGGGTAGCATCCGGGAAAACCGGGGGGAAAGCCATGACAGTCACACTGAGGCGCATCGACTGGCCCGACAGCGGACAGCCACAGGTGCCGCCCGATCCGACACCCGAAGAAATGGCCGGACGGCTGGCGGCGGTGCGCCGCGAAATGGCGCTGCGGGGCTTGGGGGCACTGGCGGTTTACGGTGACCGCGAACATGCGGCGAACCTGCACTGGCTGACGGGATTCGATCCGCGCTTTGAGGAAGCCCTTCTGGTGGTGCGCCCCGACGACGCGCTGCTGATCGCGGGCAACGAATGCCTGCCCTACACGGGCATTTCACCGCTGGTGGAACGCGGGGCAATCCGGGTGGCGCATTGCGCGTCCTTCTCGCTGATCTCGCAGCCAAGGGGCACGGCGCGGCTGGCCGACATCCTGGCGGCAGAGGTGCCCGCAGGGGCGCGGGTGGGGGCTGCGGGGTGGAAATACTTCGGGGCCGACGAGGTGGACGACCCGGCCACGGCGCTGGACCTGCCGGTGTTCATCGCCGATCCGCTGCGGGCCCTTGCCGGGGCGGTGGTGAATGCGACCGATCTCTTCATGCATCCCGGTCATGGCCTGCGCTGCACCGTCGATGCGGGCGCGATTGCGCGTCTGGAATTTGCCAATCAGATGGCTGCGGCGGCCCTGCGGCGCATGGTCTTCGCCTTTGGCGAAGGGATGACCGATTTCGCGGCTTTTCAGGCCGCCGCCGTGGGCGGTTTGCCGCTGGGCTGTCACGCCACCTTTGCCACCGGCGCGCGGGCCACGCAGGGATTGAGCGGGCCGACGGGGCAGGTTCTGCGCCGGGGCAGCCCGATTTCCTTCAACATCTGTCATTGGGGTGCCAATATCTGCCGGGCGGGGTGGCTGGCCCGCGGGCCGGACGATCTGCCGGGGCCGGCGCGGGACTATGTGCAGGCCTTTGCCGGCCCCTATCTGGAAGGGCTTTCGCAATGGTTCGGCCTGATGCGGCCCGGTGTGCCCGGCGGGGCGGTATGGCAGCAGGTGATGGCGCGCCTGCCGCACGACACCTTCGGGATCGATCTCAATCCGGGTCATCTGATCGGCCTGGATGAATGGATCTCTTCCCCGGTCTTCGAAGGGTCCGACCTGCCGCTGCGGTCCGGCATGGCGATGCAATGCGACGTGATCCCCGGCCACCCCGTGTACGGATCGACGCGGATGGAAGACGGCTATGTGATTGCAGACGCCGCCCTGCGTGCCGATCTGGTCGCCCGCTTTCCCGCCGTGGCCGCCCGCTGTGCCGAACGGGCGCGGTTCATGCGCGATGTGATCGGGCTTGATGTGCCCGAAACGCTGCTTCCGCTGGCCGATACCTGCGGTGTGATCGCGCCCTATCTGTTTGATCCGGGCCTGGTGATGACCCTCAGATAAGTCCGAGTTTCAGTGCGGCGCTGATCAGATCGGGGGCAACATGATGGGCGTAGGCCCCGTCGGTTGGCACGATATCGGGGATCTGGACCACGGTCATGCCTGCGGCATGGGCCGATCTTGCCCCCGTTTCGCTGTCTTCAAACGCGACGCAGCGGGCCGGATCGACACCCAGAAGGCTGGCGGCCAGAAGATAGGGCTCGGGCGCGGGCTTTGGCGCGGTGACATCATCGACCGTGACGGTCTGCGCAAAGTGCGCACCAAGGCCGGTCAGCATCAGCTTGCGGTCGGCCTGAAGCCGGGTCGAGGATGTGGCAAGCGCCTTGGGCAGGATGATGCGCGACAGCACTTCCTGCGTGCCCGCCTTCAGCGGCACGCCCTGGTCCCAGCGGCGGCGCAGCGCGTCGGACCATGTCCTGGAAAACAGGTCTGTATCAAGCTGCGGGAACCGCGCGCGGATCACGCCCGAGCCGGTCCTGTCATCAACCCCGATCAAGGCGTGCAGGAACGCAGGGTCGATATCGATCCCCATGGCGGCGAAAGCTTCGATTCCGGCGGCCTGGGTGATGCTTTCGCTGTCGATCAGCGTGCCGTCAAGGTCGAAGATCACGGCGTCATACATGGTCGGCCCTTTGTCCGGGGGAATGGACCGGCTGTAGCGGATTGGTGCCCGGCTGGAAAGGCCGGGTCAAAGATGCAGGCGAAAGCGGCTGTAGCCTGCCGGTCCGGGACCAACATGTTCGACGTGCAGGTCGCGCAGACCGCCAAGATGCAGGGCCGCGCGCGCCGCTGTCTGGAACAGCGCGGTGGTGCCGGGCATTGGCAGAAACTGCCAGTTCGGGCGCGCTTCGGGCGCGACCGTCCCCCTGTCGGCCACGTAGCGCTGCAGCACATCGCGGTTGGTCAGGTTTTCGCTGAAGATGATATGGCTGTCGGTTGCGCCGGGGAACGGCGATCCGCCGCCGGCGCGGTAACTGTTGGTGGCGATGACGAACCGGTCTTGCGGGCGGACGGGCCGCCCCTGATACCGCAGGTCCCTGATCCGGGATGCCCCGGCGTCCGCCATCCGGCCATCCGGCGTGTATCGCGCGGGCTGGGCAAGATCGACCGTCCAGGTCACGCCTTCGATCACGTCGAATTCCGTCGGCGGCATCGCCGGGTTGAGCAGCGGCTGGTCCGGCGAACCCGGCGTCAGGCGGTTGAAAAACGCGCAGGCCCGTTCAAGCCACTGCGTCAGGTCTGCACCCGTGATGACCATGGCCCGGATCAGATTCGGGAAAACATAGAGGTCGGCTATGTTGCGGATCGCCAGATCGCCCGCCGCGATATCGGTGTAAAAGCCGGGCCCGCCGCGCCCCCCCATCTTGAAGGGCGAAACGGCGGACAGAACCGGCAGGTCCGCATGGGCCGTTGCCCGCAGGGCCTTGGCCACGTGATCTCGCTGGGCCTGCGCCACCACCCGCAGCGCGGCATTGCCCGGCAGCATCGCAAAGAAGCTGTTCAGCGGAACCGCCGTCTTGCCGATGCGCCCGCGGATGTGGCGCAAGGTGGCGTCATGGTCGGCGGCGACGGTTGCGCAGATCGCCCGGCTTTCCGCCGTCTCTGTCGGCTGAAGTGCGACTGCCCTTGCCCCGGCTTCGGCAACGCGCCACCCGGCCGGGGTCAGGTCCAGCAACAGATCGACAAGACCAAGATGCGATCCGAAAAGCCCCGGCATGACGGCGGGTTTTCCGCACAGCAGGCCCCGTCCAAGGTCTGCTTCGGCCTGTGCGGCGAAATCCGGAGACGGAAAGACCAGGTGGCTGTGCCCCAGGATCAGCGCATCGATGCCAGGCAGGGCGGCAACGGCCGTTGCGGCGTTTTCCGCGCCTGTTTCGGGGCGCAGGGGGCCAATTCCGGAATGACAGAGCGCAAGCACAAGGTCTGCCCCCGCCTTGCGCATTCGGGGAACGTGGTACCTTGCCGCCTGAACCATGTCGCGTGTGCGCAGACGGTCGCGCAAATGGTTGGCATCCCAGGTGGTGATCTGCGGCGGCAGCAAGCCGATCACGCCGATCCGGATCGGATGAGGGCGGCCCGCCCCGTCGGTGATCTGGCGGTCAAGAAGCACGAAAGGCGGGATCAGCGGAACATCATTTCCCGGCGTTCGGCCAAGCTTCAGCACGGCATTGGCGCAGACAAACGGGAAACCGGCGGTCCCGATGCTGCGCAGCAGAAAGTCCAGCCCGTAGTTGAATTCGTGATTCCCAAGGGTTGCCGCATCAAAGCGAAGGGTATTCATCGCGGCAATCATCGGATGCAGCGTTCCCTCGGGCAGGCCCCGAACCTCGGCGATGAAATCACCAAGCGAACTGCCCTGCAGCAGATCGCCGTTGTCAACCAGAAGGGTGTTGGGCGACCGGGCGCGCAGCGCCGCGATCAGCGGGGCCGCGCGGGCCAGGCCCAGGGTCGCGGACGGCTGATCCGAAAAGTAGTCATAGGGATGGATATGGGCGTGAAGGTCGGACGTTGCCATGATCCGCAGATGGGCCTGGTCCGGTGCCGGATCGGAAGAAAGCAGGCTTTGGGGCGTCACTTCGGCCTCGGTCAGGGACGGTGATCCAAGGGTAAGGGCGGCCTTCGCGGTTGCCAAGGGACATGCGCGAAACGTTTTGAATAAAATAGCGCATGGGTTGCATTTGCAACCCTTTGCCGCTTTGCGGCGCGGCTGGTCTTTGCCTTGCCGGTCAGGCATGCCAGGACGGAGCGGCAGCAGGGAAAGGCGGTGCCATGCGGATTGCGGAAACGGTCACTTTCGGCGGTTCGGGCCTGGACCGGGGTTCGGCGCTGCGCACCGACCCGGTTGCCATGGCGGCCCATCTTGCCTCTGGCAGGGTACTGCCCGTCTGGCGCGGAAAGCCGCTGCTGACCGGGACAGGGGGGTGTGCCGCAGGCTGGGTTCCGGCAGGCCACCCGGTGCTGGCGCATGGCGCAGAGCCGGTTTTTCTGGGCCTGGACGACGGCATCGCATGCTTTGCCCGGGATATCTCTGCCTGGGCACCCGAAGCGGGGGCCGAGGCTGTTCAGGCCGGGTTCTTCGATGCCTCTGAACAGCGGCATCCGGCCTTGCCGCCGGACCATGTCTTTGCCGAACTGCGCGGGGCGATGACCCGGCTGAGCGCGCGCGAGGCCGAACTTCTGGCCACCGCGAAGGCCCTGCTGCAATGGCATGCCAGCCATGGTTTCTGCGCCACCTGCGGGGCGGTATCCCGGATGGCGATGGCGGGGTGGCAAAGGACCTGCGCATCCTGCGGTGCGCACCATTTTCCGCGCACGGACCCCGTGGTGATCATGCTGGTGACACGCGGAAATTCGGTTCTGGTCGGCCGGTCGCCGGGATGGCCCGATGGCATGTATTCGCTGCTGGCTGGCTTTGTGGAGCCGGGCGAGACGATGGAGGCGGCCGTCCGGCGCGAGGTGTTCGAAGAAGCCGGCGTGCGGGTGGGGGCGGTGCGCTATCTGGCAAGTCAGCCCTGGCCCTTTCCCGCCTCGCTGATGTTCGGCTGCCATGGCGAGGCTCTGGACAGCACGATCACCATCGATCCCGGCGAAATCGAGAATGCGCTGTGGCTGACGCGGGAAGACATGGTCACGGTCATGGCCGACGCGCATCCCGGAATCCGCGCGCCCCGCAAGGGTGCGATTGCGCATTTCCTGGTGGCGGCCTGGCTGGCGGACCGTCTGGACTAGCCTTTCCTGCCGCCGGGCAGGCTGCTGATAAAACAATCCGGCTGCCTGCCTGCCGGGAAATCCTCCCGGTCCGGGAAAAGGGATTGCCCTTATGGGCGGGAACAGGAAACGCGACCCGCGTTTCCCCCGCCCAGGCGGAACGGTGCCTTGTAGACCGGCAGGTCCGGGAGAAGCAGAGGCCAGCCCCCGACCCGGCGGGCGAGAAGCGCCCGCCGGGGGCGGGGCGGGCGCTGGCCGGGGGCTTTGGGCCCCCGGCCGGTCCTGATAACGGCGTTGTGCTGAGG
>JADCDI010000031.1 GCA_020251025.1 Rhodobacter sp. | reverse complement strand
GGATCGAGCGGTTCTTCAGCAAGATCAAGCAGTTCCGAGCCATCGCCACAAGATACGAAAAGCACGACGAAAACTTCCTCAACCTCATCCGACTGGCTTCAATCCGTATCTGGTTGCGCCATAATGAGTCGGTGGCCTAGCGTGCATGACTACTTCAAGAGATTGAAGCTCCAAGTAGCCCCTCCTCAGGGCGACGGGCAGCCCGCAATCTTGACAGCCCTCTGCCGCCCCGGCACCGTCACCACCATCGCGCCCCGGTTGAACAGCACCGGGCCGCCACCGGCGGAGACAAGGCCGGCGGTTGCAACCGGATGCATGCCCTCGCGGCTGACCACGGGTTTGGATACCCGGATCGACGGTGGGCCGGGTTCAAAGACCAAGGGACGACCCCGCCTGTGGGCGGCAGGGCCAGCCGGGCGGTCAGGCGCAGCCCGTCTGTGACCGGCACTGCCGTGCAGCCGATGCCGCCAAGCCCGCCTTCTGCGGCCGTTGACGGGCGGTCATCCAGCGCGGCCCTGATGGCGGCATCGGGCACGCCCGATCCTTCATTGCCGCCCTGCGCCGTGATGGGCCAGGACGGTATGGCAGCCCCGGGGGATCGACGGGCTGATCGACGGCAAAGGGTTGCGCACCTGTGTCATGCAGGCTGCCGCCCCCGCGCTGTGATCGGACGACATCATCATTCCCGAGGGTTCCGGCAGCCAAAAGGCCCCGGTCACCCGCCATTCCATGCAGGCCGCGCCTGACAGCCTGCCATTCCAGCCCCAGGCCCGGCTGACCTCGACCCCCATCGGACAGGCCTTATGCCGGCCTTGAACACCTGCCGCGAAAGGCGGCCGGGCGCAGCGTGAAAGCCGTCCGGCCCAGGAACGGCGGCCTGCCGGACCTATTCACTTTCCGGGAACGGGAAAACCGCCCTGGAAGCCCAAGCTGCGGTTCCCTTCAGGGTCATCCCGCCCTGATGGCCCGAATCCCTACGGGTTTCCCCTGATGGCGGTCACCCTCCGGTTGCCTAAGCTTAACGGCAGACTGTGCAACCGAAAGAGGGCCGCCATGATTTACGTTGTCGATTCACTCAATGCCAAGGACTATCCCGGCTTGCTGGATGGCATGTTCCGGCTGCGCAAGCGGGTGTTCGCTGATCGGCTTGGCTGGGATGTCAAGGTCACCGACGGACGGGAGACCGACCTGTTTGACAGCCTTGACCCTGCCCATATCATCAGCGTGAACGACGGGGGAAATGTTGTCGGCTGCATGCGCCTGTTGCAGACAACCGGGCCGCACATGCTGGCCGATGTCTTTTCCTCGATCCTTGACGGCGAACCGCCGCTGCGGTCATCAACCGTCTGGGAAGCGACGCGGTTTTGCGTGGATACGCAGCAGCTGTCGCGGGGGCGGGGCCGGAACTCGATTTCCTACGTCACCAGCGAGGTCATGATCGGCGCTTTCGAATTCGCCATGGCCGCCGGGGTACGGGATGCCGTTGCTGTCATCGACCCGGTGATGAACCGGGTCCTGCAACGATCCGGCAATGCCCCTTACGGCTATCTCGGAACTGCCAAGCCGATGGGCAAGGTGGTCGCCCTGGCGGCGCTGATGGACTGTTCGGCGGATCGTGTGGCCAGCATCCGCGCCTTTTCCGGAATCGAGGGGAATGTCTTTGCGCAGCAGGACATGACCATCGCCCCGCAATAGCGGCAAAGACGCGTTACAGGTCTTCCACCAGAACGACCCCCGTCGTGGCGCGCAGGGCACCCTTGACCTGCGGCGTGACCGGCCAGACCCGGGGAAGCAGGACGTCAATTTCACGGCCGGTCTCCCTGTCTGGCACGCAGATGGTGATGCTGCCCCGTGCGCGCCCGCCGTCGGCCGCGACCCGCGCCAGCAGGGAGGCAACGGACGCCGCCGCTTCCGCGCGGTCAAGATGAATGCGCAGCGCCCCGCCGCCGGCTTCGGCGGCTACGGCATCGACCGGCTGAACCGCCCGCGCCAGCAGTTTCAGCGTCTCGCCCTCCAGCGTCGCCTCGACCGTGATCACCACGTTTGACCCTGCATCCAGCAGGTCGCGGGCCACCTCGAGCACATCCGAAAAGACGGTCACCTCGTAAAGCCCGGTCGGATCGGACATCTGCACGAAGGCAAAGCGGTTGCCCCGCGCCGATTTGCGGTCCTGCCGGGCGGCGACCGCCCCCGCAAGCCTGGCCACCATCGGCCCGCCTTCGGCCGCCGCCGCCAGTTCTGCCAGGGTCATCACCTTCTGGCGGCGCAGGGCAGGCATGTAATCATCCAGCGGATGGCCCGACAGGTAAAAGCCTATGGCCTGATGTTCCTGCGCCAGACGTTCGGCCGGCAGCCAGTCGTCCCGGTCGGGCAGGCGCGGTTCCGGCAGGTCTGCCCCCGCTTCGCCGAAAAGCGAAACCTGCGCGGATGCGCGCGCCTCGTGCAGCGCCGCAGACCAGGCGACCAGCATATCCAGGGCCTCAAGCACCCTTGCGCGGTTGCGGTCCAGCACATCAAAGGCCCCGGCCCGGGCCAGCATCTCCAGCGGGCGCTTGCCGATGCGCTTCATGTCGACCCGCCGGGCAAAATCGAACAGGCTGACGAAGGGCTGTGTGCCGCGCGCCTCGACGATCACCTTCATCGCCTCGACACCCACGTTCTTCAGCGCGCCCAGCGCGTAGATGATCTGCCCGTCGCGCACGCCAAAGCTGGCAAGCGATGCGTTGACGCAAGGGGCGATGATCCCGATCCCCAGGCCCCGGCGCACCTCTTCGGCATAGGCCGCCAGCTTGTCGGTCAGATGCATGTCGCAATTCATGACGGCGGCCATGAATTCCACCGGATGGTTGGCCTTCAGCCAGGCCGTCTGATAGCTGACCACGGCATAGGCGGCGGCGTGGGATTTGTTGAAACCGTAATTGGCGAATTTCTCCAGCAGGTCAAAGACCTCGCCCGCCTTGGCCGCTGAAATGCCATGGGTCTTTGCCGCGCCTTCGATGAATTTCGGGCGCTCTTTCGCCATTTCTTCGGCAATCTTCTTTCCCATGGCGCGCCGCAGCAGGTCGGCCCCGCCCAGGCTGTAGCCGGCCATCACCTGGGCGATTTCCATCACCTGTTCCTGATAGACGATGATGCCTTGGGTTTCCTGCAGGATATGGTCGATGGTGGGGTGGATGGACCCGCGTTCGCGCAGGCCGTTCTTCACCTCGCAATAGGCGGGGATGTTTTCCATCGGTCCGGGACGGTAAAGCGCCACCAGCGCCACGATATCCTCGATGCAGGTGGGCTTCATGCGCCGCAGCGCATCCATCATGCCGCTGCTTTCCACCTGGAACACGGCCACCGTCCGGGCGGACGCGTAAAGTTCGTAGGATTTGGCATCGTCCAAGGGGATCAGGCTGATGTCGATCACCGTCCCGCGCCGGGCCAGCAGATCCAGCGCGTTCTGGATCACCGTCAGGGTCTTCAGCCCCAGAAAGTCGAACTTCACCAGACCGGCGGCTTCGACCCATTTCATGTTGAACTGGGTGGCGGGCATGTCCGACCGGGGGTCCTGGTACAGCGGCACCAGCTCGTCCAGCGGACGGTCGCCAATCACCACGCCCGCCGCATGGGTCGAGGCGTTGCGCAAAAGGCCTTCGATCTGCTTGCCATAGTCCAGAAGCCGCGCCACCACCTCTTCCGCCCTTGCGGCCTCGCGCAGGCGCGGCTCGTCGGCCAGGGCCTTTTCGATGCTGACAGGTTTCACCCCTTCCACCGGGATCAGCTTTGACAGCCGGTCGACCTGCCCGTAGGGCATCTGCAGGACCCGGCCCACGTCGCGCACCGCCGCCTTCGACAGAAGCGCGCCGAAGGTGATGATCTGACCCACCCTGTCGCGGCCATAGCGGTTCTGGACATAGGTGATCACCTCTTCCCGGCGGTCCATGCAAAAGTCGATGTCAAAGTCGGGCATCGACACCCGCTCGGGGTTCAGGAACCGCTCGAACAGCAGCTTGTAGCGCAAGGGGTCCAGATCGGTGATCGTCAGCGCATAGGCCACCAGGCTGCCCGCACCCGAACCGCGCCCCGGCCCCACGGGAATGCGCTGTGCCTTCGCCCATTTGATGAAATCGGCCACGATCAGGAAATAGCCGGGAAATCCCATCTGCTCGATCACGCCCAGCTCGAATTCAAGGCGCGCCCCGTAGTCTGCCACGCTGGCGGCATGCGCGATGACCGCAAGCCGGTCGCGCAGCCCCTCGCGCGCCTGGCGGCGCAGTTCCGCAACCTCGTCAGCGGCGAATTTTGGCAGGATCGGCTTGCGCTTTTTCGCCGCAAAGGCGCAGCGGCGGGCAATTTCAACGGTGTTTTCCAGTGCCTCGGGCAGGTCGGCGAACAGGGCGCACATTTCCGCTTCGGTCTTGAAGTAGTGCTGCGGCGTCAGACGGCGGCGCGGGGCCTGCTGGTCGACATAAGCCCCTTCGGCGATACAGATCAGCGCATCATGCGCCTCGTACATGCCGGGGTCGGGGAAATAGACATCGTTGGTGGCCACCAGCGGCAGGTCCAGATCATAGGCCAGTTCAACAAATCCCTGCTCGGTCAGGCGTTCGGCTTGGGGTGTCTGCCCGCCCTCGCCGGGGTGGCGCTGCAGTTCCACATAAAGCCGCTGCGGATAGATCTGGGCCAGACGCTCCAGCATCGCCCGCGCCTTGGGCACCTGCCCGGCCTGAAGAAACCGCCCCACCGGCCCGTCCGGCCCGCCCGTCAGGCAGATCAGCCCATCGGAATGGCGCGCCAGATCGTCCATCGTCACCTGCGGCACCTGCCCGGCCTTGTCGATGTAAAGGCACGAGTTGAGTTTCATCAGGTTCATGTAGCCCGCCTCGTCCTGCGCCAGCAGGACAAGCGGGGCCGGGGGCCGCGCCCTTTCGCCGGCGGCGGCCGGATCATGGGCCAGCGAGATCTGGCAGCCCACGATGGGCTGCACGCCCGCCCCCTGTGCGGTCACCGAAAACTCCAGCGCCGCGAACATGTTGTTGGTATCGGTGATCGCAACGGCCGGCATTTTCTGCGCCAGGCACAGCCCGACCAGCTTCTTGACCGGAACCGCCCCTTCCAGCAGCGAATATTCGCTGTGAACGCGCAGGTGAATGAATCGGGGGGCATTTGACATGCGGCCAGCCTAGCAACAGCACAGCCGGGACGAAAGGGCACCCGGCTTTTCGGCAAAAGACGAAACTGCTATCAGGAAAGCCGGAAAGGTTCCGCTTGCCTTGCGCGGGGGTGCGGGGCTTGATGGCGTCGGGATACAGGGGCGCGGGCCCGCTTTGCGCCGCATCGGGCGGCCCGCATCGGCCAGGGACGGCAAGAAGGCGGCAGGGTGTCGGATGTCGGAAATTGCGTTTCTGCTGAACGGGACGCCGGTGCGCGTGGCGGGTGAACCGCCAACCCGCACCCTGCTGGACTGGCTGCGGCAGGATCGCGGCCTGACCGGCACCAAGGAAGGCTGCAACGAAGGCGATTGCGGGGCCTGCACCGTGATGGTGACGGATGCGACCGGGCCAAGGGCGCTGAATGCCTGCATCCTGTTCCTGCCGCAACTGCACGGCAAGGCGGTGCGCACGGTAGAGGGCATCGCAGCCCCCGACGGCCGTCTGCACCCCGTCCAGCAGGCGATGATCGACCACCACGGGTCGCAATGCGGCTTTTGCACGCCGGGCTTTGTCGTGTCGATGGCGGTTGCCCATCTGCAGGGCAGGCAGGACCATGACGATGTGCTGGCGGGCAACCTGTGCCGCTGCACCGGCTATGCCCCGATCATCCGCGCCGCCGAAGCCGCCGCGGCAAAGCCTGCGCCCGACTGGATGCCCGAAACCGCCCCCGGTTTCGCATTTCCCCCGGTGTCACGGGGGGGACCCGCCCCGGGCGGGGGGGCAGACCAAAGCCCCCCCGCGCTCTTCCTGCCGCAGACCACCGGTGAACTGGCGCGCTGGTACGCCGCCCACCCCGACGCCACGCTGATTGCCGGGGCGACCGACGTGGGCCTTTGGGTGACGAAAGACCTGCGTGATCTTGCACCTGTCGCCTTTCTGTCCGGCATCGAAGAGATGCGCCGGATCGACCGGCAGGGGGACCGTCTGCGGATCGGGGCGGGGGTGACGATCACAGACCTGATGGCGGCGGTGGCACCGCTTTATCCCGGTTTCGCCGAACTGCTGCGCCGCTATTCCTCTGTGCAGGTGCGCAATGCCGCCACGATCGGCGGCAATATCGCCAACGGCTCGCCCATCGGTGACGGGCCGCCCGCGCTGATCGCCCTGGGGGCAACGCTGCACCTGCGGCACGGCGATGACCGGCGCGACATGCCGCTGGAGGCGTTCTTTCTGGACTACCGCAGGCAGGACCGCAGGCCGGGCGAATTGGTGGAGGCGGTCACGATCCCCCTTCAGGCCCCCGCCCTGCGGTGCTACAAGCTGTCCAAGCGTTTTGATCAGGACATCTCGGCGGTCTGCGGCTGTTTCAATGTCACCGTCACGGATGGCATCGTCACTGCGGCCCGCATCGCCTTTGGCGGCATGGCGGGCATTCCCAAACGGGCCCTGGCGGTTGAGGCCGGGCTGATCGGCCAGGCCCTGACACCTGAGACCGCGCAGGCGATGAAACCGCTCTTCGCGCAGGATTTCACCCCGCTGAGCGACATGCGCGCCACGGCCCCTTACCGGCTGGAGACGGCGGCAAACATGCTTGTGCGCTACGTCGCGGATCTGGCGGGCCAGCCGGTCAATGTGCTTGGGGTGCGGGCATGAGCATCGGCCGGCCGCTTGCCCATGACGCCGCAGCCCTGCATGTGACCGGGCAGGCCCGCTATGTCGACGACATTCCGACACCTGCGGGCACGCTGCATCTGGCCTTTGGTCTGTCCGCCATCGCCCATGGCACCATCACCGGCATGGACCTGTCCGCCGTCCGCGCGGCCCCCGGGGTTGTCGCCGTGCTGTCGTCGGCCGACCTGCCGGAGATGCCCGATTGTTCGCCCTCGGCCCATGACGAGCCGCTGCTGGCCACCGGAACCCTGCACTACCTGGGCCAGCCGGTCTTTCTGGTGATTGCCGAAAGCCACCTGGCGGCACGGCGCGCGGCGCGGCTGGGAACGATCGGCTGCGCCGAACGCCCGGCCCTGCTGACGCTGGATCAGGCGCTGGCCGCAAACAGCCGGTTCGAGGCCGGCCCCCTGATCTGGGCCAGGGGCGATGCCGCCGCCGCCATCGCCGCCGCCCCGCACCGCGTTGAGGGCCGGATCGAGGTGGGCGGCCAGGAGCATTTCTATCTGGAAGGCCAGGTGGCCCTGGCCCTGCCGCAAGAGGGGGGCGACATGGTCGTCCACTCTTCAACCCAGCACCCGACCGAAGTGCAGCACAAGGTCGCCCATGCCCTGCACCTGCCGATGAACGCGGTGCGCGTCGAGGTGCGCCGCATGGGCGGCGGCTTTGGCGGCAAGGAAAGCCAGGGCAATGCGCTGGCCGTGGCCTGTGCCGTGGCGGCGCGGGCAACGGGCCGTCCTTGCAAGATGCGCTATGACCGCGACGACGACATGATCATCACCGGCAAGCGTCATGACCTGCGCATCCTGTACCGCGTCGGCTTTGATGGGGAAGGACGGCTGGCGGGGGTGGAGTTCACACATCTTCTGCGCTGCGGCTGGAGCCAGGATTTGTCGCTGCCCGTTGCCGATCGCGCCATGCTGCACGCCGACAACGCCTATTTCCTGCCCGCCGTCCGGATCGAAAGCCACAGATTGCGCACCAACACCCAATCGGCCACCGCCTTTCGCGGCTTTGGCGGGCCGCAGGGCATGGTCGGGATCGAACGGGTGATGGACCATATCGCACATGCGCTGCGCCGCGACCCCCTGGCGGTGCGGCGCGCCAATTTCTACCGCGCGCCGGTGGACAGCGCGGGGGGCCGTCTGCCCCCCGCCCCCCCCGAGGATATTTCCGAACAGAAAATGAAGGCGGGGCAGCCCCCGGCCCGTCCGGCGCAGGCGCAGGCGCAGGCGGAGGCGCAGACCACGCATTACCATATGCCGGTGGAAGATTTCATCGGGCATGAGATTGTTGCGGCGCTGGAGGTATCGTCGGATTACACCGCGCGGCGCGCCGGGATCGCGGCCTGGAACGCCGCCAACCCCGTGCTGAAGCGCGGCATCGCGCTGACCCCGGTGAAATTCGGCATTTCATTCACGCTGACCTGGCTTAACCAGGCCGGGGCGCTGGTGCATGTTTATCAGGACGGGTCGGTGCACCTGAACCATGGCGGCACCGAGATGGGGCAAGGCCTGTTCCAGAAGGTGGCGCAGATCGCCGCAGGCGTATTCGGGCTGGAGACGGGGGCGGTGAAGATCACCGCGACCGACACCTCCAAGGTGCCCAATACCTCGGCCACGGCGGCGTCTTCGGGGTCTGACCTGAACGGCATGGCGGCGCGCGCGGCCTGCGAGACGATCCGCGGGCGTCTGGCCGGCCTTCTGGCGGACCGGCATCAGGCGGCGCCCGCCGATGTCGTTTTCGACGGGGGCCGGGTGCGGGTGGCAGGGGCCGACTACAGCTTTGCCGAAGTGGCGGCGATGGCCTGTCAGGCGCGCCTGTCGCTGTCTGCGACCGGCTATTACCGAACCCCGAAAATCGTCTGGGACCGGGTCAGGGGCATGGGGCGGCCGTTCTTCTATTTCGCCTGTGGCGCGGCGGTGACGGAAGTGGTGATCGACACCCTGACGGGGGAAAACCGCATTCTGCGCACCGACATCCTGCATGACACCGGGACCAGTCTGAACCCGGCGCTGGACATCGGGCAGATCGAGGGCGGCTATGTGCAGGGGGCGGGCTGGCTGACCACGGAAGAGCTGGTCTGGGATGACCGGGGCCGTCTGCGCACCCATGCGCCCAGCACCTACAAGATTCCGGCCTGTTCCGACCGCCCGCCGGTCTTCAACGTGGCCCTGTGGGGCCGCGCCAACCGGGAAGACAGCGTGGGACGGTCCAAGGCGGTGGGCGAGCCGCCCCTTATGCTGGGAATTTCGGCGCTGATGGCCCTGTCGGATGCGGTTGCGGCCTGCGGCGACGGGTCGGTCTACCCGGCGCTGGACGCGCCCGCAACGGCAGAGCGCGTGCTGATGGCCGTGCGGAGGCAGCGCGGTGATTGACCTTGCCACCCTGTCCGGCGCCGTCGCCGCCCAAGGCCGTGTCGCCCGGATTGTGGTTGCGGCCGCAGAAGGATCGGCCCCGCGTGAGGCGGGGGCGGCGATGCTGGTCTGGCAGGACGGCAGCGCGGGCACCATCGGCGGCGGCGCGCTGGAATGGACGGCGATGGAAAGGGCGCGCGTCCTGCTGGCGTCCGGCCCCGCGCCTTTGTTGCAGCGCGTGCCGCTGGGCCCTGCCTTGGGTCAATGCTGCGGCGGTGCGGTCACGCTGCTGACAGAGATCTTCGGCACCGCCACCCTGCCCCGCCCGGAGGCCGGCGTCTTTGCCCGCAGCGTCGATGGCCGCCCCATGCCGCTGGCGGTGAAGCGCCTGCTGGCAAGGGCGCGGGGCGAAGGCCGGGTGCCCATGGCGGCCCTTGTGCAGGGCTGGATGGTGGAACCGGTGCTGTCGCCCCGCCGGCCGCTGTGGATCTGGGGCGCGGGCCATGTGGGCCGGGCTTTGGCGGCGGTGCTGGCCCCGCTGCCCGACCTGGCCATAACCTGGGTGGATGTTGCGCCGGACCGCTTTCCCGATGCCATTCCGGCAGGTGTCACCTGTCTGCCCGCCGCAGACCCGGCGCGGCTGGTGGCCCATTGCCCCGCCGGGGCTGACCATCTGGTGCTGACCTTTTCCCATGCGCTGGACCTGGAACTGTGCCACCGCCTGCTGAGCCGGGGGTTCGCCAGCCTTGGCCTGATCGGGTCGCAGACCAAATGGGCGCGCTTTCGCGGCAGGCTGCGCGCCCTTGGCCACAGCGATCCGCAGATCGCGCGCATCCGCTGCCCCATCGGGGACCCTACCTTGGGAAAACACCCCCAGGCGATTGCCGTCGGCGTGGCGCAGGACATACTGCACCGGCAGGCGGCACCGGCGGCACGACAGGAGAGGGCGCGATGACCGGGACGGGGGAGGTGCTGCTGCGAATCGAGGGGCTGACCAAGGCCTATCCCGGCGTGGTGGCCAACAGCGATGTGTCTTTTGCCGTGGCACCGGGCGAGGTCCATGCCCTGCTGGGCGAGAATGGCGCGGGAAAATCCACGCTGGTCAAGATGATCTACGGGCTGGTCAAGCCTGACAGCGGCACGATGACCCTGCGCGGGGCGGCTTATGCCCCGTCCAAACCCGGCGTCGCCCGCCAGCAGGGCGTGGCCATGGTGTTCCAGCACTTCAGCCTGTTCGAGGCGCTGAACGTGGCCGAAAACGTCGCCCTTGGCATGCAGAATCCCCCGGGGATGCGCGCGCTGGCATCGCGCATCCGCCAGGTTTCGCAGGACTACGGGCTGCCGCTGGACCCCGGCCGGCTGGTGGGGGACCTCAGCGCGGGCGAACGCCAGCGGGTCGAGATCATCCGCTGCCTGCTGCAGGACCCGAAACTGCTGATCATGGATGAGCCGACCTCTGTTCTGACCCCGCAGGAGGTGGACATCCTGTTCCAGACGCTGCGCCAGCTTTCGGCGGAAGGCACGGCGATCCTTTATATCTCGCACAAGCTGGAGGAAATCCGCGCGCTGTGCGATGCCGCGACGATCCTGCGGCGCGGCAAGGTGGTGGCCACCTGCACCCCGCGCGGGAAAACGGCGCGCGACCTGGCCGAGATGATGGTGGGCGGAACGCTGACCCCGCCGTCCCGCAGCGCCAAGGCCAAGGGGGCTGTGGCGCTGGAGGTTTCGGGCCTGTCGGTGCCTTCGCCCAACCTCTTTGGCACGGCACTGAAAAACATCGGCTTTTCCGTGCAGAAGGGCGAGATTCTGGGTATCGCCGGGGTGGCGGGCAACGGGCAGGACGAATTGTTTCTGGCGCTGTCGGGCGAGGTGCGCACGGCGCGGGACAGAATCCGCATCAACGGCGCGGGCTGCGGCGATACAGGCCCGAACGAACGCCGCCGGGCCGGGCTGGTGGCAGCCCCCGAGGAACGGCTGGGCCATGCAGCCGCCCCGGACATGAGCCTGACCGAAAACGCCCTGCTGTCGGGTGCCGTCCGCAAGGGCCTGGTGTCGCGCGGCTTCATCGACTGGGCCGCAACCCGCGCCTTTGCGGGGCAGATCGTAGACAGCTTTGACGTGCGCACGCCGGGCATCCGGGTGGCCGCACGCGCCCTGTCCGGCGGCAACCTGCAGAAATTCGTGGTGGGGCGCGAGTTAAGCCAGGCCCCGGCAATCGTCGTGGTGAACCAGCCGACCTGGGGGGTCGATGCTGCGGCTGCCGCTGCGATCCGCCAGGCGCTGATCGACCGGGCGGCGGCAGGCGCAGCGGTGGTGGTCATCAGCCAGGACCTGGACGAGCTGCTGGAAATCACCGACCGCTTTGCGGCGCTGAACGGCGGCCGGCTGACCGAACCCAGGCCGACACAGGGCCTGACGGTGGACGAGATCGGCCTGATGATGGGCGGTGCCCACGGGATGGAGGTGGCCCATCATGTTCATCCTTGAAAAGCGTCCCACCCCGTCACGGTTCTGGATGGCGGCAACGCCGGTTCTGGCGGTGATCCTGACGATGATTGCAGGCGGGGTGATGTTTGCCATTCTGGGCAAGGACCCGTTCGAGGCGGTCCGCACGATCTTCTGGGACCCGCTGTTCGATCCGCAGTTTTCCGGCTATTCGCGCCCGCAGCTGCTGGTCAAGGCCGGGCCGCTGATCCTGATTGCCGTCGGCCTGTCCCTGGGCTTTCGCGCGGGCATCTGGAACATAGGGGCCGAAGGCCAGTACATCATGGGGGCAATCTTTGGCGCGGCGGCGGGCCTTGCCTTTTACCCGTCCGAAAACCGGCTGATCTTTCCGCTGATGGTGGCGGCGGGCGCCTTTGGCGGCTGGGTCTGGGCGATGATCCCGGCGATTCTGCGCACCCGGTTCCGCACCAATGAGATTCTTGTGTCGCTGCTCTTGGTCTATGTGGCGCAATCGCTGCTGGCCTCGATGGCGCTGGGGGCGCTGCGCAGCCCCGACGGCGGCGGGTTTCCGGGCTCGCGCAACCTGTCGCAATGGGCCACCTCGGCCAACCCGGAACTGATCGCCGGCACCGGCATGCATTGGGGCGTCGTCGCCGCCTTCATCGCGGTGATCGCCAGCTACATCCTGCTGCAGCGCCATATCCTTGGCTTTCAGATCCGCCTTGCCGGCGAGGCCCCGCGCGCCGCGCGCTTTGCAGGCGTCAACCCCAACCGGCTGGTGGTGCTGTGCATGGGCGTCTCGGGCGCGCTGGCAGGGCTGGCGGGGCTGTTCGAGGTGACGGGTCCGGCAGGCCAGATCAGCATCGACTTCAACTCCGGCTACGGGTTCACCGCCATAATCGTGGCCTTTCTTGGGCGGCTGAACCCCATCGGCATCCTGCTGGCGGGCCTCTTGATGGCGCTGACCTATATCGGGGGCGAGCTGGCGCAGTTCATGCTGGGCCTGCCTTCGGCTGCGATCCAGGCCTTTCAGGGGATGCTGCTGTTCTTCCTGCTGGCGGTGGACATGCTTGGCAACTACCGCATCCGCCTTGGCTTCGGGAGGGCCGCCTGATGGATCTTTCCGCGATCAATCCGGCGGTCCTGATTGCCTCGCTGATGGTGGCGGCGGTGCCGATCATGCTGGCGGCGACGGGCGAGCTGGTGGTGGAAAAGGCCGGGGTGCTGAACCTGGGCGTTGAAGGCATGATGATCATGGGCGCGGTCTGCGGCCTTGCGATTGCGGTGGAAGCCGAAAGCCCGGTCCTGGGCTTTGTCGCCGCGGCGGCGGGCGGGGCGGCGCTGTCGCTGATCTTTGCCTTCCTGACACAGGTGCTGCTGGCCAATCAGGTGGCGACGGGGCTGGCGCTGACGCTGTTCGGGCTGGGCCTGTCATCGCTGATCGGACAGGGCTATGTCGGCATCAAGCCCCCGCCCACCCCGCGACTGGACTTCGGTCCGCTGGCCGACATTCCGGTGCTGGGCACCATCCTGTTCCGCCATGATCCCGTGGTTTACCTGTCGGTCCTGATCGTTGCCGCCGTCTGGGCACTGCTGAGGTTCACCCGTGCCGGGCTGATCCTGCGGGCGGTGGGTGAAAATCACGATGCGGCCCATGCGCTTGGCTACAAGGTGCAGCGCATCCGTCTGGCAGCCATCCTGTTCGGCGGGGCCATGGCCGGGCTGGGCGGGGCCTACATCAGCCTGGTGCGGGTACCGCAATGGACCGACGGCATCACGGCAGGTGCAGGCTGGATCGCGCTGGCCATTGTGGTCTTTGCCGGCTGGAAACCCTGGCGCATCCTGCTTGGAGCCTATCTTTTCGGCGGAATTACGGTGCTACAGCTAAATCTTCAGGCGGCGGGGGCGCGCATTCCGGTAGAGTACTTGTCGATGTCCCCCTATCTGATAACGATCCTTGTGCTGGTCATCATGTCCGCCGGCCGGGGCCGCGCCGCGCTGAACGCGCCTGCGGCCCTTGGAAGAAATTTCCATGCTTCGCGCTGAAGCATGAGTTCAAAGCCGGGGTTACCGGCACAACTGGGAGTATTGGAATGAAACGCAGAACCCTTCTTGCCGGTGCCGCCCTGGGCCTTGGCCTGACGCTTGCCGGCACGGCCATGGCACAGGACAGGACCAAGGCCTGTTTTGTCTATGTCGGCCCCATCGGTGACGGTGGCTGGACCTATCAGCATCATCAGGGCCTTCTGGCCGTGCAGGAGGCATTCGGCGACAAGGTGGAAACCACCTATCAGGAAAACGTGCCAGAAGGGGCCGATGCCGAACGCGTTCTGACCCAGATGGCGCTGTCGGGCTGCGACATCATCTTTACCACATCCTTCGGCTACATGGATGCGACCAATGCGGTGGCCGCCAGGTTCCCCGATGTGAAGTTCGAACATGCAACAGGCTACAAGCGCGAACATCCCAACGTCGCCACCTATAACGCACGTTTCTACGAAGGGCGCGCGGTGATGGGGACCATCGCGGGGCGCATGACCAAGTCGAACAAGATCGGCTATATCGCTTCTTTCCCGATCCCCGAGGTGATCCAGGGCATCAATGCCAGCTACATTCACGCCAGGAAGGTGAACCCGGATGTCACCATCTCGGTCGTCTGGGCCTATACCTGGTTCGATCCGGCGAAAGAGGCGGACGCGGCCAAGGCGCTGATCGAACAGGGTGTTGACGTGATCCTGTCGCACACCGATTCCACCGCGCCGCTGGCCGAGCTGGCCAAGACGCCGGGCACCATCGGATTTGGGCAGGCGTCGGACATGGCGGAATACAAGCCAAGCCCGCGCGTCTCTTCCATCATCGACAACTGGGCACCCTATTACATCAAGCGGGTGCAGGCGGTGATCGACGGCACCTGGGAACAGACGGATGCCTGGGAAGGCATTGCAGGCGGCGAAGTGGAAATCGGCGAAATCACCGAAGCCGTCCCGGCAGAGGTGAAGGCCGAAGCAGAAGCGATGCGCGATGCGATCGCCGCCGGCACCTACCACCCCTTCACCGGCCCGCTGAACAAGCAGGACGGAACCCCCTGGCTTGCCGAAGGCCAGACCGCCAGCGACGGCGACCTGCTGGGCATGGACTTCTACGTCGAAGGCATCGAAGGCGATATTCCGAAGTAGGCCGAAGCCGCCGGTTCAAGGCAGAAAGGCCCGGGGCGATCCGGGCCTTTTTCGTGGCGAAGCAATCCTTGCCCGCGCACAGCCGCGTCAGAGCCTGCGGGCCGCGCCTTGCCATTTTCCGCGCCGCAGGGCAGCCTGACGCGTATGAATGCCGATTTTCTGATCATCGGGGGCGGTATTGCCGGCGTCTCGGCGGCGGCACGCCTTTCGCATTTGGGCAGTGTCACCCTGCTTGAGGCGGAAGGGGCGCTGGCCCACCATGCCTCGGGCCGGTCTGCCGCCCTTTACGAGCCGCGATACGGCCTGCCGCCCGTCGTCGCGCTGAGCATGGCGGGGGGCGATTACCTTCGCAGCGCACCCAAAGTGCTGTCGCCGCGCGGACTGATGATCGTTGCCCGCAGCGAAGAGCGGGCCCTGTTCGAAGCGGACATTGCCGAGATGGACCTTGTGCCCGTCCCGGTGGACGAGGCTGTGGCGCGGGTGCCGGTCCTGAACCGCCGGACCGTCGCCCATGCCGCCCTGGCCGATCATGCCTGGGATATCGATACCGACCTGATGTTGCAGGGCTTCCTGCGCGAGGCGCGGGCAAACGGGGCGCAGATCGTCACCCGGGCGCGGGTGACGGCACTTGCCCGCGCGCCGGGCGGATGGCGTGCCACGACCGGTGACGGGCCGTTCGGCGGGGCCCTTCTGGTCAATGCCGCCGGGGCCTGGGCAGATCAGATCGCCGCCCTTGCAGGCATCAAGCCCCTTGGCCTGACCCCCTTGCGCCGGTCAATGGCGCGCATTCCGGCACCCGGCGGCCATGACCTGCGGGCCTGGCCGATGATCTTCGGGGCGGGCGAAACCTGGTACGCCAAACCCGATGCCGGGGCGCTGCTGGTGTCGCCCGCCGAAGAGCACCTGATGGACCCGCATGATGCCTGGGCCGATGACATGGTGCTGGCAAAAGGGCTGGCGCGGTATGAGGCGATGGTGACAGAACCGGTCACCCGGCTGATCGCGTCCTGGGCGGGGCTGCGCACCTTCGCCCCGGACCGGGTTCTGGCCATCGGCCGGGATATCCGCGATCCGGCCTTTTTCTGGGTGGCCGGACAGGGGGGATACGGCTTTCAGACCGCCCCCGCCGCATCGGCGCTGGTGGCCGATCTGGTGGCGGGGCGCCCCCCGGCGCTGGACGCGCCGACGGTGGCCGCCCTTGATCCGGCACGGTTCGGCTGAGACCCGGGAGGGGCAACAGACCGGAGCAGGCCGCGCAGACCACGCAGGGCGCAAGAATGGCGTGTTTTGCAGCCAGCGGTCCCTTCGGCCGGTACTTTTCGGCTTCCCGCCAAAGCGCCGGGGGATCATGCCGGGAAAGGCGGGGCAGGTTGCGGATGGCGCGGCATCACTGCGCCATCCGTGGCCGGTTACGCCACCGGAGACCTGGCAAAGCGCAGGTAGGGCAGCTTGATGTCCAACTCGCCGAATCTCTCGGCCGCCTGGTCATTGTTCAGCGCCAGCGCCACGATCACGTCCTGTCCGGGCACCCAGTTGGCGGGGGTGGCCAGCGGCACGCCGTCGGTGATCTGCACCGCATCAAGCGCGCGCAGAATCTCGGCAAAGTTGCGGCCCACCGACATCGGATAGGTCATCGTCAGCCGCACCTTCTTGTCCGGCCCGATGATATAGACGGTGCGCACGGTGGCCGTATGGGCCGGGGTGCGGCCATCGGGCAGCCAGGCGTCGGCGGGCAGCATGTCATAGGCCTTGGCCACGGCAAGCGAGGTGTCGTCGATGATCGGGAAATCGGCGGGGGAGCCTGCGAAATGCTCGATGTCGCGCTTCCATTTCAGGTGGTCTTCGACCTTGTCCACCGAAACGCCCAGAACCTTGGTGCGGCGTTTGGCAAATTCGCCGGCAAGCTGGGCCACTGCGCCGAATTCGGTGGTGCAGACCGGCGTGAAATCTTTTGGATGCGAAAAGATGATCGCATAGCTGTCGCCGATCCAGTCATGCAGCGTGATCGGCCCCACTGTGCTGTCGGCGGTGAAGTTCGGGGCGGTATCGTTGATGCGCAATCCCATGACATGTTCCTTCGGTCGGTTGCCTGCCGCAGAGATACTGCTTTGCCGCGCCAACGTCACCCCTTCGCAGGCGGTTCCGCCTGCCGGGCGCAGAACTTTGCCATGCTGCTTCTCTGCCGCCCCGGCCCGGCCCGGCAGAACGATCCTTCCGTCATTTCGCAGCGTCACAGAAAAAAAGCGCAGCGCATCCGCACCATTTCCCGGTCTCCGCCGGGTTGCGGAAACTGCGATCACCGGCGCGCCAGATCAGCGCCCTTGCCGCGACAGCGCGGTTTCGCCAAAAAACAAAGGTACCAGTTGGGCCGAAAGACGGAAATGGACGCAATCGCACAGCGCTACCAGGACTTTGCGGACAGGGAAGCTGCGGGGCGATCCGTGCTCTACGAAACGCTTGCCCGGCATGTGGCGAGATCGCCGGGTACGCTGGATTTCCTGCGTCGTCTTCCGGCCGCGCGGCAGCAGCCCAATCTGCTGTTCGCCGCTCTGCGCCTTGTTGCCGGAACACCTGCCTCAGTGGCCGCGTTTGATCGGGCGCTTCGCGACAATGCCCGGTCCGTTGCCAGGATCATGCTGACACATGTGACACAGACCAATGAACCCGGTCGCTGCGCTGTGCTTATGCCTGTGCTGGCCCGGATCAAGGGCCCGCTGGCGCTGATCGAAATCGGCGCGTCAGCCGGGCTTTGCCTGTTGCCAGACGCCTATGGCTATCACTGGACAGGCCACAGGCTGGACCCCCCCGCAGGCGACGGTCCTGCACCACCTGTGTTCTCCTGTGTTACCTCGACCGATACACCGCTTCCAGACCGGCACCCCGAAATCATCTGGCGCGCCGGGCTGGATTTGAACCCGCTGGACCTTTCACGCGATCCGGATGTGGCCTGGCTTGAGGCGCTGGTCTGGCCGGAACATCATGACCGGCTGGGACGCCTGCGCGCCGCGATAGCGGTTGCCCGGACGATGCGCCCCCGAATCGTAGCGGGTGATCTGCGCCACGATCTGCCAACGTTGATTGCCGAGGCACCGAAGGGGGCAACTCTGGTGGTATTCCACACGGCCGTCCTGACCTATCTTGCCGATCAGCGAGATCGGGAAGAATTCGCGGCGGGGATGATCCGCGATCCGGGTATTGTCTGGGTCAGCAATGAAAACCCGCGCGTATTCCCCGGCTTCGCACCGGCTGCCCTGCCGCCGCGCAAGGGCATGTTCCTGCTGTCGGTCAATGGGCTGCCTCAGGCATGGACCGAGCCGCACGGCGGGGCGATGCACTGGATCAGCACTGGTGAGGTGACGGCAGGTCAGCTTGCCCGGCCCGGACCGGGTGCGGGCAAGAGCAGCAGGACCGGGCCGTAGGCGCACAGACCCGCCATCCCCACAGACGCTTGCGGCCTCGCCAAAGCGGTGCCACCTTGTGGCAAAGACGGAGGACGAAATGATCGAAAAACGCGACTTCTACATCAATGGCACCTGGGTGGCCCCTGCCGCCCCGCGTGACTGTCCGGTGATTGATCCGTCCACCGAAGACCCCTGCGCGGTCATAAGCCTGGGCGGTCAGGCCGATACAGATGCGGCCGTCGCCGCCGCCAAGGCCGCCTTGCCCGCCTGGTCGGTCAGCACCCCCGAACAGCGTCTGGCCTGCGTGGAGGGCATCCTTGCGCAGTATTACAGGCGCAAGGAAGACATGGCCCATGCGATCAGCCTGGAAATGGGCGCGCCCATCGACATGGCGCGCGATGATCAGGCCGAATGCCTGCCCTGGCACCTGAAAAACTTCATCACCGCCTTCAGGACCATGCAGTTCATCCGCCCGCTGGGGCCCCATGCCCCCAATGACCGCATTGCGCTGGAACCCATCGGCGTGGTCGGCCTGATCACGCCGTGGAACTGGCCGATGAACCAGGTCACGCTGAAGGTGATTCCGGCGCTGCTGGCGGGCTGTACCTGCGTGCTGAAACCGTCCGAGGAAGCACCGCTGTCGTCGCTGCTGTTCGCCGAATTCTGCCATGACGCGGGCGTGCCGCCCGGCGTGTTCAACCTTGTCAATGGCGACGGGGCCGGGGTGGGCAGCCAGCTTTCGGCGCATCCCGATGTGGAAATGATTTCCTTCACCGGCTCCACCCGGGCGGGCCGGGCCATTTCCAGGGCTGCGGCAGAGACGCTGAAGCGTGTCACGCTGGAACTGGGGGGCAAGGGGGCCAACCTGATCTTTGCCGACGCCGATGACCGGGCGGTGGAACGCGGCGTACGCCATATGATGAACAACTCGGGGCAAAGCTGCAACGCGCCGTCGCGGATGCTGGTGGAACGCTCCGTCTACGAGCGGGCGGTCGGGATTGCCGCCGAGATTGCGGGCAGCATCAGGGTCGGCCCGGCGCATGAGGCGGGCAAGCACATCGGCCCGGTGGTGAACCGCCGCCAGTGGGAACAGATCCAGGGCTACATCCGCAAGGGCATCGACGAAGGCGCGCGTCTGGTGGCCGGCGGGCCGGGCCTGCCCGAAGGCTTCAACCGGGGCTTTTATGTGAAACCCACGGTCTTTGCCGATGTCGTGCCCGGCATGACGATCGAACGCGAGGAAATCTTTGGCCCCGTGCTGTCGATCATCCCCTTTGACACCGAGGCAGAGGCGGTGCGCATCGCCAATGACACGCCCTACGGCCTGACCAACTATGTCCAAAGCCAGGACGGCCCGCGCCGCAACCGCCTGGCGCGGCAGCTTCGCGCCGGGATGGTCGAGATGAACGGCAAGTCGCGCGGGGCGGGGGCGCCGTTCGGCGGGGTCAAGGCTTCGGGCCGCGCGCGCGAGGGCGGGCATTGGGGCATCGAGGAATTCCTCGAGGTCAAGGCAATCTCCGGCTGGGATTCGGCGGCGGATATCGCCGCTGAATGAAGATTGCCGTTCGGGCGATGTCCCTTGCGGTCTTGATGTCCTGCGCCGCCTTGCGCAGCGAAATCGCGTCGATCCCGCCGGTTCGAAGCTGATTGCGGCAGACGCGCAGCAGTTCCTCCCGCAGGTGGCCGTGATGATACGGCGCGATGCCGCCGTGACCAGCCTGCGCTGCAGGCATTGACAACATCCTTCATCCGCTTATGTTGATGGTGACAACATAATTGATTCACAAGGCGCTTGCCAGCCAGAAGGAAGGACGGCGAATGACCCCGAAACGTGTGGAACTGCGGTCGTTCGGTGGGCCGGACGTCATCCGCGTCGTCGAGGATCGGGCGTTGCCGGAGCCGGGTGCGGGCCAGGTCCGCATCCGGGTCGAGGCATCGAGCCTTGTCTTCACGGACATGCTGATTCGGCGGAACCTCTATCCCGTCCTGAAGCTGACCTTGCCGCTGACGCTCGGCTACGATCTTGTCGGCCATGTTGACGCGCTTGGCCCGGGGGTGACCGGCATCGCCGTCGGCGACCGGGTCGCGGACCTGACGCAGACCGGCTCGAACGCGACCCATGTGGTTCGGCCCGCATCCGGTCTTGTCCGCGTCCCGCCTGACCTGGACGCCACGCGCGCCGAACCCCTGATCCTGAGCTACCTGACCGCCTACCAGGCGCTTGTCCGCGAGGCAGAGGTGCCTGCGGGGGGCAAGGTGCTCGTCTATGGCGCAAGCGGGGCCGTGGGGAATGCCGCCCTCGATCTGTGCCTTGCCCTGGGTTGGCGCGCGGTCGGTGTCGCGTCGTCCCGAAGCCGCGAGACCGTGACCGCGAGGGGCGCCGATTTCGTCGCCTATGACGCACCCGACGCCGGTGCACAGCTTGACCGGCTGTCGCACGAGCGGGGGGGCTTTGATGCCGTTGTCGATCCGGCACGGGGTGAGCCGCTGTCGCGGGTCCTGTCGCGGCTGGCGCCACGGGGGCGCTTTGTCGCGCTGGGCTTCAGCGCCCCCTTCCGCAGCGCCGGCGGTGCCGGGAACGGCATCGCCAGCATCATCGGCAAGGCGAAGTTCGGGCTTGAATTCCTGCGCATCAAGTGGCTGGCCGCCCGTACCCGCCAGACGCGGCGCATCACCTTCTATGACATCTCGGAACGCCGCGCCGCGCATCCCGATTGGTTCCGCGACGATCTGTCCACCCTGTTCGCATTGCTGCAAGAGGGACGGATCTCGCCGCGCATCGACCGCGTCTTCAGACTGCACGAGGTCAGGCAGGCGCACGAAATGCTTGAGGCAGGGGGCGTACAGGGGAGGCTCGTGCTGGATCTTCGGGATGCGTGAGACTGCGCGCCCGCAGACTGCGTCACGCCCGGCATCGCGGAGCATCCGGCAACCGCCCTTGGGATCAGCGCGGCGCCCGTTCCCGCCCCCGCGCCTGGGGCAGCACGCAGACGCGCCCGATCCTGCCGCTGTCTTCGGCGGTCAGCAGGCGCGCCGGGCCAACCGGGCACCTGCCCGTGATCGCCAGCAGATGCACCGCCCGGCCATCCGGATCGTCCATCGCATCCGCTTCGCTCACACCCTGTTGCCCGATAAACACGCGGCGGCGCAGGATGCGGCAGATGGTGATATCCGTGGTGCGCGCGATGCGGTTTATGCGAAATAGTCGCGCAGGATGCGGCTGTAGATGGCCTTCAGCGCCACGATCTGCGCCACCTCGACGCGCTCGTCGACCTGATGCATGGTCTTGCCGACCAGTCCGAATTCCACCACCGGGCAGTGATCCTTGACAAAGCGCGCATCCGACGTTCCGCCCGATGTCGACAGCGCCGGGGCGATGCCCGTTTCCGCCTGCACAGCCCGCGCCACCAGATCCGAAAGGGGGCCCGGCGGCGTCAGAAAGCTTTCGCCAGAGACCGACAGGGTCAGGCTGAAGCGCACGCCTGTCCGGGCCTCCACTCCGGCGGCTTCGCGGCGCAGCCAGTCGCCCAGGGATGCCCCGGAATGCGCATCGTTGAACCGGATGTTCACCGTGCCCCGCGCCTGTGCCGGGATCACATTTGTCGCAAGGTTCCCGGTGTCGATGGTGGTGATCGCCAGCGTTGACGGCTCGAAATGGTCCGTTCCCGTGTCAAGCGTATGGCTGGCCAGCCGGTCCATCAGCCGCACCAGTGCAGTGACGGGGTTCTTCGCCCGCTGCGGATAGGCCGAATGCCCCTGCACGCCCTGCGCCAGAATATGCGCGGTCAGCGACCCGCGCCGCCCGATCTTCATCGCATCGCCCAGCCGGTCGGGGCAGGTCGGCTCGCCCACAAGGCAGACGCTCATCGCTTCGCCCGCCTGTGCCATCCAGTCCAGCAGGGCCAGGGTGCCGTGCTTTGCCTCGGCCTCTTCATCGCCGGTGATCGCCAGGATGACCGCGCCGTCGGGCGGGGTGTTCCGCACGAAATCGACCGCGGCGGCGGCAAAGGCCGCAACGCCCGATTTCATGTCGGTGGCCCCGCGCCCCCACAGCCAGCCGTCCACAATTTCGCCGCCGAAGGGATCGCGCGACCAGGCGGCGGCATCGCCTGCGGGCACCACATCGGTATGCCCGTTGAAGCCGAAACTGCGGTTCGCCCCCCGCCGCCCCCAGCGCGCATAAAGGTTGGCAATCCCGCCCCGGTCCACCCGGGTGCAGTCAAACCCCGCGCCGGACAGCAGCCGCTCCAGCAGCACCAAAGCCCCGCCTTCGGCGGGTGTCACCGACGGGCAACGGACCAGGTCTGCCGTCAGGGCAACAGGGTCAACGGGCGAAAAGGCGGTCATGGGCGTTCTTGCACAAGCTTCCGCCAGTGCTACCCGGTTGCGCCGCGCGCCGCAACCAAAGGTGCAGGGTTCCGCTGCGCCTGCCTCATTCCGGTGCAAATGCCGAAGGGGATGCAGGGGGCGCAGGCAGCCCCCGCCGGTCCCGCCGGGTCAGTCGAAAAACGGCGTCATCTGCGCCACGACCACCGAATTCTCGTCCAGTGCCCGCTGCATCAGCGCCCGTTCGCCATCGTCAATCACTTCGCCCCCCGCCAGCCGGTCGTCCAGCGTGCCATAGCCCGACACGTCAAGCGGGGCCAGGTCTGCGGCCTTCAGCAGCGCCACGGTTTCGCGCACCGCCTCGGCCTCGTCCACGCCGCTGGCATAGCACATCAGCGCCGCCCCGGTTGCCTTGTCGGGCAGCCCATCGCCGGCCTTGCGGCCCACCTCGACCACCAGGGTGAAGACCTGCTGCGGAGGTTTGGGTTTGTCGGGATTGGGGTCGATGATCATCGTATAAGTCCTGCTTTGGCTAATTCCTCAAAAGCGGAGAAAGAAAGCTTTGCAATGGAAGCTACACATGCTGACGCACAATTCCAGCCCAGTTCGAAGTTTTTTCGATCAAAATGGAATCTCATCGAATTCGACTGTTAGCGGGACTTCTTTCTTCCATGTACTTTTTTCAGTAACAATCTCAATAATCAGGGTGCCAGAACATCTATAGATTTCTTTCTGCTCCGCACCATTATACTTGCTCCAGAATGTACGATTAAATGTAACCCGCTCTTCGTAGAAGGCACCAGCTGATAACCGGCGGATAGATGGTATAAGCACGTTTCTCTTTATATTAGTTCCATTGTCCAATTCAGAAGGACAAGGCTTGTTGTGGCAGGTTAAAGACCAATCATTACTTGTCTTAATGTAGATCGTCTCAATTTCAGGACTTCTATGGTCCGAAATATTTCGCATGTTGACAAGAAGGTCAAACGAACCAGTGTGATGGTACTCTGATTTCTTCAGTATTTCATTTACTACGCTTACGGATACTGAGATCGTTTCTTTCTTTCTTTTCTTCGTTTCATCTTTTGCCCAGTCTAGCCAAGCTGATAGACGGTCCTCAAGAGTTGAAAGCGAATCGCCATAAATCACATGATTGTGATGCTTGAGGTCAAATGGAATGGAATCAGTCGTCTTAGCACACAGAATACAAAGCTTATCTTTGGCATGCGCATACCCCACTTCGTAAAAGACATTCGCATTCTTTCCACTCATGTCTGCTATAATGAAATCACAGTTTTCAATCTGCCGATAGATTCGTTCTAGAATATTTTCGCTGTAATACTGTTCGTCAACTCTTTCAGCGATAATTCCTTTCTCAACGCAAAGTTTCTTTATAACAAGTTGATACGTGTCCAAAAAATCATCTGAAAATGGCATTAGGACGAAAGCGAAAGGTTTGTACTCACTCATACCATGCAACCTGACACAGTTTCACACGTCTCGTAGCCCAACGGCGGACCCTAATTTTTCTCTATGTATCTCAATCCCGCAGCAATTCGTTGATGCTGGTCTTGCTGCGGGTCTGGGCATCGACCTTTTTCACGATCACCGCGCAATACAGGTTGATGCCGCCCTTCGAAGGCAGCGATCCCGCCACCACGACCGATCCTGCCGGGACTTCGCCATAGGTGACGCTGCCCGTCTCGCGGTCGACGATCCTGGTCGACCTGCCGATGAACACGCCCATGCCCAGCACCGACCCTTCGCGCACGATGCAGCCTTCCACCACCTCGGACCGCGCCCCGATAAAGCAGTTGTCCTCGATGATCGTGGGGCCCGCCTGCATCGGTTCCAGCACGCCGCCAATGCCGACACCGCCCGACAGGTGCACGTTCTTGCCGATCTGCGCGCAGGACCCGACCGTGGCCCACGTATCCACCATCGTCCCCTCATCGACATAGGCCCCCAGATTGACGAAGGACGGCATCAGCACGACGCCCCTGGCGATATAGGCCGACTGGCGCACGATGCTGCCGTTGACGGCGCGGAACCCCGCCTCGCGCCAGCGGGCCGCGTCCCAGCCCCTGAACTTGCTGTCGACCTTGTCCCACCAGCCGCCGCCCTGCGCCCCGCCGGACTGATGTTCCATGTCGCGCAGCCGGAAGCCCAGCAAGACCGCCTTTTTGGCCCATTGGTTCACATGCCAGGTGCCGTCGGCCCCCCGCTCTGCCACCCGCAGACGGCCCTTGTCCAGCGCATCAAGTGTGGCGTCCACCGCATCGCGCGCGGCACCCCTGGTGGCGGGCGTGATGGTATCGCGGCCCTCCCATGCGGCATTGATGGCAGATTCAAGGGCGGCGTGGGACATCGGGCGGCTCCGGTTTCATATGGTCCTGGTGCGGTTCAGCCTATAGACGGGCAGGTGACATCACGCAATCCAGCGAGTCCGCGATGAAAGACGAAAGCCCCCGCAGCCACCCGTTCCGCGACAGCGTTGCCGATGTGGCCGCCGCAGATCAGATCCCCGATACCCCGCAGACCCGCGCCCCGGCTTACCGGCTGGCCTTTGCGGATGCGGATTTCATGATGCGCGACGACCTGCGTCCGGTGCGGCTGCAGCTGGAACTGCTGAAGCCGCAGCTTGTCATGGATGAACGCGGCATCCGGTCCACCGTCATCCTGATGGGCAGCGCGCGCATTCCCGGGCCGGAACAGACAGGCGGTGCCCGGGGGCTGGCCGCCTGGTATGACATTGCCCGGGACCTGGCACGCCGTATCACCGAAAAAAGCCTGGAAAGCTATGGGCGCGAAAACGTGGTCATCACCGGTGGCGGGCCGGGGATCATGGAGGCCGGCAACCGCGGCGCGCAAGAGGCGGGCGGCCATTCGATCGGGCTCAACATCGTGCTGCCGCACGAACAGGTTCCAAACCCCTATGTCACGCCCGACCTGTGCTTCAACTTCCACTACTTCGCGATCCGCAAGATGCATTTCCTGATGCGCGCCAAGGCAATCTGCATCTTTCCGGGCGGCTTTGGCACCATGGACGAGATGTTCGAAAGCCTGACCCTGATCCAGACCGGGCGGATGAAGCGCATCCCTTTCCTGCTGTTCGGGCGCGAATTCTGGACCCGTGTGATCAACTGGCAGGCGCTGGCGGAGGACGGTCTGATCGGCGAAACCGACCTTGAGCTGTTCCGCTTCGTTGAAACCGTGGAAGAGGCGATGGAGATCATCGAAAACTGGGTCGCGCCCTGCTGACATCCCTTGGCGCAGGAAAACCCGCGCGCAGGGCGGACCGCCCGCGCGCGGCTCAGGTCAACATCCCGCGCAGCCAGCCGTCATCGAAGCCCACCCTGTCGCACCCCGCAAAGCGCGCCATCCGGTCCAACGCTGCCGCCAGCCGCGCCTGGCGGCCCGCGCCAAATCGCACGCCCGCCTCGGGCCACAGCGCACGCACCTGCAGCACGCCCGCATCCCGCCGCGCCTTCATGTCGATCCGTCCCACCAGCCGCGCCCCTTCCAGCAGCGGAAAGACGCAATAGCCATAGCGCCGCTGTGCCTCGGGCACGAACACCTCGATCCGGTAGTGAAAGCCGAACAACCGTTCCGCCCGCGCCCGGTCGCGCAGCGCCGGATCAAAGGGCGACAGAACGCGCAGCCGCTGGGGCGGCGCAGGCGCTGCGGCGGCGCGGGCCAGCACATCGGGCCGGGCCAGGCTGTGGCGGCAGCTGCCGTCGGCCGCTTCCACCGCAATCTCGATGACCCGGCCTGCGTTCAGTTCCGCCTTGCACCAGTCGCGGGCCTCCTGCGGGGTGACGGCGTTCCAGTAGGCGCAAATCCCGGCCGGTGTGGCAAAGCCCAGCCGGTCCAGCGCCGAGGCGCAGGCCCAGTCCACCACGGCGTCGACCGGCGGGCAGGCCTGGCGGTACGCCGGTGGAATCACCCGTTCCGTCAGGTCATAGACCTTCTGAAAGCCGTCGCGGCGGGTGATCTGCAGCTGCCCGGTGCGCCACAGCCATTCCAGCGCGGTCTTGGAGGGATGCCAATCCCACCAGCCCCCCCGGCCCCGCGCCTCGCCCTCGCCCACGTCGGATGAGGTGACCGGCCCCTCTGCCGCGATCCGGTTCAGGATCTTGTCAAACTGCGCCTCGTACCCGTCGCGGAACCAGCGCTTCCAGTTATCCCGCAGCCTGTCGGCATCGCGGGCAAAGCGCAGTTGCCAGACCGGGAACAGCGCCACCGGCAGGATCGAGGCATCATGCGTCCAGTGTTCGAACACCGCGCGGTCCCGCTCCAGCAGGCGCTTCAGCGCCGGCGGTCGGTAGGCCGGGCGGCGCGCGAACAGGATCATGTGATGCGCGCGTTCCACCGTGGGGATGCTGTCCACCTGCACAAAGCCGATGCGCGCGATCAGCGCTGCCAGATCGGCCCCCTTCGCCGGGCCGGCCGGCACCTCGGCCAGCCCGTGCAGATGCAGGAACAGGCGGCGGGCAGCGGCATTGGGCAGGACGGGGTGCATGGCACAGGCGTAGCAGGTGCGCGGCGGCGGTCAATCCATGCGTGCCCCCCCTCGCAAAATGGCCCTTGCGTTGACGCGCGCCCTGGCAAGCCGCTAGCATTCCAGCAATGCCGTGCGGCAATGCGATGGGCAACGCCGTCATGGCGGCTAAGGAGTAATCAGGTCTATGAGCAAATACACCAAAACCATGTCGCCGCCGGAAGGTGAGCCTTGGCTGGAGACGGTCGATGGGTTGAAATACTGGCTGTACGACCCTGGTCCGACTATTGGTATCCAAAGATCAGTGTTCACGGAAGACCCGAGTGTATATATGCATGTCTATGGCGGTGGCGGTCGGGACTCTTACTCATGCTATCTTTTTTGTTACAAGGGAACCCGAATTGGATTTACTGATTATGAGATTTTGAACGGGTGGTCAATGCCGCCCCCGCCAAAATCCACCAGTGACCGTGAGGAAGGTCGCCGCAATGGGACATATATATTGCGGATCAGGACCGTGGGTATGCCGGTTGAAGACCCTTCATTTAACTACTTTCGGGATGAGAACGGGGCACTTCGGGAGGATGAAGGCGGCCACTACATCCGGAACCGTCACGCCGATCCAAAAACACTGTATGTGACCGGGCTGTCCATGGCGGACTATGTGGCAGGCAAGCGCGACAAGTTTCCGTCCCGACAGATTCAGGATGAAATGCTTTTGATCTGGGCTGACCTGTACGAAGGACTGAAGGGTAGGCTGCGTTGGGAAAAGTCTGTGGCTTACCGAACATTTGCCGATGGAAGTCCTACCCCGCTGCCCGAAATGCGGTTTGATGAGCGTGTTCTGAACCAGTTTGCAAGTGGAGAGTTGATCGGTGGGAACGCTTGACATCAATTGGGGAACAATCACTCCCGAGCAGCTTCTTGAAATCACCCGCAGCCTGAACGTTTCGGCTGGGTCTGTGACCTGCATGCTCTTTCAGGGCAATGAGGCCCACCTTTTGCTCGGTATGGGCACGGAAACCTTGGCATCGTGACACAGTGGGCATCGGGGGCAAAGCCCCACCTGTTACGCCACCACCGCCCTGCCTTTCCGCGCCCGCTCGGTCGCGCTTTTGAGCTGGCCGCAGGCCGCCATGATATCCTCGCCGCGCGGGGTTCGGATGGGGCTGGCGTAACCGGCATTGTGGATGATGTCGGCAAAGGCATGGATGCGGTTGCCCGACGACCGCCTGTAGGGTGCGCCCGGCCATTCGTTGAACGGGATCAGGTTCACCTTTGCCGGAATGCCGCGCAGCAGCTCCACCAGCCGCCAGGCATCTTCCTTGCTGTCGTTCACCCCGTCCAGCATCACATATTCAAAGGTGATGCGTTCCGAATTCGACAGCCCCGGATAGGCGCGCAGCGCGTCCAGCAGCGTGGCGATGTTCCATTTGCGGTTGATCGGCACCAGACGGTCGCGCACCTCATCTGTCGTGGCATGAAAGCTGACCGCCAGCAGACAGCCGATTTCCTGCGCGGTTCGCGCAATTTCAGGCACCACCCCACTGGTCGACAGGGTGATGCGGCGGCGACCCAGGGCGATGCCTTCGTTGTCCATCACCACTTTCATCGCATCGCGGACGTTTTCGAAATTGTAAAGCGGCTCGCCCATGCCCATCAGCACGATGTTGGAAATCAGCCGCGTTTCCACCTTGGGCGCACCTTTGACCGGCCATTCGCCCAGATCATCGCGCGCCAGCATGACCTGACCCACGATCTCGGCCGCCGTCAGGTTGCGCACCAGCTTCTGTGTGCCGGTATGGCAGAAGGAACAGGTCAGCGTACAGCCGACCTGAGAGGAAATGCACAGCGTGCCGCGCCCCTCTTCGGGGATATAGACCGTCTCCACCTCGTGCCCGCCGGCGATGCGGACCAGATACTTGCGCGTACCGTCCGCGCTGATCTGCCGGGTGACGACCTGCGGCAGTCCGATGGTGAAATTCCCGGCCAGCCGCGCCCGGAAATCCTTGGCCAGGTTGGTCATCTGCGCGAAATCGCGGACCCCCCAGTTGTAGAGCCACTGCCAGACCTGGCCCGCGCGCATCCTGACCTGCGCCTCGGGCGTGCCCGCCGCCAGCAGCGCCGCGCGCAACTGATCGCGCGTCAGCCCGATGAGGTTCACCGGGCCACCCTCTGGCAACCTGCGCGGCAGGGTCAGCACGTCCTGGGTGATCGGGGCGGCGGGCAGATCAGTCATGGCATCCTCGGGGGGTGTATCCGGCCCATATAGCCGCTTGCGGTCAGGAACGGAACCTTCGTGTGACGCCGCCGGGGGGGCTGGGCAGATCTCGGCGTCATCTGACTTTCCCGAATGCAGCGGCTAAGGCGGTTGCAGACGCCGCGCGCTGCGCGTTGCACATTCTGACAAGCCGGGTGCGCCTGCCCCTGGCCGGCTGGCGGGCAACATATCTGCCGCGTGAACCGTCGGGTGGAAGACGGGAAACTCTGCCACAGGCCAGCGCCTTCCGGCCGGGGCCAGCACCCCGGCCCTGCGCTGCGCCTTCCACCCGCCCGCCGGGGGCCAAGACGACCGGCCGGTATCCGCCCCTGTCGGGCGCTGGCCTGCGTTTTTCTGGCATGACGGGTCCCTGGCGGGGTGCTTGAAGGCAATCCGACCGCTTGCCTGCCGGAAAATCTTCCCGACCGGGGAAGAGGGATTGCCTCTGCTTGCGGGGGGAAACGCGACCCGCGTTGCCCCCTGCCCCTGCGCGACGCTTGCGCAAAGACCCGTGCTGCCCGCACAACGGCAGCTCAGCGCCCGCCGGGGGCGCGGGGCGGGCAGGGATGGCGGGGCGGGCGCTGGCCGGGGGCTTTGGCCCCCGGCCGGTCCTGATCCAGGCGCAGCGCTGTGGCAGGGGCGATGGCCCTTGCCATTGAAGCGGTGAAGGTGCTGTCGCCCGTCCGGGCGGGATCAGGAAACGCATCGCGTTTCCCCCGCCCGCTCGGGACGGTGCCCCGTAGACCGGCAGGTCCGGGATAAGCAGAGGCCAGCGCCCGCCCCGGCGGGAGCGAAGCGCCCGCCAGGGGCGGGGCGGGCGCTGGCCGGGAGCTTTGGCCCCCCGGCCGCTCCTGATAACGGCGCTTCGCTGTGGCAGGGGCGATGGCCCCTGCCAGAGAAGCGGTGAAAGTGCCTTCCCCCCTCCGGGCGGGATGAGGAAACGCGACCCGCGTTTCCCTCCGCCCGCACGGGACAGTGGCCTACAGACCGGCAGGTCCGGGCGATACAGAGGCCAGCGCCCGACCCCGGCTGGGCATGGGTGACGCGCGTCCTGCCGCTGCGGGACGGCAGGCTTGCCGCGCAGCCCTTGGCCAGCATATCCGGCCCCCGGGATCTGGATGCCGCCCTCGCCCGGCGCTGATCTGTCGGGCCGGTCGCGGCGTTCAGTTGGCCTTGCGTCCCGGCACGAAAGGCAGGGGGGCAACCGGCACCCCCTCTTCAATCAGGGCGCGCGCCTCGTCGGCGCGGGCTTCGCCGTAAATGGCGCGTTCGGGCGCGTCCCCAGCGTGAATGCGGCGCGCCTCGGCGGCAAAGTTCAGGCCGACATAGTCGGAATTGGCCTCGATCTGGCGGCGCAGGGCCGCAAGGGCTGCCTCTACATCCGTGCCCGGCGCATCCAGCGGCCGGTCTGCGGGCGCTGCCGCATCGGACAGGCGGACGGCAGGGGCCATCAGGCCCTTCTCCACCCTGACGCTGCCGCAGATCGGACAGGTGACGCGGCCCGCGCCGATCAGTGCCTCATAAGCTGCGGCAGACTGGAACCAGCTGTCGAAGGAATGACCGGCCGAGCATTTTATGGCGTATCTGATCATGATGCCGCGATGTCCGATTGCCTGTCTTGGCCAAGACCTATGCCGCCTGTGGCCCGGTTTCAACTCGGCGCGGTCTTGTCCGCCGCGCCTTTGGCCCTGCCCTGCCCGCCCGGTGGCGGCTGCGGGGCCGAAAAGGCCCTGAGGATATCGCGCAACCCGGGTTCGGCCACTTTCGCAGCGGCCCTTTCGGGCGCGAACCATTTGCGTTGGCGCTGCAGCCTTTCCGGAAAGCGGTTGCGAAGGTGCGTGACCCGAAGCGGATAGACTGTGACAATGCAGGCAATGGCCTGCCCCGGACCCATGGCCTTGTCATAGGTGAACACGCCGACGGGACGTTCGGCGACCTCGCCCTCAACCCCCGCTTCCTCCCAGGCTTCGCGCGCCGCCGATGCCTCGGGTGTCAGATCGGGGATCAGGTGGCCTTTGGGAATGATCCAGCGCCCGGTATCCCGGCTGGTAACCAGAAGAACCTTCAGATCGCTCCCCTGCCACCGCCAGCACAGCGCCCCGGATTGGACGCCGACCGCGCCCGGGCTTCGGACAGGCCGCACCGTATCTTTGCGTTCTGATGATATGGCGGCATCCCCGGATCAGGAGCCTGCATCTGCGGCAGGCATTGTCTGTTGCAAGGTTCTGGACCTTGATCGCTTGTCGTCAAGGTTGACCTTGCCGCGAAGAAGACTGCCCCTAATTCCTGCGCTGTGATGTCGCAACAGCCTTTTGTGCCGGGGAAGACGGGGATGACATTCAGACTGATCGCTGCTGCTGCCGTTTTTTCGGCTGCCCTTGTCACGGGGTCGCAGGCCGGGGCCGGGTTCCGGTTCAACTCGATCGATGGCGGGATGATCGATCTGGGCAGTTTTTCCGGGCAGCCGGTGCTGGTCGTGAACACCGCATCGCTTTGCGGGTTTTCCGGGCAGTATGATGATCTGCAGACCCTTCAGGATACATATGGCGCGCAGGGCCTGGTGGTTCTGGCCGTGCCGTCGAATGACTTCAACCAGGAACTGGCGGATGATGCCGCCGTGAAAGAGTATTGTGCGGCCAATTTCGACCTGACCCTGCCGATGACAGAAATCACATCGGTCACAGGCAGCGCGGCCCACCCCTTTTATCTCTGGCTGAAAAAGGAATACGGCTTTGTTCCCGGCTGGAATTTCAACAAGGTGCTGCTGGGGCCTGACGGAGACGTGGTTGCAACATGGGGTTCCCTGACAAATCCGACCTCGGCGGCAATCACTTCCAAGATCGAGCCCCTTCTGAACTGACCTGCGCCGCAGGCCCTCTTCTGGTCGGCGCGGAGATCTACCGCGCCTCAAGCTATGGTCACGGGCACCCGCTGTCGATTCCGCGCGTGTCGACGGTGATGGACCTGTCCCATGCGCTGGGATGGCTGCCCGCCTCGCGGTTCCGCCGCAGCCCCCGTGCCAAGCCGGCGGCGCTGGCCCTGTGGCATGAACCCGATTATCTTGCCGCCCTGCAGGCCGCAGAAGAACGCGGCGTCGCAACACCCGAAGACCGGGCGCGCTATCATCTGGGCACGGTGTCCAACCCGGTCTTCCCTGAGGTTTTCCGCCGTCCGGCAACCTCTGCCGGGGGCGCGATGCTGGCCGCCGAACTGCTGCGCCATTCCGGGGTCATCTACGTCCCCGCCGGTGGCACGCACCATGGCCTGCCCGGTCGCGCGAACGGCTTTTGCTATACCAACGACCCGGTGCTGGCGATGCTGGTGCTGCGGCGGGCGGGGGTGCGGCGCATCGCCTATGTCGATATCGATGCGCATCATTGCGACGGCGTGGAATCCGCCTTTGCCGAAGACCCCGAAGCACTGCTGATTTCCGTCCACGAAGAAGGGCGCTGGCCCTTTACGGGGCGTCTTTGCGATGACGGCTGCGGCAACTGCTTTAACCTGCCGGTGCCGCGCGGCTTCAACGACACCGAGATGCGCGCGGTGCTTGACCGGCTGATCCTGCCCCGGGTCGCGGCCTTCCGGCCCGGGGCCATCGTGCTGCAATGCGGGGCGGACGCGCTGGAAGAAGACCCCCTGTCGCGCCTGTCGCTGTCCAACAACGCGCACTGGTCCGTCGTGGCCGCGCTGCGCCCGCTCAGCCCGCGCTATCTTGTTCTTGGCGGGGGCGGCTATGATCCCTGGTCGGTGGGGCGCTGCTGGACCGGCGTCTGGGCAACCCTTTGCGGGCAGGAGATACCCGACAGGCTTCCTGCGGCGGCGCAGGATGTGTTGGCTGCGCTGGCGCAAGGGCGCAAACCGCCGGCACCGCATCTGATGACAACCCTGCGCGACGTTCCCCGCGAAGGTCCGGTCCGCCCCGAGGTCGCCGACCGGCTGGCGGCGCTGGCGCGCCGATGATCCGGGCCTTCGTTGCCGTTGAACCGGACGATGCGACGCGGTCAGCCTTGGCCGTGCAGCAATTCCTGCTGCCGCTGCCGCGCCGCGAACCGGCAGAGGCGTTGCACCTGACGCTGACCTTTCTGGGCGAGGTGCCCGAACGCCGGCTGGAACAGGTGCACGAGGCGCTTTCGGACCTGCGCCTGCCGGCGTTTTCCCTGTCGCTGTCGGGTCTGGACATGTTCGGCGGTGACCGTCCCCGCCTGGTCTATGCAAGGGTGGTCCCCGATGCGCCGCTGCTGCAGGTGCAGCGCAAGGTGGAAGGGGCCGCACGCCGGGCCGGCGTGCAGACCGGGGCGCGCCGCTTTGTGCCCCACATCACGCTGGGCCGGTTCCCCCCCCCGGGGCCAGAAGCGGCGATGCGGCTGGAGCGCGCGGTGGTGGATCAGGGCGGGTTCCGCGCCGGACCCGTGCCGGTGCGCGAGATCGTCCTCTTCGAATCGACCCGCCTGCGCGATGCCGCGCGCTACAGCGCGCTGGCGCGCTATCCGCTGGTCTGAACGCCCGGCGGCGGCCTGCGGTTTGGCCAGTCTGTGGCCCGGTGCCACGCCTGACCCAGCCGCAGAAGGCGCCGGTCACTGCCGCGCGGTCCGAAAATCTGCAGGCCGGTGGGCAGCCCCTGCGGGCCGAAACCGGCCGGTGCGGCCAGCGCGGGCAGCCCCGCCAGGCTGACCGGCACCGTGATCTCCATCCAGCGGTGATAGCTGTCCATGGCCCGCCCGGCGATCTCGGTGGGGTAGCGGGACAGCTTGGGGAACGGCCAGACCTGGGCCGCTGGAAGCACCAGCGCATCATGGCGGGAAAAAAGCCCGGCCAGGGTCGTGAACCAGTCGGACCGGATCACGCTGGCGCGCTGAATGTCGGCAGCCGACAGGGCAAGACCCGCCTCGATCTCGCCAATGATTTCGGGTTTCAGCAGCGGGCGCATCGCAGCGTCCCGGTAAAGACCGCCAAGACCGGCAACGCGGGACCAGTTGCGCAGGGTGATCCACGCATCCCACAGCCGCGCGGCGGGAAAGGGCGGGCTGACAGGCTCCACCCGGCAGCCCAGATCGGCAAAGGTGCCAAGGGCGGCCTCGCAGGTTTCCAGAATGCCGGGATCGGTGGCATAGGCCCCGCCCCAGTCCCCCAGCCAGCCGATGCGCTGCCCCGCAACATCCGCATCCAGCGCCGAGGCAAAGGGCTCCCACGGGCGGGCGTGCGGATCGGCGGGCGACGGCACTGCCAGCACTTCCAGCAGCCGGGCCAGGTCCCCGGGGCAGCGCGCCATGGGGCCATCCGTGGCCAGCGGGTGCAGGAATGTGTCGCCCGTCGGGTCGGACGGCACCAGACCGACGCTGGGACGAAAGCCGTAGACGTTGCAAAAGGCGGCCGGGTTGCGCAGCGATCCCATCGCGTCGGACCCGTCTGCAACCGGCACCATCCGCGCCGCCAGTGCCGCCGCCGCCCCGCCCGATGATCCGCCCGCGCTGCGCGACGGCGCATAGGGATTGCCCGTCACCCCGTGGACCGGGTTGAAGCTGTGCGAGCCAAGGCCGAATTCGGGCACATTGGTCATGCCGATGAAAATCGCCCCCGCCGCGCGCAGCCGGCGCGGCAGCATGTCATCGGCCTTGGGCACCACATCGGCAAACCCCTGAAATCCCGAGGTGCAGCGCAGCCCGGCCACCGCCTGCAGGTCCTTCACGGCAAAGGGCAGGCCGTGCAGCCAGCCCCGGCGCGGCGCATCATCTGCCGCCCGCGCTTCGGCCATCAGCAGATCGGGGTCGCGCAGGGAAACAACCGCGTTGATTTCGGGGTTCAGCGCCGCAATCTGCCCCAGAAACGCCGCCATCACCTCGGACGGGGCCAGATCACGCGCCGCGATGCGCCGGGACAGTTCGGATGCCGACAGATTGATCACGGGCATGCCCCCCCCATTATCTGTTCACAAATATCCCGGGGGGCGCGGGGGGCTGGCCCCCCGCTTTCGGCTGCGGATGCGGGGGCGCGGCCCCCGCACCCCGTGCGGCCGCCTACTTCTGCAGTTCGGTCCAGATCGCGGTCACGTATTCCGTGGCCTTGGGCGAACAGGTGGGCAGAAAACGGCCCGCCGCGCGGAACTCTTCGGGCACCACAACCTCGGGTGCGGTCTTCATGTCTTCCGGCATGAAGGGTTCAGACCCGGCGATGCCGTTGGCATAGCGCGCAAAGCTGGAAATCATCGCCGCGTTTTCCGGGATCATGATGAAATCCAGAAACTTGTAGGCCTCATCGACATTCTGGGCGTCCTTCAGCAGGGCAACCGAATCCATGAACAGCGGATAGCCTTCCTTCGGATAGCCGAAGACCACATCCGGGTTCGCCAGGCGGATCCGCATGCTGGACCCGTTCCAGTTCACCGAAGCCGCCCAGTCATTGTTCGACATCTTTTCGGTTGCGCCATAGTCCATCGACAGCCAGTCGGGCTTGGCGGCCAGCAGCGCGTCACGGGCCTTCTTCAGCACTTCGGTATCTTCGGTGCAGGGCTCTCCGCCGACATACATGATCGCAAGGTTCACGATGTCATTCATTTCGGGAACGACGTTGATCTTGCCCTTCAGCTCGTCCGGCACCTCAAGAAAGACCGCCGAGGTGTTCGGATCGCCCTTGTAGACCGAGGTGTTCACGGCAATGCCCGTTGATCCCCACTGCCAGGGAATGGTGAACTTGCGCCCCTTGTCCCAGGGCACATCCACCCATTCGGGCGCGATATTGCCGTGGTTGGCAAGCCGGGTCAGGTCAAGCTCCTGGATCAGCCCCTTTTCGACAAAGATCGGCACGTAATTGGCCGAAGGCACGACAAGGTCAAAGCCGCTGCCACCGGCCTCGACCTTGGCCAGTGCCGTATCGTTGCTGTCGTAATCGGTGACGGTTACCTTGATGCCGGTCTCGGCCTCGAACTTTGCCAGCAGTTCGGGGCTGGTGTAGTTGCCCCAGTTGTAGAGGTTCAGAACCCCTTCGGCGCTGGCCAGCGCGGATGTCGCCAGCAGCAGGGCGGTTGCGGTCATGAGTGTCTTCACGGTCAGGCTCCTTGTTGATGGGGGTTTCGGCATGGCGGGCGGGTTCAGTCCCGCGTTCTGGTCAGAAGAAAGAAGACGGTCAGCAGAAGAACGGTCAGCACCAGCAGGGCGGTGGAGATGGCGTTGACATCCGGCGTCACCGCGCGGCGGATCTGGCCCAGCATATAGGTGGGCAGCGTATCCTGTCCGCCGGATTTGACGAATTCGGTGATCACGACATCGTCCAGCGAAATGACAAAGGCCAGCATCGCCCCGGCGATGATGCCCGGCAGCAGCAGCGGAAGGGTCACCTTGCGGAAGGTCTGCCAGGGCGTGGCATAAAGGTCGGCCGCCGCTGTTTCCAGGCTCAGATCCATCCCTTCCAGCCGCGCCCGGATCGGCAGATAGGCAAAGGGCACGCAAAAGGCCGAATGGGCCGCAATCAGATAGCCCAGGCCCTGGTAACCGGTTGTCACCTTGATGAAGCCAAAGAAGATGAGCAGCGCCACGGCGGTGACAATTTCCGGCACCATCAGCGGCTGGTTGATGATCACATAGATCAGGGTCTGCCCCTTGAACGCCGCGCGGCGCGTCGTGCCCAGGGCTGCCATGGTTGCGACCGTGGTGGCAATCAGCGCGGCCGATGTTGCAATGATCAGGGACCGGACCGCAGCTTCCTTCACCGCATCATTCGCCCAGGCGATCTGATACCAGCGCAGCGAAAACCCGCCCCAGATCGCCACCGAGTTGGCATCGTTGAAGGAAAAGATGACCAGCGTGAAGATCGGCAGGTAAAGCACCAGAAAGACCGCGACGGCGATCATGGCAAAGCCCGGAAGGCGGGTTGCGGAAAAGGCGCGCTCAGCCATGCGGGGACCCCCGGTTGGCGGCGCGCACGTAAATCAGCAGGGCAATCGTGACGATGATCAGCAGGGTCATCGACAGGGCCGCCCCCAGCGGCCAGTTGCGCCCGGCACCGAACTGCAGCTCGATGAAATTGCCGATCATCATGTTCTTGCCGCCGCCCAGAACGCGCGGCGTGACATAGGCCCCCAGCGAAGGGACAAAGACAAGGATCGATCCCGCCACGATGCCCGGCTTGACGATGGGCAGGATCACCCGGCGCAGCACCTGCCAGCGGCTGGCATAAAGATCATACCCCGCTTCCAGCAGCTTCATGTCAAAGCGGTCGATCGCCGCAAACAGCGGCAGGACCATCAGCGGCAGATAGACATAGGCCATGCCGATCAGCACGGCCGTGTCGGTGTAGATGATGCGCAGCGGCTCGGTGATCAGGCCGGTCCAGATCAGCAGCGTGTTGATGATGCCTTCGTTGCGGATCACCTCGTTGATCGCGACGGTGCGGATCAAGAGGTTGGTCCAGAACGGAATGGTGATCAGAAACAGCCACAGCGCCCGCGATTTCGCCGGCCGGGTGGCGATGAACCACGCGGTGGGAAAACCAACCGCAAAGGTGATGGCCGTGGTCAGCAGCGAAAGCTTCACCGACCGCCAGAAGATCGTCAGGTTGGCATCGGCCAGGTGCAGCGTGCCGTCGAAGATGTCACGGGTGAACAGGATGCCGCGCCAGCCGTCCAGCGAGAATTTCCACACGACATTGCCATAATCGCCCGGCGTCAGAAAGGAATAGACCAGCACGATCAAAAGCGGCCCCGAGGCGGCAAAGCCCAGCAGCAGCAGCGCCGGTGCCGACAGGGCCCATCCTGTGCGGGCGCTGGCGGCGCGCTGGCGGTCCTCGTTCGACGGCATGGTCAATCCCCCAGAACCTGCGCCGCTCCGGGGGCAAAGCGCAGCGCCACCGACTTGCCCTTTTCCAGCCCGGCATCACCGGTGGCCGGGCTTTGCAGCCGGGCCACAACCTCTGTCCCGTCCGAAAGGGCAAGATGGCAATGGGTATCGGTGCCGAAATAGACCCAGCCTGTGATGGTTGCAGGCAAGGCCCCCGGTTCACCCGCCCGCGTCAGCCGCACCTGTTCGGGGCGCACGGCCAGCGTCACCTTGCCTGACCGGCCTTCGGTCCCCGCCGCGTCCACCAGATCACCGCTGGACAGCCGCACGCCGCCGGTTTCAACCGCGCCGGACAGAAAGTTCGACTCTCCGATGAACGAGGCGACAAACCGGTTCACGGGCCTTGTATAGATGTCGCGCGGCGTCCCGATCTGCTGGATCCTGCCCGCGCTCATCACGCCGATGCGGTCGCTCATCGTCAGGGCTTCTTCCTGATCATGGGTCACGAAGATGAAGGTGATCCCGGTCTCCAGTTGCAGCCGCTTGAGTTCGATCTGCATTTCCTTGCGCAGCTTCAGGTCCAGCGCCGACAGCGGCTCGTCCAGCAGCAGAACCTTGGGCCGGGGTGCCAGGGCGCGGGCCAGCGCGACGCGCTGTTGCTGGCCGCCGGACAACTGACTGGTCTTGCGCTGCGCCATCGCTCCAAGCTGCACCAGCGCCAGCATGTTTGCGGTGACGTCCGCGATTTCTGCCTTGGGGCGGCCCTGCATCTCCAGCCCGAAACCGATGTTCTGCGCCACCGTCAGATGCGGGAACAGGGCATAGCTTTGGAACACGGTGTTGACGGGGCGGCGGTTTGGCGGATCCTGGGTGATGTCCTTGCCGTCCAGCAGGATTTCCCCTGATGTGGGCGTCTCGAATCCGGCGATCAGACGCAGCAATGTGGTCTTGCCGCAGCCCGAAGGCCCCAGAAGGGTGAAAAATTCGCCCTTGCGGATGTTCACCGACACGTCGTCAAGCGCCCGCAGGGCGCTGTTGCCCTGGCCAAAGGTCTTTACCGCGTTGCGGACCTCCACCGCGACGTCCTTGCTCACAAGCCAACCCCCCACTGCCCTGCCCGGATCGTAAGGGTCGGCGTTTGGCAAATGCAAGCCCCTGTCACGCGCTCAGGCGTGGATCGCAGGGCGCAGCCCGATCCAGGGGCGGGCGGCCTCGATCTCGGCGCAGAGCGCGATCAGCTCTTCATCCGCCCCGAACCGGGTGGCCAGATGCACGCCCACCGGCAGCCCGTCCGCCGTCCTGTGCAGCGGCAGCGAGGCGGCCGGCTGGCCCGAGGCGTTGAAGGCCGCGCAGAAGGGCGAATAGGCGAAGACGCCGTCCGGGCCGGTGCGGAAGGCGACGTAATCTTCGGTCACATGGGAAAACCGCCCCACTTTCGCCGGTGGCTCGGCCAGGGTCGCCGTCAGCAGGATATCCCGGGGATGCCCCGTTTCGGGGTCAAAGAATGCCGCCATTTCCCGTCCGAAGGCATGAATTTCGCCCACCGCCTGCAGATAGCGCTCGCCTGACAGCCGGGCCGCATGGGCGATGGCCCCGCGCCCGACGCCTTCGATTTCCCCTGCCGACAGGGCACGCCCGCGCAGCGCCGAATGAACCCCCAGCGCCGTGCCGCAGGCGACGATGTCGGTCCAGGCGCGCATCATGCGGGCGACATCCGCTGCGGGTCGGGCCGGTTCCACATGGTGCCCAAGGTCTGACAGCAGCCGGGCGGCCTGATGGACCGCCGCCCTGCAATCCGCGTGAATGGGGTCCCCGGTCAGCGTTGTATCGCATAGGGCCACGCGCAGGCGGCGCGGGGGGCGGCTGATGGCATCGGCATGGCCGCGCAGCAGGGGCGGCGCGCAATAGGGTGCCCCCGGATCGGCCCCTTCGCAGGCATCCAGCATGATTGCGGTGTCGCGCACCGACCGGGTCAGGAACCCGTCAATCGCCATTCCCGCCCAGCCTTCGCCCGCATAGGGCCCGTCCGGCAGGCGGGCACGGGTGGGCTTGAACCCGAACAGGCCACAGGACGAGGCCGGAATGCGCACCGACCCGCCACCGTCCGACCCATGCGCAAAGGGCACGATTCCGGCCGCCACCGCCGCCCCGGCCCCGCCGGACGAACCGCCCGGGGTATGGTCCGGGTTCCACGGGTTGCGGGTGGGGCCGCCGTAAACGGCGGCTTCGGTCGCAGGCCCGATGCCGCCTTCGGGCGATGTGGTGCGTCCGAAGGTGACAACGCCCGTGGCCCGCATCCGCTGGAAAATCGCCGAATCGCGCCGGTACCGGGTATTGGCCAGCAGGCGCGAGCCATTGTGCGACGGGAAATCGACCGCCTCGCAACCCAGATCCTTGATCAGGAACGGCACACCCCGGAACGGCCCGCGCGGCAGACCTTCGGCAATGGCTTTGCGCGCCGCGCCTTCCTGGACCAGCACAACGGCATTCAGGACCGGGTTGATCCGGTCGACGGCCGCAAGGGCCGCATCCAGCAATTCCTCGGGCGACACATCCCCGCGCGCAATGTTCCGGGCCGTTTCGGTGGCATCCGCACCATATCCTTCGGTCATCATCCTCTCCGCCTTTGCGCTGCCATGCTGCGGCGGGCCGGGTGCCCGCGCGCCACCGTTCCCGCCCCTTGCAGGTCGGAAACCGGCCTTTCGTCAGGGTCCGACTTGCAGCATCACCGTCTGGCGCAAGGCACCCGTCGCCCGGTCAAAGATCAGGATCCGATCATCGGCGGTCACGACCGCATACCAGTCGGCCCCCTGGGTAAAGGCCGTGGCGCGGGTGCCGTCCGGCAGGGTGATGCTGTCGGGCAGGCCGGCCGGCCGCTGCATCGCCTGCGGCATACGGGTGACAATCACCCAGACGATGGTTATCACCCCGACAATCATCGTCAGCGTCAGCACGATCACCAGGAATTTCAGAAACCGCAGGCCGGGCGGAAGCCCTTCCGGTGCCGGAGCCGTGTTCATGGGCCATCCTTCCAATCCGCCGGGCCGCACCTTTAGCGTGACCATCGGCGCTGCCCCCCCTGAGCGTCTTGATAAGGCGCTTGCCCGCGACGTGCCAGAGGAGGCGGCGCTGTCACGCTCGCGGCTGGCGCGGCTGATCGCCGGGGGGGCGGTGACGCTGAACGGGGCGGTCGTGACGGACCCCAAGGCACGGGTGGCCGCAGGCGACATGCTGCGTGTCAGGGTGGCCGGGGCGGACGACAGCACGACAGGGGCCGAAGACATCGCCCTGACCGTCCTGTGGGAAGATGCCGACCTGATCGTGGTGGACAAGCCCGCGGGCATGGTGGTTCACCCCGCGCCGGGGGCGCGTTCGGGTACGCTGGTCAACGCGTTGCTGCACCATTTCGGGGGCAACCTTTCGGGCGTGGGCGGCGAAAAGCGCCCCGGTATCGTCCACCGGATCGACAAGGATACCTCGGGTCTTCTGGTGGTTGCCAAGTCGGACCGCGCCCATCACGGGCTGGCCGCGCAGTTCGAGGCGCACAGCGTCAACCGCCGCTATCTGGCCGTTGTCCACGGTGTGCCCGACGCCGCCGACCCGCGCCTGCGGGGGATCGGCGGGGTCAGCTTTGAGGCCGGGGGCATCCTGCGCATCGCCACGCAGCTGGCCCGCCACCGCACCGACCGCCAGCGGCAGGCTGTGCGGGCCGAAGGCGGGCGGCATGCGGTGACGCGGGTCCGGGTGGTGGAGACCTTCGGCACGCCCCCGGCGGCGGCGCTGGTGGAATGCTGGCTGGAGACGGGCCGCACCCATCAGATCCGGGTCCATATGGCGCATGTCGGCCATGCACTGCTGGGGGACCAGACCTATGGCGGGCGGCGGCGGCTGGGGGGCAAGGCCACCGGGGCCGGGGCCGCCAACGCCTTTCCCCGCCAGGCCCTGCATGCCGCCACGCTGGGGTTCAGGCATCCGGTAACCGGCGGGATGCTGGAATTCACCTCGGCCCTGCCGCCGGATATGGCAGATCTGATCGCGCAGCTTCGCATCCCGTGACATTCGCGTGAGCCGGGTGACATCCGCTTTCGCCCGGCGGCGGCAGCGCTTAGCATAAATGAACCGTTCAGTTCAGAAGGGTCTTGAACGCCAGACGGCAGGCACATAAATTTCGGTTTCCGCTGCGGCACTGACCGTGGCGGGACAGGAGGGTCTTACATGAGCACCTACGCCAATCTTCCCGCACCAAGCCCCGAGCAGGGGCTGAACCGCTACATGCAGGAAATCCGCAAGTTTCCCCTGCTGGAACCGGAAGAGGAATACATGCTGGCCAAGCGCTGGGTGGACCATCAGGACACGGCGGCGGCGCACAGGATGGTCACTTCGCACCTGCGTCTGGCGGCCAAGATCGCCATGGGTTATCGCGGCTACGGCCTGCCCCAGGCCGAGGTGATTTCCGAGGCGAACGTCGGCCTGATGCAGGCGGTCAAGCGGTTTGATCCCGAAAAGGGCTTCCGCCTTGCGACCTATGCGATGTGGTGGATCCGCGCCAGCATTCAGGAATACATCCTGCGGTCCTGGAGCCTGGTGAAGCTGGGCACCACCAGCGCGCAGAAGAAGCTGTTCTTCAACCTGCGCAAGGCCAAGGCAAAGCTGGGCGCACTGGAAGAGGGTGACCTGCGTCCCGAGAATGTGGCCCAGATCGCCCGCGACCTGAACGTGACCGAGGATGAGGTGGTGGATATGAACCGCCGCCTGTCGGGTGGCGATGCCTCGCTGAACGCGACGGTGGGGTCAGACGGTGATTCGGTGACCCAGTGGCAGGACTGGCTGGAAGACACCGAAGCCGACCAGGCCGCAGATTACGAGGCGCGCGATGAGTTGGACATGCGCCGCGAATTGCTGATGCTGGCCATGGAGGCCCTGAACGACCGCGAAAAGGACATTCTGGTGCAGCGCCGCCTTTCGGATCAGCCGGTGACGCTGGAAGAGCTGTCGGAAAGCTATGGCGTCAGCCGGGAACGCATCCGCCAGATCGAGGTGCGCGCCTTTGAAAAGCTGCAATCGCGCATGCGCGAACTGGCGCGCGGCAAGGGGATGCTCATTCCCGCCTGACGGCCGCCTGACGGCGGCGCATCCCGCAATCCGCCTGTCGCCACGACCCCGCCCGCCCGGCGGGGTTCTTCTTTGCCCCGCAGGTCCCGCTTTTTGCGTTTCCCCTGCCCCGGCCCTGCGATAGCCTTGCCCCGCTGGATCAACGGGGAAGGACAGGATCATGGTCAAGGTGTTGCGCTGGGGTGTGCTGGGGGCATCGAATTTCGCATTCGAACAGATGGCCCCGGCGATTCATGCGGCGGAAGGGGCGGAACTTGCCGCCCTTGCAACCCCGCACCCGGAAAAGGCGCTGCGGTTCCGGGCGTTCTGCCCGTCGCTGCGCGTTCATTCCAGCTACGACGCGCTGCTGGCGGACCCTGCCATAGATGCCCTCTACATTCCCCTGCCCAACACCCTGCATGTCGAATGGACGAAAAAGGCCCTGCAGGCCGGCAAGCATGTGCTGACGGAAAAGCCCATCGCCATGGCGGCGGCAGAGATTGATGATCTGATCGCGCTGCGTGACCGGACCGGCCTGATGGCCGCCGAAGCCTTTATGATCGTGCATCATCCGCAGTTCCTGCGTGCCAGGCAACTGGTGCAGGACGGTGCGATCGGACGCATCGAACATGTCGATGTCGCCTTCACCTATGACAACCGCAAAGACACAGCCAACATCCGCAACCGCCCCGAAACCGGCGGGGGCAGCCTGCCTGATATCGGGGTCTATACCTTTGGCTCGGCCCGTTTCGTCACCGGGGCAGAGCCGGAGATGGACAGCCTGCAATCGCGCATCCGGTTTGAAAACGGGGTGGATGTCTATGCCCAGGTCACCGGGCGGTTCGGCGGGCCCGGCGGGCCGTTCACCTATTCCTCGATCACATCGATGCGGCTGTTCCCCCGGCAGGAGATTGTGTTTCAGGGCGAAACCGGTCTGATCCGCCTGACCGCCCCCTATAACGCCAATGTCTTTGGCGAGGCGCGGGTGGAACTGCACCGCCCCGGTCTGTCGGTCACGGTGGAACGGTTCCCCGATGCCCGTCATTACAAGCTTCAGGTCGAAGCCTTCTGCCGCAGCGCCCTGACCGGTGCCTCCTATGCCTGGCCGCTGGAACAGGCAAGGGCCAGCCAGGCCATGATCGACCGGGTCTTTGCCGTGGCGCAGCCGATCTGATCGCGCCCTTTTGAAAGAATCCTTGCGCGGAATGCGCCGGGGGATTCGCTCAAATCCGTGACCGCGCCGGAGGCCAGCCTGCGCGGTCCGGCGGATGACCCCGGTGCATTCCGGCGCAACGATGCCCAACCGCTTGCAAATCCTGCAGAACGCCCGCAGGAACTGTCAGGCTTGATTGACAGGGATTGTTTGCTAAGCTGACCGGGGGGAGCATGGAAGGAAGCCACCAGGAAACGGGGTTCGCTCGCAGGCAGGCAGCACACCTGGGGCGGAACCCTTTGCGCAACGCCTCCCCCTGAAAGCAGGATGACATGCCTCGCAAGCCCCATGGTGATGGCGGCCTCGACAGGGAAGCTTTCGACAAGGCGCGTGGCCTTTTCACAAAGCGCGCCGGTTTCATGCCCGATACGGCGGTGCATGCCCTTGCAGCCGAGGTGATCACCCGGCTGGAACGCAGGGGCGGCGCGGTGGCCGAAAGGCTGCCCCCTGATGCTGACATTGAGGCGCTGTGCGATGCGCTTGTCTCTTCCCGGGAAGAGGCGGCGGCAGACCTGGTGCTTGAGGCGCGCCTTGGCGGCATGTCGATCGACATGGTCTACCTTGGCTATCTGGCCGCGTCGGCGCGCAGGCTGGGCGAACGCTGGGACGAAGACCGCACGACATCGGCCCAGATGACCGTCGCAGCGGGCCGGATTTATGCCATCATGCGCGGCCTGCGGCAGGCCTTCGCCTGGGATCAGTACCCCAACGCCGGCGCGGCGCGTGCGATGTTTGCCGCCACTCCGGGCGAAACCCATACGCTGGGCGTGACAATGGCTGCGGATTTCTTCCGGCGGCGGGGCTGGCAGATCGATCTGTGCACGGGCCTTGCGCATCACGAACTGCTTTCTGCCGCCGAAGGGGTCGCCTATCCGATCATCGGCGTCTCTGCGGGCAGCGAACGGATGGTCTTTCCGCTGGCGCGCCTGATCGTGGCGCTTCGCATCACCAGCCCCGGCGCATGGATCATGGTCAGCGGCAAGATCATCGACCTTGTGCCGGACATCCTGACACTGGTCGATGCCGATGGGGTGGCGGGGGATGCGCAAGCGGCGCTGTCCCAGATGCTGCACCATCTTGAACGGGCCCGGGCCCCGGGGCGCAGGACGAACTGAACCGGGCCGGGCTGCCCCGCATGGGGCGGCCCGGCTGTGGCGGGATCAGTCCTGCATCGCTTCAAGTTCGTCGATGAACCCTGCGATCATGCTCAGGCCCCTGTCCCAGAATTCCGGGTCGCTGGCATCCAGACCGAACGGTGCCAGAAGGTCCTTGTGGTGCTTTGATCCGCCAGCCTTCAGCATCTCGAAATACATCTCTTCAAATCCGGGCTTGCCACCGGCATAGACGGCATAAAGCGCGTTCACCAGCCCGTCGCCAAAGGCATAGGCATAGACGTAAAAGGGCGAATGCACGAAATGCGGGATATAGGCCCAGAAGGTTTCGTAGCCGTCCATGAATTCGAAGGCATCGCCCAGGCTTTCGGCCTGCACGCCCATCCACAGCGCGTTGATGTCATCGGGGGTCAGCTCGCCCTTGCGGCGGGCGGCATGCAGCTTGCATTCGAAATCGTAAAAGGCGATCTGCCGGACCACGGTGTTAATCATGTCCTCGACCTTGCCGGCCAGCAGGGTCTTGCGCTCGGCCGGGGTTCTGGCCGCGTCCAGCAGCTTGCGGAAGGTCAGCATTTCGCCAAAGACGCTGGCGGTTTCTGCAAGGGTCAGGGGGGTGGCGGATAGAAGTTCGCCCTGGCCCGCCGCCAGCACCTGATGCACGCCGTGACCCAGCTCATGTGCCAGCGTCATCACATCGCGCGGCTTGCCCAGGTAGTTGAGCATCACATAAGGATGCACCGTCGTGACCGTCGGGTGGGCGAAGGCACCGGGGGCCTTGCCGGGTTTGACGCCCGCGTCGATCCAGCCCCTGGTGAAAAAGGGCTGCGCCAGTTCGGCCATCCGGGGCGAGAAGGCACCATAGGCCTGCAGCACCGTGTCGGTCGCCTCGGCCCAGTCCACGGTCCTTGGCACCTCGATGGGCAGCGGTGCGTTGCGGTCCCAGACCTGCAGCCTGTCCAGCCCCATCCATCTGGCCTTCAGCCGGTAATAGCGGTGCGACAGTTTCGGATAGGCCGCGACAACGGCATTGCGCAGGGCCTCGACCACTTCCGGCTCGACGTGATTCGACAGGTGCCGCCCCGTCTGCGGGGTCGGCATCTTGCGCCAGCGGTCGGAAATCTCCTTTTCCTTGGCCAGCGTGTTGTGCACCCGGGCGAAAAGCCTGATGTTCCTGTCAAAGACTGCGGCCAGCGCCCGCGCCGCCGCCTCGCGTCTGCTGCGGTCGGCATCGGTCAGCAGGTTGAGCGTGGCCTCCAGGTTGAGCGGCTCCGCCTCGGCCGCGACATCGAAGGTCAGCCCGGCCATCGTTTCGTCAAAAAGCCGGTTCCACGCGGCCGCGCCCACCGTTGACTGGTCGTGCAGGAATTTTTCCAGCTCGTCCGACAGCTGATAGGGCCGCATCGCCCGCAGCCGGTCAAAGACCGGCCTGTAGCGTGCCAGATCGGCATTCCCGGCCATCAGGCGCGCCAGCCGGTCTTCGTCCAGGCGGTTGACCTCCAGGCTGAAGAACACCAGCGCGGTGGTATGGTCTGTCACCTTGTCCTGGATATCGGCCATGAACTTGGCGCGGTCGCTGTCCGTGGTGTTCTGGTAATAGCGCAGCCCGGCAAAGGACATCAGCCGTCCGGCGACGATGTCGATCGCCTCATAGGCCTTCACGCAGTCCAGCATCGCGGCGGCATCCAGCGTTGCCAGCTTGCCTTCGTAGCGGGCGGCAAAACCGGTGCAGGCCGTGCCCAGCCAGGCCATGTCGCGCGAAACCTCGGGTGCGTCGGGTGCCGTGTACAGATCCGAAAGGTCCCAGTCCGGCAGGTTGCCCAGACCGCCCGAGGCGGCATTGGCATCAAAGACAGGGCGGGAAAGGGGCAGCGTCATGGGAAACCTCTTGTTGTGGTTCATGCGATGTAGGTCTCCGGCAGGGGCAAGCGCAAGCCATCCCGCCCCCTTCCATTACCTGTTCTCAAATATCCTCCGGGGGTGCGGGGGTGGAAAACCCCCGCTGCCCGGCCAGCAGCGCGCGCAGCGTCTCGATCGTGTCAATCTCGGCCACCGGCTTGTCCTGGCGCCAGCGCAGCATGCGCGGAAAGCGCAGGGCAATGCCGGATCTGTGCCGGGGACTGGCCTGAATGCCTTCAAAGGCGATCTCGAACACCAGTTCCGGCACCACCCGGCGCACCGGGCCGAACCGTTCCAGCGTGTGCCTGCGCACCCAGTCGGTGATCCTGCGGAATTCGTCATCGGTCAGGCCGGAATAGGCCTTGGCAAAGGGGACCAGATCGTCGCCGTCCCGCACCGCGAAGGTGAAATCGGTATAAAGCGTTGCGCGCCGACCGTGTCCGGCCTGGGCATAGATCATCACGGCATCGACGGTGAAGGGATCAAGCTTCCATTTCCACCAGTCGCCCCGTTTGCGCCCGACATGATAGGCCGAGGACAGCCGCTTGATCATCAGCCCCTCTGCCGCCGCCCCCCGCGCCCTGGCGCGCAGACTTGCCAGCGCCGCCCAGCCGGTGACCGGCAGGGCAGGCGACAGGCCCAGCGGCCCCCCGGCGGGCAAGGCAGCCACAAGCTGTTCCAGCCGGGCACGGCGCAGGCCAAGCGGCGCGCCGCGCAGGTCCTGCCCGCCCTCTTCCAGCAGATCATAGGCCAAAAGCCGCGCCGGGGCTTCGGCCAGCAGCCTTTTCGGGACCGATTTGCGCCCGATCCGCTTTTGCAGGTCTGCAAAGGGCAGCGGGGTGTCGCCGCCCCAGGCCACGACCTCGCCGTCGATCACCGTGCCGGGCGGCAGCAGATTTGCCAGCAGCGCAAATTCCGGAAAGCGGTCCGTGATCAGATCCTCGCCGCGCGACCACAGGGCAAAGGCACCGGGGCGATGAATGAGCTGGCCGCGGATTCCGTCCCATTTCCATTCCGCCAGCCAGTCTGCCGGGTCGCCAAGTACCTCGGGCGGGTCTTCCAAAGGCGATGCCAGCGCAAAGGGATAAGGCCGCCTGCCCGCCGCCGCCGGATCGTCCGACCCGGTCAGCGCGGCGTAACTTGTGCCTGCCGGTGTCCAGTCGCCCATCAGGCGATGCGCAAGGGTGGCCTCTTGCAGGCCCGTGGCCTGTGCCAGGGCCCGCGTCATCAGCCCCTGGCTGACCCCCATCCGGAAGCCGCCGGTGATCAGCTTGTTGAACAGGAACCGCTCATCCGGCCCCAGGCCGTCCCAGGCCGCAAGGATCGCGGCCTGCCGCTGCGGGGCCGGCTGGCCGGCCAGCGCGACCAGCGCGTGCATATGGCCAGCCAGCGTCTTGGTGCTGTCGCGCGTCGGCGGCGGCAGGACCAGCGCAATGGTTTCAGCCAGATCGCCGGTCACCGAATAGGCCTCTTCGAACAGCCAATGGGGCAGATTTGCCGCCCCTGCCGCCCATTCCCGCAGTTCGGTGGCGGTGACGGCGCGTTTCGGCCGGCGGCCCGACAGCAGGGCGATGGTCCACAGACGGTCCTCTTCCGGGGCGTCCCGGAAATAGGCGGCAAGGGCTGCGGTCTTGGCCGTGGTCTTCGTGGTCGCGTCGAGGGCGGCAAAAAGGCGGGCAAAGCGTTTCATGACCGGCACCGGCGGGCTTCTGTCTGCCCCCCCGGCCCGGCCAGGGGCCCGGCACTTTTCGCCCCGACGCGCCATTTGGGGGATTCCGACCGCTCGTCCCCCCCGGGGATATTCCCGAACAGGTCATGGTCAGGGTGTTTCATTCGGGCGCATCCCCTTCGGTTTCGGGCTGTGCGCTGTCAATGCCGTCACCTTGGTATCCGGTCTGCACGATGCCCGCGTCATAGCCCTGGCTTTCCAGCCAGCGGCGGAAGACGGCAGTGTAGCCATGGGTGACAAAGACCCGCTCGGCCCCTGTTTCACGGATCGCGGCGTTCAGCCCGGGCCAGTCGGCATGATCCGACAGCACGAACCCGGTTTCGGCCCCCCGCCTGCGACGCACCCCGCGCAGGCGCATCCAGCCCGAGGCGAAGGCGGCAGCGGCGGTGGGGCCGAACCGGGCCGCCCAGCGCGTGGCCTGTGCCGAAGGCGGGGCGATCACGATGGCGCGCGGATGTGACTTTGCACTGACCCCGGCTGTCACGGCGACGGTTGCGGGCAAGACGTAGCCCTGGGTCCGCAGGATTTCGGTCGTGGTTTCGACGGCCCCATGGGTCAGGATCGGGCCGATCCCCGTGTCCAGACCCGACAGGATGCGCTGCGCCTTGCCCAGGGCATAGGCACCCAGGATCGAGATGCGCCCCCCGGCGGCGTTGGCGGCCCACCAGCGGTTGATCCGCGCCAGGACCTCCTCCTGCGGTTCCCAGCGGAACACCGGCAGGCCAAAGGTGCATTCGCTGATGAACGTGTGGCAGGCCACCGGCTCAAAGGGTTCGCAAAGCCCGTCGGCGCAGACCTTGTAATCCCCCGAGGCCACCCAGACCTCGCCGTTCTGTTCCACCCGGATCTGGGCCGACCCCGGAACATGTCCCGCCGGATGGAACGAAACGGTGACCCCGCCGATCCGGCGGGTCTCGCCATAGGCGATCGTCTCCAGCCGGACCGGCCCAAGGCGGTGGCGGATCACCGGCGCGGCCTGGCGGGTGCACAGATAGCGGCCATGGCCGGGGCGGGCATGGTCGGAATGCCCGTGTGTGATCAGGGCGCGGTCCACCGGGCGCCAGGGATCAATGTGGAAACCGCCGGCAGGGCAGAAGATGCCCCGGTCGGTAAAGGTCAGGACGGGTGTGCGCGCCATGCAGCCAAGCTAACGCGCCGGTGGGCCAAGGTCACGGGACCAATCCGCCCAAATATCGGGCACAGGCCCGTCGTCCCTGCCCGCAAACAGACGGCAGGGCTTCCCCCGGGTGAAGCCCGCTGCTTAACTGCCGTCAGGCCGCGTGACGGGGAACCCATTCCAGTGATCAGCAGTTTCAACGAGATGTATCACAACGGCACCGTGCGCCCCCCCTATGCCCGGCTGGAAGACTGGACAAAGGCGATGCCGGCCGAATTGCGGCAGATGAAACAGGCCGAGGCCGAAGCCCTGTTCCGGCGCATCGGCATCACCTTTGCCGTTTATGGCGAGGGCGGCGATCCGGACCGGCTTATCCCCTTCGACATGTTCCCCCGTGTCTTCACCGGGGCCGAATGGGCCCGGCTGGAGCGCGGGATCAAGCAGCGTGCCCGCGCGCTGAACGCCTTTCTGGTCGATGTCTACGGGCGGGGAGAGATTGTGCGGGCCGGCCGCGTTCCCGCGCAGCTCGTCTACCGGAACGAAGCCTATGAAAAGGCCGTGGCGGGCTTTGTCCCGCCCAAGGGGGTCTACAGCCATATCGTGGGCGTGGACCTGGTGCGCACCGGCCCGGATGACTTCTTTGTGCTGGAAGACAACTGCCGCACGCCCAGCGGGGTCAGCTACATGCTGGAAAACCGGGAAATCATGATGCGCATGTTCCCCGGCCTGTTCCGCGAAAACCGGATCGAACCGGTGGACAGCTATCCCCAGCTGCTGCGCCGCACCCTGGCCAGCGTGGCACCGGTGAAATGCGACACCGAGCCGACGGTCGTCCTTCTGACGCCGGGCCATTTCAACAGCGCCTATTACGAGCATTCCTTCCTGGCTGATCTTATGGGTGTGGAACTGGTCGAAGGGCAGGATCTGTTCGTCGAAGGTGAATTCGTCTGGATGCGCACCACCGAAGGCCCGCGCAGGGTCGATGTGATCTACCGGCGGATCGACGATGCCTTTATCGACCCGCTGTGTTTCCGCCCCGATTCCATGCTGGGCATTCCGGGGCTGATGGATGTCTACCGTTCGGGCGGGGTCAGCATCTGTTCGGCACCGGGGGCCGGGGTGGCCGATGACAAGGCGGTCTACACCCATGTCCCCGACATGATCCGCTTTTACCTGGGCGAAGAGCCGATCCTGCAGAATGTGCCGACCTGGCAATGCGGCAATGCCGATGACTGCGCCTATGTGCTGGCGAATCTGGGCGATCTGGTGGTGAAAGAGGTGCATGGCTCGGGCGGTTACGGCATGCTTGTTGGCCCCGGGTCCACCGCCGGACAGATTGCGGGCTTTGCCGCGCGCATCAGGGCCAACCCCGGCAATTACATCGCCCAGCCCACGCTGGCCCTGTCCACCGTGCCGACCTTTGTCGAAGACGGCGTGGCCCCGCGGCACGTTGACCTGCGCCCCTATTGTCTGGTGGGCGAACGGATCGAACTGGTGCCGGGCGGGCTGACGCGCGTGGCGCTGAAGGATGGCAGCCTGGTGGTGAACTCGTCGCAGGGCGGCGGGGTCAAGGACACCTGGGTGCTGGCAGAGTGACGCCATGCTGAGCAGGACCGCCGACAATCTGTACTGGATCGCCCGCTATGCCGAACGCGCCGAAACCATGGCGCGCCTGCTGGAAGTGGGATCGCGCATCGCGCTGCTGCCGTCTTCGGGCACTGGATACCGAAGCGAATGGGATTCCCTGCTGCAGGCCAGCGGCACCGCCAGCGGGTTTGCACGAAAATACGGCGATCCGGTGCAGCGCAACATCGAAAGTTACCTGTTCTTCGACCGCGACAACCCGTCTTCGGTCGCCTCCTGCCTGTTGCGCGCCCGGGAAAACGCGCGGATCGTGCGCACCGCCCTGACAACGCAGGTCTGGGATGCCATCAACACCGCCTTTCAGGAATTGCGCAGCCTGGAACGCCGCCCGCGCAGCGAGCTGGAGCTGACGCAGCTGACCGAATGGACCATGCGCCATACCGCGATGCTGCGCGGGGCGATCGACGCCACGCTTCTGCGCAACGACGGCTGGGATTTCCTGAATCTGGGCTATTGCCTGGAACGGGCCGACAACACGGCGCGGCTGATGGATGTGAAATACTATGTCCTGCTGCCGGGCATCGACTATGTCGGATCGGGGCTGGACAATTACCAGTGGACAACGCTGTTGCGCGCCATGTCGGCGCACCGCGCCTTTCATTGGGCCTATGGCGGCGAGGTGACGGCGCGCAAGATCGCCCATTTCCTGATCCTCAATCCGCAATGCCCCCGGTCGCTGATTGCCTGTGTTGACGGGCTGAACACCCATCTTGACCGGCTGGCACGCGGCTATGGGCGCAGCACAAGGGCGCAGACCAAGGCCCGTGCGGTTCTGGCAGAACTGACGGACGGCACCGTTGACGGCGTCTTTGACGAAGGCATGCACGAGTTTCTGACGCGGTTCATCGGCGAAATCGCCGCGGTCGCGGCCCTGGTGCATGACGGCTATCTCAGCGGGGACGTGCGATGATCCTGACGGTCGATCATGTGACAAGCTACCGCTACGCCCAGCCGGTGCGGGGCGTGGTGCAAAGCCACCGCCTGACGCCTTCGGTCTTTGACGGGCAGACGGCGCTTGACTGGTCGGTCAGTGTCAGTGACGGGCTGAAGGGGGGCGGCTTTCGCGACGGGGCGGGCGACTGGGTGCAAGGCTGGTCGGTCCCGGGACCGGTAAGCGCGATCACCATCACCGTCCGGGGCACGGTCAGGACGCAGGATCTGGCCGGCCTGCTCAGGGGCCACAGGGAAGCCATCCCGCGTGAGGCCTATCTCAACGAAACTGCGCCGACGCGCGTTGATGCCGCCCTGGCCGAACTGGCCGCCAGCGCCAGCGGCGCTTCGGACCCGCTGGATGCCGCACACCGCCTTTCGGTCGCCGTGGCCGGGGCCATCGCCTACAGACCCGGTGCGACCCGGTCCCATACGACGGCGGCCGAGGCGCTGGCGCTGGGCGAAGGCGTCTGTCAGGACCACGCCCATGCCCTGATCGCCGTGGCGCGCCATGCCGCCCTGCCCGCACGCTATGTGTCGGGCTATCTGATGTCGGGCGGGGACGGCAGCCTGGGCGAGGCAGCCCATGCCTGGACCGAAATCTGGGTACAGGGGCTGGGCTGGATCGGGTTTGACCCGGCCAATGCCTGTTGCCCGGATGACCGCTATGTCCGGCTGGGGTCCGGCCTTGATGCACAGGATGCGGCCCCGATCCGGGGAACCGCCCGCGGTCCGGGCGCAGAAGTTCTGGACGTTGCCGTTGCGGTTCAGGCCGTGCAGCAATAGGGTCTGGCCCGAGGCCAAAGGATGGAACCGTGACCTATTGCGTCGGACTGCTTCTGAACGAGGGGATGGTGCTGCTGTCGGACACGCGCACGAATGCGGGGCTGGACAATATCGCGACCTATCGCAAGATGTTCGTCTTTGAAGACCCGGGCGAGAGGGTGATCGTCATCCTGACCGCAGGCAGCCTTTCGGTGACGCAGACCACCCTGGCACGGCTGCGCGAGGCCATCGAAGACCCGGATGCGACCGAAGCCACCTCGGTCATGAAGGCCCCGACCATGCTGAAGGTGGCCGAAACGGTGGGCAACACCCTGTCGGCGGTGCGCCGCGACATCGAAGAAAAGCTGGCCTCGATGAACCAGGGTGCCCTGGCCACGATGATTGTTGCCGGCCAGCGGCGCAACGGCGCGATGCGCATGTTCCTGATCTATCCCGAAGGCAACTTCATCGAAGCCACCGAAGACACCCCCTTTCTGCAGATCGGCGAGCACAAGTACGGCAAGCCCATTCTCGACCGCGTCGTCAAGCCCTCGACCAGTCTGGCGGACGCGCAGAAGGCCGTGCTTCTTTCGATGGATTCAACGCTGCGCTCCAACCTGTCGGTCGGCATGCCTCTGGACCTGCTGACGGTGGAAAAGGATCAGTGCCGTGTCGCCATGCGCCGCCGCATCGAAGCGGGCGACGCGCAGTTCAAGGCGATGAGCGAGGCCTGGTCAACGGCCCTGCGCGACGGGTTCACGCGGATCCCCCTGTGATGCCGCGGGTGATCGTGACGGGGCCGGTGCATGATGACGCGCGGGTCCTGCCGCGCGATGCAGGCCGGACCGGCGAAGGCCCGGGGGCCGCGCTTTGCCCGGCACAGGGCTGCCGGTGGGCCTGCGGGCGGCGCGGCCAAAGGGGGTTGCCGGTTTCGCGGTGATCGGCCGACGTGGCACCGGGGTGGACAGTATCGCGCGTGCCGCCGCGCGGGCCGCAGGCGTGAGGGTGACGGACACGCCGGGGTCCCTGACCGGGCTTGCAAACGCGGTGCGTTCCGGAACCCGCCCGGAAGGGTGCCGCCTTTTCCCCCCGCATCGGGAAAATGTTCCTGCCCGGCGGGGAAGCGAGATGCGTTTCTTGCGCCCTGTCAGCGCTGCGCGTCAAACAGGGCTGCGATCCGGTCAAAGGCACGGGCGCGGATAGCGGGCGTCTCCATCAGCACTTCATGCGCGGCCTTTGGCACCAGGTCCAGCGTGCCGCCGGGCCAGCGTTTCATGCGGCGGCAAACATCTTTCACGGTGACGATCTTTTCTTCTGACCCAAGCAACACCACGGCGGGCACGGCAGGCGACGGGGCCGCCCGCAGCCAGCGGCATTCCAGCAGCGCCTCGGACAGCCAGTGAAGGGTGGGGCCGCCCAGACCCAGTTCCGGGTGACGCAGGACATGGCTTTTCATCCACCCGTACATGTCGGCGTCCGTCGTCAGCAGATTGCGCTCGAAGGGTGTCACCACCAGATGGCAGTCCGGGCCGGTCCCCGGCACCAGCGACAGGCCGCGCCCGGCGGCGCGTGCGCCGGTGGCAATTGCCCAGGCCAGCGGGCGCAATGTGGGCGCGATGTGGATGCCCCACATCGGCCCGGTAAAGGCGGCGGCCCGCACCGGAAAACCGTCGATCAGGGCGCGCAGGGCAATCGTGCCACCCATGGAATGGGCCAGAAGAAACAGCGGCTGCGGCAGATGCAGGCTGTCCAGCGCCACCCTGACGGCGTCAAGATCGCGCTGATAGTCGCTGAACCGGGCGACATGCCCCGCCATCGGCATTGCCGCCAGCCGGTCTGAAAGACCCTGGCCGCGCCAGTCAATCGCCAGGCTGGCATATCCGCGCCGCGCCAGATCGGCGGCAGTGCGGCCGTATTTCTCGACGCATTCCGTGCGCCCGGTCAGGATCAGAACCGTGCCCTTGCTGCCCTGCGGCCAGACCGCGACCCGCAGGCGCACCCCGTCGGCGGCCGTGAGCCAGATCGCATGCCCGCCCTCCGGGCCGTCGGCAAGATCGGCAAAGAAGGGGGCTTCGGGCATCATGACCTCAGGACAGGGCCGAACCGAGTTTCATCGCAAGCGCCATCGATCCGTCCACCCTCAGCTTGCCGCTCATGAAGGCGCTCATCGGGTTCATGGTTCCGTCAAGAATGGCCTTGAACAGGGCGGCCTCGGCGGTCAGGGTCACGCCTGCCTCTTCGTCGGCGGCGCGCACCCCGGTCCGGTCGATCATGATGGCGCCCTCTCCGGCCAGCACGAACTTTACGACACCGTCGAACCCGTCAGGCACTTTTTTCTGCAATGCGGCCACGGCCGCCTCGATGACACTGCTCATGCGATCCTCTGAATGTGATTTTCCGGGATATGGACCTTCTGCCGCCCTGCGTTACATAGGGGCCATTATGAAAGCGCGCCCATGGCTCTTCAATCGGATCGTTGCGGCATTTCTGCCGATCCTGCTGCTGTGCGGCCCGTCGGTGGCGCAGACACCAAAGCTGGACGAGCTTTTCAGCGCGCTGTTGACGGCTGATGAAAGCTCGGCGCCACGGATCGAACGGGAAATCGTGGCGGAATGGTCCAAGTCCGGCTCTGCGGCCATGGACCTTTTGCTGGAACGCGGCCGCACCGCCCTGCGCGAGGGCAATCCAGAGGCGGCCATCGAACACCTGACAGCCCTGACAGACCATGCGCCTGACTTTGCGGAAGGCTGGAACGCGCTGGCAACCGCCTACTTTCAGGCAGGGGAATACGGCCCCTCGATCACGGATATCGGCAAGACGCTGACGCTCAATCCCCGTCACTTCGGGGCTTTGTCGGGGCTTGGGATGATCCTTGAAGAACTGGGCGACAGCGAAGGTGCCCTTGCCGCCTATCAGGCGGCCCTTGCTATACATCCCCAGCTTCAGGGCGTAAAGGCATCGGTGGAACGGCTTCAGGCCGAAGTGGCCGGGCAGGAACTTTAGCAAACAGGCACCAGACCCATGCGCGCATCAGCAAGGGTCGTCGCGGTCCTTGGCCCGACGAATACGGGCAAGACCCATTATGCCATCGAAAGGATGCTGGCGCACCGCACCGGGGTGATCGGCCTGCCGCTGCGTCTGCTTGCGCGTGAGGTCTATGACCGCATCGTCGCGGCGCGTGGCCCCTCTGTGGTGGCGCTGGTCACCGGCGAAGAACGCATCGTTCCCGACCGCACCCGATACTGGGTCTGCACTGTCGAGGCGATGCCGCCGGAAATCGGGGCGGATTTCGTCGCCATCGACGAGATACAGCTTTGCGCGGACCCCGAACGGGGCCATGTCTTTACCAACCGCCTGCTGAAGGCGCGCGGGCTGCACGAGACGCTGTTTCTGGGGTCCGAGTCGATGCGGGGCGCGATTGCCGCCCTGGTCCCGAACGCGGCCTTCGTCAAACGGGACCGGCTGTCGCAGCTTGGCTGGGCCGGTTCCAGGAAGATAAGCCGCATGCCGCCCCGCAGCGCGATCGTCGGCTTTTCGGTTGAGAATGTCTATGCGATCGCGGAACTGATCCGCCGCCAGAAGGGCGGCTGCGCCGTGGTCATGGGGGCGCTTTCGCCGCGCACCCGCAATGCTCAGGTGGCGCTTTATCAGAACGGGGATGTCGACTATCTGGTGGCCACCGATGCCATCGGCATGGGGCTCAATCTGGATATCCGGCACGTGGCCTTTGCCGCGACGGCCAAGTTTGACGGCCGCCGCATGCGGCCGCTCTTCCCCCACGAGATCGGCCAGATCGCCGGCCGGGCGGGGCGGCATACCGACAACGGGTCTTTCGGTGTGACGGGCGAGGCACACCCCTTTGACGAAGAGCTGATCGATGCCATCGAAAACCACCGCTTCGCACCGGTCAGGAAACTGCACTGGCGCAACGATGTCCCGGATTTCGGCACGCCCGAGCGGCTGATCGGCAGCCTTGAGGCGCCCACCTCGAACGACTGGCTGACCCGGGCGCGCGACAGTGATGATGTGCTGGCGCTGAAGGCGCTGTCCGCGATGCCCGAGATCCGCGACAGGCTGCGCGGCCCCCGGACGGTGCGGCTGCTGTGGGATGTCTGCCGCATTCCCGACTTCCGGTCGGTTTCCGAAGGCGAACATGCGGGGCTGCTTGCCCGGATCTTTGGCTTTCTTGCCGACAAGGGGCAGGTGCCGACCGACTGGTTCGCCGCAAACATCGCCCGCATCGACAAGACCGACGGCGATATCGACGCCCTTTCGAAACGTCTGGCCTATATCCGCACCTGGACATATGTCGCGCAGCGCAAGGGATGGGTCGCTGATGAAAGCCATTGGCGTGACGGGACCCGCGCGGTAGAAGACCGCTTGTCGGACGCGCTGCACGCCCGCCTGACCCAAAGATTTGTAGACCGGCGCACCAGTGTGCTCTTGCGCCGGTTGAAACAGAAGGAGAGCCTTGTGGCCGAGGTGAACGACAAGGGCGAAGTGGCGGTGGAAGGCGAATTCGCGGGCCGTCTGGAAGGGTTCCGCTTTCGTCAGGATGCGTCGGCCTCGCCCGACGGGGCGCGCACACTGCGTCAGGCAGCCTACGAGGCGCTGAAGCCGGAATTCCATCTGCGCGCAGACCGCTTTTACAATGCGCCCGACACGGAACTTGATTTCACCGAACAGGGTGGCCTGATGTGGGGTTCCTCGGTCGTGGGCAAGCTGGTTGCCGGGGCCGAAGCGATGAAGCCGCAGGTCGAGGCCTTTGTCGATGAAGAGGCCGGGTTTGACGTGGCCGACAAGGTCCGCCGCCGCCTGCAGCATTTCATCGACCGCAAGGTGGCCACACAGTTCGAGCCGCTTCTGGCGATGGGCCGGGACGACGCCATCCAGGGTCTGGCCCGTGGTCTTGCCTTCCGCCTTGTCGAAGGCATGGGCGTCTTGCCGCGCGATGGGGTGGCGGGGGATGTGAAATCGCTTGACCAGGAATTGCGCGCGGTCCTGCGCCGGCATGGCGTGCGCTTTGGCCAGTTCACGATTTTCCTGCCGCCGCTGCTCAAGCCCGCGCCGACGCGGCTGCGCCTGGTGCTGTGGTCGCTGGCGAAGGGGCTGCACGAGTTTCCCGAAAGCCCGCCGCCCGGCCTGGTGACGATCCCTTACCTGACAGAGGTTCCGAAGAATCACTATACGCTGGCGGGCTATCACCCGGCGGGCAGCCGCGCGATCCGGATCGACATGCTGGAACGGCTGGCAGACCTGCTGCGCGCAAAGGACAGCCGCGCAGGGTTTGAGGCGACACCCGAGATGCTGTCGATCACCGGCATGACCTTGGATCAGTTCGCCGGCCTGATGGCGGGGCTTGGCTATCGCGGCGAAAAGTCCGAACGCCCGAAAGTCAGGCCCGAGGCGGCGGCTGCGGTGCCCGCGCCTGCCGGTGCGGCGACCGAAGGCGCGACTGTCGCGGCGCCGGTGGATGTCGGGGCGGGGGCCGATGCTGGCACCGAGCCACCCGCGGCCGACGCCGTTCAGACGCCCGGGGGCGGGGCGGTTGTCCCGCCGTCGGACGCAGAGCCTGCCCTTGCCGGCGCAGAAGCCGCCCCGGCGACGGCGGTGGAAATGGAAAGCTTCTACACCTTTGTCTGGGCACCGCGCGCGCGCGGCGGCGAAAGCCGTGGCCCCCGGCGCGCACGCCCGGAGGCGCGCGGACATGGCCCGAAGTCCGCCGCCCCGGCCCCTGCCCCTGCCCCGGCGCAGGAAGACGCGGCGGCACCGGCCACGGCGGGGGATCGCCCGTCACGCCCGGACCGCCCCCGCAACGACCGCCCCGGGGGCGGCGAGCGGCGGAAAGACGGCCCACGCGGGCAAAGCGACGGCTTCAAGGGCAAGCCCAAGCCAAAAGGCGGCAAGCCCGGCACCAGCGACGACCGGCCCGAGCGGCCCGAGCGTTCTGATCGCCCGCGCGACACCCAGCCCAAGGTGTTCGAGGCGCGCCCCCCGCGCGAGCAGAAGGTTGATCCGGACAGCCCCTTTGCCGTTCTTGCGGCACTCAGGACCCGGATCTGACCGGGGGCGGGTGGCGTGACCGGCCCGCGCGTGACTGTCCGGCTGGACAAATGGCTGTGGCACGCGCGGTTTTTCAGGACGCGCAGCCTTGCCAGCGCCGAGGTTGCCGCAGGCCATGTCCGCGTGAACGGAACGCGCACGGCAAAGCCGGGCCGTGCCGTCGGCGCGGGCGATACGCTGACCTTTCCGCAAGGGACTGCAATCCGGCTGATCCGCATCCTGCAGACCGCGCCCCGGCGCGGCTCCGCCCCCGAGGCGAAGCAGTTGTACCTTGACCTTGATCTGCCACCCGTTGCGGCATCGTCGCCGCTTGAATGATGCGGGAAGCTGATCTAGCAAGGCAGCGTGTCTGCGAAGGAGCCTGGGCCTGCGATGACTTATGTGGTGACGGACAACTGCATCGCCTGCAAGTATACCGACTGTGTCGAGGTTTGCCCGGTCGACTGCTTTTACGAAGGCGAGAACATGCTTGTCATTCATCCGGATGAATGCATCGACTGCGGCGTGTGCGAACCGGAATGCCCGCCGGACGCCATCCGGCCGGATACGGAGCCGGACATGGAAAAATGGGTTGCCTTCAACCGCAAGTATTCCGAAGCCTGGCCTGTCATCGTGACGCGCAAAGACCCCCTGCCCGGCGCCGATGCGATGGACGGCAAGCCCGGCAAGCTTGAGACACACTTTTCCGAGGCACCCGGGCTGGGCGGCTGACGTCTTTGCAGGCGATTCGCGCGGCAACCGGCCCCGGATGCAAGAAATCCTTAATCCGTGGAACTTTCCTGCGGGATTCCGCTGTTTATGGCGGTCTGGCACCGTTGGAATCCGGGCGAATCCGTGTTATATACTCCAGATAAACGTGCACGAAAGCCTGACACTGGCCTTGGACCGGCGGCTCCGGGGGCAGGATTTCCTGCGACTGCCATATTCTCTTTCACCGGGGCGCGCAGCCGCGGCAAGGGAAATTGTCGTCGGATGATGGATGTGCCCTTTAGGAAGCGACCTGAATGACCAAGTCCAAGAAAGCTGAATTCCGCCCGAACGAATTCGTGGTTTACCCGGCGCATGGCGTCGGCCGGATCATTTCGATCGAAGAACAGGAGATTGCGGGACTGACCCTGGAACTTTTCGTCATCTCTTTTGAAAAGGACAAGATGACCCTGCGGGTGCCCACCCACAAGGCAACCGAAATCGGCATGCGTGGGCTTTCGTCGCCCGATGTCGTGACCAAGGCGCTGGATACCCTCAAGGGCAGGGCCAAGGTCAAGCGTGCCATGTGGTCGCGCCGGGCGCAGGAATATGAACAGAAGATCAATTCGGGTGACCTGCTGTCGATCGCGGAAGTGGTCCGTGACCTGCACCGCACCGATGACCAGCGCGAGCAAAGCTATTCCGAGCGTCAGCTTTACGAGGCCGCCCTGGAACGCCTGACCCGCGAAGTGGCCGCCGTCAGCGGTGTGGACGAGGCCGGGGCCGCCAAGACCGTGGACGATGTCCTGGTATCGCGCGCCGCCTGATTGATCTGATGCAAGTGGGAAAAGCCGCAGCCTTGCCGCTGCGGTTTTTTCATGGCCGAAGGCTTGCCGCAATCAGGGTCAGCACGACGGCCTCGGATATCTGCTGCGATGCGCCCAGAATGTCGCCGGTCTGACCGCCAATTTTGGCCCGGGCCACAAGTCCGACGGCAAGGCATACACCCCCTACCCAAAAGGCGGCGCCGAACGCCGCGGGTCCCAGGGCAAGAAACCCGCACATCAGGCCCGTTGCGCAGGACAGGGCAACAACCGCCCCTTCGGGGCGACCGACGCTGTGTGCCAGGCCTGATCCGCGCGCATTGGGCAGGGCTGCCGTCAGCACCGCCATCGGCACGCGCGACAGCGCCCCCGCCGCTGCCAGCGCGCCCCAGGGCGTGCCGGCGGCAAACAGCCCGGCCAGTGCCACCCAGCGCAGCAGCGTCACCAGCACAAGCGCCAGCACCCCAAAGGTTCCGATCCGGCTGTCCTTCATGATTGCCAGCCGCCGTTCCTTGTTCCATCCGCCCCACAGCCCGTCGGCGCTGTCGGCAAGACCGTCCTCATGCAGGGCACCCGTAACAAAGATCTGGGCGGCAATCGCAATTGCCGCCGCCGCCCCCGGTGCCACACCCAGCCACAGCGCAAGCCCGCCCGATGCGGCACCAAGCAGGCCCACGGCCACCCCGGCAAGCGGCCAGGCCCAGGCCGCCGCTGCGCCCCGCGCCTGTGCCCGCGCGCCGTCCAGATCCAGCGGCAGGCGGGTCAGCAGCCCGAGCGCGGCCAGAACATCAAAGACCTGCGGCCGCCAACTGTCGCGCCTTGTCACAGGAATGCCCCTTCCGTGCTGGTCCCCGCCGCCGCCAACCGCTAATCAGGCCCGCGCCGGAACACAATCAGGGATATCGTCATGCCTGCCCCCTTTGCCAGCCTTGACGCCTTTCGCAGCCTTCTGCAAACGCTTCCCCAACCGGATGCGGCGGCGCGGGCGCAGGCGCTGGCACGCGACGCGGTGCTGACCAAGCCCGCCGGCTCTCTTGGCCGGCTGGAGGAGGTGGCGCAGTGGGTCGCCGCCTGGCAAGGCCGGGCGCAACCGCGCATCGATCATCCCCTTGTCCTGGTCTTTGCCGGCAATCACGGCATCACCGCGCGCGGAGTGTCTGCATTTCCGGCAGAGGTCACAGGGCAGATGGTGGCAAACTTCCGCGCAGGCGGGGCGGCGATCAACCAGCTTGCCCGCACCTTCGGGGCACGGATGGAAGTGCATGCGCTGGACCTTGACCGGCCCGTTGCCGATTTCACCGCACAGGCGGCGATGACCGAGGCCGAAGTCGCTGCGTCCCTGGCCGCAGGCTGGAACGCGGTCGATCCGGCCGCCGATCTTCTGGTGACGGGCGAGATGGGCATCGGCAACACCACCTCTGCCGCCGCCCTTGCCTGTGCCCTGTTCGGTGGCACTGCCGCAGACTGGACCGGGCGCGGGACCGGTGTCGATGACGCCGGTCTGGCACTGAAGACACAAGCAGTGGCCGAAGGCCTGGCCCTGCACGCCGGGGCCACCCCGCTGGAGGCGCTGCGCCGCCTTGGCGGGCGCGAGATTGCCGCGATGGCGGGGGCCATTGCCCGCGCCCGGACCGAACGCATTCCGGTCATTCTGGACGGGTTCATCTGCTGCGCCGCCGCCGGTGTGCTGGAGGCAGAGGTGCCGGGCGCGCTGGATCATTGCATCGCCGGGCATCAAAGCGCGGAAAGCGCCCATGGCCGTCTGCTGCAGGCGCTGGGCAAGGTTCCGCTGCTGTCGCTTGGGCTGCGGCTGGGCGAAGGATCGGGTGCGGCGCTGGCGATCGGTGTGGTTCGGGGGGCCGTCGCCTGTCATTCCGGCATGGCCACCTTTGCCGAAGCGGGCGTGACCGCCGGATAGGGGGGCCAGCCCGGCCCTAACCCTTGGGCATTGCCAGTTTGTGCGTGGTTCCGTTCTTGACGTAGTGCAGTTCGCGGTCGGAAATCGCCGCCACACGGCCGCCGTCGACACGATCCCCGACCGTGACCCTGATGAACCGGCCATTGGCCTGCCGGACCATGGCATAGCGGTTGGACGAGCTGCCATAGACACCGATCAGATTGATCCTCGACAGGTTGATCGAATTCCTGAAGGTCGCCTGCTTGGCGACGGATGCGCGCGTCGGCACCGAAGGGGCTGCTGACGCAAGCTCGGGTTCGTCGATCTCAACCGCTTCGGGGTCATCTGCGGTCACCGCAGGCTGCGGATCGGGCGCGGGCACGACAGGCGCAAGCGTTCCCGTGTCAGGCACAAGAGAGGCATCGGCGGCAGCCACGGAAACGGCCGCTTCGATGGCGGCATTGGCCTGCGCCGGACGCGCGGCCGGCTTGCGGGAAACGGCAATTGCCAGGGGACTGGCGGCACCTTCCCCTGCCGTGGCAACAAGCGATGCCCCGGCCGCCTGAGCGGCAGCGGTGCCGGCCTGCGGCGCAGCCTCTGCGGCAAGAAGCCCGGGCGGGCGGGCGCGCGGCCTGAGGCTGCTCACACGGCCTGCCGCAGCATCCGTCACCTCTGCTGCACCATCCGGCAGCGCGATTTCAGGCGGCACCATATCTGCCGGGCGCAGGCGGGGCCTTGCCTCTTGCAGGGCGGGGTCGGCATAGACGACCGGCACAGCACCGGCGTCGCCGGCGGACGCAGGCGATGGCACCACACCCCCGGGACCTGTCACGGGCTGCACCGTCACCCCGGGGCGCGGCGGCGGACCGGCCATGATCAGGACACCCCCCGGCGTCACGCTGCCTGCCGTTGGCGGCAAGGTCTGGCGGTTCACTTCAGACGGGGACTCTGTGCCGAAGGGCGGCGGCGCGGGTTGCGTCAGGGGGGCGGGGTCGGTCGCGGTATCGGGCAGGGCAAGGACCACGGCATCGCTTTTGGGGATGACCGGGTCGATGCTTGCCAGAAGCATCTCGTCCTGCGGTTCCACGCCGGGGCTGGGAAAGGCGAACGCTGTCATGGCCGGTTGCACCAGGGTTGCCGCCTCAACCCTTGGTGCCGCAGCGGCATCCGCCGCAGCAAGGTTGATGTCGGGCAAGGATGCGGCGGCCGGTGCGGGGTCAGACTGTGCAACCGGGACATCGGCAAATCCTGCCGGGTGCCGCAGCGCAGCCAGCACTTCACCGGTCGCAGCGGAAAGGTCCGCCACGGCAGGCCCCCCAGGCGCAGGCCCCGGCAACGTCGGTGCCTCGACCGCTGCAACTGCAACGGCGGGATCGTCTTGTCCAAGGTTCGTGGCGATGAGATAGGACGACCAGGCCGCAACGGCGACAAGCAGCAAAAGCAGCATCACCGTCAGGATCAGGCCAAGGAACCGGGGCCTGGCGCGATTCACCGTCCGATTGCCGAACTGCGCCACTGACGGCTTCGCCACGGCCTGCGCCTGCGCCGTGGCCGGGCCCGAACCGGAGTCCCGGTTGTGTACGACCTTCGGCTTGCGTTCGCGCGGCGGCGCAATTCCCGCTGCGGTCATCACCGCGCCTGTCCGCGCCGGACCTTTGCGCGCTTCGCCCGGCCGGTCCGGTGCCGCCGCCCGATCCCCGCCCGCAGCGGCCGACATGGTGCTGCCGCTGCCGCCCGCCGGAAAGGATGCCTGCCGCGCCGGTCCGGCGGTGCTGACACGGGCTGCGTCCGGTGCCTTTTGCGCAGCGGGTCTGGCGCCGGGGCGCGGCAGCGGGACCGCTTTCCTGCCAGGCCGGGGATCGATGGCCATGCCGGCGGCATCGGTCTTTGCCGAAGGTATTGCCGGGGTAATCTGCGGGGCGCGTTCCACAGGCGGGCTGCTTTCAGCCTCATCCGGAATTCTTTCGGCCGTAACCTCGGCAGCGATGGTCTGCACCGGGGCGCTGCCGGGGGCCGGACTTTGGAAAGCCCCTGCCTGCGGCGTCCCGGTATCGGTCAGGGGGGCGTCGCTGGCTGCCGGAACACATTCTTCCCGTTCCCGGGTTTCGGGCAGTTCCGCCTGCGCAGGCCCCCCCGCAGCGGCATCCGGCGGCGGCATCACGTTGGCCGGTTCTTCTGCGGCTTCGGGCAGTTCCGCCTGCGCAGGCCCCTCTGCGGCGGCATCCGGCGGCGGTATCGTGTTGGCCGGTTCTTCTGCGGCTTCGGGCAGTTCCGCCTGCGCAGGCCCCCCCGCAGCGGCATCCGGCGGCGGCATCATGTTGGCCGGTTCTTCTGTGGCTTCGGGCGGTTCCGCCTGTGCAGGCCCCTCTGCGGCGGCATCCGGCGGCGGTATCGTGTTGGCCGGTTCATCCGTGACTGTCTGTTCGGCAGGCGGCAGACCCGGATCGGCCATTGGGGCGACCGGACCATCAGCCTGTCGGGCGGGCAGTTGCGCGCGCGGCACATGCCCGGCGATCTGGACCGGATCCTGGTCGCGGTCCACCTTCTCGCCCGGGGCAAGCAGGCTTTCCGACAGCACTGTCGGTCCGAACCACGGTTCGGCCCCGAATTGTCCTGCCCCCGGAATCGCCACGAAAGACAGCGGGTTCAGCCGGTGTGCCGTGGCAAAAGCTTCTGCCTCGGCCAGGGTTTCGCGGGCGACCACGGCCACCTGCAAACCGGGGCCCGTGCCCCACCAGTCGAACACCAGCTCGTCCACCCCGTAGGGTGTCTTGCCTTCCAGTTCGCGCCGGATCCGGGCGCGGCGGCCTGCCACGTCCGGCCCCGCTGCGGGCAGGGTCATGTAGCGGATCTGGGAATTCGGAATCACCAGTTTCGTGGTCATGCCGCGCGGTTCAAGCCCCAGGGCCGAGGCGCGCAGATAGGCCAGCCCCGCCTCCATCTCCGGGTCGTCAAACGCAACACTGCCCACGTCCATCCAGCCCCGCGCAGTGCGATGCAGAAGCGTGACGGCGTCATCGGTGAAGTTCAGGGCGAAATTCGGTTTCATGATGCCAGCCTAGCACGAATTACCTTGGCCCGGCGAGTCCGCCTCTTGCAGCAGGTCGTGGTTGAGGCAGCTTCCTGCCAAAGGAACGGGGGGAACCGGACGGCTGGCGTCCCGGCGCGGCAACAGGTAGTGAATAGCGCAGTCTTACAAGGAGGTGTTGCCATGCGTTCCCTGTTCACCGCCCTGCTTCTGGGGTCGGTCCTTTGTTCAACCGCTGTGGCGTCCGAGACGGCCCGCATTACCGTCACCGGTGAAGGCACGGTCGAGGCAAAGCCTGACATGGCCACGATCAACCTGGGCGTCACCACCGAAGGCACCACGGCGGCCGAGGCGATGGCCGCCAATTCGCTTCAGCTTGGGGCCGTTCTGGAGCAGCTGCGCGCCGCCGGTATCGAGGAGCGCGATCTTCAGACGTCCGGCCTGTCCTTGAACCCGAACTGGCAGCAGCCCCAAGGCGAGATGACCCCACGCATCGTGGGCTACCTTGCGATGAACCAGCTCACTGTGCGGGTCCGCGATCTTAAGGCCCTGGGCAGCGTGCTTGACCGCACCATCCAGGACGGGGCCAATACCTTCAACGGTCTGACCTTCGGGCTGGCAGACCCGGTTCCGGCACTGAATGAGGCCCGCAAACGGGCCGTGGCCGATGCCATGGCCCGGGCAAAGCTGCTGGCCGACGCGGCAGGGCTGGCGCTGGGACCGGTGGTGTCGATCACCGAAGGCGGTGCAGGCATCCCGATGCCGATGTTCCGCGCGGCGGACGCCGAACTCTCCCGCGCGGTCCCGGTCGCTGCCGGCGAAATCACCTCATCGGCCAGTGTCACGATGATCTTTGAACTGTCCGAATAATCCGCTGCCCGCCCCGGCATGGCCGGGGCGGGCGCTGTGTCAGGCGGTGGCCTTGGCCAGCGCCTGGTCAAGGTCCGCAATCAGGTCATCCGCATCCTCGATCCCGATCGACAGGCGCACCACATTGGGCGCGGCCCCTGCCGCCACCTGCTGTTCGGGTGACAACTGACGGTGGGTGGTCGAGGCGGAATGGATCACCAGGCTGCGCGTGTCGCCCAGGTTTGCGACATGGCTGAAAAGCTGAAGCGCGTTGACCAGCTTCACGCAGGCGTCGTAGCCGCCCTTCACCGCAAAGGTGAACAGCGCCCCCGCCCCCTTGGGGCAGATCCTTGCCACGCGGGCATGATAGGGCGATGACGCCAGCCCGGCATAGGTCACGTATTCCACGCGCGGATCCTTTTCCAGCCAGGCGGCAATCCGGGCCGCGTTGGCCACATGCCGCTGCATCCGCAGCGACAGCGTCTCGATCCCCATCAGCGTGTAATGCGCGCCCTGCGGGTTCATCGTCATCCCCAGATCGCGCAGCCCGACCGCGATGGAATGGAAGGTAAAGGCCATGCCACCCAGGGCCGCATGGAAATTCAGCCCGTGATAGGCCGGTTCGGGTGCGGCAAGGCTGGGAAACTTGCCCGAGGCCGACCAGTCGAACTTGCCCGAATCCACCACGACACCGCCCGTCACGGTGCCGTTGCCGGTCAGGTACTTCGTCGCCGAATGCACCACCAGCGTCGCGCCATGTTCGATGGGACGGCACAGATAGGGCGTGGCCGTGGTGTTGTCGACGATCAGCGGCAGCCCCACCTTGTTGGCCAGGGACGCAACCGCATCCAGATCGGTGATGTAGCCGCCGGGGTTGGCGATGGATTCGCAGAAGATCGCGCGGGTATTCTCATCCACCGCCGCCTCGACCGCCGCCAGATCGTCGAAATCCACGAATTTCGCCGACCAGCCGAATTTGCGGATCGTGTTGCCGAACTGCTGGATCGTGCCACCATACAGCTTTGTCGCCGCCACCACGTTGCAACCCGGCTGCATCAGCGGGAACAGCGCCATGATCTGCGCCGCATGCCCGGACGAACAGCACACCGCCCCCACGCCGCCTTCCAGTGCGGCCACCCGTTCGGCCAGGGCCGACACGGTCGGGTTGGTCAGGCGCGAATAGATGTATCCAACCTCCTGCAGGTTGAACAGCATGGCGGCATGGTCCGCATCGCGGAATACATAGGCCGTGGTCTGATAGATCGGCACCTGCCGCGCGCCTGTCGCCGGATCGGGCTTTGCCCCGGCATGAATTTGCAGCGTGTCGAAAGCCAAGGTTCTGGTCATGGTCGGGTCTCCCTTGTGGTCGGGCGGAGACTAGGGCGCGTTCTTCGGCCAGACAAGCGGGCGAAGAGAGAACAAAGCAGGCGTTATCCGGGCTTCCGTGGAATGCCCTTGCGTTCCTGTGCCGCAAGCCCTGCCGCTTTCACGCCCGCGCATCCTTTGGCGATCCCATGACCACCATGGTGGAAATCGTGCCCACCCCCGGCACCATTCCCAGGACATCGGTGTGGAAATGCTTGTAGGCGGCCAGATCGGCCGTCTCCACACGCAGCAGATACTCGATGGCCCCGGTTACATTGTGGCATTCGCGCACCTCGGGCGCATGGGCCATGGCGCGTTCGAACACCTCCTGCGCCGTCTTGGTATGTTGCGACAGCCCGACGGTGACATAGGCCAGAAATCCCGTGCCCATCCTCGCCGGGTTCAAGACGGCGCGGTATCCGGTGATCACGCCCGCACGCTCCAGCTCCTGCACCCGGCGCAGACAGGCCGAGGGCGAAAGCCCGATCCGGTCCGCCAGAACAAGGTTGCTGATCCGCCCGTCCCGTGACAGCTCTTGCAATATCCGGTGGTTTATGGCGTCAATCTTCGTCATTTGTTGCAGGATTACTGAATCAAGGCCGCATTTTGCAATATATCTCCGCAAGAAAGCAGCAATTATTGCGCCATGATGATGGAAACCCTGCCTGCGCTTGTGCTTTTTGCCCTTGTCACCTCGGTGACACCCGGCCCCAACAATCTGCTGCTGATGGCGTCGGGGGCCAACTTCGGCTTTCGCCGCACGGTGCCCCATATGCTGGGCGTCAGCCTGGGCTTTGCGATGATGACCTTTCTGGTGGGCGCGGGCCTGACCGGACTGTTCCAGACACACCCCGTGGCGACGACGGCGCTGGAGGTGGTCAGCGTGGCCTATATGCTGTGGCTTGCCTGGAAGATCGCCCATGCGGCCGCGCCCAAAGACCGGCAGGCCGGGGGCACCCCGATGACCTTTCTGCAGGCGGCAGCCTTCCAATGGGTCAACCCGAAGGCCTGGGCCATGGCGCTGAGCGCCGTCACCCTATATGCGCCCGACCGCAGCCTGTGGACCGTCGCCCTTGTGGCGGCGATCTTCGGCGCAGTCAACCTGCCGTCGGTCAGTCTCTGGACGCTGACCGGACAGCAACTGCGCCGCGTTCTGACCAATCCGCGGCGCCTGACCATCTTCAACTGGACGATGGCCGGGCTGCTGGTGCTGTCGCTTGCCCCGGTGCTGTGGCACTGACGGCGTGCTGCGCCCTTCAGGCGCGGGGCGTGAAGCGCAGCGACAGGCAGGACATGCCGCCATCCAGCTTGGCGCATTCGCTGTTGGCGATCTGGCGCAGGTCATATCCGGCCGCCGCCAGCCGGTCGGCGGTGCGCGGAAATCCGGCGGGCATCAGCACCAGATCATTGAAGCGGATGGTGTTCGCCGCCGCCTCTTCGCCCGTGGCGACCGGGATCACCCGGTAGGTGTCAAAGCAGCCCGAGGCGGCAAGCCGGTCCGTCGCAAGCACCGTTTCGGCATCAAGAAGCGAACAGTCGGTCTTGAAGTGCAGCACGCCGGGCGGCGTGATCACCTCGCGCAGGGAATACCCCCAGGGCGCAACCAGACGGGCCAGTTCCGCAATGCCTGCCGCATTGGTCCGGGCCGAACGTCCGACAAGAATCTCACGTTCGGTCACAAGGATATCGCCGCCCTCGATAAAGCCCGGGCCGCTGATCTGCACCACTTCGCCATAGAGCGCCGCCAGATGCGGGGCCATCAGGGCTGCCTCGCCCAGACGCGACGGCGCGCCGGGGCGCATCACCACTGCCCCTTCAGGCAGGCAAAGCGCCGTATCTTCGACAAAAACGCTGTCGGGAAAGGCCTCGAGCGGATCCAGTTCCACCAGGGTGGCGCCGGTTGCGCGCAGCGCCGCCACGTAATCGCCATGATGGACCAGCATCTGCGCCAGATCGGGGGGACCTGTGTCCACCGCGCGCAATCCGGCGGTGATGCTGTGCCCCGGTCGGCGCGTGATCGCATGGGTGAAGCGGAAGGAACGGTCGGTCATCGCAATCCACGCAAAGGGTTTCGCGGTGACAGCGCCGCGTCACAGCCGCGTCGGGCGCGGGCACGAACCGTGACGCTGCCCTTCTGCGGTCAGCGGTGGCATCCCTGTCCTGCCTGTCCGGCGACCGTGCCGCTGGCCTGTGCGGCGGGCTGGTGGGCGACCCTGGAATCGAACCAGGCATGGGTCTCCCCGGCGGAGTTACAGTCCGCTGCCGCACCTTGCAGCTCGTCGCCCGATGTGGGGGTGGATAGCGAAGGGTCCATGGGGCGTCAAGCGCGAAAGTCTTTGCCCCGGCCCGCCGGTCTTTCCGCTTGCGAAGGCCCGGCGGGCACCGCATCCTGCGCCCCGCAACAGGGAACACCTCATGCAGAAACCGGCCTGGGTCATCGAAAAGGAACGCAGCCGCAGCCGCCAGGCGCGCGAAACCGTCTGGCTGTTCGGCCTGCATGCCGTGCGCGATGCGCTGCGCAACCCCGCGCGCGACCGCCTGCGCCTGGTGCTGACAAGGAACGCCGCCGACAAGCTGGGCGATGCCATAGCGGCCAGCGGCATGACCCCGGAAATCGTCGATCCGCGCCGCTTTGATGTGCCCATCGACGACGGCTCGGTGCATCAGGGGGCCGCGCTGGAAGCGCGCCCGCTGCAATGGGGCGATCTGGAAAAGGTCTGCACCGGCGGCACCGGCGCAGCGCTGGTCGTGCTGCTGGACCGTGTGACGGACCCCCACAATGTCGGGGCTGTGCTGCGCTCGGCCGAGGTGTTCGGCGCGCGCGCGGTCATCGCCCCGCACCGCCATTCCGCGCCCGAGACCGGGGCACTGGCCAAGACCGCCAGCGGCGCGCTGGAACGCCAGCCCTATCTGCGGGTGCAGAACCTGGCCGGGGCCATGGGGGCGCTGAAATCGATGGGCTATATCCTCCTCGGCCTTGACAGCGGTGCCCCCATGACCCTGGCCGATGCCCTGGCCGAGGCGGGCAACCGCCCCCTAGGCATCGTTCTGGGTGCCGAAGGCCCCGGCCTGCGCGACCGCACGCGCGACAGTTGTGACCGGCTGGTGCGCATTCCCTGCGCCGGCAGCTTCGGGTCGCTCAATGTCTCGAACGCGGCGGCGATCGCGCTTTACGCAGCAACGCAGCGCCCGGCGGATCACGACTTTGCGACACTTCTTTAATCCTGCGGACAACTGCTTATTTTCCTCCGTGGAAGCGGCGCGCCGGAACACGCCGTTTCGCCTGCACTGTCCCTCGTTCCGCACTGCGCCCGGTCCTTTATCCGGGCGCTTTTTTGTGGGGCCACCGGCATGACACAGCCCGATGACGCCGACCTTGCCCATATCCTGCGGACAACGCGGACCATTGCCCTTGTCGGCTGGTCGCCCAACGCGGATCGTCCCAGCCACCATGTGGCCCGCTTTCTGGCCGCACGCGGCTATCGTGTCATTCCCGTCAATCCCGGTCAGGCCGGGCAGGCGGCACTGGGCGGGACCGTCCGCGCCAGCCTGGCCGACATTTCCGAACCGGTGGACATGGTTGACATCTTCCGGCGCAGCGACGCGGTTCTGCCCGTGGTGCAACAGGCACTGGCCGCCCTGCCGGGGCTGAAGACGGTCTGGATGCAGCTGGGCGTCGAAAACGCCGAAGCCGCCGCCCTTGCCGAAGCACGCGGTCTGAAGGTTGTCCAGAACCGCTGCCCTGCCATCGAAATCCCGCGCCTTGGCTTGTAGCACTGAATTTTCTGCGAAAATTCTGCCCTGACCGATCCGCCCGCCCGCTAGGCGCGACCGGCCTTTTCCGCGATGCCGGAGGTGCCCGCACGCCGGTCCAGTTCCGCCATGACCGCGTCCAGCGTCACATCGCGCGCGGCCAGCATGACCAGAAGGTGATACAGCACGTCCGCCGCTTCCGATGTCAGACGGTCGCGGTCGCCCTTCACCGCCTCGATCACCGCTTCCACCGCCTCTTCGCCGAACTTCTTCGCGCAGGCCTCGGGTCCGGCGGCCAGAAGCCTTGCCGTCCAGCTTTGGGCCGGATCACCCCCCTTGCGGCCGGCCACGGTTACGGCAAGACGGTCAAGTGCGGTCATGTCAGCCTCATCGGTATGCCGGCGGCAGCCATATGGGCCTTGGCCTGTGCAATGGTGAAATCGCCGAAGTGGAAGATCGAGGCGGCCAGCACCGCACTGGCACCGCCGATGGTCACGCCGTCAACCAGATGGTCCAGCGTGCCCACCCCGCCGCTGGCAATCACCGGCACCGGGACGGCATCGGCAACCGCCCGCGTCAGCGCCAGGTTGAACCCCGCCCTTGTGCCGTCGCGGTCCATGCTTGTCAGCAGGATTTCCCCCGCCCCCCGCGCCGCCACGGTGCGGGCAAAACCGACCGCGTCGATGCCGGTGGCGCGGCGGCCGCCATGGGTGAACACCTCCCACCGGCCGGGGGCCACGGTCTTGGCATCGATCGCCACGACAATGCATTGCGCGCCGAACCGGTCGGCGGCTTCGGCCACGACATCGGGGTTGGCCACGGCGGCGGAATTGAAGCTGACCTTGTCCGCCCCGGCCAGCAGCAGCGCGCGCACATCCCCCGGCGTGCGCACGCCGCCCCCCACGGTCAGGGGCATGAAGCACTGTTCGGCGGTGCGGGTGACCAGATCGAACATCGTGCCGCGATTCTCGTGCGTGGCATGGATGTCCAGAAAGCACAGCTCGTCCGCGCCGGCGGCATCATAGGCCCGCGCCGCCGCCACGGGATCACCCGCATCGATCAGATCGGCAAAGTTCACGCCCTTGACCACGCGGCCATCGGCCACGTCCAGGCAGGGGATGATCCGGGTCTTGAGCATCTGCGCCTCCGCCATCCTTTTGGCCTGTTGCGACGGCTGGGAAAAGGGGGGCTTTCCGCCCCCCAAGGCCGCTGCGCGGCCTTCCCCCCGGGGATATTTGTGAACAGAAAATGGACTATTCGCGCAAAGCCCGAAGTGCCGCTTCAAGATCAATGGTGCCGTCATAAAGCGCACGGCCCGAAATGGCACCCGCAATCACCCCGGTGTCGCGCAGCGCCAGAAGGTCGGCCATCGCGGCGACCCCGCCCGAGGCGATGACAGGAATGCTGACGGCGCGGGCCAGCGCCACCGTTGCGGCGATGTTCGGCCCCCCCATCGCGCCGTCGCGGTCGATATCGGTGTAGATCAGCGCGGCAACCCCCGCATCCTCAAAGCGGCGCGCCAGATCTGTGGCCATGACATCGGTCGTCTCTGCCCAGCCCCGTGTGGCGACCCGGCCACCCCGCGCGTCGATCCCCACGGCGATGCGCCCCGGAAAGCTGCCTGCCGCCTTGCGCACCAGTGCGGGGTCTTCCACCGCCGCGGTGCCCAGGATCACCCGGGCCAGGCCGCGGTCGAGCCAGGTTTCGATGGTGGCCATATCGCGGATGCCGCCGCCCAGCTGGCAGGGCACGGCCACACGCGCCAGGATCGCCGCGACCGCAACCCCGTTCACCGGCTGCCCGGCGAAGGCCCCGTTCAGATCGACCAGATGCAGCCAGTCGCAGCCCGCCGCAACAAAGGCTGCCGCCTGCGCCGCCGGATCGTCGCCGAACACGGTTGCCGCCGCCATTTCGCCGCGCAGCAGGCGCACGCACTGGCCGTCCTTGAGGTCTATCGCAGGGTAGAGGATCATCCGGCCGCTCCTTGTGCCGGTCTTTGGCACGGCGCTGCCGCCTTGCCAAGACGCAAGGTCCCCCTGTGCGGGAATCGAGGGTGCTTGCCACAAAGGGTGCCGGTGCCGCATGATCCGGCCCTGTTCGGTTCAGGAGGGACGCATGAGGATCATTCTTGCTTCAGCTTTGGTTTGTTGCACGGCTGTGGCGGCATTTGCCGATCCGGTGGAAGGGACGTGGCAGACGATGCCGCTCAATGACGGCAGTTACGGGCATGTCGAGATCAAGCCCTGTGGGCCTGCTTTGTGCGGTGTGCTGGTGCGCGCCTTCACGCCGGCGGGGGAAGAGGCTGCCTCGCCCGACATCGGCAGGCCGGTTGTCTGGGACATGGTGGCCGAAGGTGATGGCGCCTACGGCAGCGGCAAGATCTGGGAACCGGACCGCAACAGAACCTATAACGGCAAGTTGAAGCTGAACGGTGACAAGTTGTCGGTGTCGGGCTGCGTGCTTGGCATCTGCCGCGATGGCGGTACCTGGACGCGCGTGCAGTAACTCGCGGCAGTGCGGTACGACCCCTTGCCCGCCCGTAGCGGAAGCCGCTTTTGAGACGGATCAGGATGATCTTCCCTTCTGCAAGCGGCGGGGATGCGTTTCGGCACCCCGCTAAGCGGCGTCCAGCCGCTGACGCCAGCGGTCCGCCAGCAGCAGTGCGACCGCACCAGCGGCGGCGATCAGCGCCCCGGCCAGGGCCGTCAGCCCGTATCCGCCGATTGTCATTCCTGCGGCGAAAACCGCAGCACAGATGGAATCCGCCGCCACCTTCTGAACGGCCAGAAGGGAAGATCCCGCGCCGGGGCGATCCGCCATCAGGTCCTGAAGATAGGCGATGGGCAGGGTCAGCGTGGCGGCACCCGACAGGCCGGCCAGCACCGGCAAAAGCCAGACCAGCGGTGATGCCGCCAGAACCGGCATCAGCGCAAGAAAGCAGGCATAAAGCACACCGCCCGCCGCGATGAGCAGGCTGCGCGAGGCAAAGCGCAGCAGGCGCGGCAGCAGCAGCATGAACGGTACCTCGAACCCGGCGACCAGCGCCACGAACAGGGCCACGTCGCCCGGGGTCCGGCCAGGCGTGGCCGCAAAAACGAGCGATATGAGAACCATATACAGCGCCGCCGCCGCCGTGATCGCCCCCAGCAGACCCAGCCGCAGCATGACGCGGCCCCTGGCGATTTCACGCAGCGATGCCGTCAGGCTCAGGCCCGACGGCGGGTCGGCCCAGGCCGTTGTGCCATCCACGGGCCAGTACCGCCATGTCATGAGCAACAAAAGCGCGCCGCAGGCGGCGGCAAGGCCGTAGATCGCCATCACATCCGTTCCCGCCGCGAAGGCCAGGGACCACAGCGGCAGAACCACAAGAAAGGTCAGCGACAACAGGGCGCGCAGACCCGACAGGATGGCATCGCGCTGATCGGGCCGGTCGGCGCAGGCCAGCCGTGCCAGCGCAAACCCCTGACCGAACAGCGTACCCGAGACCGGAATCAGGATTCCGTGGCACAGCACAAGGCTGAGCGGCGAGGGGGCCGCCAGCATCAGAACCGGCCCGATCACCGCCGCCGCAGCCGTGGCCAGGGCCACCTGCCTGCGGTTCGCCCTTTGATCCGTGATGATCCCCGCCGAAACCGAGGCCCCCACCGCCAGCACCGAGGCCAGCAGCAGCACCAGGGCAAACCGGGCGTCAGACAGGCCGATGCGGTTGATCGCGACATAGGACTGATAGGGGAAAAGCGATGCGTTGACGGCACCGAAAAGCACCATCAGCCCGGCAATCAGCCGCAGCGTCGGGTGGTGCCAGATCAGGGCAAGCGAGGCTGTCATGGCAGGATCTTGCCGGGGTTCAGCAGATTGCCGGGGTCCAGCGCCGCCTTGAGGCTGCGCATCACATCAAGGGCCACGGGGTCCTTGCGCCGCGCCATGGACGCCCGCTTTGACAGGCCCACGCCATGTTCCGCTGAAAAGCTGCCGCCAAGGTCCTGGACCACGTCTTCGACCGCAGTCAGGATCGCATCGCCCAGCGCCGGATCGTCGGCTGTCGGAAAGACGGTGAAATGCAGGTTGCCGTCGCCCAGATGCGCCACCGTCAGGGTTTGCGCCCCCGGGTCGATGTCGCGCAGGCGTGCCAATGCCTGTTCCATGAAATCCTGCACCGCCGTCAGCGGCACGGCGATATCGGTATCGATCGAGGGAAGCCAGCCCTGCGTCAGCTCTGCCGCCGCCTCGCGCCGTGCCCACATGACCTGGCGCTGCGCCCCGGTGGTGGCTAGGACAGCGTCCAGGACGACGCCCTCCTGCATCATCGCATCCAGCGTGTCTTCCATCAGCGTGACCAGCGGCAGGCTGCCGTCCGGCCCCGGTTCGGTATCGCGCGGCGATGTTGATCCAAGTTCGGCAAGAAGCGTCACATCATGCACCGTGCCGAAGGGCTGCCCCAGGTCCGGCCGCACCACCGACAGGCGGTTCATGTAGGTGCGCGGCATGAATTCAAAGGCTTCGACCAGCCCGCCGCTTGCTTGCTGCAGGCGGTTCAGCAGGATCAGCGCATCGGGCAGGCTGCGCACGGCCAGCGTGGCGGTGGCATGGGCACGGGCCTTTGGCACCAGCTTCATCACGGCAGCGGTGATGATGCCCAGCGTCCCTTCCGCCCCGATGAACAGAGATTTCAGGTCGTAGCCGGAGTTGTCCTTGTGCAGCTCACTCATCAGGTTCAGCACGCGGCCATCGGCCAGAACCACCTCCAGCCCCAGGCACAGCCCGCGGGTGGAGCCAAACCGCAGCACGTTCGATCCCCCGGCATTGGTTGAAAGAACCCCGCCGATCGTCGCCGATCCGCGCGCCCCGAACCACAGCGGAAAATTCAGCCCCGCCGCATCGGCGGCATCGTGCAGCCGCGACAGCACGACACCGGCCTCGACAACCGCAAGGCGCGCATCTGGGCGCAGCCTGCGGATGCGGTTCAGCCGCTCGAGGCTCAGCATCAGTCCGCCTTCGGTCATCGAACCGCCGACGAGGCCGGTCCCGCCCCCCAGGGGAACCACCGGAATACCGTGCCGGGCCGCCAGACGCAGCGTTTGCGCGACCTCTGCGGTCGATCCCGGGCGTACGACGGCCAGGGGGGTGGCTGTGTACTTGCCTGTCCAGTCGCTGGCATAGCGCGCCGTATCGGCCCCGGTCAGCACATGCCCGGCCCCAAGGCACGCCGTCAGTTCCGCAATCAGACCCATGCCGCCCCCCTTTTGCATCGCCTGCGTTGATTTCAAATCCGCCGCGCCAATACCAGAGGAATCCGTCACTGCCGCGCCGCCGCATCCGGCAAGACTTGCACATTGCCGCATGTCGGCATCTTGTGGCCTGATCCGGCCCCCGGCGAAGGGGCAGGCGCGCCAAGGAAAGACCCGACCGATGACGACCGATCCCCTGCTGCAACCCTACCGGCTGAAACATCTGACGCTGCGCAACAGGGTGATGTCCACCTCGCACGAGCCGGCCTATTCCGAAGACGGCATGCCAAAGGCCCGCTACCGGCTCTACCATCAGGAAAAGGCGCGCGGCGGCGTTGCCCTGACGATGACGGCAGGTTCGGCCGTGGTCAGCCGCGACAGCCCCCAGGCCTTCGGCAACCTGCACGCCTGGGATGACGCCATCGTGCCCTGGCTGGCGGAATTGACCGATGCCTGCCACGAAGAAGGTGCGGCGGTGATGATCCAGCTGACGCATCTGGGCCGCCGCACAGGGTGGAACAAGGGCGACTGGCTGCCGGTGCTGGCCCCGTCGCCGGTGCGCGAACCCGCACACCGCGCCTTTCCGAAAGAGGCCGAGGATTGGGATCTGGACCGGATCGTCGCCGACTATGCCGCAGCGGCGCAGCGCATGCAGGCCGCCGGGCTGGACGGGATCGAATTCGAGGCTTATGGCCACCTGATGGACGGCTTCTGGTCGCCCGCCACCAACCGCCGCACGGATGACTACGGCGGGTCGCTGGACAACCGTCTGCGCTTTACCCACCGTGTGCTGGATGCGGTCCGCGCCCTTGTTGGCCCCGGTTTCATTGTCGGCCTGCGGCTGGTGGCCGATGAGGACTGGGACAAAGGGCTGTCCAAAGCCGAGGGGATGGAGATTGCCCGCCGCCTGTCGGCCAGCGGCAAGATCGATTTCCTGAACCTGATCCGGGGCCATATCGACACCGATGTCGCCCTGACCGGAGTCATTCCGATCCAGGGCATGCGGTCGGCCCCGCATCTGGATTTCGCGGCCGAGGTGCGGGCGGCGACGAAGTTTCCGGTCTTCCACGCCGCGCGCATCCCCGATGTGGCAACGGCCCGCCATGCGATTGCGGCGGGCATGCTGGACATGGTGGGCATGACCCGCGCCCATCTGGCGGACCCCCATATCGTGGCCAAGGTGCGGGCCGGCACCGAAGACCGCATCCGCCCCTGTGTCGGGGCGACCTATTGCCTCGACCGCATCTACGAAGGCGGCGAGGCGCTGTGCATCCACAATGCCGCCACGGGCCGCGAGGCGCGGATGCCGCATGTGATTGCCCGGTCTGCGCAGCCGCTGCGGGCCGTGATCGTCGGCGCGGGGCCCGCCGGGCTGGAAGCCGCCAGGGTCGCGGCAGAGCGTGGGCACCGGGTGACGCTGATCGAGGCGTCGGACCGCGCAGGCGGGCAGATCAACCTGCTGGTCAAGAACCCGCGGCGGCGCGAGATGATCGGCATCGTCGACTGGCGGCTGGCGGAACTGGCGCGGCTCGGCGTTGATCTGCGATACAATCTTCTTGCCGAACCTGCCGATGTGCTTGCCCTTGATCCCGACATGGTGGTGATCGCCACCGGCGGGCTGCCGCAGCCGCCGCAGATGGCGGGCACGGATCTGACCCTGTCCAGCTGGGACATCCTGTCGGGGGCGGTCAAGGCCGCAGACCGCGTTCTGGTCTATGACGACAACGGGGCGCATCCGGGCATGAGCGCGGCCGAGGTTCTGGCCCGTGGCGGCGCAAAGGTGGAAATCATCAGCCCCGAGCGGTCCTTTGCGCCCGAAGTGGGGGGGATGAACCACGTCCCCTACATGCGCGCCTTTCAGGAAAACGGGGTGCGCGTGACCGTGGCCACCCGCGTCACATCGGTGCGCCGGGACGGGAACGCGCTGATCGCGGTGCTGGGATCGGATTTTGCGCCCGGCTATGCCGAGGAGCGGCACGTCGATCAGGTGGTGGTGGAACATGGCACCGTGCCGCTGGACGCGCTGTATCTGGCCCTGAAACCGCACAGCCGCAATCTGGGGGCCGTTGATCATGGCGCACTGACCGGCAAGGGCGAAATCTTTCCCGACACCAACCCGAACGGACGTTTCCGCATTTACCGGATCGGCGATGCGGTGGCGTCGCGCAACATCCATGCCGGTATCTACGACGCCTTGCGCTACGGCATTCGCTGGTAGGTTTGCTGTCGGCGCGGCCCCCCTGTCTTTGCCGCGATGCCCTGTGCCAAGGGCCGTACGGAACCTGCGAAAAGCGCCCCGGGGGCGCTTTTCTGCCCCGGCGGCCCAGGGTCAGGCGCGCGATTTCAGCAGGTCGCGGATATCGGTCAGAAGCTCTTCCTGCGTCGGGCCCTTGGCCGCTTCGGCAACTGCTTCGGGCTTGATCAGCGTCGTCTTGGCCCGGTTCACGGCCTTTACCAGAAGAAAGACAACCCAGGCGATGATCAGAAAGTTCAGCAGCGCCATGATGAAGGCCCCATAGGCAAAGACCGCCGCACCGCTGTCGCGCGCAGCCTGCAGGCTTGCCCCTTCGGGCGGGTTGCCGCTGAGCACCAGATACATGTTGTTGAAGTCGATGCCGCCGATGATGACGCCGATGACCGGATTGATCAGATCGGCCACCATCGAATTGACAATCGCCGTGAACGCCGCCCCGATGATGATCCCCACCGCCAGATCAAGAACATTGCCCCGTGCGATGAACGTCTTGAATTCGTTTAGCATAGCTGCCGGTTCCCCCCGTTGTTCTGTGGCCGTTCCGGCCAGTTTGCCGTGCGCTTCTGCACAAAGCCGCCCCGACTATCACACAGAACAAAGGGGGTTGTCAGCGGAATTTCCGATTGCAGGGGCCGGCAGGAAGACGGGGCAGGCCAGCCCCCCCCGCGGCGGACGGGCGTGCAGACCCGGAAGGCGGGATGACCCGCCCCGGCACTACGCCCTTGGGGCCGCCGCCCGTCGCAGACGGTCATTTATGGCGCGGCCCAGTCCCCTTTCGGGGATCGGGGCCACGGCGATCGCGCCGCCGGGGCCTGCCAGACGGTCCGCCTCGCGCAGGGTGTGAAACAGGCGGGCCGCCGCCTCGGCCAGGTCGCCCGTTCCGGACAGGGTCAGCGCGGCCCCGGCAGACTGCGGGCCGAAACCGATCCACACCTCATTCGGCCGCGCCGCAATGGCGTCAAGGCGCACGGGCGCGCCCGGCGCGTAATGCGCGGCAAGCTGCCCCGGTGCGGTGATCTTGCCCGCCTCTCGCAGCAGCAGCGGCTGGCCCAGGGCTGTCTCCAGCGCTTCAACCGGGACGCCGCCGGGGCGCAGCAGCCTGGCCGCGCCATCCAGCCCGACGATGGTCGATTCCACGCCCACCGCGCAGGCGCCACCATCGATCACCGCCTCGATCCGCCCGCCCAGACCTTCGGTCACATGGGCGGCGCGCGTGGGGCTGACCCGGCCCGAAGGGTTGGCCGAAGGTGCCGCCAGCGGCCCGCCGAAAAGCTGCAGCAGCGCCTGGGCCACAGGATGGGCCGGGACCCGCAGCGCCACGGTCGGCAGACCCGCCGTCACAAGACCGGACAGGCCGGACCCGGCGCGCAGCGGCAGGACCAGCGTCAGCGGCCCCGGCCAGAACGCGGCCGCCAGCGCATCGGCGCGCGCATCGAAGACCGCCAGCCCGCGCGCCGCCGCCGCATCCGGCAGATGCACGATCAGCGGATTGAAGTGCGGTCGCCCCTTTGCCGCGAAAATCCGCGCCACGGCATGGTCGGACCGGGCGTCGCCGCCAAGGCCGTAAACCGTCTCGGTCGGAAAGGCGACAAGCCCGCCCTTGCGCAGAAGGTCTGCCGCCTGCGCGATCCCTTCAGGCGTGGGGGCAAGACATGCGGTGACTGGCATCATGGGACGCAGCGTTGACCTTGAAAGGAACGGCCCCCGGGTTCACCATCGCCGCGCCCTGACCCATATCCCCACCCCCGCCCCTTGCCAAGGTGCCCGGAGTTCCACATGCCCTACCGCGCGCCCGTTGCCGACTTGCGCTTTCTGCCGTCCCATGTCGCGGGGTTTCCCCGCGTCGCCGCAACCGCCCGCTTCGCCGAGGCCAGCGACGAGACGGTCGGGGCGATTCTGTCAGGGGCCGCGCGGCTGTGCGAAGAGGTGCTGGCCCCGCTTCAGCGGCTGGGCGACACACATCCCGCCCGGCTGGAAAACGGTCTTGTGCGGACCCCGCCGGGCTTTGCCGGGGGCTGCCGCGCCATGGCCGAAGGCGGCTGGTTTTCGGTTGCGGCCGATCCGGCCTATGGCGGCATGGGGCTGCCGGTGACCCTGGCCACGGCCGTGAACGACATGATGTCGGGGGCCTGCATCGCCCTGCATCTGTGCAACCTGCTGAACCAGGGCCAGATCGAGGCGCTGGAGCATCACGCCGATGACAGGGTCAAGGCGCTGTACCTGCCGCGCCTTGTTTCGGGCGAATGGCTCGGAACGATGAACCTGACCGAACCCCAGGCCGGCAGCGATGTGGGCGCGCTGCGGACCCGGGCCGAGGCGCGGGACGATGGAAGCTATGCCATCACCGGTCAGAAAATCTACATCACCTGGGCCGACACTGATTTCGCGGCGAACATCTGTCATCTGGTGCTGGCCCGCCTGCCCGGTGCCCCGGCGGGTACCCGTGGCATCAGCCTGTTTCTGGTCCCGAAGTTCCTGCCCGATGCGGCGGGCAACCCGGGGCTGCGCAATGCGCTGCAGGTCGTGAGCCTGGAACACAAGCTGGGCCTGCACGGCTCTCCCACCGCTGTGATGCAGTATGACGGGGCAAGGGGCTGGATGGTGGGCGCGCCGAACGGGGGTATGGCCGCGATGTTCACGATGATGAACAACGCCCGTCTGGCCGTAGGCGCGCAAGGCGTCGGCATTGCCGAAGCGGCGACCCAGGCGGCAGTCCGTCACGCGATGGGCCGCGTGCAGGGCGGCGCGGGTGCGATCATCAACCACGCCGATGTGCGCCGGATGCTGGCCACCATGAAGGCCGAGGTGTTTTCGGCCCGCGCCATCGCGCTGTCCTGTGCTGTTGCCATCGACATGGCCCGCGCCACGGGTGCGCCCGACTGGCAGGCACGGGCGGCCCTGCTGACACCGATTGCCAAGGCCTTCGGGACCGACACGGGCGTGGACGTGGCATCGATGGGCATCCAGGTGCATGGCGGCATGGGCTTCATCGAAGAAACCGGTGCGGCGCAATACCTGCGCGATGTGCGGGTGACGACGATCTACGAAGGCACCAACGGCATCCAGGCGATGGACCTGGTGGGCCGCAAGATGATGGACGGGGGCGAAGCCGCCTTCCGCCTGCTGGACGAGGTGCAGGCGGATGCCGAAGCCGCCCGCCAGACCCTGCCCGATCTGGCCCAAGATGTCCGGACGGCGGCGGAAACCCTGCGTCAGGCGACGGAATGGATGGTGGCGCAAAGTATGGAAGACCGGTTCGCCGGATCGGTTGCCTATCTGCGCGCCTTCGCGCGGGTTCTGGGCGGGCATCTGCATTTGCGGGCCGCGCTGGCCGATGCAGCCCGCCAGCCGCTGGCGCGGGTGGCGATCCGCCGCCTGATGCCGGAACATACCGGCCTTCTGGCGCAGGCGCGCGAAGGGGCGGGCGGGCTGTTCGATGTCTCGCCCGGCGATCTGGCGGCGTCACCCCTGCCGCCCTGACCATCCGCCCCGTCTTCGACACACCGCCCTGCGGGGGTGGGCGGGGGTCGTGGCACCCCTGCCGCCGGGATCTGCGCGCATCACCGCAGGCGATGTGACGACCATCGCCGGGCGGCGCCGGCGGGTGCATATGCGCCAGGGCCACGCCCCCGAACACGCGGTGCCGTTCAGCCTTGAGGATCATCTGGTGCCGGGCGGGGATCAGTTGCTGCCCTCTGTCTCGTCCAATAGCGGGGTCTGTGCCACGGAACGGTGTCTGACCCGCCGGGCGAAGGGATTGCCCCCTGCCACGCTTTCCCGGCCTTGGCCCGCCTGCGCGAACACCTGACCGAAGAGCAACGGCCGTCAGTCGCTTTCCCGCACCGTTCAGGCGGCGGATCGGACCCGCCGGGTCTGGGTTGGCCCAGGTCAAGGCGGCAACATCTGGGCTGCCTGCGGCTACGCGCAAAGGTGATCCGCCGCTTGCGCGACGGCGTGTGCATCGGGACGGTGCAGAGCCAAGCGGATGGGTCCGGTCCCGACAGGTGGCGTCCCGGTTCGAAATCGGGCGCGATTGACAAAGGTACCAACCCCGCCCGGCGCATCCCTGGTTGCCACACCGATATCGGACAGTGCCGGAAGCTGCGATCTGACATCTGCTGATCTTGAGGCAACAGGGGATCAGGACATGCCGATACGAAACAGCAACCACGATGCGGCGTTCACGGCGCGGGTGGCACCGGAAGCTGCGGCAAGGATATCGCACCGTGCCGGCACTGCGAAACCCTGTCGCGAACGACCGCGCGCGGCATCCCGAAACCGGTCGCAAGTGCTGCCTCCGGCAGGTGACAGCCCGGAAGGATACCAAAACCGGGGGCAATAAGGGCATCAAACGATTCCGCTGCGAAAATGGCCGCTGCCGCCATGCATCAGGCGTGTCCGGCGGGCAAACACGCGGCACCCCCGGTCAGGCCACCCGGCATCTTGATCCGCGCCCGCACCCCGCCTTTCCCTGGCAGGCGGGCAAAGCCATTCAATGGCGTCGCCAAGTTGCCCTTGGCAGGTCCGGAACCGACTTTACTTTGCGAACGTCCTCAATTCCACTTTCTGGCACCGCGTCACCCCGTTATGCTGAAGGGCACTTCGGGGAGGCGACGATGAAAGACATTCTGCAGCAGCTCGAGGACCGCCGCGAGGTTGCCCGCGCCGGCGGTGGCGCGCGCCGCGTCGCGGCCCAGCACGCCAAGGGCAAGCTCAGCGCCCGCGAAAGGATCGACCTTCTGCTTGATGAAGGCTCGTTCGAGGAATTCGACATGTTCGTCGCCCACCGCTGCACCGACTTCGGCATGCAGGACATGCAGCACCCCGGCGATGGCGTTGTCACCGGATGGGGCACCGTCAACGGGCGCATGGTTTATGTATTCAGTCAGGATTTCACGGTGCTTGGCGGCTCCGTCTCGGAAACCCATGCGGCGAAAATCTGCAAGATCATGGACATGGCCGTACAGAACGGCGCGCCGGTGATCGGCATGAACGATTCGGGCGGCGCACGCATTCAGGAAGGTGTGGGTTCGCTTGCCGCCTATGGCGAGGTGTTCCAGCGCAACATCCTGGCCTCGGGCGTGGTGCCGCAGATCAGCCTGATCATGGGGCCCTGCGCGGGCGGTGCGGTCTATTCCCCCGCCATGACCGACTTCATCTTCATGGTGAAGGATTCCTCTTACATGTTTGTCACCGGCCCCGATGTGGTGAAAACCGTGACGAACGAGGTGGTCACAGCCGAGGAACTTGGCGGTGCCTCGACCCATACCAGACGATCAGGCGTCGCGGACGGTGCCTTTGAGAATGATGTCGAAGCCCTTGCCGAAACCCGCCGCCTGATTGACTTCCTGCCCTTGAACAACCGCGAAAAGGCCCCGGTCCGCCCGTTCTTCGATGATCCGGCGCGGATCGAGCCCAGCCTGGACACGCTTGTTCCCGACAACCCGAACCAGCCCTATGACATGAAGGAGCTGATCCTGAAGGTCGCGGACGAAGGCGATTTCTTCGAGATCCAGAAGGATTTTGCGGCCAATATCATCACCGGCTTCATCCGCATCGAAGGCCAGTCTGTGGGCGTTGTCGCCAACCAGCCTGTGGTGCTGGCGGGCTGTCTGGATATCGACGCCAGCCGCAAGGCCGCGCGCTTTGTCCGCTTCTGCGACGCCTTCGAAATTCCGATCCTGACCTTTGTCGATGTCCCGGGCTTTCTTCCCGGCGTCGGGCAGGAATATGGCGGTGTGATCAAGCACGGTGCGAAGCTGCTGTTTGCCTATGGTGAGGCGACCGTGCCCAAGGTCACGGTGCTGACCCGCAAAACCTACGGCGGGGCTTATGTTGTGATGTCGTCCAAGCACCTGCGCGGCGATTTCAACTATGCCTGGCCCACCGCAGAGGTTGCCGTCATGGGCGCGCGCGGCGCGGTGGAAATCCTGTACCGCAGCGAGCTTGGCGATGCCGACAAGATCGCGCAGCGCACCAGGAACTATGAAGACCGCTTTGCCAATCCCTTCGTCGCCGCCGAACGCGGCTTTATCGACGAGGTGATCATGCCCCATTCCACCCGCCGCCGCGTCGCCCGCGCCTTTGCGGCGCTGCGCACGAAAAAGCAGACAAACCCGTGGAAGAAACACGATAACATCCCGCTGTGAGTCTTTGGTGAATGGTGTGTGACACATCGGCAATTCCCATGATGACAGGCGGGTTGCGTCCTGTGGTCTGCTGCGGCCATGCGGTCGCGGCGGTTGGCCGGATGGTGCCGGCCGATCCTGCACGCCCCGCTGTGCGGCGGCCCCGCCCGATCCCGGGAAATCCTGCGGTCGTGCGGAACCCCATCGGACCGAGGGTGGCGCTTGCGCGGCAATGCCGGTGTTTGTCGGCCGAATGGGACCGGCCTTCCACAGCGTTCAGCAGGGTCTGCGCAAGCCGCTGCCCGCCGGGCCGTCACGCGGCGCGCACCATGGTCGGCGCGGACGCCCAGACCCAGGGCGCGCCTGTCGGTGTGGATTGCGCGCCGTTCCGCGCCGCCGCCGGGGGCACCGCGTGACCGATCCGGTGCAGCCCGTGCCGACGGAAGGGACGCAGGCGCTTGCCGGCGATCCGGGGAAGATCACGCTGCCCTCGGGCCAGGTCGTGACCCTGCAGGATGTCGTCTGGAACGCGCCGGGACCCGCGGGCCTGACGCTGCGCTTCCGCTTCATCGCCCCTGCCATTGCCGGAACCGGAACCGGTCCTGCGGTTGATTTCGACACGGCTGCGGGCGACATGGCCTGGCTTTGCCAGTTCTACGCCCTGCCGCGCCTGTCCGCGCTGGGCCCCGAACCGGCGCAGATCATCATCTCTCTGTCCGACCGGCCGCTGCGCTTTGGCGAGGCTGCGCCCGATGCCGTCCAGTTCTTCGAAGCCTACAGTGTGACCGACGGTCACTGCACGGTGGAGCTTTTCTGATGCCTGCCCCGGATCATGGCGCAAGAAGGGCAGGCCGGCCGTGGGATGGTTCTTTCGCGCCACAGCGGGGAAAATTGCCACTTTTCGGGTGTGCAGTGCAGGGTGGATGCGCTAGGGTCAAAAGCGGCCCATCCCAAGCGGCCATAACCTCGCGTCGGGGGCCTTCCGGCAATGCGTTGCCGGGACCGGCCCTCCAAGAACACAGGAGATTGGAATGTCTACGAGCACGCGTACCCTGCTTGCCCTTTGCCTTGTCGCCTTCGCGGCGGCCTGCGCCCCGAGAGCTTCGGAAGTTGCTCCGGAACCGGTCACGACCGAACCGGCACCGACCGGCAAGTACAACTGATCGAGGCGGGCGGGGTGCCACCCGGCACTTCGCCCGTTTTGCCGCTTGCCCGGTCCAGGGGCAGTCATGCTGAAGCATCGCGGCTTTCCGGGCCGCCTTCCCGGCACAGATCACCAGTTCGTCATCCGTCACGCCAACCACAGGGATGGACCGGCGAAGCTTGTTCCGCGCGAGCGCTACCGCGACCGCAAGCCTGGCGACAGGCTTGCCGATGCCGCCTTCATGGCCGCGCTCTGGGCGCATTTCGGCCCTGATCCTTTCGAGCGCGGCAATCTGGATGCCGGACGCCTGTCCTGGTTGTTCGGGCGCGAGGTTGTGCCCGCAGAAGACCCGTTCAACCCCGCCAGCTATGAGGCGCTGCTGCGCATCGATGTGAAGCGCGCCCGTGCCGCCTTTCCCGAGGTCTTCGCGCAAGAAGCGGGTCCTGCGGATCATGACGGTGACGACCGGGATGACGGGGGCTGGAAATGATCCGGCCCGCCGAAGCACGGTACAAATCCGATATCGCGACGGGCATTCCGGAACGGTGGTTCAGTATCCGTTTGGTGCATCCGCCTGCCTGCTGGAACCCGGCGCGGGAAGACCTTCGCCCGATCCCATTCAACACCGTCCGATCCCGCGCCCGGACCGACAGGCCCACGCTCCGGCGGGGCATGGCACAGCCCAACGCCCGAAGGCGCAAACCACAGGGCCAGAGGGGTTGGGCCGGGGATGCGGCTGGCAAATCAGGCAAGAAAAAGCGACGCGCCTTGATCCGGCCGCGTCATGGCCGCATCGTCCAATTGCAGGGAATGCCATGTTCAAGAAAATCCTGATCGCCAACAGGGGCGAAATCGCCTGCCGTATCATCAAGACGGCGCGCAAGATGGGCATTCAGACCGTTGCGGTCTATTCGGACGCCGACCGCAACGCGCTGCATGTCCGCATGGCGGACGAGGCGGTGCACATCGGCCCCCCGCCTGCCGCGCAAAGCTATATCGTGATCGACAGGATCATGGAGGCGGTCCGCACCAGCGGGGCAGAAGCCGTACATCCCGGCTATGGCTTTCTGTCCGAAAACCGGGCCTTTGCCGCCGCGCTGGAGGCGGCCGGCATTGTGTTCATCGGCCCGCCCAGCCCGGCGATCGAGGCGATGGGCGACAAGATCACCTCGAAGAAACTGGCGCAGGCCGCCGGTGTCTCGACCGTGCCGGGCCATATGGGCCTGATCGCCGATGCGCAGGAGGCTGTCAGGATCGCCCGCCAGATCGGCTATCCGGTGATGATCAAGGCCAGCGCGGGCGGCGGCGGCAAGGGCATGCGCATCGCCTGGCAGGATGACGGGGCGCGCGAAGGCTTCGAATCGTCCAGAAACGAGGCCGCCGCCAGCTTTGGCGATGACCGCATCTTCATCGAGAAATTCGTCACGCAACCGCGCCACATCGAAATTCAGGTGCTGGCCGACCGGCACGGAAACTGCGTCTATCTGCACGAACGCGAATGCTCCATCCAGCGCCGCAACCAGAAGGTCATCGAAGAGGCACCTTCGCCCTTTCTGGATGCCGCGACGCGCAAGGCGATGGGCGAGCAGGCCTGCGCGCTGGCCCGCGCGGTGGGCTATACCAGCGCCGGCACTGTCGAATTCATTGTCGACGGGTCGCGCAATTTCTACTTTCTGGAAATGAACACCCGCCTGCAGGTCGAACATCCCGTGACCGAGCTGATCACCGGTGTCGATCTGGTGGAACAGATGATCCGCATTGCCGCCGGTGAACCGCTGCCCTTTGCGCAGGCGGACCTGAAGATCAACGGCTGGGCCATGGAAAGCAGGCTTTACGCCGAAGACCCCTACCGCAACTTCCTGCCGTCGATCGGCAGGCTTACCCGCTACCGCCCGCCGGTTGAGGGGCCGACCCCGACGGGCGGCATCGTGCGCAACGACACCGGCGTCTTCGAAGGCGGCGAGATCAGCATGTACTACGATCCGATGATTGCCAAGCTGTGCACCTGGGCACCGACGCGGGCAGGGGCGATCAGCGAAATGCGCATCGCCCTTGATACCTTCGAGGTGGAAGGCATCGGCCACAACCTGCCCTTTGTCGGCGCGGTCATGGACCATCCCCGCTTTGTGTCCGGCACCATCACCACCGCCTTCATCGCCGAGGAATACCCCGACGGGTTTCAGGGGGCCACGCTTGGCGGTCATACCATTCGCCGCGTTGCCGCCGCCGCCGCCGCGATGAACCGCGTTGCCGAAATCCGGCGCACCCGCATTTCAGGCACCATGGACAATCACACCCGCAAGGTCGGCGACGACTGGGTGGTTACACTGCAGGGCGAATCCCACACCGTGCGGATCGAGGCGGACCGCGACGGTTCCACCGTGCATTTCCCCGATGGATCGCATCACCGCGTGACCTCCGGCTGGACGCCGGGCCAGCCGCTGGCGCGCCTGATGGTTGATGGTGAACCTCTGGTGATGAAGGTCGGCAAGATCCCCTCCGGCTTCCGGCTGCGGCTGCGCGGGGCGGATCTGAAATGCCACGTCCGCACCCCGCGCGCGGCGGAACTGGCGCTTCTGATGCTGGAAAAAACACCACCCGACACCTCGCGCTACCTGCTGTGCCCGATGCCCGGCCTGATCGTGAAGATCAGCGTCGGGGTCGGCGACGAGGTGCAGGAAGGTCAGGCCCTTGCCACGGTCGAGGCGATGAAGATGGAAAACATCCTGCGCGCCGAACGGCGCGGCGTGGTCGCCAGGATCAACGCCGCCGCCGGAGCCAGCCTGAAGGTCGATGATGTGATCATGGAGTTTGAATGACCCCTTACCGCCCCGCCGGCCGCCGCTCCAGCATTTCCTGCCGCCGCAGGGGAAAGCGGTCGATGGCATGGGTGATCTCGCGCACGCCCCAGGGCGCGGGGTTGCGCCGCTTCACCTCGCCGTCCTTGTCCATCAGAACCAGCGAAAAGCCGCGCGGGCGCAGCCTTTGGCGCACCTCGGTCCGCGCCGCAGGGTCGGTGTCGGTGATAATCACAACGTCGCGCTCTTCCAGCGGCGCAAGGTCGGCAGTGATGCGCTGCATCTGGCGCTGGAAGGCGGGGTCGTCGGGCGTGTCGGCAAAGACCACGATCGGGCGCTTGAGCCACAGGAACTGCTCCAGCGTCACCTCTGCCGCATCCACCGGGCCAAAGACCGGGGCGGCTGCATCCTGCGCGGCGGCAGCCAGCGGCAGAAAACCAGACAGAACAAGGATGTGAAGCAGTTTCATGGACGCCCCCCTGCCTGTTGATATAGGGCAGGACCATGCAAAACCAAAGCGGATTGCCCGGGAAATCGAACCCCGGGCCGATGGAAGGACAGGCGATGACCGATGCGCAGAAGGCATGGGCGGCCCTTGCCGCGAAAGAGCTGAAGGGAACCAGCCCCGACAGCCTGATCTGGCACACGCTGGAAGGCATTGCGGTCAAACCGCTTTACACCGCCGAAGACCTGGCGGGCCTGTCCCATCTGGGCTCGCTGCCCGGTTTTGCACCCTTCACGCGGGGCGTGAAAGCCACGATGTACGCGGGCCGCCCCTGGACCATCCGGCAATATGCGGGCTTTTCGACGGCAGAGGAATCGAACGCCTTTTTCCGCAAGGCGCTGGCGGCGGGGCAGCAGGGCGTCTCGGTCGCCTTCGATCTGGCCACCCACCGCGGCTATGACAGCGACCATCCCCGGGTGGTGGGCGATGTCGGCAAGGCCGGTGTCGCCATCGACTCGGTCGAGGATATGAAGCTTCTGTTCGACGGCATCCCGCTGGACAGGATCAGCGTATCGATGACCATGAACGGCGCGGTCATCCCGATCCTTGCCAGCTTCATCGTCGCGGCCGGGGAACAGGGCGTGGACCGCAGCCTGTTGTCCGGCACGATCCAGAACGACATCCTCAAGGAATTCATGGTGCGCAACACCTATGTCTATCCGCCCGAGCCGTCGATGCGCATTGTGGCCGACATCATCGAATACACCGCCGCAGAGATGCCGAAGTTCAACTCCATCTCAATCTCCGGCTATCACATGCAGGAAGCGGGCGCGAACCTGGTGCAGGAACTGGCCTTCACCCTGGCCGACGGGCGGGAATATGTTCGCACCGCGCTGGCGCGCGGCATGAATGTGGATGATTTCGCGGGACGGCTGTCCTTCTTCTTCGCCATCGGCATGAATTTCTTCATGGAAGCGGCCAAGCTGCGCGCGGCCCGCCTGCTGTGGCATCGCATCATGTCGGAATTCGGGCCGAAGAAACCCGCCAGCCTGATGCTGCGCACCCATTGCCAGACCAGCGGCGTCAGCCTGCAGGAACAGGACCCCTACAACAACATCGTGCGCACGGCGTATGAGGCGCTGGCCGCCGTGCTGGGTGGCACCCAGTCGCTGCACACCAACGCGCTGGACGAGGCCATTGCCCTGCCCACCGAATTCGCCGCCCGCATCGCCCGCAATACCCAGTTGATCCTGCAGGAAGAAACCGGCGTGGCGCATGTGATCGATCCGCTGGCGGGCAGCTACTATGTTGAAAGCCTGACGGCCCAATTGGCCGACGAGGCCTGGAAGCTGATCGAAGAGGTCGAGGCGATGGGCGGCATGACCAGGGCGGTCGCCTCTGGCATGCCCAAGCTCAGGATCGAGGATTCTGCCGCCCGCCGCCAGGCCGCCATCGACCGGGGCGAAGAGGTGATCGTGGGCGTCAACAAGTACCGTCTGGACAGCGAAGACCCCATCGACTGCCGCAGCATCGACAATGCCGCCGTGCGCGACTTGCAGATCGCCCGCCTTGCCGCCGTTCGCGCCACCCGCGACAGCGCGGCCTGCGATGCGGCGCTGGCCGAACTGACCCGCCGGGCGGCCCAGGGCGGCAACCTGCTGGAGGCCGCCGTCACCGCCGCCCGCGCCCGCGCCACCGTCGGAGAGATCAGCATGGCCATGGAAAAGGTCTTTGGCCGCCACCGGGCCGAGGTGAAGACCCTTGCCGGGGTTTATGGTGCCGCCAGCGAGGGCGACGATGCCTTTGCCGCCATCCAGAAGGATGTAGAGGCTTTCGCAGAACAGGAAGGCCGCCGTCCGCGCATGCTGGTCGTCAAGATGGGGCAGGACGGGCATGACCGGGGGGCCAAGGTCATCGCCACCGCCTTTGCCGACATCGGCTTTGACGTGGATGTGGGGCCCCTGTTCCAGACCCCCGAAGAGGCCGCGCAGGATGCCATCGACAATGACGTGCATGTCGTGGGCATTTCATCCCAGGCCGCCGGCCACCGGACGCTGGCCCCGAAACTGGTGCAGGCGCTGAAAGCCGCCGGGGCGGGCGAGATTCTGGTGATCTGCGGCGGCGTCATTCCGCAGCAGGATTACCGGTTTCTGTATGACCACGGCGTCAAGGCCATCTTCGGCCCCGGTACCAATATCCCCAAAGCGGCCAGGGATATCCTGCGCCTGATCCGCGAAGGGCGGGCCGGGGCATAGCAGGGTGCCGACAGGCATCCCCCCCTTGCCGGGCGGGGAGATCATGCCGGTCCGCCGGCATACCTGTTCCCGGCCTTGCGGGCGCGGGGGCTGCCCGTGACCGTCACCCCCCCTGCCCAAGGCACGGAATGACGCATCTACGGGATCGGTGCCGCCGTGCCGGCCGGTGTCAGGATAACCTCGACCCGCCTGTTTCTGGCGCGCCCTTCTTCGGTCTGGTTGCTGGCCCGGGGGGCAAGGTATCCCACACCTTCGGCGATGATCTGCGTGGCAGGCACCGCATATTCGGCAATCAGCCGTTCGCGCACCGACGCCGCGCGCGCCCGCGACAGCGCGGTGTTTCCCGCCAGCCCGCCAGAGGCATCGGTGTGGCCCACCAGCACCACGCGGCGCGCCGGATCCTGCTTCAGGAAATCGGCCAGCGCGGCCAGCGTTGCGAAGGGACCCGGCCCCAGCGTTGCCGAGCCCGAGCCGAAGACCAGGTCTTCCAGAACGGCAGAGCCATTGGCTTGCAGTGCGGCAACCAGGCCCGGGGGCCGCAGAACCGCATCCGCCTGATCCGGGACCGGGACGGGTGCCGCCATGCCCGCCTGCTCTGCCGGGGGGACTGGCCCTGCGGCGGGCACCGCTGCGCCGATCGACACCACCTGGACAAAGCCCGCTTCGGCAGACCGGCTGACCAGCAGACTGACCGCTTCCGGCCCATCAACGCCGGTGCGTTCTGCCGAAAGAAAGCGGAAATCGCCCAGATCGACATGCATGTCAGGCTCTGGCAGCACATCGATCGAATAGCGAAAGTCGAAGCCGCCGCAGGCATCCGTCTCGCATTCCCACAGGGTACGGAACCCGGCCCGGTCAAGCTGGCCGCGCAGGGGTGCCAGAATCTGCAAGGTCGTCATGCCCGGGGCGGCAAGCCTCCAGCCGGTCTGTTCCAGCGGGCCTTCAAGGATGCGGCTGGGCACCTGCCCGTCCTGCCAGGGGCCGACGGGCAAGGCATAGCTGGCCAGCGGTTCGCGGCGGGTGGCTGTTGTGCTGGCCGGGGCGGGAAATTCCAGCGCGACAGCCAGCGCCATCGAGGGCAGCAGGCAGGCGGCCCCCGGCAGAACCCCGTAACGCAGGCTGGGTCTTCGAAAAACGGGCACGGCTTTTGGCCTCTTCAGGCTCCCTTCACGCGGTAGCGGTACTGTCCCACAGCTTTCATGCCGAGGGAAGCATAGAGCGCGCGGGCCGGCCCGTTGGCTTCTGTCACGGCCACGGCAAGGGCATCCGTGTCGAGTGAGATCGGGCAACAGTTGCTGCGGCGTGTCTCTCATTGGGTGCGCCGCGTGCATGATGGCCCAACTGTTAGCGCCAGAACACCTTGGCGGTGTTCGCAACAGTCATTGTGATAAAGGTGTTCACCCGGACGGAATGACTTTCTTGTGTGCGTTGATGATCAGGGTTGACACGCAGGCAGGACAGTCGGCTGATAGAGATTGTGCGATGTCGTACATCCCGCGCGAAGCGTGCGCGTCGCAATCAGGAAACGCAAAAGGACGACGATATGAGACATAGCTTGCTTGGGGTTATCCTGTGCGCCCTGCCCCTGTCTGCCGGACTTGCAATGGCCGATACGACGCCTGCAGACGTGATGGGGACATGGCAGACGGAAGCCAAAGAACAACCTGCTGCCGATGGTAGCATGACCTATATGACCATGAGCACGACCTTCACCGAAGACAAGCAGGAGCTTATTGTGTCGGTGTACGCCGATCCGGAACGTCAGATTAAGCTGTTCGAATACTCGTCCGGAGGTCCCTGGGAGCAACAGGGGCCAGCCGAGGGGGTAGATGGTGCGATGGCGATCAACCTGACAAACGATTACTCTCTTGCGACGATCTTTGTCGATGCTCCCGACCTCTGGGCATCGGTGAGCCTGGCGGAATGCCCGATGACAGTCGGCGAAGCCGTGGACATCACAAACTGTGTTAACGGCCCCCCGTTCACCGTCACCAACTGCATTGACAAGGACATCGTGTTGGTCGACGAGGGGGGCAAGCGCCTGCGCTATGGCGGTGGCGGCGTAGACCGGTGTGTTGAGCGTCCTGTAGAGCTTTCCACCGACGTTTTCATGCGTGTGGAGTGAGAACGAGCAACAGTTGCTGCGGCGCGTCTCTAACTGGGTGCGCCGCATGCATCGTAGCCCAGCCGATACCGCCAGAGCACCTTGGCGGGGTTCGCATCAGTCAGTGTCATAAAGGTGTTCAACCGGACGGAACGACCGTTTTGATGTGCGTTGACGATCAGGGTTGACACGGCGGCAAGATAGCGGGCAGGCCGATCACTTCAGGCTCCCTTCACGCGGTAGTGGTACTGTCCCACAGCTTTCATGCCGAGGGAAGCATAGAGCGCGCGTGCCGGCCCGTTGGCTTCTGTCACGGCCACGGCAAGGGCAAGCGCCCCGTTTTCACCCGCCCAGACGGCGGCGCGGCGCACAATGGTCCCGCCAACCCCGGCGCGGCGCATCGGTTCGGGAACGACCAATGCATGCAGCATCGCCGTCGTCTCATGCAGGGCGACAAAGGCTGCCCCCGCAGGCCGGTCCGCGCTGCGTCCCAGCAGGGCGGCACGGGGCGGGGGGGCGCGGTGCATGACCGCAAGGCGGGCCGGGCCGATGCCGGCCCTTTCCCAAAGCGTCCGGGTGATGGCCAGCGGGGGCCAGTGGGGAAAGGCTGTCATCGGATCGGGCGCGGGCCCCAGGGCGGCGATCGGGGCCGCGCAGATCACCGTCGGATCGGCAACCCGGTAGCCGCGCCGTTCAAGGCTGGCCTCAAGCAGCCCATCGCCCGGCCGGATCATGAACTGCGCCGCCTGCCCCAGACCCGCCATTGCAGCCTCTGCCTGATCCAGATGATCTTCGGTCCAGTCGCCGTCGCAGGTCGCACAGGACACCCGTCTGCCGCCGCCCCCGCCTTCGCGCAGCGTGAAACCGCCGACCGCAAGGCGGCGCCCTGCGGGCCAGGTCGCCTCGTTCGCCGCAAGAAGGGCGGACAGCAGGATCATGCCAGGCTTTCGGGAAACAGGGCGGCAAGGCGCGTCATCGCAAGGGCCAGCCTGCCGCTGTCGGTGCCGCGGATGACCAGATTGGTGCCAAGCGCCCCGTTCTGCACGAAGGGATAGCTTCCCATGCTCAGGTCCGGAAATTCTGCCGCAAGGGCCGCAAAGGGCGCGGCAATCTCGCCTTCGCCCCGGTTCACGCGCAGGCTTTGGCTCAGCAGTGGCGCGCCCCCCGTCAGTGTGGGCAGGACCGAGGCGACCATGGCCTGAAAGATGTTCGGCACACCGGCCATGACATGGACATTGCCCAGCGTGAAGCCGGGCGCGGTGGACACGGGATTGTCGATCAGGCGCGCGCCTTCGGGAATGCGGGCCATGCGCTGGCGTGCGGTGTTGAACTCCAGCCCCGCACGGCGGTAATGCGCCTCAAGCAGGGCGCGGGCGTCGGCCCGAATGCCGATGGACACAGCGAAGGCGGCTGCGACGGCATCGGCGGTAATGTCATCATGCGTGGGGCCGATCCCGCCCGAGGTGAAGACATGGTCATAAGCGGCGCGCAGGGCGTTGACAGCGGCCACAATCGCCCCATGGTCATCGGCCACAACCCGCACTTCGCGCAGCGTGATGCCGTGGCGGGTCAATTCGCCCGCAAGGTAAAAGGTATTGCCGTCGCGGGTGCGCCCCGAAAGAATCTCGTCGCCGATCACCAGCATGGCTGCGGTTGGGTTGGTCATCGGATGCCCCTGTGCCACTGACGGCCCCGGTATAGGCGCGCGCGCGCCGGGTTTCAAACCCCGGCTGTCGGTTCCCGGCCTCTGGCCAAGCCGGGCCATATTCACTATCTAGGGGCCAAAGCCAGGGACCGGACGGTTTTGGACGAAACGCGCGGACGCATCACACGGGACGGAATCCGCATTCACGAGGATGCGGATTTTCCCGGCATGGCGGCGGCAGGCCGGGTGGCGGCGGAAATCCTGGATATAATCGGACCGCGCGTTGCACCCGGTGTCACAACCGAGGCGCTGGACGATTTCATCATGCAGGAGGTGACGCGGCGCGGCGTGACCTCGGCGACCATCGGATACAAGGGCTACCGTCACGCCTCGTGCATATCGGTCAACCATGTTGTCTGCCACGGCATTCCCGGACCGAAGACGCTCAAGGACGGCGATATCCTGAACATCGACGTGACCGTGATCGTCGATGGCTGGTTCGGCGATACCAGCCGGATGTATGTGGCGGGCGATCTGCCGCGCAAGTCCGAACGCCTGATCCAGGTGACCCATGACGCGCTGATGAAGGGGATCGAGGCGGTGCGCCCCGGCAATACCTTCGGCGACATCGGCCATGCCATCCAGACCTATGTCGAGGCGCAGCGGATGAGCGTTGTGCGCGACTTTTGCGGGCACGGGCTGGGCCGGGTGTTTCACGCCCCGCCGAATGTGCTGCATTACGGGCGGCCCGGGACGGCGGCAGTGCTGGAAGAGGGCATGTTCTTTACCATCGAGCCGATGGTCAACCTTGGCCGCCCCGAAACCAAGGTGCTGGCCGATGACTGGACAGCGGTGACGCGCGACAAGTCGCTGTCGGCGCAGTTCGAACATTCGGTGGGCGTCACCGCGACGGGGTGCGAGGTTTTCACCCTGTCGCCCGCCGGACTGTTCCACCCCACCTGGGGCCGGGCGGCGTGAGCCGCGCCCGCCGGGCGGTTCTGGTCCTGGCGCTGGTCGCGGCGGCCCTGTCCGTCTGGCAGCTTGAACGTGCCCGGTCCGGGGTTGTGATCACGCCGCTGCTGGTCGGCAGCACCCCCGCCACGGTCTATCGCCTGCCGGACACCGGGCCCGCACCCGTTGCCGTCATCGCCCATGGATTTGCCGGATCGCGCCAGCTTATGGAAGGCTTTGGCCTGGTGCTGGCGCGGGCGGGTTACATCGCCGTCAGCTATGATCTGCAAGGGCATGGGCGCAATCCGGTGCCGATGTCGGGCGATGTGACGCAGCCGGGCGGCACCATGCGGCTTTTGATGGATGAGCTGGGCCGTGTCAGTGACGCTGCCCTGGCCTTGCCCGGAACCGACGGGCGGCTGGCGCTGCTGGGCCATTCGATGGCCTCTGACCTTGTCGTGCGACAGGCGATCCGTGATCCCCGTGTCGGCGCGGTGGTGGCGGTATCGATGTTTTCCGGCGCGGTGACGGCAAGCGCCCCGCGCAATCTGCTGGTCGTTGCCGGTGCCTGGGAAACCCTGCTTGCCGCCGAGGCGGAACGCGCGCTGCAACTGGCCGACCCTGCGGCGCGGCTGGGGCAAACCCTGGGTGATCCGGCGGCGGGCAGCGGGCGGCGCGCGGTGCTGGCGCCCATGGTCGAACATGTGGGCGTGCTTTACGCGCAGACAACGCTGCGCGAGTCCCGCGACTGGCTGAACGCCGCTTTCGCGCGGACGGGTAACGGCGGGGTGCCGGCGCGGGGGGGCTGGATCGTGCTGCTGCTGGTGTCGGTGGTGGCCCTGGGCTGGCCGCTGGCCGGGCTGTTGCAGCGCTTCAGGGCACAGGCCCCGCCGCCGCAGCTTTCGCGCGGGCGGTTTCTGCTGGCGCTGGGCCTGCCAGCGGTGGCGACACCCTTGCTGCTGGCCCCGTTCGATCTGCGATTCCTGCCGGTTCTGGTGGCCGATTATCTGGCGGTGCATCTGGGGGTTTACGGGCTTGTCGCCCTGGCGCTGGTGGCGGGCCTGGGCGGGCTGCGCCGGGGGAATGATGCGGGCACGGCACTGCTGCTGGCGCTGCCGGTGGCGCTGTTCGGCCTGTGCCTTTTCGGCGTTGCGCTTGACCGCTATGTGGCCTCGTTCCTGCCGGTTGCGGGGCGCATTCCGGTAATGCTGGCCATGGCCGCAGGGGCGGTGCCCTTTCTTCTGGCCGATGCCGTGCTGACCGAAGGCGGGCGCGCGCCCCTGTGGCGGGTGCTGGCGGTCCGCAGCCTGGCGCTTGCCTCGCTTGGGCTGGCGGTGGCGCTGAACTTTGAGCGGCTTTTCTTCCTGCTGATCATCCTGCCGGTGATCCTGGTGTTCTTTGTGCTGTTCGGCACCGTTGGCGGCTGGGTGGGGCGTGCCACCTGGCGGCCGGCAGCGGCCGGGGTGGGACTTGGCCTGTTTCTGGGCTGGGCGCTGGCCGTGACCTTTCCGATGTTCGCAGGCTAGGCCGGGGCGGGCCGCGCTAGAGCATGATGACGGATCATTGAATCAGTCGGCACAGGGCTGTGCCATCTTTTCTTGCCGGATTTGACCCGCGTCAAATCCGGTCGCGCCTGCCTGCCCCTTGGCAGGCGCGAAGACGCGCCAGCCCAGGCAGGCGCGACCGGATTACCAGCGTCAGGTCTGTGGCTCGCCCCTTGCCTGCGGGCTTAAGCCCTTCGGCAATCGGATCGCGGAAAGGCTCCACCGGAGCCTTTCCGGTCGATCCTCTGGGCGCGCGGTTTCCAACCTTGCCGCGCGTTTTCCTGAAGGATTTTCGCCCAGTGTCTTCGGTTTGCACCTGGTCCTGCCGACGCCTGCGCGACACAAGACTGCGATGCGGTGTTTCCACAAATCATCATCATGCTCTACAGCCCCAAAAGGCGCGGCAGGTCCGCCATCGACCGAAAAAGGATGGCCCCTTCGGCGGCCAGGGCGGCGCCGCCGCCATGCGGGGCAAATCCAAAGCAGGCAATCCCGGCCGCTGCCGCGGCCCTGGCACCTGTGGGGCTGTCTTCGATCACGACACAGGCCGCCGGGGGCTGACCCAAGGCCCGGGCGGCGTGCAGGTAAAGATCGGGTGCGGGTTTCGGTGCGCCAAGGGTCTGGCCGGAAAACAGCCGGTCGCCAAAGCGGTCCAGAAGGCCGGGATGCTGGCCAAGTGTCACCTGCATCTTGCGGTCCGATCCGTTGGAACCGACCGCATAGGGGATACCGGCGGCATCCAGCGCATCCAGCATATGCAGCACACCCGGCACCAGTGGCGTGCCCCGCGCCAGCCGCGCATAAAGCCGTTCGTAGAATTCGGCCACCCAGCCGTCCGGCAGCGTGGCCCCCAGGCTGCGGGCCTTGACATGCACCCCGGCAATGGTGCCGCCGATGAAAATGCTTTCCATCTCGGCGCGCGGCAGCACAAGGCCATGCGCAGCCAGATCTTCCGCCAGAAGATCGAAGGCGGCAGGCTCGCTGTCCACCAGAACGCCATCGCAATCGAAGATGACGGCGCGCGGGGTCATTGCGGTGCCCGCAGCAGCGTGACAAGCGTGTCGCCATACCTGCGCTGGTCAAGCTGCGTGACCCCGGCGGGGGGGACGGGCGCGATGCTTTCTTCCCAGACGATCATCGCGCCGGGTGCAAGCCAGCCGCCCGCAAGGGCCGAGGCCAGGGCGCGTTCGCCCATCGCCCTGCCATAGGGCGGATCAAGGAAGACCAGCGTAAAGGGGGGATACGGGTTTGGACCCAGGGCGGTGGCATCGCGGCGCAGACATTCTGCGGCATCTTCGGCCTTCATCCTTGCGATGTTCGTCTGCAACAGGGAAATCGCCTTTGCGCCGTCATCGACGAAGGTCGCCCGGGACGCGCCGGATGACAGCGCCTCCAGCCCCAGCGCGCCGGTGCCTGCAAACAGGTCCAGCACCTGCGCGCCCTGCACCGGGTTGGCGTAGCGTCCGTTGATCAGCAGGTTGAAGATCGCCTCGCGCACCCGGTCTGACGTGGGGCGCAGACGGGCTGCCGGGTCACCCGTGCCGATGTCGGCAAGTTTCAGGCCCCGCCGTGCGCCGCCGATGATCCGCATCACGCCAGCAGGGTCTTGAGGTTTGTCGCCGGGTCGCGCAGCGCGGCCGGATCCGGGCTGCGGCCCGTTTCCAGAAGGCGCTTGCCCACCATATAGGCGCGGCTGTCGTTCATCGCATCGACGGCCAGCAACCGGTCGCCCCTGAAATACCAGAACGACACTGCGGCCCCGTCGGGCCCGCGCGTCACGATCCGGTCATACCCGCTGTTCAGCCCGGCGATCTGCAACTTGCAGTCATACTGATCCGACCAGAACCACGGCATCGGGACATAGTCCTTGCCCGCGCCCAGAATGTTGTCGGCCACAGCTTCTGCCTGATCGATGGCGTTCTGCACCGATTCCAGCCGCAGGCGCCCGCCCTGCCAGGGGAAGCTGGCGCAATCGCCTGCCGCCCAGATCTGCGGGTCCGAGGTGCGGCCATGGGCATCGGTGCGGATGCCGTTCTCGATCACCAGGCCTGCGGCTTCGGCCAGGCGGGTATCGGGCAGGATGCCCACGCCGGCAATCACGAAATCGGCCGGAATTTCGCGCCCGTCCGTCAGGCGGGCGGCGGTGACGCGCCCGGCCCTGGCCGACAGGCGGTCAAGCCCGGCGCTTTCCAGGATCTTCACGCCATGCGCCGCATGCAGCGCGCGGAAGTAACCGGAGGTTTCCGGTGCCGCCACGCGCTGCAGGATGCGCGGGGCCATTTCCAGAACCGTCACATCCAGCCCCAGCCCGGCCGCCACTGCCGCCACCTCCAGCCCGATATAGCCGCCGCCGACGATGACAAGGCGGCGTGCGGGCCGGAATTCGGCGCGCATTCCATCCACATCGGCGACGCTGCGCAGCGTGTAGACGCCCGCCAGATCACCGCCAATGTCCGCAGGCAGACGGCGCGGGACCGCACCGGTTGCCAGGACCAGATCGTCATAGCGGATCGTGCCGCTTTCCAGGGTCACTGTCCGGGCTTGCGGATCAATCGCTGACACGGGCGAACCAAGGCGCAGGGCAATGTCGTGTTCGCCATAGAAGTCGGCAGACCGCAGGGTCAGACGGTCGGCACCGGTCTGGCCCAGAAGATAGCCTTTCGACAGGGGGGGGCGCTGATAGGGCAGCAGCGGTTCCGCGCCGATCAGGGTGACCGGCCCCGCATGGCCGCCGCTGCGCAACCGCGCCACCAGCGCGGCCCCCGCCTGCCCGGCCCCGATCACCACCACATGAGACATCGCTTCGCCTTTTCTCTGGTCGCCACCGGCGCGGACCCTATAATCGTGCAGGATGTAAACGCAACGCATGAGGGGTTTGAAATGACGATTTCTGTTGGCGATCCGCTGCCGGATGCGACCCTGGTCCGCATCGGGGACCAGGGCCCCGAGCAGGTTTCGCTTCTTGACCGCGCCAGGGGGCGCAGAATCGTGGTTTTCGGCGTGCCGGGGGCCTTTACCGGCACCTGCAGCACGGTGCATGTGCCCAGCTTCATCCGCACCCGGGAAAAGTTCGCCGCGAAAGGCGTGGATGAAATCATCTGCCTGTCGGTCAACGACCCCTTCGTGATGAAGGCCTGGGGCGAAAGCACCGGTGCCGACAAGGCAGGCATCAGCATGCTGGGCGATGCCGAAGGGCAGTTCACCCGTGCCGCCGGACTGGAATTCACTGCGGCTGCCGCGGGCCTGATCGGCCGGTCAAAGCGCTTTGCGCTTTATGCCGAAGACGGCGTGGTCAAGGTGCTGCACCTGGAAGAAAACCCGGGCATCTGCGACACCTCGGGGGGCGAATCCCTTTTGGCCGCGATCTGATCCGGTTGCGCCGCAAAACCGGAGGCGCGCGCCCTGTGGTGCGCGCCCTTCATCTGTGCCCGGCGCGGATCTGGCACAGGCTTTCCACGGGCAGCGTCAGGTCCTGCTGCACTTCTGCCGCACCGGCCAGCGCATCCATCCGTTTCGCAAGATCAATGTCCAGCCGGCTGAGACCGTGGCAATCATGGGTGGACAGGGTAACATCGACAACATTGTAGACATTCGACCATTCCGGGTGGTGGTTCAGCTTTTCCGCCACCAGCGCCGCGCGGGACATAAAGCCCCAGGCATCAACAAAGCTGCGGAATTTCCAGACTTTGCGGATGGCATCCCGGCCGGGCACCGCCCCCCAGCCGCTGGCCCCAAGGGCGGGCAGGTCTGCACGGCGTTCGGCTTCTGTCAACAGGTCGGGCATCGTCAGTTATCCTTTTCGATCAGGGCACCGTGCGGCACGGTGGCGGATGTCGATCTTTGGGGTGGTTTACCCCCGGCCTATTCGGGCGGTTCACATCGGCGGAACGGGCCATAAGCGGTCATCACCCCGATCTCTTCGCCCACGGCGGCACGTTCCGCTGCAAGATAGCGCGCCACGGCGCCGGAAAAACCGGGATCGCCGATCCAGTGCAGCGAATGCACCGGCACCGGCAGATAGCCGCGCGCCAGCTTGTGTTCGCCCTGCGCGCCCGCCTCGACCCGCTTCAGGCCATGGGCGATCGCCCAGTCGATGGCCTGATGGTAGCACAGTTCGAAATGCAGGAAGGGATGGTCTTCGATACATCCCCAGTAACGGCCGTAAAGCGTGTCGCGCCCGATGAAATTCAGCGCCCCGGCAACCGGCCTGCCGCCGCGTTCCGCCAGGATCAGCAGGATGTCATCGCGCATGGTCGCGTGGAATTCGTCAAAGGCCCGGCGCGTCAGATAGGGCGTGCCCCATTTGCGTGACCCCGTGTCCTGGTAAAAGGCCCAGAAATGGTTCCAGTGCTGCGGTTCGATGGCATCTCCGGTCAGGGCCCGGATGGTGCCGCCAAAGCCCTGGGCGATGCTGCGCTCTTTTCGCAGGGCCTTGCGCTTGCGCGAGGCCAGTTGACCGAGGAAATCATCATAGCGGGTGTAACCGGCGTTTTCCCAGTGGAACTGCTGCGTCGTGCGTCGCAAAAGGCCAAGGCCCTCGCCCCGGTCTGCCTCGGCTTCGGTGCAGAAGGTGACATGCAGCGATGACAGTCGGTTGGCCTCGGCCAGGCCGATGGCCCCCCCGATCAGCGCTGCCGTGCCTTCGGCCTCGAACCCCGGCAGGGTCAGAAAGCGCCGTCCTGTGGCCGGCGTGAAGGGCACGGCAAGCTGCAGCTTGGGATAGTACCGTCCGCCCGCGCGCTGCCAGGCGTCGGCCCAGGCGTGATCGAAGATGTATTCGCCCTGGCTGTGGGACTTGGCATAAAGCGGTGCCGCCGCAATGATGCGCCCCCCGTGCCGCGCGACAAGCGGGCAGGGCTGCCAGCCGGTGCCCGTTCCGGTGGACCCCGACCGCTCCAGCGCCATCAGAAAGCGGTGGGTGGTAAAGGGGTCAACCGGCCTGCCGCCCTCTGCGCTTTCCGGGCAGGCGACACTGTCCCAGTCCTGCGCCGGGATGTCCGCAAGGCTGTTGTGGACGGTCACTTCCGGTTCGGCGGGCATTGGAACCTCTCTTCGGGGCGCCGGGTGCGGGCCGGGCCGGGGGGCTGTCTGCCCCCCGCACCCCCCGAGGATATTTCTGAACAGATAATGATGCGACGCCTTCTGCGGTCGGAAAGTGGCATGCCCGGAGCCAGGATCAAGCTTGCAGGCGGGGGGCGTAGCCTTCGAAGGTGATGTTGTGGGCCACCCGGCGCGCCTGATCTTCGGCTTCGGGGGACCGGATTGTCCAGCACAGGATCGCGGCCCCCTGCGCCTTCAGGTCGGCCACGCGCGGGCGGTCCAGATCGGCAGCCTCGTGCGAGATAAAGGAGGCACCGGTGCGGTCATAGTCGGGGATGCCGCGCAGACGGCTGCAGGTGGCATCCGGCAAAGGTGCCCAGTCGTCGGGATCATAGGCCGATGTGGTCAGCCCGCGCGGAAGCTGCGGGGCAAGCCGGGCCATGCAGGCGACCGCGTGCGGATTGAAGGACATGACGGCGACCGGACCCGCATAGGGGTGCAGGGCGGCGGCGGTTGCCGCCTCGAGCCTGCCGTCGGTTTCGGACATGGTCAGCGTCTGGTCCTTTACCTCAATCAGCAGGGGAACGCGCCCGGCAACCAGGGCCAGCACCTCGGGCAGGGTCGGGATGCCGTCCTCTGCATCCCGCAGGCGGATTTGACCCAGGGCGGCGGCCGTGCGGGCCTTGACGGGGCCGTGCAGGCTGGTCAGCCGGTCAAGGTCCTCGTCGTGAAAGACCATGGCCTGCCCGTCCGATGACATCTGGACGTCAATTTCGATCCCGTAGCCCGCCGCCACTGCGGCCCGCACCGCGGCGCGGGAATTCTCGGGGCGGCCTGCGGCGCGGTCGTGAAGGGCGCGGTGCGCCAGTGGCCGCGTCAGGAAGGCAGCGGGCAGCGGCACGCGGGTGATCACGGACGGATCTCGAACATGGCTTCGATCTCGACCGCCACACCCAGCGGCAGGCTGGCCGCAGAGACGGCAGAGCGTGCGTGGCGGCCCGCATCACCCAGAACGGACACCAGAAAGTCGGAGGCCCCATTGATCACCCTGGGCTGGTCGGTGAAGCCGGGCGTTGAATTGACAAAGCCGGTCAGCTTGATCACCCGCACCAGTCGCGAAAGATCGCCGCCGCAGGCGTTGCGCAGCTGGGCCAGCAAGCTTATGGCGCAGTGCCGGGCGGCGGCGGCACCTTCGGCCACCGTCATGTCATCACCCAGCCTGCCCCTGATCAGACCGTTCCCGTCCTGGCTGATCTGACCCGAGACATAAACCACCGGGCCGACAGTGACGAAGGGCACATAGTTGGCCGCCGGGGCGGGGGCATCGGGCAGGGTGACGCCAAGGTCGGCAAGGCGGGCTTCGATCACGGTCATGGCTTATCTCCATTGCACTTGATCTGACGCTAGCCGGGGTCTTGCAGCACGGCAAGGGCGGGAAAGCTGCGGCCCCGCACCTGTAACAGATATCACGATCAGGAATTGTATCGCCGGAATGTGGGGCTTATGCCTTGCCATCGCTTCCCGGGGCCTATGATATGGGGTCAAGCAAATCAGACGCATCGCATGGCTTTTTCTGATCTTTCCTTTTCCGCAGTCCGGCGGTGCCTGACACCCCTGATCAGCGCCGCCGGCCTGACGTGTGTTGCCGTTGCCGGCTGTTCGGCACCGCCGCTGCCGGCCGTGACGCCCGACCCTTATGAGGCGCGCAACCGCAGTGTTCACGGCTTCAACAAGACGCTTGACCAGACGGTCGTGCGCCCGTCGGCATTCGGCTATGGCGGTGTGGCGCCGGGGCCGCTGCGCAGTGGCATCCAGAACATTTCGCTGAACCTTGGGCTTCCTTCGGATATCGTGAACAGCCTGCTGCAGGCCCGCCCGGGTGCGGCGCTGGAAAACACCGTGCGCCTGGCGGTGAACACCACGATCGGCATCGGCGGCGTGTTCGACCCCGCCACGGCGATGGGAATTGAAGGCGAGCCGACCGGATATGGCGAAACGCTGCATGTCTGGGGCATGGCGGAAGGGAATTATGTGGAAGTTCCGCTGATCGGCCCGTCGACCGACCGCGATGCGCTGGGTCTGGTGATGGACATCTTCCTTGATCCGCTGCGTTTCACCCTGCCGACGGTCGAGGCCAATGTCTCGACCGGGGTCCAGATTCTGGCCGGCCTCGGGCGGCGCTACCGTTATTCCGACACGATCGATTCGATCCTGTATGACAGTGCCGACAGCTATGCGCAGCTGAAGCTGCTTTACCTGCAGAACCGGCGGTTTCAGCTGGGCCAGACGGTAGAGAATGATGCGGATTTTGTTGACCCCTATGAGGATATCTATGGCCAATGATCTTTCCAGGCGCCGGGTGCTGGGCCTTGGTCTGGCGGCAGGTGCTGCAATCTGTCTGGCACCGGGCCTGCCCCGCGCCGTCTGGGCGCTGGATGTGGGTCAGGCGCGCGGGCTGATCGACGATGTCGTGAACGAGATCAACCGCGTGATCAACTCGGGCGAGTCCGAGGCGGCGATGCTCACGCAGTTCGAGGCGCTCTTCGTGCGATATGCCGACGTGCCGGTGATTGCGCGGTCCGTGCTTGGCCCGGCGGGGCGGCAGGCCAGCCCCGAGCAGATTTCCGGGTTCACCACGGCGTTCCAGGGCTATATTTCGCGCAGGTACGGTCGGCGGTTCCGCGAGTTCATCGGCGGGCGGATCGAGGTTGGCGATGCCCGTGCGGTAAAAAGCTATTACGAGGTCATCACCACGGCCTTCCTTCAGGGCGAATCCCCTTTCGAGGTGCGCTTTCATGTGTCGGACAAGTCCGGCAGACTGCTGTTCTTCAACATCATCATCGAAGGCGTGAACATGCTTGCCTCTGCGCGCACCGAGATCGGGGCGATGCTGGACCGTCAGGGCGGCAATCTTGATGCGCTGATCGCGGAACTGCAAAGGACCTGACCGGGCGCGGGGGCCGGTCGGCTCCCGGCGGGCTTGGGGCGAGGTTGCGCCCGGACAGGGGCGATGGCCTTTGCCATTGAAGCGGTGATGGTGCTGTCATCAGTTCAGGCGGGAACAGGAAACGCGACCCGCGTTTCCCCCGCCCGCGCGGGACGGTGCCTTGTAGATCGGCAGGTCCGGGAGACACAGAGGCCAGCGCCCGACCCGGCGGGGGCGAAGCGCCCGCCGTGGGCGGGGCGGGCGCTGGCCGGGGGCTTTGGCCCCCGGCCGGTCCTGATCCCGGCGCAGCGCTGTGGCAGGGGCGATGGCCCCTGCCAGTCAAGCGGTGAGGGTGCTGTCGCCCGTTCGGGCGGGAACAGGAAACGCATCGCGTTTCCCCGCCCGCGCGCAACGGTGCCCTGTAGATCGGCAGGTCCGGGAGACACAGAGGCCAGCGCCCGACCCGGCGGGCGGGAAGCGCCCGCCGAGGGCGGGGCGGGCGCTGGCCGGGGGCTTTGGCCCCCGGCCCGTCCTGATCCCGGCGCAGCGCTGTGGCAGGGGCGATGGCCCCTGCCATTGCAACGGTGAGGGTCCCTTCGCCCGTACGGGCGGGAACAGGAAACGCATCGCGTTTCCCCCGCCCGCGCGGGACGGTGCCCCGTAAACCGGCAGGTCCGGGCGACACAGAGGCCAGCGCCCGACCCGGCGGGCGGGAAGCGCCCACCATGGGCGCGGCGGGCGCTGGCTGCGGGCGTTGACCCCCGGCCGGTCCTGATCCCGGCGCAGCGCTGGGCCTAGGGCGATGGCCCCAGCCAGGACCTGCCGGGCGCGCAGGCGCAAGTCTTTCCCGCTTTCCGGTCAGCCAGCCCCTGAGACCGGCACCTTTTCCGCGCCCTGTCAGATCAGGCCCCGCCCGGCAAGGTTGCGCATCAGGGCCGCCGTGCCGAAGGTCCATTCCGGGGCCTCGGTCGCCAGGCGAACCGTGTTGACAAGCGTGCCCAAAGCCGCCGAGGAAATGGTCACGACATCGCCCATGTGATGGGTGAAGCCCTGGCCGGGCGCATCGCGGTCCTGCACGGGGGCAAAGAGCGTTCCCAGATACAGCATGAAGCCGTCAGGATACTGATGGTGGCGCCCGCATGTCTGGCGCACCAGATCGGCCGGATCGCGGCTGATCCGGTTCATGGATGACTGGCCGGTCATCACGAAGCCGTCCCTGCCCTCGACCCGCAGCGAAAGCTCAAGCCCGCGCACCTCGTTCAGACCGAAGCTGCCGTCGAAGACCCGCACAAAAGGCCCGATGGCGGCGGCGGCGTTGTTATCCTTGGCCTTGCCCAGCAGCAGCGCCGAGCGGCCTTCGACATCGCGCAGGTTCACGTCATTGCCCAGCGTTGCCCCCACGATGCGGCCCGTTGAATCTACCGCAAGCACCACCTCGGGCTCCGGGTTGTTCCACGAGGACACCGGATGCAGCCCGACACTGGCGCCCCAGCCAACCGCAGCCATCGGCTGCGCCTTGGTGAAAACCTCGGCATCCGGTCCGATGCCAACCTCCAGGTACTGCGACCACAGGCCTTCGGCCTGCAGAACGCGCTTCACTTCGGCCGCCTTGTCAGAGCCGGGGACGAGCCCCTGCAGGCTGTCACCGATCGCAGCGGCAATCCGGTTGCGGATCGCTTCGGCCCGGCTGGCATCGCCTGCGGCCCGCTCTTCGATCACGCGCTCGACCATTGATCCCGCGAAGGTCACGCCACAGGCCTTGATGGCCTGCAGATCGCACGGGGCCAGCAGCCGCGTCCGGTCGCTGCCGGCTTCGGTCGACATCGCGGCAATCCCGTCCAGCGCGCCGATGTCCTCGCCGGTCTGGGCGGCGACAAAGCCAGGTATGTCAGTAATTTCCAGAAGATCGCGCAAGGTGGGGGCCGCGCGCGACGTGATGTCGACAACCCGCCCCCCGCGCAGGGTAACCACGGCCGGGCCAAGCCCTGCGCGCCAGACACGTCCAACAAAAAGCCCGTCGGGGGGAAGATCGATCATCATGCTGCCTTTGCGGTTTGCGCAGGCAGGTTAGGCAAACCGCAGCAATCTGCAACCGCTTCCCGCCGGAAACCGTGCCTGGTCCGCAACAGCCGTTGCGGGTACGGCAAGGACCATCTCCGGGCAGGGGGGGGCCGGGGCCGGCCGGGGACTTTGCCCGGGGTCCGTGGCCGGGACAGACCGCGCGCGGCCAAAGCCCCCCCAGGGCAGTCGGATCGCAGGGGCATCGCGCCCTGTCGGTCTGATCCGGCCGGGCTTTCCGTGCGCGCCCGCATCACGTCCGGGGGGCCACAGCTACATGCCCCGCCATCGCCCCGCCGCATCATGCGCCGGTCCGGAACCGGGCCGGGGGTCAGACCCAGACCTGATCGGGGTCGGGCAGGGGAATGGCATCAAGCAATTCGCGCGTACAGGCCGCCTGCGGCGCGGCAAACAGCCGGCCGGTCGCCGCCTGCTCGGCGATTGCCCCGTGATGCAGGACCAGAACCCGCGAGCACAGCCGGCGGATCACCGAAAGATCATGGCTGACGAAGCCAAGCGTCAGACCAAGCTCGGCCACCAGCCGTTCCAGCAGCCTCAGCACCTGGGCCTGGCTGGACACATCCAGCCCCGAGACGATCTCATCAGCCAGGATGAACTCCGGCTCCATCGCGATGGCCCGCGCGATGCCCACGCGCTGGCGCTGGCCGCCTGACAGCTCGTGCGGATAGCGGGTGCGAAAGGCCGCAGGCAGGCCGACCTGATCCAGGGCCTGCGCCACCCGCCCCGGGATGCCGTCAAACCCGTGCAATGCCAGCGGCGCGCCGATGATGGTGCCGATCCGGTGGCGCGGATTGAGCGAGGACATCGGATCCTGAAAGATCATCTGAAACCGCCGCCGCAAGGGGCGCAGGCCGGTCTCATCCAGATGCGTGATCTCGGTGCCGTCGAAGATGATGCGGCCCCCTGTGGGTTCCAGCAGACGCACCAGCGCGCGCCCCAGCGTGGATTTGCCGGACCCCGATCCGCCGACAATGCCCAGCACCTCGCCCCGTGCGATGTCAAAGCTGAGGCCCCGCAGAATCTCGATCCGCGGTGCCGCCCCTAGCAGCGGCTTGCGGCCAAGGTCCGGCAAGGACAGCCGCAGATCGCGCACCTGATAAAGATCAGCCATTCCGCCACCCCCGGTCGGCCGCAGCAACCTGCGCCTGCACGCGGTCCAGCACCTCCTGCGGCACCGGAACAAGGGAACTGCCGGGGTCCGTGTACTTCGGCGTTGCCGCCAGCAGGGCGCGCGAATAGGGATGCGCCGGGGCAGGGAAGAAATCACGCAAGGCCGCATCCTCTATCACAAGGCCCGCGTAAAGCACCGTCAGGCTTTGGCAGACCTTGGACACAACCCCCAGATCATGCGTGACAAACAAAAGCGCGGTGCCGTGCCGCGCCTGCATGCCCGCAATCAGCCGCAGCACCTCTTTCTGCACCGTGACGTCCAGCGCCGTCGTCGGCTCGTCCGCGACGATCAGCTTCGGCTCGGCTGCAAAGGCTGCGGCTATCAGCACGCGCTGGCGCATGCCGCCGGACAGCTCGTGCGGATACTGGCGCAGCACCCGGTCGGGGTCGGTGATCTGCACTTCGGCCAGCAGCGCGCGCGCGGTCTTGCGCTGTCGTCCGGCCCCAGCCCAGGATGTCGACCAGCCGGTCGGTCATCTGCGGCCCGATCCGGCGCGACGGGTTCAGCGCCGTCAGCGGGTCCTGCGGGATCAGCGCGCAGCTTGCGCCGATGCGCCGCCGCCGCTCGGCCGGGGCAAGACGCAGAAGGTCGGTCCCCTCCAGCAGAATCTCGCCCGACAGCACCTCGACCGCGCGCGGCAGAATGCCCAGAACCGCCTTGCCGATCATCGATTTCCCGGCCCCGCTTTCGCCCACCAGTCCGCGCACCTCGCCCGGTGCCACCGACAATGACACATCGCGCAGCAGACGGCCGGGGGCACCGCGCACGCGGGCCGACAGGTTGCGCACCTCAAGGAAACTCACCGCAGCACCGGATCGAAGCGGTCCTTCAACCCTTCGCCAAGCTGGCTGAAACTCAGGACCGTCAGAAACAGCGTGATCAGCGGAAAGACCAGCACCCACCAGGCCTGATGCACGCTGGTCCGCCCTTCGGCGATCATCCCGCCCCAGGTCGGATCATCGGTGGAAATCGACAGGTTCACAAAGCTCAGGATCGCCTCGACGATCACGGCGATCCCCATTTCCAGGGTCAGCAGAACCACGATCAGGGGCAGAACATTGGGCAGAACCTCGACCAGCATCGTTCCCGTCCGTCCGCGCCCGGCCACCTGCGCCGAAGCGACATAGTCCATCGCCCCCTGCGCCATCGCTTCGGCCCGCACCACGCGGGCAAACCGCGTCCAGTCGATCACCACGATGGCCAGGATGATCGCGCCCAGCCCCGGCCCGATCACCGCAATCAGCAGGATGGAAAACAGCACCGGCGGAAAGGCCATCCAGATGTCGATCAGGCGTGAAATCACGATGTCCACCCAGCCGCGCAGGAAGCCCGCCAGCAGCCCCAGGGTGGCCCCGATCACACAGGTGGCCGCGCCCGCAACCAGTGCCACCGTCATCGCCACCCGCGCCCCGTGCAGGATGCGGCTCAGTACGTCACGGCCCAGACTGTCTGTGCCCAGCCAGTAGCCGGGTTCGGTTCCCGCCATCCAGAAGGGCGGCAGGCGGGCCAGAAACAGGTCCTGCGCCAGCGGGTCTTTCGGACTGATCCAGGGGGCCAGAACTGCCGCCAGAAGCAGCAGCGTCAGCCACCCCGCCGAAAGCCACAGCCGCAGCCCCAGCCTGCGCCGCACCTGTCCGCGCCCGTCAGCCATGGCGCAGCCGGGGGTTCAGGGCGGCACAGGCCAGATCAACGATCAGGTTCACGCCCGTGAAGATCACCGCAAACAGAATCACGATGCCCTGAATCAGGGGCAGGTCGCGGTTGATCACCGCATCGATCGCCATGTTGCCCAGCCCTTCATAGGAAAACAGCCGCTCGATGATCACCGTGCCGCCGATCAGGAAGGTGAACTGCACCCCCACCAGCGTCAGCGCGGGCAGGACCGCGTTCGGCAGCGCCTCGCGGGTGATGACATGGCTTTCGCTGTAGCCTTTGGTGCGGCTCAGCGTGACATAATCCAGATGCATGGTTTCCTTCAGCGATTGCTTCAGCACTTGCCCGATGATCGCCGCCAGCGGAATCGCCAGCGCCAAAGCGGGCAGCAGCATGTGCGAAACGATGTCCCACCACAGGTCCGGACGCAGCCGGACCAGGCTTTCGAACAGGTAGAAATTGGTGGTGAAGGGCAGGTCTATCGACGGGGTGACCCGGCCCGAGATATGGAACACCGGCCAAAGCACCCCGAACAGCAGGATCAAGACCAGCCCCCACAGGAAATCGGGCACCGACAGGGCCATGCCATTGGCCACGTCGATGGCGGCCTCGCTGCGGGTGCCGCGCAGCCGCGTGCCGGTCAGGGCGGCGAAGCCACCGATGACCGTGGCGATGACCAGTGCCATGACCGACAATTCCAGCGTCGCCGGCAGACGGCCCAGCACCAGCCCCAGCACCGGCTGGCGCGTGGTGATCGAGGTGCCGAAATCGCCCTGCAGCACGCCGCCCGCCCAGATCAGGAACTGCCGGAAGACCGATTTGTCCAGACCATAAAGCGCCGTCAGCTGGGCCACGTCCTCGTCCGTGGCACCGGGGGGCAGCATCATCGCAATCGGGTTGCCCGGCACGACGCGGATCACGACAAAGACGATCACCGCCACGCCAGAGAGCGTGACCGCCATGGTCAGCAAACGCAGGATGACGGCGCGGAAGAGCTGCATCACAAGGCAGGGGCCGTCCGCCTCGGGACGGCCCCCGTCACGCTCAGGACCGTTTCATCAGCGCGGGCAGCAGCGCGCCCGAGGCATGCGGCGTCACCGCCACGCCGGGGGCCGCAAGGATCGGCTGCACATACTGGATCAGCGGAATGACCAGCGCATTGTCGGCAATGTATCTGTCCACCGCCTTCCAGCCTTCGATCCGCTTTGCCTCGTCCGCCTCGCCCCAAAGCGGGCCGATCATGGCGATCAGGTCTTCGCCGTCCCAGACCGAATGCGGCGAGGGGCCGAACATCGCAAAGCCGGTGGATGTGGTGGGGTCGCCCACCGCATTTCCCCAGTTGTAGAAGGCCGCAGGGGCAAGCTGATCCGCCCCGCGCAACTCAAAATGCTTGGCGATCTCGTAGACCTCGATCTCGGCCTCGATGCCGACCTTGCGCCACAGGCCGACAATGGCCTGGATCATCTCAAAGTCCTTGGGTTTGAAGCCCCGGGTGGTCTGGATCTTGAACTTGACCGGGTTTTCGGGGCTGTAGCCCGATGCCGCCAGCAGCTCGATGGCCTTCGCCTCGTCGTGGGGCACCTTGATCGAGGGATCGAAGGCCGCATAGTCCGGTGTTTGCAGCGTGTCGATCGGCACGCCATAGCCCGACAGCAGCCGGTCCACGATCAGCTGCTTGTCGATGGCCAGGGCAGCGGCCATGCGCACGTTCGGGTCGGTCATCACCTCGATGTCGTTCAGAAAGATCATGCCGATGTCCGAAACCGGAATCGCGGTGCCGGTCAGGGTACCGCCCGACCTGAGCCGGTCATATTCCTCATAGGGCATTTCCAGCGTGACATGGGCGTTGCCGCTTTCGATCTCGGCCACGCGCGATGCCGCATCGGTCACGAATTTGATGGTCACCGTTTCGAACTCGGGCTTGCCGCCCCAATAGGCCGGGTTGGCCTTGAGCCGGACAAAGGCGTTGCGTTCGAACTTCTCGACCATATAGGGGCCGGTGCCGACGGGGGCGGCCTCAAACCCTTCGGCGCCGACCTTTTCGTAATAGGCCCTGGGCAGGACATAGCCGGTCAGGAAGCTCATCCATTTGAACAGCGTCGGGTCAAAGCGCAGCACGTCGGCGGTGATGGTGTTGCCGTCGATGCTGAAATTGCCGATCGTGGACCAGACGAACTGGATGGGGTTGCCCGTGTCCGGGTTGGCGGCGCGTTCCAGCGACCAGACCACATCTTCGGGGGTGAAGGGCGATCCGTCATGCCAGGTCACGCCCTCGCGCACGGTCATGCTGATCTTTGTCCGGTCCCCGTTCCAGCCCCATTCGGTGATCAGCCCCGGCGCAAAGCTCAGGTCGGGGTTCTGGGCGATGAACATGTCGAAGACCGACTGGTAGATGCCCTGGATGGTCGGGTTGACGGCGCTGGGGCCAACGGTCGGGTCCCAGCCGGGCAGGGAGACGTTATAGGCGATGACCAGTTCGTCAATCGCCTGGGCGCGGGCGGGCAGGCCCGCCACCCCCAGGGCGACAGAAGCGGCAGAAAGTTGCAGCAGACTGCGGCGGTTCAGGTTCCTGATGCTATCCCTGTTGAGGTTTCTTGTTGGCATGGTCACACGCCCGCCAGCTTGCGGGCAAGAAGAAAGCCGGGTCCGGCACCGGTTCCGGCCCCCGGCCACACGGCGGCACCGGTCAGGTGCAGCCCCCGGATCGGGGTAGAGCCATCTGCCCGCCCCCGCAGCGGGCGGAACAGGAAATGCTGCGTCAGGTGGTGGCTGCCACAAATCTGGTCGCCCCCGACCAGATTGGGGTTTTCCGCCTCCAGCTCCGCCGGGGTGACAATGCGCTGGCCCAGGATTCCGGCGCGCGTGCCCGGCGCATGGCGTTCCAGCAGCGCCAGCGCCCGGTCGGCAAAGGGCCCGGCGGCTTCGGCCCAGTCCCTGGCCCCGATCACCCCGGCCGCATCGCCCCGGATCGTGCCCGGCACCATGCGCACCTGCAGCCACAGCACATGTTTGCCCTGTGGCGCGCGCGAGGGGTCGGCGACGGTGGGCTGCCCGACAACGACAACCGGCTCGTCCGGCAGCAGCCCTGCCCTGACCTGGGCATAGGTCCGCGCCATCTGGTCCATCGACGGGGCAAGATGGACATAGGCAAAGCGTTGCAGCGCTGGCCCTGCGGCCCATTCGGGCAGCCCCGCCACCGCCAGATGGATCATCATGGTGCCGGGCGCATGGCTGAACCTGGCCATGCCTTCGTCAAACCGGGCCTCGCCGGTCGGCCCCGCCAGACGTGCCAGCGCGCGCGGGGCCACCCCGGCGATCACGGCGCGCGATGCCGTCATCCGCCGCCCGTCGGCCAGTTCAACCCCCGTGGCCCGCCCGCCCGAATGAACGATCCGCACCACCGGCGCGTTGCATTCCACCATGCCGCCCCGCGCGGTGACGGCGGCCACCAGGGCCCGGATGACCGTATCCGCCCCGCCCTTGCCCAGCACCATGCCAAAGCTTTGGTTCGCCATCCCCTCCAGATACGGAAACATCGCCCCGCCCGCGACATCGGGCGCAAAATCCAGATGCATCCCCCAGGCGGCCAGCAAGGCGCGCACCCTGTCATCCTCGAACGTCTCGGTCAGCCAGCCGCGCGGGGATGACAGCAGGAACCGGACAAAGTCGAGCGTGCCGCCCAGGCCCTTGGCACGCAGCGTTCTGAACATGAAATATCCAAGCGCACGCATATGCATCGGGCTGCCCAGAAGCCCGAAAAGATGCGGGGCCTCGCCCGCAAAGGCCGCAACCAGCCGCCCCCAGGTTTCGGCATCGGCGGCCGAGGCCGTCGCCAGCCGCGCCCCCGTTTCCGCCGGATCGGTGGTCACCCCCAGCCAGCTTCCGTCCGCAAAGACCGAGGCGAAGGGGGCGGAAACCGGCACGAATTCCAGGCCGTGCCGCATCAGTTCCGGCCCATAAGCCTTGAAAAACGGCGATCCTGCGAAAAGCGACAGGTTCATCGCCGCCCAGTCATGCCGGAAACCGGGCAGGGTATAGGCGCCGGTCTTGACCGCGCCGCCCGCCACCGGGGCCTGTTCGAACACAGCCACCCGCCAGCCCCGGGCAGACAGGTGCAGCGCTGCGGCAAGCGTGTTGTGGCCCGCCCCGATCAGGATCGCGTCATAGGCCCCGGTCATTCCGCCCTACCGCTGTTGATGCCGGGATATTTGCAAACGCATTTAATTCTGTCTAGCATGATTCACCTACCGGGCCGCAGACCCGGACAGATCAGGGAGAGTGTGATGACCTCAGCGAATGTTCTTGAAAGCCTTGGCGCGATGCTTCTGTCGGGCAGGGTCGAGGTGGTGGATTGCTCGGGCACGCTTGGCCCGAATACGCCGCTTTTGAAACTTCCCCCCGATTTCGCCAAAGACACGCCCAGGATCGAGATTCACCGGATCAGCGAATACGATCAGGATGGTCCGTTCTGGGCCTGGAACTGGCTTAAGCTTGGCGAGCATTCCGGCACCCATTTCGACGCGCCGCACCATTGGATCACCGGCAGGGACTATGCCGATGGCTATACCGACACGCTGCCCGTCCAGCGCCTTGTCGCGCCGGTCAACGTGCTGGATTTCGCCGCCGACTGTGCCGCGAGCCCCGATTTCCTGCTGACCATCGACCATGTCAAGGCCTGGGAAGCCAAGCATGGCGCGATCAATTCCGGCGAATGGGTGGTGCTGCGGTCTGACTGGGACAGGCGCGCGCATGACGAGGCCCTGTTCCTGAATGCCGACGGGACCGGCCCCCACACCCCGGGGCCGACCGCCGAAGTGATTGAGTATCTGATCGGCAAGGGGATTGTCGGCTGGGGCAGCCAGTGCATCGGCACCGATGCGGGGCAGGCCGGCGGCATGACCCCGCCTTACCCGGCGCATAACCTGCTGCACAAGGCCAACCGCTATGGTCTGGCAAGCCTGGCCAACCTCGACAGGCTGCCCCCCAGGGGGGCGATCCTGATTGCGGCCCCGCTGAAGATCGAACGCGGCACGGGATCTCCCATCCGGGCGCTGGCGCTGGTTCCGAAGGGCTGACAGGTGGCCGTAGATCACGTCATCATCGGGTCCGGCATCAACGCGCTGGTCGCGGCCGCGCTTTTGGCGCGCAAGGGCGACCGCGTGCTGGTGCTGGAACGCGAAGACCGGATCGGCGGCTGCATGGTGACCGATGAGGTGACCCTGCCCGGCTTCCACCATGACGTGATGGCGGCGACCTTTGTTCTGTTCCTGACCTCGCCCGCCTATGCGGCGCTGGCCGAAGACCTGGCCCGTCACGGGCTGGAATTCTGCCATACGGCACAGCCGACTGCCGTGCTGCGCCCGGATGGCTCGGCCCTTGTGCTGACAACCGACCGGGCGCGCAACGTGGCGGCGCTGAACGCGCTGGCTGCGGGCGATGGCGACAGGCACGCCGCCGATGTCGGCGCGATCGGGGCCGAAGCGCCCTTTCTGTTCGCGCTGCTGGGCGGGTCGCTTTGGTCCTGGGCGACGGCGCGGCTGCTTTTGGGCCAGATGCGCCGACGCGGGGCGCGCGGGCTGCTTGCGTGGTTCGGGGCCGCCCTGGCCCCGGCGCGCGGCTGGCTGGAAACCTATGACAGTCCTTTGGTACAGGCGCTGTGGGCGCCGTGGGTCCTGCATGCCGGGCTGACCCCGGAAAGCGCCTTTTCCGGCAAGATGGGCCGGGTCATCGCCTTTGCGCTGGAGGCTGCGGGCGCACCCGTGGTCAAGGGCGGGGCAGGGCAGGCCGCCGCCGCCTTCCGCCGCCTGATCGAGGCTGAGGGTGGCCGGATCCGCACCCGCGCGGATGCGGACCGGATCACGCAGCGCGACGGGCGCGTGACGGGCGTGGTGCTTGCAGGCGGTGAAACCATTGCGGCGAAATCGGTGCTTGCCTCGGTCGCGCCGGGGCAACTCCTGCACCGGTTGCTGCGCGATGTGAATTTGCCCCAGGACCGTGCCGCAGCCGCCGCCTTCCGCCACGGGCGCGGCAACTTCCAGGTGCACTATGCGCTGGACCGCGCCCCGGACTGGCTGACGCCCGGTCTGGGTGATGTCGCGCTGATCCACCTGGCCGACGGGATCGACAGCGTGTCGAAATCCGCCAACGAGGCGGAACGCGGCCTGCTGCCCGTCACGCCGACGATCTGTGTGGGCCAACCCCACCGGCTGGACCCCACCCGCGCGCCTGACGGCAAGGCGGTGCTCTGGCTGCAGATCCCCGATGCGCCGCGCATCATCAAAGGCGATGCCGCGGCCGAGATCGAAACGACACCTGAATGGACCGACGCCACGCGAGAGGCCTTTGCCGACCGGATCGAGCGCATCCTGTCGCGCCACATCCGGGGCTTTGACCGCATCCGGCTGGCGCGGCGTGCCTTTTCGCCCGCCGATCTGGCGGCGATGAACATGAACCTTGTCGGCGGCGATCCCTATGGCGGGGCCTGTTCCATCGACCAGTTCCTTGTCTGGCGACCCTTCGCCCATTCAGCGAACGGCACTTTCGCCCTGCGCGGGCTGCGCCATATCGGGGCGTCGACCCATCCCGGCCCGGGTCTGGGCGGCGGGTCGGGCTATCTGGCGGCAAAGGCGCTGGGCGCATGACCGATCAGCGCCGCATCGCGGGCCTGCCGGGGCTGGGCGAGATCGGCCTGGGCAATTTCGCGCCCTATCTGATGAACCGCATCATGGGCCGCTACAACGCCAGCCTGCGGGCGGACCTGGCCGGGCTTGGGCTGACCACGCCGAAAATGCGGGCGCTGGCGGTTCTTTCGGTGATTGACGCGCCCTTGATCCGGGAACTGGCGGTCTATGCCGTGGTGGAACAGTCCACCCTGTCGCGCGCCCTTGATCAACTGGCGGGCGAAGGTCTGATCCAGCGCGAAACCGATGCCGGCGACAGCCGCGCGACCCGCGTGCACATCACCGAAGCCGGCCGCGCCGCTTTCGGGGCGATATGGCCGCAGATGGCCGCCGCCTATGCCCGGATGTTTCAGGGCATTCCCGAAGACGAGCGTCGCGCCTTCGTCGCGACGCTGCAGAAGATGCTGGGCAATATCCGTAAACACGATTTCTGAAGGGGCGGGCATGGCGGAACGGTCGTTCAGGGCAGAAGTCGAAGACCTTCGTCTTGGGGCGGGGGCAACCTTTACCGGCGAAGGCATTCTGGCGCTGACCAAGGCCCTTTTGGAAAACGGCGTCGGTTATGTCGGCGGCTATCAGGGCGCGCCGATCAGCCACCTTATGGATGTGCTGGCCGATGCGCAGGACCTGCTGGCAGAACTTGGCGTGCGGTTTGAGGCGAACGCGAACGAGGCGGCGGCGGCAGCCATGCTGGCGGCATCTGTGCATTACCCGATCCGGGGGGCCGTGACCTTCAAGGGGCCGGTCGGTGTCAACGTGGCCTCGGATGCGCTGGCGAACCTGTCGTCTTCCGGCGTTACCGGCGGGGCGCTGATCATCCTGGGCGAAGACTATGGCGAAGGCTCGTCCATCATGCAGGAACGCAGCCACGCCTTTGCGATGAAATCCCAGTTCTGGCTGCTGGACCCGCGCCCCAACCTGCCCTCCATCGTCAGGGCGGTGGACCATGGCTTTGCCCTGTCCGAGGCGTCGAATTCCCCCGTCATGCTGATGGTGCGCATCCGGTCCTGCCATGTGACGGGCACCTTCACCACCCGCGACAACCGCCGCCCCACCCTGTCGGTGCGCGAGGCGCTGTCAGCCCCGCGCAGCGATTTCGCCCGCGTCGTCCTGCCGCCGATGTCCTATGTCCATGAACAGGACAAGGTAAGGAACCGCTGGCCTGCGGCAGAGCGCTATGTGCTGGACCACAAGCTGAACGAACGGTTCGGCCCGCAGCAGGCACCTGTGGGAATCGTTGTGCAGGGCGGCATGTACAACGGGGTCGTGCGCGCCCTGCAACGCCTTGGGCTTGCAGACATCTACGGCGAAACGCAGGTGCCGCTCTATGTGCTGAACGTCACCTATCCGCTGGTGTCGTCAGAGTTTCTCGATTTTGCCCAAGGCAAGCAATCGCTTCTTGTGGTCGAGGAAGGCCAGCCCGAGTTCATCGAACAGACCCTGTCCACCTTCCTTTACCGCGCGCAGGGCACGGTGCGGCTGCATGGCAAGGACATGCTGCCGATGGCAGGCGAATATACGGGGCAGGTCCTGCTGGATGGCGTTACCGCTTTTCTGAAACAGGCGGCCCCCCATCTTCTGCCCGCGCAGGTGCGCGCCCCGAACAGGGATGCGCCGCAAATTCCCGACCTGTCTAAAACCGTGCCGGTCCGCCCACCGGGCTTTTGCACCGGCTGCCCGGAACGCCCGATCTTTGCCGCGCTGAAGCTGGTGCAGAAGGATCTGGGCCAGCACCAGATCAGTGCCGACATCGGCTGTCACCTGTTCGGCGCGCTGCCCCCCTTCGAAGTTGGCGGGGCCACCATGGGTTACGGCCTTGGCCCTGCCGCCAACGGCGCCTTTGACGGCGGCGGCGAACGGCGGCCCATTTCCATCATCGGCGACGGCGGGTTCTGGCATAACGGCCTGTCGTCATCCTTCAGCAACATGGTTTTCAACAAATCCGACGGGCTGGCGGTGGTGGTGGACAATTACTATTCCGCCGCGACCGGCGGGCAGGACGTGATGTCCTCGCGCGCTGAAAATGCCACCAAGGCCACGAAGAACCCGATTTCCGGGGCTGTGAAGGGCATCGGCATCCGTTGGGTGCGCGAGATCACCAACACCTATGACGTGGGCCATCTCCGCGATGTGCTGCGCGAGGCGCTGACCACAAACGCCCCCGGACCGAAGGTGATCGTCGCCTCATCCGAATGCATGCTGAACCGCCAGCGCCGTGAAAAGCCGCTGCGCCAGCAGGCGATCCGCGACGGACGCCGGGTGGAAGCACCCCGCTTTGGCGTGGACGAGGCGATCTGTACCGGCGATCACGCCTGCATCCGCCTGTCAGGCTGTCCGTCGCTCAGCCTGAAGCGGCTGGATGACCCGCTGCGCGACGATCCCGTGGCCAGCATCGACCAAAGCTGTGTCGGCTGCGGCAACTGCGGCGAGGTGGCCGATGCCGCCGTGCTGTGCCCGTCCTTCTACCGGGCCGACGTGGTGCACAACCCCACACCCTGGGAACGCCGCCGCGCCGCTTTCCGGGCGCGGGTCATCGGCTGGCTGCAGGCGCGCCGTCAGGCCCGCCGGCTTGATTTTGGCGGGGCGGCATGACGGCGCACCCCGCCCTGTCGCCGGGCATGCCGGACCCGCGCCTGGGCGGCATCATCAAGCTGGCGGTCATGGCCGTGGGCGGGCAGGGCGGTGGCGTGCTTGCCTCGTGGATCGAGGATGTGGCCCGCGCCTGCGGGTTCGCCTGCCAGGCCACATCTGTCGCCGGGGTGGCGCAGCGCACCGGTGCCACGATCTATTATATCGAGATGTGCCCCGACACGGGCCGCCCCCCGGTGTTCTCGCTGCTGCCGGCGGCGGGGGATGTGGATATCCTGATTGCCGCCGAAATGATGGAGGCGGGCCGCGCCATTCTGCGCGGCTTTGTCACGCCGGACCGCACGGTTCTGATCACCTCGACCCATCGCGTGCTGGCCGTTTCGGAAAAATCGGTGCCGGGCGACGGCATTGCCAGCACGGAAGAGGCGCTGGCGGCGGCGGGGATCGCGGCCCGCCACCTTATCGCCGCCGACTTTGACCGCATCGCCATCGAGGCAGGCTCGGTGATCTCTGCCAGCCTGTTCGGGGCCCTGGCCGGGGCAGGGGTGCTGCCCTTTCCCCGTGCGGCCTTCGAAGGTGCCATCCGCGCCTCGGGCAAGGGGGTAGAGGGGTCGCTCCGGGCCTTTGCCGCCGCCTTTGCCGCAGCGCAGGCCGGGGCCGCACCGCCTGACAGACCCGCTGCTGCAACAGCCCCCTTCCGCGCGCCGCAGCCCACCGGCCCCGAACCCCTGATTGCCGGGTGGCGCGCGCTGACGGCCCGTATCGCCGCATTTCCCGCCCCGGTGCAGGACATGGCCCATGCCGGTCTCAGCAAGGTGGTTGCGTTTCAGGACCTGGCCTACGGCGCGGAATACCTGGACCGCCTTGCATCCCTTCTGCCGCAGGACCGCGCCGACAAGGGCCATGCCCTGACGCGGGAAGCCGCGAAATACATCGCCAACGCCATGGCCTATGACGATGTGATCCGTGTGGCCGACCTCAAGACGCAGGGCGCGCGCTTTCGCCGGATCACATCCGAAATGGGTGCCACCGACGCCAATCTGGTCCGGGTGACCGAATTCATGCACCCCCGCGCGCAGGAAATCGCCGGAATGCTGCCTGCCCGCCTTGGTGCCAGGGTTGAAGCCAGCCCGGCGTGGATGGCCCGGCTTGACCGCTGGTTCGGCAAGGGCCGCCGCCTGCGCAGCGATACGCTGCCCGCCTTTCTGATGCTGCACGCCCTGGGTGCGCTGCGCGGCTACCGCCGCCGCACGCTGCGCCACAGCCAGGAACGCGCCCATCTGGACCGCTGGCTCGCCACAGCGCTGGACTGTCTGGCGGCGGATTATGATCTGGCGGTCGAGGTTATCCGCTGCCGCCGCCTGATCAAGGGCTACTCGGACACCCATGCGCGCGGCCAGTCCAAGTTCGACCGCGTGCTGGCGGGCATAGCCCTTGTTGCCGGGCGCGAAGACGCCGCCGACTGGGCCCGCCGCCTGCGCGAGGCGGCGCTGAAGGACGAAGAGGGCAGGGCGCTGGACGGTGCCCTGGCCACGATCCGCAGCTTCCTGTAACCGGCGGACACCGCCCTGACCCTAGCGGGCCAGGTCTTCCAGCGCCGCGATCAGTGCCGTTGTCCCGTCTTCGGTCGTCACATTCCCCGGCGACAGGCGCAGCACCGCCCCCCGCGCATCGGCATGCAGCCCGCGTGTGCGCAGCCCGGCCAGCACGGCCTGCGCGCGGCCGGCATCCGCCAGCCGCAGCATGACGCTGCCGCCGCGCTGCGCCTCGGGCCGGGGGGTGACCAGCGCCAGCCCGATGTCATCGGCTGCCGCGATCAGCCGCGCCGTCAGCGCCCGGTTATGGGCGGCCATCGCGGCGATGTCCTGCCCGGCATGCCAGTCCAGCGCGGGCAGCGAGGCGGCGGCGGCCATGACGCCGGGCGTGCCGTTGTCAAAGCGCCGGATGTCGGGCGCATAGGCGAATTTGTCCAGATCCCAGGAAAACGGGTTTTCCTGGCTGAACCAGCCGCGCAGTCCGGGCCGGCATTCGGCGGTCAGGTCGGGGGCCACCTGCAGGATGCCTGCCCCCGGTGTGCCGCACATCCATTTCAGACTGGTGGACAGGGTGAAATCCACCGCCGGGTCCGCGACACTGAACGGCAAAAGCCCCGCCGCCTGGGTGATATCCACCCCGATCAGCGATCCCATGGCCCGCCCATGGGCCACCAGCGCGCCCAGATCCACCCTGTGGGACGAGGTGGAGCTGACCCAGGTGATCAGCGCCAGCCCCACGTCCGGCCCCCAGGCTGCCGCGAAATCCTCATCCTCGACCCAGGGGGCCCCCTGCCGCAGGGGCACCGTATCCAGCGTGAAGCCAAGCCGGTCCTGCAGCCCCGTCAGCAGAAAGTGATTTGAGGGAAAGCAGTCGCCCGCAACCAGCACGCGCCTGCCGCGCAGGAAGCCCTGCGGCAGGGCGGTGACCAGCATGTGCAACCCTTGCGTCACATTTTCGCAGGTCGTGACCGTGCCTTCGGGCGCGCCGATGATCGCGCGCCAGCGATCCACAAAGCGCGCGCGGGTGCCAAGGGCATAGCCCCATTGCGCATCATCCGGGGCACCCCAGACCTGCGCGAATTCCGCCATGGCCTGGGCCATGGCCTTTGCCTTGCCGGGATATTGCCCGATGGAATGATAAAGGAAGTAGCCAGAGGCATCTGATATCATGGTGTTTTCCGCAGATGTCATGCGGCGTGCAGCGCCAGCGCCACGCCTTGCCCCACGCCGACGCACAGCGTGACCAGTGCCGCCCGCCCGCCGGTTTCCGCCAGCCGCCGGGCCGCTGCCCCCGCGATGCGCGCGCCGGACATGCCCAGCGGATGACCCATGGCAATGCCGCCGCCCTTTGCGTTCACCCAAGGTGCGTCATCGGGCAGTCCCCAGCCGCGCGTGCAGGCCAGCACCTGGGCCGCAAAAGCCTCGTTCAGTTCGATCACGTCATAATCCGCCGCCGTCAGGCTGTTGCGCTGGCGCAGCCGGTCCAGCGCCGCCAGCGGCCCCAGACCCATGACGCGCGGCGCAACCCCGGCGGATGCCGCCAGGCCCAGCCGGGCCAGCGGCTGCAAACCGTATCGCCGGACGGCCCCGGCACCGGCCAGAAGGACCGCCGCCGCCCCGTCGTTGATCCCAGCGGCATTGCCCGCCGTCACGGTCCCGCCCTTGCGGAAGGGCGCGGGCAGGGCCGCCAGCGCATCGGCCGATGTTGCGCGCGGATGTTCGTCCCGCGTTACGGTTTCGGGTTGCCCCCTGCGGGCCGGAACCGTGACCGGCAGGATGTCTGCCGCGTGCCAGCCCGCGTCGTAACGCTGCTGGCTGCGCAGCGCAAAGGCATCCTGATCGGCACGCGAAATGCCATGCCCGGCCGCCACATTCTCGGCCGTTTCGGGCATCGATTCGGTCCCGAAGGCGGCTGCGATGCGGTCATTGACAAAACGCCAGCCGATGGTCGTGTCGTAAACCTCCGCCTGCCGTGCAAAGGCGGTCTCGGCCTTTGCCATCACCATCGGTGCGCGGGTCATGCTTTCCACGCCCCCCGCAATCACCACCCCGGCCCCGTCGCGCACCGCCCGCGCGCCCAGAATGACCGCATCCAGCCCGCTGGCACAAAGCCGGTTCACCGTCAGCGCCGGAACCTCTGGCCCAAGGCGCGACAGCAGCACGGCCATGCGCGCGACGTTGCGGTTGTCCTCGCCCGCCTGATTGGCACAGCCGAAGATCACCTCGTCCACCGCCAGTCCCGGGTGCAGCGTCAAAAGCCCGTCGATCACATGCGCCGCCATGTCGTCGGGGCGCACCATCGCCAGGGCTCCGCCATACCGCCCGATGGGTGTGCGGCGCATGGCGCAAAGGAAAACGTCGGTCATGTCGCCTCCGAAAGGGCGGGCGGCGGCACGTACCGCCCCGCAAGGTGGGGCGGGGCCTGTGCCTCGAGCTTCGCCAGCGTGTGAAGAATGCGCGCGGGCCCGTGGCGGTGCAAGCCGTCCAGCGGCCCGCGCGGAAAGTTCAGCCCCAGCATCATCGCCTGATTGATGCCTTCGGCCGTTGTGCCGCCTTCCGCCAGCAGCCAGGCGGCCTCGTTGGCCAGCACCGCCTCGATCCGCAGGATGATCGCGTCGGCATCCGCAGGCGGGGCACCCGCCCTGGCCGGAAAAACAAAGCCGCGCCCGGTCTTGCGGCCCAGGTCACCCCGCGCCACCTGCGTGCGCAGCGCCTGGAAGACATGATAGCGCGCGTGCCCCCCCATCGCTGCCGACAGGCTTTCGGTCGCGGCAAGGTTGATGTCCGCCCCGATCAGGTCGATCAGTGCGAAAGGCCCGATCCTGTAGCCCGCCGACAGCATCGCCGCGTCAATCTCTGCCGCCGGGCGGCCTTCTTCCAGCAGGGCCAGCGCCTCGCCGTAGAAGGGCCTGGCACAGCGGTTCACGATGAAACCGGGCCTGTCCGCACAGGGGATCACGGTTTTTCCGGCTGCCACGGCGCTGCGCCGGGCCAGATCAACCGATGCCTGATCGCAGCCCTGCGGGGCGATCAGTTCCACCAGCCGCATCGCCGGGGCGGGATTGAAGAAATGCAGGCCCAGAACCCGGCCCGGATGGGCCAGCCCCTGCGCCAGGGCCGCAACCGACAGGGAAGAGGTATTCGTGGCCAGAACCGCATCCGGCCCCACGACACCTTCCAGCGTGGCCAACAGGGCGCGCTTTGCCTCGGGACGTTCGGCAATCGCCTCGATAACCAGGGCGGCGGCCGCAAGGCCGCTGACCGACCCGATGACCTGCACCCGGTCACATGCGGCATCCCGTTCGGCCAGGGTCAGTTTGCCGGCCGCAACGCGGGCCTCAAGCGCCCCGGCAAGGCGCAACGCCGCCGTGCCGCGCACAGCCTCTGACGCATCCGTCGCCAGAACCGGAAATCCGGCCTGCGCAAACACCTGTGCAATGCCAAGGCCCATTGTGCCCAGACCCACAACGCCGATCACGGGCCGTTCCGCCATGCTGTCCCACCCCCTGCCTGCATGGGCACAATGCGTGACGGACAGAAAACTTCAAGTCTGAAATTTCAAGCTTGAAATGGTTTGATCCTGATGGCACCCTTCGCGATGTCTTGCACCGGAAAGGATCGAAACGTGAAGGTTCTTTGCCTTGGGGGCGGCCCCGCCGGGCTTTATTTCGCCATCTCGATGAAGCTGCGGGATCCGTCGCACCGGGTCACCGTGCTGGAGCGCAACAAGGCAAATGACACCTTCGGCTGGGGGGTGGTGCTGTCTGATGATGCCCTGTCCAACATGGCCCGCAACGATTCCGTAAGCACGGCGGCGATAAAGGCGGATTTTGCCTATTGGGACGATATTGCGGTGGTGCACAACGGCGTGCGTTCGGTTTCGGGCGGGCATGGATTTGCCGGCATCGGGCGCAAACGCATCCTGATGCTGCTGCAGGACCGGGCGCGGGAGCTGGGTGTGGACCTGCGCTTTGAAACCGAATTCAGGAGGGCGGAAGATTACCGGGGTGAATATGACCTTGTCGTCGCCTGCGATGGCATCAATTCGGCGGTGCGCCGCGAATATGGCGATGTGTTCAGGCCGGACATCGACATGCGCCTGTGCAAGTTCGTCTGGCTGGGCACGCACCAGAAGTTCGGTGATGCCTTCACCTTCATCTTCGAGAAGACCGAACATGGCTGGGTCTGGGCCCATGCCTATCAATTCGATGACACCACCGCGACCTTTATCGTGGAATGTTCGCAGGACACCTGGGATCGCTGGGGCTTTGCGCAGATGGAAAAGGAAGAAACGGTCGCCACCTGCGAACGGATCTTTGCGGCCCATCTGGGCGGTCACGCGCTGATGTCCAACGCTGCCCATCTGCGCGGCTCTGCCGTGTGGATGAATTTTCCCCGGGTGATCTGCGAAACCTGGTACCACGAAAATGTCGTGCTGATGGGCGATGCGGCGGCAACGGGGCATTTCTCGATCGGCTCCGGCTCTCGCCTTGCTTTTGATTCCGCCATTGCCCTGGCCGGATATCTGCATTCGGAACCCACGATGGAGGCCGCCTTCCGGCGCTATCAGGACGAACGCCGGGTCGAGGTGCTGCGCCTGCAATCGGCGGCGCGCAATTCGCTGGAATGGTTTGAACAGGTCGAGCGGTACCTCGACATGCCGCCCATCCAGTTCGCCTATTCCCTGCTGACCCGCAGCCAGCGGATCAGCCATGAAAACCTGCGCCTGCGCGATCCCGCCTGGCTGCGCGCCGCCGAGTACTGGTTTCAGGAACGGGCAGGCGGGCAAAAGGGCCGCGCGCCGATGTTCGCCCCTTTTCGGCTGCGCGACATGACGTTGCAGAACCGCATCGTCGTCTCGCCCATGGCCCAGTACCGTGCCGTAGCTGGCTGCCCGACCGACTGGCATTTCGTCCATTATGCCGAACGCGCCAAGGGCGGGGCAGGGCTTGTCTTTACCGAGATGACCTGCGTATCGCCCGAAGGGCGCATCACCCCCGGCTGCCCCGGCCTTTACGCGCCCGAACATGAAGCGGCCTGGGCGCGCATCCTGGCCTTTGCCCATGCCGAAACCGGGGCCAGACTGTGCTGCCAGATCGGTCATTCGGGACGCAAGGGGTCCACCCGGCCGGGCTGGGAAAAGGGCGATGCGCCGCTGGAACACGGCAACTGGCCGGTCATGTCCGCCTCGGCCCTGCCCTGGGGGCCGGAAAACCAGGTGCCCAGGGCCATGGACCGGGCGGATATGGACACCGTTACGGCCCAGTTCGTTGCCGCCACGCGGATGGCGGACCGCGCCGGTTTCGACATGATCGAACTTCACGCTGCGCATGGCTATCTGATTTCGTCCTTCATATCGCCGAAATCCAATATCAGGACCGACGGCTACGGCGGGTCGCTGGACAACCGCATGCGCTTTCCGCTGGAGGTGTTTTGCGCAATGCGTGCCGCCTGGCCTGCGCAAAAGCCGATGTCGGTGCGCATCTCGGCCACGGACTGGGTGGGGGACGATGGGGTGACGCCGTCCGAAGCGGTGCGGATTGCGCAGATGTTCGCCGCCGCCGGGGCCGATATCATCGATGTCTCTGCCGGGCAGACCAGCCTTGACGCGAGGCCCGTCTATGGCCGGATGTTCCAGACCCCGTTTTCCGACCGCATCCGCAACGAGGCGGGTCTGGCGACCATGGCGGTGGGCAATATCACCGAGCCTGACCATGTGAATTCCATTCTTCTGGCGGGCCGGGCCGACCTTGTCTGCCTGGCCCGCCCGCATCTGGCCGACCCCTACTGGACACTGCACGCTGCCATCCAACTGGGCGACAGCGGCACGGACTGGCCGCTGCCCTATCTGCCCGGTGCCGAACAGGCCCGCCGTCTGGCCGGACGCGCGCAAGAGGCGATCCGGGCATGACCCTTCACGGCAAACGCGTGCTGATCACCGGCGGCGGCTCTGGCGCCGGGGCCGATCTTGCGCGCGGCTTTGCCGGGGCCGGGGCCGAGGTGGTGATCGCCGGGCGCCGGGCCGGGGCGCTGGCCCGCGTCGCCGCCCTTTATCCGGGCCTGCGCACCGTTCAGGCCGACGTGACCGACGAGGCTGGCGTGCGGGCCATGTTTGCCGCCGCCGGCCCCTGCGACATCGTCATCGCCAATGCGGGGGCTGCGGATTCCGCCCCCTTTGGCCGCACCACGCTGGATCAGTGGAACGCCATTCTGGCCGTCAACCTGACCGGCACCTTTCTGACCCTGCGCGACGGGCTGAACCAGATGACCGGCTGGGGGCGGCTGATCTGCGTGGCCTCGACCGCCGGGCTGAAGGGCTATGCCAGGATCGCGCCCTATGCCGCCGCCAAACATGGTGTCATCGGCCTGACGCGCTGCCTGGCGCTGGAAATCGCAAGGCGCCCCATCACCGTCAACGCGCTTTGTCCCGGCTTTCTGGATACGGAAATGACCGAACGCAGCATTGCCGTCATTGTCGGGAAGACCGGCCGCACGCCACAGGCGGCCCGCGCCGCGCTGGAAGGCGTCAACCCGCAGAACCGCCTGATCGCCCCGGCCGAGGTTACCGCCGCCGCACTCTGGCTGTGCGGCCCCGGGTCCGGGGGTGTGAACGGACAGGCGATTGCCATTTCGGGGGGCGAGACATGAGCGGGACCGATGCAGTGGACCCGCTGTCCAAGCGCCGCCTCAAGATGTGGATCCGCCTGCTGGGCGTCACGCGCGGGGCGGAAGCGCGCCTGCGGGAATTCCTGCGGGCGAGCCATGGCACCACGCTGCCCCGCTTTGACGTGCTGGCGGCGCTGTACCGCCGCCGCGACGGGGTGACGATGTCGGAACTGTCGCGGATGCTGCTGGTGTCGAACGGCAATGCCACTGCGGTGGTGGACCGGCTGGAATCCGACGGCCTGGTGCGCCGGACCCCTTCGCAGGCCGACAGGCGCACGGTTTTCGTGGCGCTGACACCTTCGGGACTGACGCGCTTCGAACGTCTGGCCGAAGCGCATGAACGCGAAATCGGGCGGCTGTTCAAAGGGCTGTCAGAGGCAGACCTTGACCGCCTGACAGAGATCCTCAAACGTATGGGAGGGGCGGCATGACCGCGCTTGCCGGGCTGAGGCCCGACCATTTCCTGTGGCACGTCGAAAACCGCATCGCCACGATCCGCCTGAACCGGCCCGAACGGAAGAACCCGCTGACCTTTGACAGCTACGGCGAACTGCGCGACACCTTCCGCAAGCTGCCCCAGGCCCGCGATGTCGATGTCGTGGTCTTCGCCTCGAACGGTGGCAATTTCTGTTCCGGCGGGGATGTGCACGAGATCATCGGCCCGCTGATCGGCCTGCCGATGACGGATCTTCTGGCCTTCACCCGGATGACCGGCGATCTGGTCAGGGCGATGATCACCTGCGGCAAGCCGGTGATCGCGGCGGTCGACGGCATCTGCGCCGGTGCGGGGGCGATCCTTGCCATGGCCGCCGACCTGCGCCTGGCGACACCGCAGGCCAGATGCGCCTTCCTGTTCACCCGTGTCGGGCTGGCCGGCTGTGACATGGGGGCCTGTGCGATGCTGCCGCGCCTGATCGGCCAGGGGCGCGCGGCCGAACTTCTTTACACCGGGCGCTTCATGACCGCCGCCGAGGGTGCCGCCTGGGGTTTCTGGAACGCCCTGCACCCCGCCGATGCGCTGGAGGCCGAGGCGCAGGCCCTGGCCGCGCGCCTTGCCGCCGGGCCGACCTTTGCCCATGGCATCACCAAGACCCAGCTTGCGCAGGAATGGGACATGAGCCTGGATCAGGCGATCGAGGCCGAAGCCCAGGCCCAGGCGATCTGCATGCAGACAAGGGATTTCGAACGCGCCTACCGCGCCTTCGTGGCAAAGCAGACACCTGTGTTCGAAGGGAACTGAACGAATGGCGCAGCCACCGGCCAGGGCAGCCTTCCGGATGAAGCGGGGACGGGGGGCCAGCCCCCCGACCCCCGGGATATTTGGGAACGGAAAATAGACATGGCCGATCGCAGCTTTCTGGACTGGCCCTTTTTCGAGGCGCGGCACCGCGACCTGGCGCTGGCGCTGGACACCTGGTGCGCCGCGAACCTGCCGGTCGATCATGGTGATGTCGATGCCGCCTGCAGGGCGCTGGTGGCGCTGTTGGGGCGGGACGGCTGGCTGCGCCAGACCGGCGCGGGCCAGGGCGAAAGGCTGGACCTGCGCAGCCTGTGCCTGACCCGCGAGACCCTGGCGCGGCACGATGGCCTGGCCGATTTCGCCTTTGCCATGCAGGGTCTGGGCATGGGGGCCGTCAGCCTGTTCGGCACGCCGGATCAGCGCCGCTGGCTGGACCGGACCCGCAGTGGTACCGCCCTGTCAGGCTTTGCGCTGACCGAACCTGCGTCCGGATCGGACGTGGCGGGCACGGCGACAACGGCGGTGCGGGCGCAAGGCGGCTGGGTGCTGAACGGCGAGAAGACCTATATCTCCAACGGCGGGATCGCCGATGTCTATGTGATCATCGCGCGCACCGGCGAGGGGGCGGGCACCGGGGGGCTGTCGGCCTTTCTCCTGCCTGCCGACACGCCCGGGCTGCGGGTGGCCGAACGCATCGGCGTCATGGCACCCCATCCGCTGGCGCGGCTGGTGCTGACCGACTGCCTGCTGCCCGCGACGGCCCTGATCGGCGAGCCCGGCGCAGGTTTCCGGATCGCGATGTCCGTACTGGACGTCTTCCGCCCCACGGTCGGGGCGGCGGCGCTGGGGTTCGCGCGCCGCGCCTTTGACGAGGCGCTGGCGCGCGTGCAATCGCGCAGAATCGGCGGCCGGCCGCTGGCGGCGCTGCAGATGGTGCAGGGCCATATCGCCGACATGGCGCTGGATATCGATGCGGCCGCCCTGCTGGTTTACCGGGCCGCCTGGGCCAGGGACAGCGGCGCGCCGCGCATCAGCCGCGAGGCCGCGATGGCCAAGCTGGCGGCCACCGAAGCCGCGCAGCGGGTCATCGACACCGCGCTGCAGCTGCATGGCGGCGATGGCGTGCGCAGCGGGTTCGCGGTGGAAAGCCTGTACCGCGAAATCCGGGCGCTGCGCATCTATGAAGGGGCCAGCGACGTGCAAAAGCTGATCATCGCCAGATCGGTTCTGGCATGAGCTACACACGCTGCATCCCCGTCGAATTCAACCACTGCGATCCGGCCGGGATCGTCTTTTACCCCCGCTACTTCGAGATGACGAATTCGGTGGTCGAAAACTTCTTCGCTGCCGAAGTGGGCCATTCCTTTGCCCGGATGATGGCCGAAGGCCAGGGGGTTCCGGCCGCGCGGCTGGAAACGGATTTTCACGCCCCGTCCCGCCTGGGCGACCGGCTGGAATTCACGCTGGCCGTCACGCGCATCGGCGGTGCCTCTGTCGGCCTGACGCTGACGGCGCGCTGCGCGCAGGAGTTGCGGATCACGGCGCATCTGACGCTGGTCTGGGTCGAGGCGGGGCGGCCCGCCGCCTGGCCGGAGGCCCTGCGCAGCCGCCTTGCCGCCCATCTGGAAAGGGTCGTCCCATGACATCGCCGCATGCGTTTCTGCACCCCAAATCCTGGAAACCCGCCCTGGGCTATTCCAGCGGCATCGCCGCCGAAGGCCGGATGATCTTCACCGGCGGGATGGTCGGCTGGACCGCCGATCAGCAGTTTGACAGCGACGACTTCGTCGATCAGGTCCGCCAGGCGCTGCGCAACATCGTCGCCGTGCTGGCGGAAGGCGGGGCGGGGCCGGAACATATCGTGCGCCTGACCTGGTATGTCACCGACAGGCAGGATTACCTGTCGCGGCTGAAGGATCTTGGCCGCGCCTACCGCGAGGTGCTGGGGCGCCATTATCCGGCGATGGCCCTGGTGCAGGTCGTGGCCCTTGTCGAAGACCGCGCCAAGGTGGAAATCGAGGCGACGGCAGTGATCCCGCATGCGGGCAAAGCGGGCAAAGACTGAACGGGGGAAAGCGCATCATGCACCGGCTTGGTCCCACGGGACATATCGATGGTTTCGCCCGCGCCGCCCTGCCGCCGCCCGAAGAGTGGCCGGACCTGCCGCAGGCGGGCTTTGACTATCCCGAGTGGCTGAATGCTGCGGTGGAACTGACCGACCGGATGGTCGAGCGCGGCTTTGGCGCGCATACCGCGCTGATCGGCAACGGGCGGCAGCGCACCTACCGGGAACTGGCGGAGTGGTCCAGCCGCATCGCCCATGCCCTGGTCGAGGATTACGGCGTCAGGCCGGGCAACCGCGTGCTGATCCGGTCGGCCAACAATCCGGCGATGGTCGCCTGCTGGCTGGCCGCGACCAAGGCCGGGGCGGTTGTGGTCAATACCATGCCGATGCTGCGCGCGGGCGAGTTGGGCAAGATCATCGACAAGGCGCAGATTGGCCTGGCCCTGTGCGACACGCGCCTGATGGAAGACCTGGTTGCCTGCGCCGGGAACTCGGCCTGGCTGAAACAGATCGTGGGCTTTGACGGCACCGCCAATCATGATGCCGAACTTGACCGGGCGGCCCTGTCCAGGCCGGTCCGCTTCACCCCGCCGCCCACGGGCCGCGATGATGTGGCGCTGTTGGGGTTCACCAGCGGCACCACGGGAGAGCCGAAGGCCACGATGCATTTCCACCGCGATCTGCTGATCATCGCGGACGGCTACGCCAAAGAGGTGCTGCAGGTCACGCCGGGGGATGTCTTTGTCGGTTCGCCGCCGCTGGCCTTCACCTTCGGCCTGGGCGGGCTTGCGATCTTTCCGCTGCGCTTTGGCGCCTCGGCGGTGCTGCTGGAACAGGCGACACCGCCCGAGATGATCGGGATCATCGAACGCCACCGCGCCACGGTCTGTTTCACCGCCCCCACCGCCTACCGCGTCATGCTGAAGGCGATGGCGGACGGGGCAGACCTGTCGTCGCTGCGCGCCGCCGTCAGCGCGGGCGAAACCCTGCCCGCACCGGTCTATGACGAGTGGATCAGGCGCACCGGCAAGCCCATTCTGGACGGTATCGGTGCCACCGAGATGCTGCACATCTTCATCACCAACCGTTTTGACGATCACCGCCCCGCCTGTACGGGGCGGCCCGTGACAGGGTACGAGGCGAAAATCGTCGATGACGCGGGCAATGAGCTGCCGCGCGGCGACGTGGGCCGTCTGGCCGTGCGCGGCCCGACCGGCTGCCGCTATCTGGCCGACAGCCGTCAGGGGGCCTATGTGCAGAACGGCTGGAACCTGACCGGCGACAGTTTCTGGCAGGACGGGGACGGCTGTTTCCACTTTGCCGCCCGCAGCGACGACATGATCGTTTCCGCCGGTTACAACATCGCCGGACCCGAGGTCGAGGCGGCCCTTCTGGCGCATCCCGCCGTTCTGGAATGCGCGGTCATCGGGGCCGCAGACGGTGACCGCGGCCAGATTGTCGAGGCGCATGTGGTTCTGGTGCCGGGACAGACCCCGGACGATGCCCTTGTGGCGCAGTTGCAGGCCCATGTGAAAGCGGTGATCGCCCCCTACAAGTATCCCCGCCGCATCCTGTTCAGTCCCGCGCTGCCCAAGACCCAGACCGGCAAGATCCAAAGGTTCCGCCTGCGCCGCCCCGGGTGATCTGCCCGGTCTGCCCGACCATCCGATTGCCCGCCGCCGCGCTTTGGGCATAAGTGCGCAAGCTGCGTCCGCTTACACCTTGCCGAGGGAATCATGCCTTTATCCGACAGGGCCGCCGGCATCTGGCAAACGGTGCGTGCGGTTTTTCCCTATGCCCTGGCCATGGCCCTGTTTGCCTTGGGTCTTTATGCGGTCCTGAACCTTCTGGCCGAAGTGAAGCTGGCGGATGTGATTGCCCAGGTGCGCAGCACGCCCGTCCTGATTCTGGTGCTGGCACAACTTTCGGCGCTGGCGGGATATCTGTTTCTGGTCGGCTATGACTGGTCGGGCCTGCGCTACATCGGCAAGCCGCTGCCGCTGCCGGTGACCCTGACGGGCGGGCTGATGGCCTATGCCTTTGGCAACACGATCGGGCTGAGCGTCGTGTCGGGCGGCGCGGTGCGCTACCGGATCTATTCGGGGCAGGGGCTGGATGCCTTTGACGTGGCGGCGGTGTCCACCTTTGTCTCTGTGTCCTATGGTATTGCGGCCACGGTCGTGGGGCTTGGCGCCGTGGCCCTCTATCCCGATCTTCTGGGGTCGCTTGCGCCTTTTCCCGCGTCCCAGATGCGCTGGCTGGCGATCGGTCTGATCCTTGCCATGACCCTGCCACTGGTGGTGGCCGGTGCATACAACATCAGCCTGCGTCTTGGGCGCTTTACCTTGCGCGCGCCGTCGCTGCCCGTTCTGCTGGGCCAGGCGCTGTTCAGTCTGGGCGACATCACCTGTGCGGCGATGACGCTCTATCTTCTGTTGCCTGCGGGCGACATCGGATTCAGTGCCTTTGTGGGCATTTTCGCCACCGCAACCATGGCCGGCGTCATCAGCCATGTCCCGGGCGGCGTGGGGGTGTTCGAGACGGTCGTGCTGGCGGCGCTGCCCGACAGCGTTCCCATCGAAACGGCCGCAGCCGCCCTGCTGATGTTCCGGATCATCTATTTCATCGTGCCCTTCCTTATGGCCCTTGTGGTTCTTGCGCTTTACGAGGCGCTGGTGGTGGTGCGCAGGGCCACCGGCCGACAGCCCCTGTTCCGGCTGGGACGGCGCATGGCGGCCATGGCCCCGACCCTGGGGGCGATCAGCCCGATGGCACCGGCGGTGCTTTCGGTCATGATCTTCGGTGCCGGATTGTGGATGTCCTTCGCGGCGCTGATCCCGTCCACCACCGAGGCGGGCGCGGCGCTGGAACGCGTGTTCCCGCTGGTGCTGCTGGAAGGCGGGGCGCTGATGTCCAGCATCCTTGGTGCCGTTCTGATCGTGCTGGCGCTGGGCGTGGCGCGCCGCAGCCTGGGGGCCTACTGGCTGACGCTGGGCGCGATGGCAGTGGGCATCGTCGTGGCGATGATCCACGCCTTCGACATCGAAAGCGTGATCACCCTGGGCATCGGCATGCTGATCCTGTTGCCGTTCCGGCGCGAATTCCACCGCCGCACCGGTCTGGTTCACGGCGCGCTGTCTCCGGTCTGGTTTGTTCTGGTGTTTGGACTGATCCTGTCGGTTGGGTTCGTTCTGGTCTTTGCGCACAGGGGCACGCCCTATTCGTCCGAACTGTGGTGGCAGTTTGCCGCCGATCAGCAGGTTCCGCGCGCGCTGCGGGCCGGCCTTCTGCTTGCCCTTCTGGTGGCTGTGGCGGCACTGACCCTGTTGCTGCGGGTTCCGCGCCTGCATCCCGTCGCGCCGACGGATGCCGATCTGGCCCGGGCCGCGCGCATTGTGGCGTCACAGGCCAACCCCGATGCGGCCCTGTCGCTGACGGGCGACAAATCGCTGCTGTTTTCCGACGACGGGCGCGGCTTTATCATGTACGGCGTGCAAGGCCGGTCGTGGATTGCCTTTGGCGGGCCGGTCGGTGCCCCCGAAACCGGCCCCGAACTGGGCTGGGCCTTTTGTGATGCCGCGCGGCGCGCCGGTGCGCGCCCGGTCTTCTACCAGGTGGGCGAAGACGATCTGCCGCTGATGCTGGATCTGGGGCTGAGCCTGCACAAACTTGGCGAGCGCGGCGTGGTGGATCTTCGCGCCTTCTCGCTGGAAGGGGCGGGGCGCAAGAAGCTGCGCGCCGCCCATGCCAGGGCCGGGCGCGATGGTCTGACGCTGGAAATTCAGCACCCACCGCATGAGCCCGCCCTGATTGCCGGACTTCGCCGGATTTCCGACGAATGGCTGGCGGCAAAGAAGACGCGCGAAAAGCGCTTCTCGGTCGGTCGGTTCGATCCGGGCTGGATACAGCGCTGGCCCGTCGCGCTGGTCCGTCATCAGGGCAGGATCGTCGGATTTGCAAATCTCCTGCAAACCGAAGACCGGCTGGAAGTAACGGTCGATCTGATGCGCCACCGGTCCGATGTGCCCGCCGGGGTCATGGATTTCCTGTTCACCGACCTGATGCTGCAAATGAAAGCGCAGGGGACCGCACGCTTTTCCATGGGTATGGCCCCCCTTTCCGGCCTTGACTCGCGCAAGGGTGTGCGGCTTTGGAACCGGTTCGGTGCGGCCATCTTCCAGCACGGCGGCCATTTCTATAACTTCTCCGGGCTGCGCGCCTTCAAGGCAAAGTTCGATCCGCAGTGGGAGCCGCGCTATCTGGCCGTGCCTTCGTCCCGCCCGCCGCTGATGCCGCTGGCGGATGCCGCACTGCTGATCGCCGGCGGCACGCGGGGCGTGGTCCCTGCCCGGGGCCATGCCTGACCTGAAACAAGTGAATGCCGCGGAACCCTCTGTTGCGGACTGGTGGCACGCCGCCGTCGGTCCCGGGCGGCAGGCCGATGCGCGCTGCGGGAAAGACATGTCTCAGGATCAACCTCCTCGTCCCGGCCCACCCAAAGACGGACAGGCGCGGGCCGGTCGCAGACGGTGCCGGGCCGCAGAAAGGTGCGACAGGGCGGGGCCGGCAGGCGGTGCCCGTCGCAGGCACGGCTTGCCCCTGATCATTCCCCCCTTGGTCTTCGGGCGGGGAACAGGCTTACGGCCCTTGCCGGGGACCTTTGCCCTGCGCATCAGGCAGGGAAGCAAAGACCTTCGGTTTCCCGGCAAGGAAGGCCCGGGCGCGGCGGTGGGTGCGGGTGATGCCGTCGCAGGTGCCCAAGACGGTGATGGCGGACGTTGGGGAAAAGAGACAGGCCCAAACCTTGCCGACGGGGTTCAGCCCGGCGCGGCCGAAGCACAAAGCGGATGCTGCCGGGGACGGTACGGGCTGCGGCCCCCTGCGATCCTGCCCCGTCCGGGGCAGGGACGGCACGGGCTGCGGGTGCAATCCAGCCTGCCACCCTGCCGTCCCCCCCCCTTGCCCGGGTGTCAGCCCTGCCGTGCCAGCATGCCGCGGAAACGGGCAAGCGCCACCACGAACGCGACTGTGCCGAAAGCCGCAAGCGCCAGGAATTGCGGCCAGACCACACCGATCCCGGCACCGCGAAACAGGACGGCGCTTGTGATCTCGACGAAATGCACGGTGGGCGAGCCCTGTATCGCCAATCGCAGTTGCGCCGGCATCGATTCAAGCGGCGAGTTCGCACCGGAAAGCATGATCAGCACCAGAAACACCGGTGTCGCGAGCAGTCCGAATTGCGGCATCGAATTGGCGATCGTCGCAAGCAGGATACCCAGCGAATTCATGGCGAAAAGATAAAGCAGCACGCCAAGCAGGAACAGCGGCACCGACCCGGTGACCGGCACCGCCAGCACGCCGCGCACCATAATCAAAAGCGACAGCGCGGTGGCGACGAGCACCACCAGCCCGTTCGCCGCGACCTTGGCCATGGCGATTTCAGAGGCGCGCACCGGCATCACCAGAAGATGCTCGATCGTGCCATGCTCGCGCTCGCGGATGACGGCGGCCCCGACAAGCAGAATCGACATAAGCGTGATCTGCTCGATCACCGACATCAGCGAATTCTGCCAGACGCTTTTGAGATTCGGGTTGAACCAGGCGCGGGCGACGATCCTGATCGGCAGATCGGCCTCGATGCCGCGGCTTTTCAGAAAGGCGAACACCTCTTCAAGTACGATGCGCTGGATGTAGGAATCGCCGATCCCGGCCTGCGCCATGGCGGTTGCGTCGACATCAAGCCGCAATTCCGGCCGAAGACCGCGCAGCAGGTCTGCCTCAAAGCCGGGCGGAATCTCCAGCGCGAAGCTGAAACGGCCCGAATCCATCGCCTGGTCGAGATCAGCGCGGTCGATCAACACCGGCGGGCGAAACCAGGGCGGCCGCAGCGCCGCGCTGATCGAGCGTGAAAGCGTCGAATGGTCGCCGTCGACGATGGCGATGCTGGCGTCGCGCACCTCGATATCGACGCCCGTCGCCTCGGAATACACGGTAAAGGAGAAGGAATAGACGAGGAACAGCAACAGCACGGTATCGCGCCCGAGACTGGCGATCTCTTTGCGGCCAAGATACCACACATTGCGGAGCCAGCGCATGCTTACCGCTCCTGCTTTTTCAGGACAAGGCTCGCGACCACAAGAAAGACAAAGCCGAACAGCGACAGAACGGCAAGGTCCGTCGCCAGTGCCGCAAGGCTCCTGCCTTTGGCGAAGACGCCGATGCTGATGTTCTGAAACCACAGCGATGGAAACAGATGGCCCATCCAGTAGCCGAACCCGTCCAGCGCGGCCGCCGGAGATAGATAGCCCGAAAACTGCAGCGCAGGCACGACGACGATCACTGCGGTCGCCACCAGCGCTGCGACCTGGGTGCGCGCGAAGCTTGAGACAAGAAGGCCAAGCCCGGACGTGGCGAAGACATAAAGCAGACCGCCAAGCAGCAGCGCCGGTATCGACCCCTTTGCAGTCAGGCCGAATTGCAGCACCGCCAGCAGGATCAGCGACAGGAAGCTCAGGAAGCAAACCGCGACATAGGGAATCTGCTTGCCGATCAGGAATTCGGCGACACGGGCCGACGAGACCCGGAAATTGCTGATCGAGCCGATCTCGCGTTCGCGCACAACCGCAAGGGCCGTCAACATCGCCGGAATAAGGGCAAGAATCATCATGATACTGCCGGGCACGATGGCAAAGACGCTGCGGAAGTCCTGATTGTAGCGATAGCGCGACTCGATCTGCACCGGCAGAACCTCGCTGCGGCTGGCCGGCGTTTCAGCCGACACGCGCGCCATCAGGCCAAGCATCACGCTTTCAAAATAGTTGCGCACAGTCTCCGCCTCGAAGGGTTTCGCTCCGTTCTGCAGAAAGGCGACCTCCGGGCTGAGGCCCCGCGCAAGATCGCGCCCGAAGCCCGGCCGAATGTCGATGACAAGCACGACACTGCCCGAAGCCAAAGCTAGGCCGACATCCTCTTCGGCCAGAAGCGGCGGATGCGCCTCGAACCAGGGCGAACTGCGGAATTCCTCGATCAGCTCGCGGCTTGCGGCGGTCTGGTCGCGGTCGAGCGCGGCGAAGGCGACGCGCTCGACATCGAAGCCGATGCCATAGCCGAAGACGAACAGAAGCAGCATCGGGCTTGCAAGGGCGAAGACAAGCCGGATCGGATCGCGCAGCAGTTCACCCGTCTCGCGCTGCGCGAAGGCCGCAATCCGGACAAGCGGTGCGACCAGACCGTGCCGCGGCGGCGGGCCGGGCGAGGGAAGTTCGGCCGGGGTGGCCAACATCCCGTCAGGTGCTTCACCGGCCTCAAGCGCGGCTTTCTCCAGATAGCCCGTGAAGACCTCTTCAAGGCTGGCCGCGCCGGACCGTTCGATCAGTTCGGCCGGCGCGCCGATGGCGATCACCTTGCCTGCATGCATCAGCGAGATGCGGTCGCAGCGTTCGGCCTCGTTCATGAAATGCGTCGAGACAAAGATCGTCACGCCGCCGTCGCGTGACAATTCGACCATCCGGCGCCAGAACAGGTCGCGCGCCGCAGGATCGACGCCCGACGTCGGCTCGTCAAGGATCAGCACTTCGGGCTCGTGCAGGCAGGCCGCCGCAAGCTGCAGGCGCTGTCGGATGCCGAGCGGCAGCGATTTCGGCAAGACATCGGCAAAATCGGCAAGGTCGAACCGCGCCAGCGCCGCCTGAACACGCGGGCCGATCTTGTCGGCCGGTATCTGGTAAAGCTTGCCGTGCAGATCAAGATTGGCGCGCACGCTCAGTTCCTCGTAAAGCGAGAAACCCTGAGACATGTAGCCGATGCGCAGCCGCTGTTCGAGCCGGGGTTGCGTGATCGGCTCGCCAAGCAGTTCGGCCCGCCCCCCGGTCGCCGGCAAGAGGCCGGTCAGCATCTTCATCGTCGTCGTCTTGCCGCAGCCGTTGGAACCGAGAAATCCGAAGATTTCGCCGCGCGCGATGGTGAAGCTGACACGGTCCACTGCAACAAAATCGCCGAAGCTCCGCGTCAGCCCTTCGGCGACGATCGCCGGCCCGTCGCGCCGGTCAACCCGCGGCGGTATGACAAGCGGCTCGCCGCGCCACTGCGGATCGGACAGCTTGCGGAACGCCGCCTCAAGGCTTGCCTGGCCGGTACCTGCGATGACCTCGCGCGTCGGCCCGGCGGCAAGGACCCGGCCACGATCCATCACGACCAGGCGTTCAAAGCGCTCCGCCTCTTCCATGTAGGCGGTCGAGACAAGCACGCTCATCGATGGCCGGCTGGCATGAAGTGCGCCGATCAGCGCCCAGAACCGGCGGCGTGACAGCGGATCAACGCCGGTGGTCGGCTCGTCAAGGATCAGCAGATCAGGATCGTGGATCAGTGCGGCGCAAAGCGACACTTTCTGCTTCATGCCGCCGGAAAGCTTCCCGGCCGGCCGGTCGAGAAAGGGCGAAAGGCCGGTCGCAAGCGTCAGCCGCTCGATGCGCGACGCGCGGTCAGCTTTGTCAAGCCCGTGCAGCCGCCCGATGAAGTCGATGTTCTCAAGGACGGACAATGTCGGGTAAAGGTTCCGGCCCAGCCCCTGGGGCATGAAGGCGATGCGCCCGAACACGGCCTCGCGCGCGCGCCTGTCGCCCATGCGCGCGCCAAGAACCGTGATTTCGCCCGACTGAAGGGCGCGTGCGCCCGCGATCAGGCCAAGCATCGTCGACTTGCCGACGCCGTCCGGGCCGACGACGGCGGTGAAAGAGGCCGTCGGGATCGTCAGCGAGACCTGGTCCAGCGCAAGCGTCGCGCCATAGCGATAGGAAAGGGATGAGGCGACGACACATGTCGGTGCGTCAAGGGGCATCCGGCAGCCTCACGGCAAGCGTCTCTGGCCAGGCTGCGGCTGGATCAAGCTGGACCCATGCGTCGCCCGTCAATCCGGCCTTGATCTGGTCGCGATAGGTCGCAAGAAGCTTCGGATCGGCAGTGAGCTTGACACGATAGACAAGCTTCTGACGCTCATCGCTCGTCTCGACCGTCTTCGGGGTGAACTGGGCCTCTGACGCGACGAAAGCGACGGTGGCAGGAAAGACATAGCCCGGCGCGGCGTCGAGCACGATGCGTGCGTCTGCGCCAATCGCGAGCGCCCCGGCCTCGGCGGTCGGAAGGAATACGGTCATGTGCACGTCGGACAGGTCGAGCACGGTCACGACCCTGTCACCCGCGCCGATCACCGTTCCCGGCTGGCCAAGCCGGTATTCGACCCGGCCCGAAACCGGCGAGACCAGTGTCATTTCGGCGATCGTCACCCCGAGCGCGGCGACGCGTGCCTCGGCCGCCTCCCTTGCCGCTTCGGCATCGCCGACGGCGGCCCTCGCCGAATCGACGGCGGCGACCGCGACGTCGCGCTGTGCGGTGCGCCGGTCGACATCGGCGACGGTGCCCGCTTCGCGGCTTTCAAGCGCGCGCGCGCGCGTGAGTTCGACCTCGGCAAGGCGGGCGTCCGCCACCCGCTGTGCCACTTCCGCCTCGGCGCGGCGGACAGCCTGCGCCGCTTGCCGGGCCAGCGCCTTGGCCTCTTCAAGCCGGGCTTCGATCTCGTTCGTGTCCATCCGGGCAACGACCATGCCGGCTGTCACGGGGTCGCCCTCGTTCACAAGAATGGAGGCGATGCGACCGTCATACTTCGAGGCGATGTCGATGCGCTCGACCTCGATCCGACCGTTCGACCTGGCGAAACCCGCCAGCGTCTCGCCACCGAACCAGCCGGAAAACCACGCCCAGGCGGCAATCGCGGCAATGAGCAAGGCCGCAGTGAGGATCGCAAGAATTCGGGGTTTCACGCTATCTCCTTGGTCCGCAAGGCACCGGTGCGGACACGCTTTCCAGCAGTGTCCGCAACAATGCCAGTGCCCGCCCCCCTCGGTCAAGGCGCTGCACCGGTTCACGACATATCAGCCGGGCCAACGCGACCCGTTCAGTCAGGGTGACGGGGCAGGGTGCCCGGGCAGGGTGCCCGGGAAGTCCCCTCCGCATGGGCTGCCGGATCGAAAAGCGGGAAGCTTTTGCGCCCCGCGCGCCCTGCGCATCCTGGCAGGGGCGATGGCCCCTGCCACAGCGCCACGCTGCCCCCTGCCTGCCGGAAGCCCGAAGCCCCCGACCGGCACCCGCCCCGCCTTCGCGGCGCTCAAGGTTCAGCGCCAGGCCAGGCCGGGCAGGCCGCAGTGAATGTGATGGGTTAACTGCGCCCGGAAAAATCATGATATTAAATGAGTTTTTGCGCAAGATCATCGCATCCCCGATCAGGCCGGGATCGCGGCGGAACATCCATCCCGTCCGCAGCCCCGGCACCTTGGGGACGCTGCCCGTGCTGATGCCCCGCCCGCATATCCCCGCAATCGGGGGTGCGCGCGCCCCGTCCCATTCCAGACCGGCACAGACCTTGTCCACCGCAAGCCAGGCACCCGCCCGTGCCGCAATCGCTGCAACCTGCGCCAGTTCCTGTGCCGTCAGGACCGGCCCGGCCGGGTTGTTGTGGTGTGACAGGAAGATCAGCCGCATGCGCCCTGTCATGGCCGCGTCCGGCGCATCCGGCGGCAGACGCCGACCCTGATCCCTGCGCCTTTCAACCGGGCGCAGGTTTGCCCCAAGCGCCTGCGCCAGCACCGCCGCCTGCGGCCGGCCGGGGGTTCATATGTCAACCCCGTCCCTTGACCGGACCGTTTGGCGGATCGCCGGACGGTTTGCCTCTGCCGTGCCTGCCGTGATCAGCCCATCATCCGGCGTACAGATCCTTCCCGCCTGCCGGATCACCGCCGCGCGTGCAGGCCCCGGAACGGCGGCCGGTTCCGGTCCAGCGGCAGGTCCGGGTCCAGCCCTGCCATGACGTCACCGGGGCGCGGCGCGCGCGGCGGCAGGAAGCCGGTGGTCGCCCCGGGTTGTGTACCGGTGATGTCGGGCGGATACTGAAACAGGGCGCGGGTCCTGACCTTCACGGGGGAAGGCGCCGGCAAGGGCGGGGGCGGGGATGCGGGCGCAAGAGCTTATCAAGGGCAGGCCGGCCAGTCTTGCCGTACTGGATTACGGTCTGTTTCAGGTCCATGACAACGGTCGCATCATCGGCATCGCGGGATTTCTGATCCGGACGGACCGGGATGAGATCATCCTTGTCGATACCGGCTTTCCCGAAGCCTATGCGCGCGATGCGGCCGGGGCCAGCGCCGCCGACGGACTGGGCCGGTTCGGACGGGTTCTGACGCTGACCGAAACCCACCTTCCGCCCCACCAGCTTTCGCTTCTGGGCCTGACCCCGCAGGCCGTTGATCTGTTGATCCTGACCCACAGCCACATCGACCATGTCGGCGGCATTGCCGGTTTTCCCCGCGCGCCGATCCTGCTTGCCAGGGCAGAGCGGGACGAACCGCGCCCGCTGTATTTCGGCAAGACCCGCCCGATGGACTGGCCCGACCGAACCTATGTCACCGTCACCGAAGACGTCACCCTTGCACCGGGCCTGCGGCTGCTTGCGGTGCCCGGGCATGTGCCGGGCCAGCTTGCCCTTCTGGTTGACCTGCCCGAAACCGGGCCGGTGCTGATCACCGGCGATGCCATCTCGCGCCCGGCCGAGATCGGGGAAGGGTTCGCCACCGCCGACGACCCCGTCCTTGCCCGGCACAGCGCCGCGCGCCTTATGGCGCTGGCCGCGCAGACCGGGGCTTTCGTCATCTACGGACATGCGCCAGACCAGTGGCCGCTGCTGAAAAAGGCGCCCCTGATCTACACCTGACGCATGCCGTCGCCCATTCAGGCCAAAGACCGAAGGCCCGAGGCAGGTTCGCCGTTCCGCCCACCGACGCGGGGTGCAGACGGTGACGGCACCTGTCCGCCCGCGCCGGGGCGGCCCTGCCGGGGCTTTGCCCCGCGCGTCAGGCCAGCAAGACCCCGCCGTCCGCCACCACCGCCTGCCCGGTGACATAGCCCGACACCGCATCATCACACAGCGAAAGCACCAGTTGCGCCGTCTCTGCATAGCCCCCTTCGCGCCCCATCGGCACCCTTGCTCTGGCCAGCCGCGACCGTTCGGCCAGATCGGCCGCCGTCATGGCCGCGCGGCGATCTGCCATCACCGCCTCCAGAAACCCCGGGCACAGCGCATTGGCGCGGATACCGTCGCGGGCGTGATCCAGCGCGATGGCGCGGGCAAGCTGAATCACCCCGGCCTTCGACACGGCATAGGCGGCCTCCTGCGGTGTTGGCCTGATCCCGGCGATCGAGCCGGTGAACAAAAGGCAGCCCCGCCGCTGCGCGATCATCCCCGGCAGGACGGCCCGGGCGAACAGGAAAGCCGACGTCAGGTTGACCGAAAGGATCGCCTGCCAGTCGGCCAGACTGGTGCCCGGCACATCTGCGGCCGAAGCCGGGTCGATCCCGGCCGCATGAAACAGGATGTCCGGCGCGGCCAGCGCAAGGGCGGCCGCCGCCGTCGCGGGGTCTGCCGCATCGCCCTGTACGGCCCGCGCGCGCGAAAGCCCCGCCGCCACCCGTTCTGCCGCCGCACCGTCGCGGTCAACCAGCACAAGGTCAGCCCCTTCGCCGGCAAAGGCGCGCGCAGCGGCGGCCCCAAGGCCCGATGCCCCGCCGACGATCAGAACCTTTTGGCCCGTGAACCGCATATGTCACACGTCACAAAGGCTGTTCATATTCGCGCACCACCAGACGCTGAAAGGCCGAGGTATGGGCCAGCGTATCGGCGCGGGTCGGGCGGTCGGCGCGGCCATAGACGGCGTTGTAATCGGCTTCGGTGGCGAACCACTGTTCGGCGATGCCGTCCCATTCCGGTGTGCCGGCAGGTTTTCCGGCAAGGCCGCTGTCATCTTCGACCGCCACATCGATCACATAGCGGCGCAGATAGGGGGCCTGATCGGCGGCGATGTCTTTGGCATGGCGGTTCAGCCACCAGTCGGCAAACTCGGCCCGCGACAGGTGCGGCGCGCGTCGCAGAAACCACATGACCTTGATCATTCGCATCCTCCGGTTTTGGGGCAGGGATCAGACAGCAAGAAAACCCCCATCGACGCGCAAGGTGGCACCCGTGATACAGGACGCAAGGGGTGACGCAAGAAAGACGCAGGCGGCGGCAACCTCGGCGGGGGTGGCAAGGCGGCGCATCGGGGTACGCTCCAGCAGTTTGGCGATGATTGCAGGGTCGTCCTTGCCCATGGCCGTATCGACATCGCCCGGTGCCACGGCATTGGCGCGGATGCCCAGGGGCGCGAACTCGTCGGCCATCGCAAGCGTCAGCGCCGCCAGCCCCCCCTTTGACACCGTATAGGCCGAGGCCCGCGTGCTGGCGGTTCCGGCCCGCACCGAGGTGACATTGACGACCGCGCCGCCCCCGAGCACGGGCACCAGCGCACGGCCCAGCAGGAAGGGTGCGGCCAGGTTGACGGCAAGGGTGCGGTCCCATTCCTCCACCGCCTGCGGGTCAGTCATCGCCACCCTGCGGAACACTCCGGCGCAGTTGACCAGCGCGGCCAGCGGACCGGCGGCGCAGATGGTTCCGGCGGCTTCGCCAAGCGCCGCGCGGTCGGACAGATCGCAAGCGATCTGCCGGCCGGGAAGCCCGGGGTCCAGCGCCCCGGCAAGGTCCAGCGCCCAGATCCGCGCGCCGCAGGCGGCAAAGGCCCGGGCCACCGCGCGCCCGATGCCCCCGGCGGCTCCGGTGATGAGCACCGCCTGGCCCTGGAACAGATCGGGCGCGAAACCGGCCGGCACGGTCATTGCGCGGCACTTTGCCGACGGATGCCGGCAGTGGCATCGCAGGCTGCAAGATAGCCAAAGATCATCGCCGACCCGATGGTCAACCCGGCGGCAGGATAGCTGCCCCCGGTGATCGGTGTGGCGGCATTGCCCGCCGCCCACAGGCCCGGAACCGGCCGGCCCTGTGCATCCAGAACCCGGGCGGCATCATCCGTTGCAAGGCCGATGAAGGTTCCGATATCCCCCGGCGTCATCCTTATGGCATAGAACGGCCCCCGTTCCAGCGCGCCCAGCGCCGGGTTGGGCCGGTGCAGCGGATCGCCATTGCCCCGGTCATAGGCGCTTGTCCCCCGCCCGAAATCGGGGTCAACGCCCTGCCGGGCCGCTGCGTTGAACCGCGCAATGCTGGCGGCGACCGCTTCGGGCGGCAAGCCGGTGTTGCGGGCCAGATCGGCCGGGGTTTTTCCCCGCCGCAGATAGCCCGCCCGGATGTAGGGGCCCAGCCGGACCGGTGACGGGCCGATGGGGCCAAGCCCATAGCGCCGGATCGCCGCATGGTCGGCGGCGATCCAGCAATGCGGCCCCTCGGGGTGGTGCGCCGTGGCCGCAATCATCGCGGGCACGAAATCATGATAGACCTGCGCCTCGTTGGTGAAGCGCCGTCCGTCCGGGCCAAGGCAGATCACCCCCGGCTTGGCGCGGTCGCCAAAGTGGGGCCAGGCACCGGCGCGGGCCAGACCCGGCGGCACCACCGAGCAGGGTGCCCACAGAACGGGCTGCGACACCGCCGTCACGATCTGCGCCCCCGTGCTCCGGGTCAGGGCGGCAAGGTCCGGGGTCTCTGGCCCGGCAGGGATCGCGACATGCGGCGATGGGCCGAGCAGCTGGCGTCGTGCCGCATGGCTGGCATTCAATCCGCCACTGGCCAGGATCACGCCCAGACGCGCCGCAACCTTGCCCTTCGGGCCGCAAACCCCCACAACCCGGCCGTTGTCGTACCCGATCTGCGCCACCGGCCAGTGCGTTCTGATCTGTCCCCCCGACCGGGCCACGGCATCGGCCAGCCGGGCCACGATGGCATTGCCGTTGGCCAGCCGCGTGCCCCGCGGCCAACCCCGCAGCCGGTCCGCCAGATAACGCAAGCCATGCCCCGCGACCCGCAACGCAGCCCCGGGACTGCGCAGGACGCGGGTGTAGTCGGCCATGTCCTGACTTGCGATGCTCAGGCCGCCGAACAGCATCATTGTGCCCAGCGGCGGGCGGATGCGGGCGAAGAGCCCCTTTTCCATTCCGCGCGCATCGAACGGCAGCGGGTTCAGGGCGCGCCGACCCAGGGTTGCGCCGGGCATTTCCGGGTAGTAGTCGCGCGACCCCCGGTTCAGCGCGAACCGCACCCCCGCCCGGGCGGTCAGGAAATCCAGCGCCTGCGGGGCGGCATCAACAAAGGACCGCAGCCGGGCCGCATCGACGCGGTTCCCGGAATTTGCCAGAAGGTAGGCAACCGCGGCATCGGCCTCTGCCTGCCGGTCGGGCGCATCGGCCAGTTGTGCCGCCTCGGGATTGTTCGGCACCCAGATCATCCCTTCGGACAGCGCAGTTGCACCGCCCAGCCATCCGTCCGCTTCCAGAAGGATGACCGAACACCCCCGGTCCAGCGCCAGAAGAGCCGCCGTCAGACCCGCCGCACCCGAACCGATGACGACCAGATCACACAGCGCCTGATCCGGCCGGTCACCCGACACGGCACGTCGTCCGTCGCAAAGGCTTCGGCCCGCTACATGGCAAGAAAGCCTCCGTCCACCGGCAGGATGATCCCTGTGACATAGGCCGCGCCCGACGAGGCAAGGAACTGCGCGGGGCCGAAAATCTCTTCCGCAAGGGCAAAGCGTTTCATCGGAATCCGGTCAAGGAACAGCCTGAAGCGGTCTGCCTGCTGTCCGGCCTGCCGGATCATCGGCGTTTCCACAACGCCGGGCGCAATCGCGTTCACCCGCACGCCGCGCGGCGCGTATTCCACCGCCATCGCCCGGGTCAACTGCGCAAGGGCGGCCTTGCTGACGGTGTAGACGGTGTTTGCGGTGTGCAGCACCGCATAGGACTGGATCGAGGCGATGTTGATGATGCAGCCCTGCGCCCGTTCCAGCAGCGGCAGGGCGGCCTGCGACAGATAGGCCGCGCCATCAAGGTTGACCGCCATGACGCGCCGCCAGTCAGCCCCGAAACCGGCCGAACCGGAGACGGCCCTTGCCTCGATCCCGGCATTGTTGATCAGCACGTCCAGCCCCTTGCCCAAACCCGCCAGCATCCGGGCCGTCTGCGCTTCGTCCGTCAGGTCACAGGTCACCGCCTCGGCAGAGCCCCCGTCGCCGGCAAGGCGCGCGGCAACGGCCCGTGCAGCCGCGCCGTCACGGTCCAGCACGATCACATGATCCCCAAGTGCCGCGAACCCGGCCGACAGCGCAGCGCCGATGCCGCCCCCGCCGCCGGTGATCAGAACCTGTCTCATCGCGATGCCGCCGCTTCGGCGGGCGGTGCCAGCGCGAAATCCGGCGCGCCCCGGCGCAGGAAGAACTTCGACAGGCCTTCGGCGATGATCCGGGCATCCAGCGCGCCCGCCGCCTCGGCGGCATCGGGGTTCTGCGCCACGATCGCCTCGACCATGGCGCGGTGTCCCTCCATCGCGGGGTCGATCACATGATTGTCGTACTGGCGCAGGTAAAGCCGCAGGATCCGTTCGCCATGATCAAGCAGGTTGCGCACCCAGGTCAGGTAAATCGCATTGCCCGCCGCCTCGGCTACCGCAAGATGAAACTGCCGGTTGGCCTCGACCACGGCATCCACATCATCCATCGCGATTGCCGCCGAATGTGCGCGACCGATCTCGGCGATCCGCGCCAGATGTTCGGCCCGCCGGTTGATCGCGGCAAGCCGCGCGGTAAGGCGGTAAAGCAACGAGATGCTTTCCAGAAAATCGCGCAAGGCCGAGATGTCGAAACTGGCGACAATGCTGGACCGGTTGCGGTTCGATTCGACCAGCCCTTCGCCAGACAGGCGGATGATTGCCTCGCGGACCGGCTGGCGCGACACGCCAAGCTGCGCGCCCAGCGCCACGTCATCGATCACGGTGCCGGGGGCCAGTTCCATCCGGATGATCTGGGTCTTGAGCTTGCGGTAGACCTCTTCCGCACCCATCCCCCTTGTGCGTCGCCTGCGGCCCGGGATTTCGGCTGTCGGTTTGATTGCGGCTTTCGCCATGTGCTGTGCCTCGGTCAGCGCTGTCCGGGTCTGTCTAGCATTCCGTTCCGCATTGATCCAGACTTGACACGTTTTGGATATTAAAAATATATTAATCACATACCGGGGCCTGCGGGTTTTTCCCCTGGCCCGGTGACGGGGAAGGATGTGCCTTGTGGTAAAGGTGTTCTGGCTGCTGAAGCGGGCAGAGGGGCTGTCGCGGCAGGCCTTCGCCGACTGGTGGCTGAACCGCCACGCGCCGTATATCGCCGGGCGTCAGGGCAGCTACCTGGCCTATTATTCGGTCAATCTGGCGGTAGAGGATGACAGCCTTCTGCCCGCCGGAACCGGGGTTGCATCGGAATGGGACGGGCTGGCCGAAGAGGTGTTTCACTCGGTTGAGGCGGCCCGCGCGGCCCTGACCCTGCCCTCGGCCCCCGAGGGCCGCGCCGATGTGCTGGCCCATGTGAGCCGGTTCGAACGGATCATCGTCGAGGAACACGTCATCCTTCCCGCACCCAAGGCCCCCTGATGGAACCGCTGTCCTGCGATGTGCTGGTGGCGGGAAGCGGGGCGGCGGGCCTTGCCTGCGCCTTTGCGGCACGCGACATGGGCCTTGATGTGATCGTGATCGAAAAGGCCGCGACGATCGGCGGCACCACCGCCTGGTCGGGGGGCGAGGTCTGGGTGCCCTGCAACAGCCCGCAGGCGAAGGCGGGGATAGCCGACCGGCATGAGGATGCCCTGCGCTATCTGACAGCGGCCGCCGACGGTCGCGCCGACCCTGCCCGGATCGCCGCCTATGTCAGCCAGGCCGCCGCCGCGCTTGACTATTACGTGGCAAAAGGTGCGATGCAGGTTGAACTGATGGCAGATGCGCCCGACTACTTCGACAGCCTGCCCGGTGCGCACAAGGGCGGGCGCACGCTGCGGACGGTCCCTTTCGACGGGCGCGGTCTGGGGCCGGATTTCCGCCGGCTGCGCGATCCGCTGCTTGCCGGGCAGATCTTTGGCGGGCTGTCGGTGGCGCGCGAGGATATCGGGCACCTTCAGGCGATGGCCCGTTCGCCCCGCTCGATGCTTCATGTCCTGCGTCTGCTGGTTTCGCATGGGCTGCAGCGGCTTGGCGGCCTGCATCGCGGGGCGCGGACGACGATGGGCAACGCCATGGTGGCGCGCTTCATGGCGGCCCTGCGCGCCCGGGGCGTGCAGATCTGGTGTTGCGCCACACTGACCGACCTTGTGGTCGGGACGGGGCGGGTGTGCGGGGCAAAGGTGACCTTGCCCGGCGGGGTGATCCAGATCAACGCCACGCGCGGCGTCGTGCTTGCCACAGGCGGATTCTCGCACGACCCGCTGCGCCAGCGGCAACTGTATCCGCATCTGGCCGCAGGCGGCAGCCATTTTGCCCTGCCGCCCGGCGAGGTGGCGGGCGATGGTCTGACCCTTGCGCGGCGGGTGGGGGGCAGGGTGCGGGGCAAGACATCGGACCCCGCAGCCTGGACCGCCGTATCGCGCCGGCAAAGGGGCGACACCGTGTGGCACGTGCCGCATTTCGGTGACAAGGCCAAGCCGGGGATCATCGCCGTCCTGCCGAACGGCCAGCGTTTCGCGAACGAGGCGGCGAACTACCACGACTTCTGCCGCGCCCTGATCGCAAGCGGTGCCGCCGAGGGCTGGCTGATTGCCGACGACCGTGCCCTGCGCCGCTATGGCCTTGGCCGGGTCGGCCCCTTCCCCGCACCCCTGGGGCCGCACCTGCGCTGCGGCTATCTGTTCAGGGGGCGCACGCTTGCCGACCTTGCAAGGGCCACAGGCATCGACCCTGCCGCCCTGACCCGCACGGTCGAGCGCTTCAACACCATGGCGGGGGCGGGCGTCGATAAGGATTTTCAGCGCGGGGCTTCCGCCTTTGACCGGGCAGCGGGTGATGCGGCCTGCACGCCCAATCCGACCATGGCCCCTTTGGTCAAGGGGCCGTTCAACGCCATCCGCATTCATCCGGGCAATCTGTCCACATTCCTTGGCCTTGATACCGACGCCACCGGTGCCGTTCTGGATGTCGCGGGGCGGCCCATTCCGGGGCTTTACGCCCTGGGGGCGGATGCCGAATCCGTCGCGGGGGGCAGCTATCCGGCGGCGGGCATCACTCTTGGTCCCGCGATCACCTTCGCCTGGCTTGCCGCACGCGCCATGGCCGAAGAACACATGTCGCAAGGCGGGGCCGCGCAGGGGGACAGGACCTTCACGCGGTCTGCCAGATCGGCATGACGAAAGACCACAGGCGGCCGCAACACCCTGCGGCATCAGACAAGGGAGAGTAACCATGACGATGATGACAAGACTGGCCACCGCAGCCGGGCTGGCGCTGTTCGGGCTGTCCGTGCCCGCGCTGGCCGAAGGTTTCGGCGAGTGCAAGGTGACGGGCACGGCGGGCTCGATCCAGATCCCGACCGTGACCGAAGGCACCCTGACCGTGGCCGCGATCCTGCCCGCGCCCGACAGCTTCAAGGGCAATTCGCCCGAAACCATCACCGGCGGTTTCGAATACTGCCTGGCGGCCGAAATTGCGCATCGTGCGGGACTGAAGTCGGTGACCGTGCAGAATGTGCCCTGGCCCGCCCTGATCGCAGGCCAGCTTTCGGGCTTTGACACCGCGATGACCAACATCTTCATCACCGAGGAACGCCTGCAGAACGTCGATTTCACGGCCCCCTACTTTGTGGCAACCAGCGGCGTCATGGTCCGTTCGGAAGACGCGGCGACAATCACCAGGGACAATCTGGGGGAAAAGCGTCTGGGCGTATTCCTGGCATCCGTGCAGGACCGGTTCCTTGACCAGACGCTGAAGCCCACGGGCGAGGTGCGCCGGTTCGAGGCGACCGCCGACATGTTCACCGCCCTCAGCGCCGGGCAGATCGATGCCGTCCTGTTCGACCTGTCGGGGGTACTGCCCGCCGCCACCGCCTCGAACGGGGCGCTGACGGTGATCGGGCAGTATGATGTCGGCGGCAATGTCGGCGGCGTGCTGGTCAAGGGTTCGCAGGCCAAGGCAGGCTTTGATGCCGCGATCGGGGCGATGAAGGCCGACGGGACCATCGATCAACTGGTCGCCACCTGGTATGCCCCGCTTTGGGGGGTGGACCCGGCGACAATCCCCTATTGGGACAAGTAGGCGCGTCTGCGCCCGGCGACCGGCCCCGGCCTGCGGGCCGGTCGCTGCCCGAACACCGAAACCGCAGAAAGGACCGGGATGAGCAACGCCACGGCAGCCACGACGCACGCCCGTGCTGCGGGCCCGGTCTCTGCGCCGGTCAGCTACCACGCGATCGCCTACCTGTCGGCCGTCACCGGCCTGATCACCATTGGCCTGACCTGGCTTGGCCTCAGCCATGCGCTGTCCTTCACTGCCGATAACCCCGGCCTGTCGCGCTGGCTGCGCGGGATTGCCATCGGCGGAACCGGCCTTGCAGCCCTGCTGATGATCTTTCCGGTCCGCGCCCTGGGGCACCTGCGCCGGGCCGACGGGCTGGTTGCCAGGGGCGATCTGGTCGCCGCGCGCCTGCCCGCCTGGGCCTGCCGCCAGCAGGGGCTGAGCGGCATCGGCTTTGGCGCGACGCTGCTGGTGATTGTGGCGTTCTATGTCTTTCTGACCACAAACAACTTTGCGGTGCAGCGGGCCTTCCTCAACCCCGGCTATATGGTGCAAAGCGCACCCATGGTGCTGGCGGCTGCGAAGCTGAACCTTTACATCACCCTTGCCGCAAGCGTCATCATCCTCGTGCTGAGCCTGGCGCTGGCGCTTCTCCGGATGATCCCGGGGGCGGCGGGGCGGCCGATCCGCTGGATGGTCATCGCCTATGTCGATTTCTTCCGCGCCGTTCCCACGATCATCGTGATCTACCTGATCGGTTTCGGCCTTCCCCTGACCAAGATCGGCTTTGTCAGCGGCTGGGACGGCATGTGGTATGCGGTGCTGGCGCTCAGCCTGAGTTTCAGCGCCTATGTGACGGAATTGTTCCGCTCGGCCATCGACAGCATCCACCCCAGCCAGATCGCCGCCGCGCGGTCGCTGGGCCTGACGGCGGTGCAGGCCTATGCCTATGTCGTGGTGCCGCAGGCGTTTCGCCGGGTTATCCCGCCCTTGCTCGGGTTCTTCGTGGCCTTGCAGAAGGATACCGCGCTTGTGCTGATCCTGGGGCTTTCCGACATTTTCGGGCAGGCGAAATACTTTGCCGCGAACTTCTTCAACCTGTCGCCGGTGTCTGTGGTGGGGCTGTTCTTTTTCGTCATCACCATCCCGCAGACCCGCTTTGTCGACTATCTGATCGACCGGCAGAAACGCAACGCGATCCGCTGACATGGCCGATGCATTTCTGACCATCACCGCCCTGGAAAAGTCTTACGGCGCGCACAAGGTGCTGAAAGGCATCGACCTTTCGGTCAACCGCCACGAGGTGGTCTGCCTGATCGGCGCCTCGGGTTCCGGCAAGTCGACGCTTCTGCGCTGCGTCAACGCGCTGGAGAGGATCGACAGCGGCGTGATCGCGCTGGACGGCGACCCGGTGTCGGGCATCGGGGTGGACGTGAACCGCCTGCGCCGCAAGGTCGGCATGGTGTTCCAAAGCTTCAACCTGTTTCCGCATCTGAGCGTGATCGAGAATGTCATGCTGGCCCCCGTCAAGGTCAACGGACTGAGCCGCGACGAAGCCCGCGAACGGGCGCTGAAACTGCTGGACCGGATCGGCCTGTCCGAACGCGCCGGCTATATGCCTGACCAGTTGTCGGGCGGCCAGCAACAGCGCGTGGCGATCATCCGCTGCATGGCGATGGACCCGCAAGTTCTGCTTCTGGACGAGGTCACCTCGGCGCTTGACCCCGAACTGGTGGGCGAAGTGCTGGATATCCTCAAGGACCTTGCAAAGTCGGGCATGACGATGCTGCTGGCCACACACGAGATGCGTTTTGCCCGGGACGTGGCCACAACCGTGGCCTTCCTGCATGAGGGCCAGTTGATCGAGAAGGGCCCGCCCGGCCAGATCTTCGATTCGCCACAGATGGAAGAAACCCAGAAATTCCTGCGCCGGGCACTCTTTGTTCCGGGGTAAAGGCGCAGCCGGCGGCCCGGTTGCGGCAGGCCGCCCCGGGCGCAGCGGCCGCAAGCGCGCCCCCGCCCGCGTTTCCGGGACCCCGGGGCAAGCCGTCACATTCACCGGATGCGCAAGGTTCCGGGCCATGTCTGATGCGGCAAACACACTGCCGCCGCCATGCGCCGGGGCTTTGCACGGCCCAGGGCGGGGCAGGCCGGCGAAACAGGGCACTGCGCTGCGGATCAGTTGCGCCGGCGCCGCCCCCAGGCATGCCGACCTTTGGGATGGTGACGGATCAGGGCCGTTGGCCTGTCTGCCCTTTCCGTGGCGGCAGCGCCCGAATCTGCGCGGCATGACCCCGGCAGGATGCGTGAACAGGCCGGTGACGCGGCGCGCTGCGGCGCGCTGAAGACCGCTGCGGCAAGGCGCGACCGTGCCCCGGCCTGTGCCAGGCCCGGACGCCAGGTTTCGGCAGACGGCCAGGACATGGGGCAGGCAGGCAATGCCTGTTATCCCTGACGGCGCGTTCGTGATATATGATGCGACGTGCAGGAAACGTCCTGATCCGAAACAGCTCTTGCGCAACGGGGTGCCTTGGATGTTCTTGGTGGCGACCGGGACCGGTCACAGTCCCCCCTGCAGGTCAGTCTGCAACACGCGGCTTCCTGCCGGTCATGGCCTGCGCGTCGTGCCGGGCGGTATCGGGCACGGCAGCGGCACGGGCAGGAAACGCGGGGTCCCGCGCCGGATTTTCTGCGGCTCGAACCGCCCCGCAGGGGATGTCCGCCTCGCCCGGACGACCGTCCTGCCGCTGCGGAAGTGCGGCCCGGATCACGCGCTGCCCGGGGGCGCATCTTGCGCCGCCTTGGGCCGCGCGCGGAACCTTTGTGTTCCGGTCATGACAGGGCAGCACCCGCCCGCGAAAGGAGATGACGCATGCCCCATCCCCGCCTGACCTTCCACGGGGCCGCCGGGGCGGTCACCGGTTCCTGCTTTCGGCTTGAAACCGGTCAGGGGCAGATCCTGATCGACTGCGGGATGTTCCAGGGGTCGAAAACCGAAAAAGAACTGAACTACCGCCCGTTTCCCTTCGCGCCGGATCGGATCGCGGCGGTCATCCTCAGCCATGCCCATATCGACCATTCGGGGCTTCTTCCGAAACTGGTGCGCCACGGCTTCAGCGGCGCGATCCATGCAACACCCGCAACGGCCGATCTTGCCGGGGTCATGCTGCCGGACAGCGCCCATATCCAGCAAATCGAGGTCGAGCAGTTCAACCGCCGTGCCGCCCACCGCAATCGTGGCCGGGTGGAGCCGATCTATGACAGCGGTGATGTCGATGCATGCCTCAAGCTGTTCCATCGCCATGACCTGAATGGCTGGTTCGCGGTCCTGCCCGGCCTGCGTGCCCGGTTCTGGAACGCGGGCCACCTTCTGGGGTCGGCTTCGGCAGAGATCGAGGTTGACCGGGGCGATGGGACCCCGCCGCTGCGCCTTATGATCTCGGCCGATATCGGGCCGGACTTCAAGCTGATGCAGTCACACCCCCAGGGGCCGGGCGGCGTCGATTACCTGATCTGCGAAGCCACCTATGGCGATGTCGACCGTCCGGATGCCACTGCGGCGGCACGCCGGGCCTTGCTGCGTGACGAGGTGCGCGCGGCGATGCATCCGGACGGGGTGCTGCTCATTCCGTCTTTCGCGGTGGAACGGGCGCAGGAGTTGATCAGCGACATCGGCCGGCTGATCGCCGAAGGGGAATTGCCCGACATCCCGATCCATGTCGACAGCCCCCTTGCGACCAGGGCAACGCGGGTCTTTGCCAAGCATTACCGCAAACTTGAAGAAGGGGCGGTTCTGATGAAGGGCCTGCGCGCCCGCAATCTGCATTTCACCGAAACCCGCGAACAAAGCATGGCGCTTGACCGGCTGCGGGGCTTTCACATTGTCATCGCCGCCTCGGGCATGTGCGATGCCGGACGGATCCGCCATCGGCTGAGAAACTGGATCTGGCGGGATACGGCGACGGTGCTTTTCACCGGCTATCAGGCAGAAGGCACCTTGGGGCGCATCTTGCAGAACGGCGCGCGTTCCATCCGCATCCAGGGCGAGGAATTCGTTGTCCGCGCCCGCATCCGCTCTCTCGACCTTTACTCGGGCCATGCGGACGGTCCCGAGCTGGCCGAATGGATCAAGGCCCGCCTGCCGCTGCGTCACGACCTTTTTCTTGTCCATGGCGAACAGGACGCCGTCGAGGGCCTGGCGGCCCGACTCGACGGGGTCGTCGCCGCCCGGAACATTCTGCGGCCTGTGCTGGACGAGGCTTTCGATCTGACCGATACGGGTGCCCGCCGCATCGCGGGCGCACCGCCCGCGCGCCTGCCCGCCGAGAAGGTGGCAAGGCTGGACTGGCACAACGATGTCTCGCGCCTGATCCTTGACATCAACGCTGCGCTTGCCGCAAGCCCCGACGAAAGGCAGCGTGCGGTGGTGATCCGGCGCCTGCGGGCCGCGCTGGGATCGGATGACGCGGGGGGGCGCCACAAGGGATGACCGCACGGTTCATTCGATGACCTGCCCTGGAACGGACCCAAGGTGCCCCGGCGGCGGTCTTTATGCCGAAACGGGCATGGCCCCCGGCAGGCACCACGTATGCCGCCCGCGCCGCCCGCGCCATGCTGCAAGGTGACAGATGCCTGGAACCGCCACCGACACTGCCTATTGGGCCCTTGGTGCCGAAGCTGTGGCGGCCAGCCTGGGGTCCGGGGCAAAAGGGCTGACTGCCGGACAGGCAGCCGCGCAGCTTGCCGCCCTGGGTCCCAACAGCGTAGAGGATGCCCCCCGGCTGACGGCCCTGCGCCTGCTGCTGCGGCAGTTCGAAAGCCCGCTTGTCCTGATCCTGGCCATTGCGGCGGTCCTCTCGCTGGTCCTGCAGCAATGGGTGGATGCGGCGATCATCCTGGCCATCGTGCTGGGCAGTTCCCTGCTTGGTTTCTATCAGGAATACCGGGCTTCAGCGGCGGTCGAGGACCTGAAGAAACGCCTTGCCCTGACCGCGCGGGTTCTGCGCGACGGCACCGAACAGGTTTTGCCGGTCACACAGATCGTGCCGGGTGATGTGATCCTGCTGTCGGCCGGCAACCTGATCCCCGCCGACGGCCTTGTGATCGAGGCGCAGGATTTTCTGGTCAGCGAGGCCGGCATGACGGGTGAATCCTTTCCGGTCGAGAAACGCCCCGGAACGGTCGCGGCCGAAGCCCCGCTGTCCGGGCGGACGAACAGCGTCTACCTCGGCTCTTCGGTGCGCAGCGGCACCGCGCGGGTTCTGGTTGCAAGAACGGGCCGCCGGACGGAATTCGGTACCATCGCGGCACGGCTGCACGCACGCCAGCCCGAGACGGATTTTGCGCGCGGTGTCCGCCAGTTCGGCTTTCTGCTGATCCGGGTCATGGTCGTGATCGTGATCTTCGTGCTGTCGGTGAATCTGCTGCTGGACCGTCCGCTGGTGGAATCCCTGCTGTTTGCTGCGGCCCTGGCGGTGGGACTGTCGCCGGAACTTCTGCCTGCGATCATCAGCGTCACGCTGTCGGCGGGGGCGCGGGCGATGGGGCGGCGCGGTGTCATCGTGCGGCGGCTGGATGCCATCGAGAATCTTGGCAGCATGACCGTCCTGTGCACGGACAAGACCGGCACGCTGACCGAAGGCACCATCGTCCTGCGCGAGGCGCTGGATGCGGCGGCCCGGCCTTCGGACGTGGTTCGCCAGCTTGCCCATGTCAATGCGGCGCTGGAAACCGGGATCGAGAACCCCCTTGATGCCGCCATTGTCGCGGCGGGTTGCACCGAGGGTCTGACGACGGAAGGGCTGACCAAGATCGACGAAATCCCCTATGACTTCGTGCGGCGGCGGCTGACCATCGTTGTCTCTGAACGCTCCGACCCCGGTCATCACCTGATCATCACCAAGGGGGCCTTCGCCAATGTTCTGGACCGCTGCGCCATGGTTGATCGCAATGGCGGCGCGGTTCCGCTGGACCAGGCTGCGCGCGCGCAGCTTGACGCGGTGTTCCGGGAAAAGGGCCAGGAGGGGTTGCGCGTTCTCGCGCTGGCCACGCGCCGGGTTGCCGCCAGGTCCGGCTACGGCCAGGACGACGAGCGCGACATGCTGTTTCGCGGCTTTCTTGTGTTTCTCGATCCGCCGAAGCCCGAAGCGCGGGAAACGATCGCGCAGCTTGCCAGGCTTGGCATCGCCATCAAGGTCATCAGCGGCGACAACCGCCATGTCACGGCCCATATGGCCAGGTCGGTGGGGCTGGACGCCCCCTTGATCCTGACGGGCGAGGACCTTGCGGGGATGCGGGACGAGGCGCTGTGGCACCTTGCCCCGCGCACCGACCTGTTTGTCGAAATCGATCCCCAGCAGAAAGAACGCATCGTCCGCGCGCTGCAACGCACGGGCCATTCCGTCGGCTATCTGGGGGATGGCATCAATGACGCACCCGCCCTGCATGCGGCTGACGTCGGCATCTCGGTTGCCGGGGCCGTCGATGTCGCGCGGGAAAGTGCGGACATCATCCTGCTCAGCCGTGATCTGGACGTGCTGCGCCAGGGTGTCGAGGATGGAAGGCGCACCTTTGTCAACACGCTGAAATACATCTCCATCACCACCAGTGCGAATTTCGGCAACATGATCAGCATGGCGCTTGCAACGCCGCTGATGCCCTTCCTGCCCTTGGCCGCCAAGCAGATCCTGCTGAACAACTTTCTGTCAGACCTGCCTTCGCTTGCCATCTCTGGCGACAATGTCGATCCGGAACGCCTGTCCCGCCCGCAGCGCTGGAACGTCGGCGAGATCAGGCGATTCATGATTGTCTTCGGCCTGATCAGCTCGGTCTTCGATCTGCTGACGTTTGGCATCCTGCTTCATGTGTTCAAGGCCGCCGAGGGGATGTTCCAGACCTCGTGGTTCATGATCTCGCTTCTTACCGAACTGGTGGTGGTATTGGTCCTGCGCACCCGCAAGCCCGCCTTCCGCAGCCGCCCCGGACGATTGCTGCTGTGGTCGACCCTTGCTGTCGCAACCGCCACCTTTGCAATCCCGTTCCTGGGCGGGGTCAGCGCGCTTTTTGGCTTCGTGCCCCTTTCCGCCGGGGCGCTGGCGGCTGTTGTGGCAATCGTCGGCGGCTACATGCTTGCCACGGAAATCGCAAAGCTGTGGTTCTTCCGGGCCGGGGCGAGCGAAGCTGCGGGGGCTGGCCTCAACCCGGGCGGGCGGAAATGATGCGGCTCTGCGCGGGCGGCTCCGCAGCGTCCTTCATGTCAGCCCGTGTCATGGACCCGGGCCGCGCCGACACGTAAAGGGCTGCGATGGCGCAAGAGGCCAGGCGGACCCGGACCGAGTCGGCACGCGATGTCAGCACAATCGGAACCCGCGCCCCCAGGACCAGCCCTGCGGCATCCGCATGGGTCAGAAAGATCAGGTTCTTGGCCAGCATGTTGCCCGCCTCCAGATCCGGCACGACAAGGATCTGTGCCCGGCCGGCGACCTCCGGGCTGATGCCCTTGATCCGTGCCGCTTCGGGATCGATTGCATTGTCAAAGGCCAGCGGGCCGTCCAGCACGCCGCCGGTGATCTGACCGCGTTCCGCCATCTTGCACAGGGCGGCCGCCTCGATGGTCGAGGGGATTTTGGGCGTCACCGTTTCGACCGCCGAAAGGATCGCCACGCGCGGCGTCCCAAGGCCAATGGCGACGAACAGATCAATCGCATTCTGCACGATGTCGCGTTTTGCAGTCAGGTCGGGAAAGATGTTGACCGCCGCATCGGTGATGAACAGGGTCTCGGCGTGACCGGGCACATCCATCACATAGACATGGCTGATCCGCCGTTCGGTCTGCAAACCGGTCGCCTTGTCGGCGACGGCATGCATCAGCTCGTCGGTGTGCAGGCTGCCCTTCATCAAAAGCGCGCCCCGGCCCGCGCGGATCATCGCGACAGCGGTTTCCGCCGCCGCATGGCTGTGCGGGGCATCGACAATCCCGCAGCCCGCCAGATCGATGCCAAAGGTCGCGGCCACCGTGCGGATCTTGGCCTGCGGCCCCACCAGGACAGGTTCGATCAGCTTCTCCCGGCCCGCCTCGACCGCCCCGCGCAGGGACGGCTCGTCGCAGGGATGCACAACAAGCGTCACGGGGGCCACCCCGGCCTGGGCTGCAGCAATCAGCCGGTCGTATTTCGAAGGTTCTGCCGCGATGGGGTTTGCAAAGGTCATCCGTCTGTCCTGTCCTGAACCGCAGTTCCGCCCCGTCACTGCTGCGGCCTTCCGCCCGGTCACCGCGCAGGCCGGGGGGGGCGGCGCAGCCGCTTGTCTGTCCGTTCTGCCCCGGCCCCGGGGTCCTTGGGGGCGGGGCCAGTGTCACCTTGCCCGTCCCGGATGTCACGGGGTTTATCCGGCGGCCCTGAAAAATGTCGCCGGCCGCATCTGCCATGTAGCGGGCGCATCATGGCGGTTGCAGCCAGGGCGCGGGGCGGTCAGGATTGCAGCCCCGGCGGGGCAGGTGCGGTGATTTCGCGGGCATTTGCCGCATCCACCGCCAATGGCCTTGTCCATGGGCCTTCACCCCGCCAGATTAGCTGTTAAACTTTGCCGATCGCAGAAGGAACCGGCCATGAAACGCCCCGTTGTCGGCATCATCGGCAACATGAACCTGTTGAACGAAAGCTACCCCGTTCATGCGGGCGGCACGATGAACAGTCAGGCCGTGGCCGAGGTGGCGGGCTGCCTGCCGGTCATCATTCCGTCAGACCCGCGCTTTGTGTCGCTGTCTGACCTTCTTGATCTTTGTGACGGCTTTCTTCTGACCGGCGGGCGCCCCAATGTCCATCCTGAGGAATACGGCGAGGCAGAGACCGAAGCCCATGGCTGTTTCGACCGCGGCCGCGATGCCATCACCCTGCCGCTGGTGCGCGCCTGCGTGGAGCGGGGCCAGCCCTTCCTTGGGATTTGCCGCGGGTTTCAGGAAGTGAACGTTGCCATGGGCGGCACCCTGCATCCGGAAATCCGTGACCTTCCGGGCCGGATGAATCACCGGATGCCGCCCGACGGCACGCTGGAGGAAAAGTTCGCCCTGCGCCATGCCGTGCGCTTTACCCCCGGTGGCGTCTTTCACCGCCTGATGGGCGCGCAGGAGGTGATGACCAATTCGCTGCACGGACAGGGCATCAACCGCCCCGGCCCGCGCATCGTGATCGATGGTGTCGCCCCCGATGGTACGGCCGAGGCGCTGCATGTCCGCGATGCGCCCGGATTCACCCTGTCCGTCCAATGGCATCCGGAATGGAATGCGGCGGACGATCCGGTGTCGCGCCCGCTGTTCACGGCCTTCGGGAATGCTGTCATGGCGTGGTCCAAACGCGCCATCCCGGCCCGCAAAAGCGCCTGATGCAAGGCTGCCGCCCGTCTTTGCGACGGGTCGGGCGACCGGGTCTGCACAGCCCTGACAGATATCAGACCGGGCCCGAAACCGGGATTGGTGGCGCTGCGGGCGGCGCGTCTTCCGGTTCGGTCGCGGTCACCACCCTCTTCGGCGGGGGCGGGGGCAGGGTCAGGCCGGCCGGCATCTGCCCGTCGCGTGTCAGGACGACCACCTTCGCGCCGTCCGGCACCCGGCTGTAGAGATCGATGATATCCTGATTGATCATGCGGATGCATCCTGACGAGGCGTTGCGCCCGATCGACTGCCATTCCGGCGTGCCGTGAATGCGGTAGCCGTAATCGATGCCATCCGTCGTCAGATACAGCGCGCGTGCGCCCAGCGGATTGGCCGGCCCGCCCGGCTGGCCCTTTTCCCACCTGGCCAGTTCCGGCATGCGCTCGATCATCTCGGGCGGCGGTGTCCATGTGGGCCAGGCCCTGCGGCCGGTCACGGTGGCAACACCTGACCACTCAAAGCCGGATTTGCCCACCGATATGCCGTAGCGCACGGCGGTGTTGTTGCCGGTGATCAGATAAAGGTGCCGCGCGGCGGGGTCCACGATGACCGTGCCCGGGGCCTCTTCCGAGGGGTAGTAGATCGTCTGGCGCCGGTATTCCACGGGCAGTTTTTCCAGCGGGATCGCCGGCAGGGCAAAGCTGCCGTCCTGGCGGGCCACATAGGCGGCATCGTCGATCTTCGGCGCGGGCGGCTCGGCCAGACCGGCCTTGATCAGCGCGTGATCGCTTACACAGCCCGCCAGCAGCGCCGTCGCTGCCGCAACGGCCAGAAGCCGGAATAGGTATCGGGTCATGCGCAGTTTCATCCTTTTGCGGTGCCGGACGGGGCAACCACACGCCGTTGCGCCAGATTAGCACCGACGCCGTACCCGGTCAAAGCCCCGGGTCACCGGCACAGCCCTATAATTCCGTGCGCAGCCGCCAAAGTTCGGGAAAGAGCTCCACCTCCAGCATGCGCCGAAGGTAGCTGACACCCCCCGTCCCCCCCGTGCCGCGCTTCAGCCCGATCACGCGTTCCACCGTGGTGACGTGGTTGAAACGCCAACGGCGGAAGTAATCTTCGAAATCCACCAGTTTTTCCGCCAGCTCATAGGCTTCCCAATGCGCCTGCGGATCGCGGTAGACCATGGTCCAGACCGCCTGCACCTCTGCGTTGAACTGCCAGGGGCGCGAGACGTCGCGCATCAGCACCGCCCCTGGCACCGGCAACCCGGCACGGGCCAGATGGCGCAGCGCCTCGTCATAAAGGGACGGTCGGGCAAGCTCCGCCTGCAGCCTGGCCAGCAGGTCGGGGCGGTGCGCATGCGGGCGCAGCATTGCGGCGTTGCGGTTGCCCACCGCATATTCAATCAGCCGGTACTGCCAGGACTGAAAGCCGGACGATTGCCCCAGCCCGTCGCGGAAGCGCGTGTAATCCGACGGTGTCATCGTGCGCAGCACATCCCAGGCGCTGTTCAACTGCTCGAAAATGCGAGCGACCCGGGACAGAAGCTTGAACGCCGGGCGCAGCCGGTCTTCGGCAATGGCCGCGCGCGCCGCGTCAATCTCGTGCAGGGCCAGCCGCATCCACAATTCCGACGTCTGGTGCTGGATGATGAACAGCATCTCGTCATGCGCGCCGGTCAGAAGATGCTGCGCGCCCAGGATGCTGTCGATCCGCAGATAATCGCCGTAGGACATGCGCCCGTCAAAGGCCATCTGCGCACCTTCGCGCGAAGGATCATAGGGTTCGGTCATGGGCCATAGCCGGGAATCCTTGAGCAGTCCCGGCAGGAGGTTTCGGAACCTCCGGCTTGGCCTGTCTGCGCGCAGCGTGTCAGCATCGGCATTCCTTTCAGGTCACGCGCGCGCGCATCTTGTATTCCGGCCGGTCCCACAGGGCCTTTGCCATCACCTCGGCCAGCACCCGCACCGCGCCGGTCACATCGGCATGGGTGGTGTAAAGCGGCGTGAAGCCAAAGCGCAGGATGTCCGGCGCGCGGAAATCGCCGATCACGCCGCGCGCGATCAGCGCCTGCATGATCGCATAGCCTTGCGGGTGGCGAAAGCTGATCTGGCTGCCGCGCCGGGCCGGATCGCGCGGGCTGGCCAGCACCAGCGCCGGACAGGCCGCTTCCACCCCGCGCACAAACTGCTCGGTCAGATCAATCGACCGGGCGCGCACATCGGCCATCGAGACGCCGTCCCAGATATCCAGCGATGCCTCCAGTGCCGCCAGTTGCAGCACCGGCGGCGTGCCGACGCGCATCCGCTCAATGCCGCCGCCGGGCCGGTAGGTCAGGTCAAAGGCAAAGGGTTCCTCATGCCCCAGCCAGCCCGACAGCGCCGGGCGGGCCGCATCGGCATGGCGGGGGGCCACATAGATAAAGGCGGGGCCGCCGGGGCCGGAATTGAGGTATTTATAGGTGCAGCCGACCGCAAAATCGGCCCCCGTCCCGGCAAGGTCCACCGGCAGCGCGCCCGCCGAATGGGCAAGGTCCCACACCGTCAGCGCGCCCGCCGCATGGGCCTTGGCGGTGATCGCCGCCATGTCATGCCTGCGCCCCGTGCGGTAATCCACCTCGGTCAGCAGTGTGACCGCGACAGTCCTGTCAAGCGCATGGTCCACCTCTTCGGGGGCCACGGTTTTCAGCACATAGCCATTGCCCAGCGTGCGGCACAGCCCCTGTGCCATGTAAAGGTCGGACGGGAAGTTGCCCGTATCCGACAGGATCACGCGGCGCGCGGGGTTCATTTCCAGCGCCGAGGCCAGCGCCTGATAGACCTTGATCGACAGCGTGTCGCCCAGCACGACCGTGCCCGGCGCCGCCCCGATCAGCCGGGCAATGCGGTTGCCCAGGCGGATGGGCTGGTCCATCCAGCCCGCCTTGTTCCAGCCGGTGATCAGCAGATTGCCCCATTCTTCGGTCACGGCACGGGCCACCCGGCCCGCCGCCGCCTTTGGCAGGGGGCCAAGCGAGTTTCCGTCAAGATAGATGATCCCGTCGGGCAGGTGGAACTGGGCGCGGGTCGCGGCAAAATCGGTGGTCATCATGGCCTCCCTGATGCGCAGGCTATCGCCCTTGTGTGCGATTTGAAAGGCGCAGGCTGCGCACGGCGGCTTGCCGGCCTTGCGCCGCTGTGCCGCGCTGTCAAAGATGCGCGGGCAGCCCCCCGTCACCGCCTTCTGCGCCAGCGGGAAAGCCCGCCCATATGGCTTTTGCTGTTTCCTGGCCTGGCTGCGGTGCAGGCGCGCCACCTGCCGCTGATCGATGCGGGCCGTCCGGGCCTGATTGCCGGGGCCGTGCCGGGTTTTCTTGCCCTTGCCGTCTTCGCCTTTGCCCTGCCGGAATTCCAGCGGCACCGCACCACGGACCTGCCGCGCGAAAGGCCGGCCGCGATGATGGATACCGGCATCTGCCCCCTGCCGTGCAGCCCGATCTGTCTGGCCGATGCCATGGCCCTTGCGGGCGCGGCCCCGAGGTGGGACGCGGCATCGCTGCTTTTGGTGCCGGTGTCCGTCCGGGTTATCACGCAGCGGTTCATCCCCCGGGGGGGAAGGGGCGGTGCTGCGGGCCGTTTCCGGCGCGGCCTTTGACCCTTATGCGGCGCAGACCCGCCGCTTGCTGTCGCGGGGACAACCGTCGGGCCGGTATATGCCGGAAAGCGGCGGGTTTCAGAAGAAATAATGTTGCGCTATGCAGCAGACCACCGATACATCTGTCCGGCCCGCCCGATGGCGGTCATGACGGCCTTCAGACAGGGGGATGACTGTGAAAATCGGCGCACCGAAAGAGATTTTCGAAGGCGAGAACCGCGTTGCGATGACGCCGGATTCGGCCCTGCAGTTGCAAAAGCTGGGCCATGCCTGCCTGATCGAAAGCGGGGCAGGGGCAAAGGCCGGATTTTCCGATGCCGCCTATGCCGCCGCGGGCGTGACCGTGGTGCCCGATGCGCAGTCGGTCTTTACCCTTGCCGATGTCATCATCAAGGTGCGGGGCCCCGAGCCGTCCGAGGCGCAGATGCTGCGCGGGGGGCAGACGCTGATATCCTTTTTCTGGCCTGCGCAGAACGCAGACCTGCTGGACCAGGTCAAGAACCGTGGCGCCACCGCCATCGCGATGGATATGGTGCCCCGCATTTCCCGCGCGCAGAAGATGGATGCGCTGTCGTCCATGGCCAATATCGCAGGTTACCGCGCGGTGATCGAGGCGGGCAACAACTTTGGCCGCTTCTTCACCGGTCAGGTGACGGCGGCGGGCAAGGTGCCCCCCGCCAGGGTTCTGGTCGTGGGTGCAGGCGTGGCCGGTCTGGCCGCCATTGGCACGGCGACCAGCCTGGGGGCCATCACCTATGCCTTTGACGTGCGGCCCGAAGTGGCCGAACAGATCGAATCGATGGGCGCGAATTTCGTCTTTCTGGAATTCGAGGCGACGCAGGACGGGGCGGCAACCGGCGGCTATGCCGCGCCCTCTTCCCCCGAATTCCGCGAAAAGCAGCTTGCGAAATTCCGCGAACTTGCGCCCGAGATGGACATCGTCATCACCACCGCCCTGATCCCGGGCCGGCCCGCGCCCAAGCTGTGGACCGAAGACATGGTGAAGATCATGAAGCCCGGCTCGGTGATCGTTGATCTTGCGGCGGAACGCGGCGGCAACTGCGACCTGACGGTGCCCGACCAGAGGATTGTCACCGACAATGGCGTGACCATCGTCGGCTATACCGATTTTCCCAGCCGCATGGCGGCGCAGGCCAGCACGCTTTATGCCACCAACATCCGCCACATGCTGGCCGACCTGACGCCGGGCAAGGACGGCGTTCTGGTGCAGAACATGGAAGACGACGTGATCCGGGGGGCGACCGTCACCCATGCCGGGGCCATCACCTTTCCGCCGCCGCCGCCAAAGGTGGCCGCCATCGCTGCCGCCAGGCCCAAGGAAAAGCCGAAGGAACTGACCCCGGCGGAAAAGCGCGCGCAGGAGGTGGCGGCCTTCCGCAGACAGACGCGCAACCAGGTGGCGCTGCTGGCGGTGGGCGGTGCGCTGATGCTGGGGGTGGGCTATGTCGCCCCGCCGGGCTTCATGAGCCATTTCATTGTCTTCGTGCTGTCCTGCTTTGTCGGCTTCCAGGTGATCTGGAATGTCAGCCACAGCCTGCATACGCCGCTGATGGCGGTCACGAATGCCATATCCTCGATCATCATCCTGGGCGCGCTGATGCAGATCGGCTCGGGCAACTGGCTTGTGGTGATCCTGGCCGCGCTGTCGGTGCTGATGGCGGGGGTGAATATCTTTGGCGGCTTCCTTGTGACACGCAGGATGCTTGCCATGTTCCAGAAATCGTAAGGGGGCGCGCGATGGACTACGGATTCACCATTGCGGCCTATGTCGTTGCCGCGATCCTGTTCATCCTGTCGCTGGGCGGCCTGTCGGGGCAGGAAAGCGCCAAGCGCGCGGTCTGGTACGGCATTGTCGGCATGGCGCTGGCGGTGGCCGCGACCATGGCCGGGCCGGGGGCAAGCCTGTGGGTCGTCTCACTGGTGCTGATTCTGGTGGGCGGGGCGCTGGGCTGGGTCGTGGCGCAGCGTGTCCAGATGACCGAGATGCCCCAGCTTGTGGCGGCGATGCATTCGCTTGTCGGTCTGGCCGCCGTTCTGATCGGGTACAACACCCATATCGAACTCGCGCGCGTGGCCGGGATGGATCAGGCGGCGCGCGATGCGCTGAGCGGCTTTGCCGGCGTCATCGCGCACAAGAGCGGGGCCGAGGTGGCGATCCTGCGGGTCGAAACCTTTCTGGGCGTGTTCATCGGGGCGGTGACCTTTACCGGATCGGTCATTGCCTTTGGCAAGCTGGCCGGAAAGGTCGACGGCAAGGCGAAGAAGCTGCCGGGGGGGCATGTGCTGAATGCGGCTGCGGCGCTTGTTTCGGTGGTGCTGCTGGTGGTTTATCTCAACACCGGCTCCACGCCGGCCCTGATCGGGATGACGGCGGCGGCGCTCTTCATCGGCTATCACCTGATCATGGGCATCGGCGGGGCGGACATGCCCGTGGTCGTGTCGATGCTGAACAGCTATTCGGGCTGGGCGGCGGCGGCGATCGGGTTTTCGCTGTCGAATGATCTGCTGATCGTGGTGGGCGCGCTCGTCGGTTCCTCGGGGGCGATCCTGAGTTACATCATGTGCCGCGCGATGAACCGCAGCTTCATCAGCGTGATCCTGGGCGGCTTCGGCAATACCACGGGTCCGGCAATGGAAATTGCGGGCGAACAGATTGCGATTGATGCCGAAGGGGTGGCGGCGGCGCTGAACGATGCGGATTCGGTCATCATCATCCCCGGCTACGGCATGGCGGTGGCGCAAGCGCAGCAATCGGTCAGCGAGCTTACAAAGCGCCTGCGCGCCCGTGGCAAGACGGTGCGCTTTGCCATCCACCCGGTGGCGGGGCGCCTTCCCGGCCATATGAACGTGCTGCTGGCCGAGGCGAAGGTGCCCTATGACATCGTGCTGGAGATGGACGAGATCAACGGGGATTTCCCCGAGACCGATGTGGCCATTGTCATCGGCTCGAACGACATCGTGAACCCTGCGGCCCAGGAAGACCCCAACAGCCCCATCGCCGGAATGCCGGTGCTGGAATGCTGGAAGGCCAAACAGGTCTTCGTGTCCAAGCGCGGGCAGGGCACCGGGTATTCGGGCATCGAAAACCCTCTGTTTTACAAGGAAAACACGCGGATGTTCTACGGCGACGCCAAGAAAAGCATCGATGCGCTGCTGCCGATGATCGGATGAGCGGGGCAGGGGGGCAGGCGCGCGCCCTGTTTGCGGTTGTCCTGCCCGCACTTTTGATGCTGTGGGCAGACCGGGCGCATGCCTGTCGGGGGCTTGCTTCCGAAGGCACGCCCTTTCTGGGCAGCTCCGGCCCACCGCTCTACGAGCCGCTGCTTTCGGCGGATCTGCCGCCCGGCACCTTTCCGGACGCGGTGCTTGCGATGCCGGTGGTTGCCGTGGTGCGCGTGATCGCCCATCCTGCCGCGCCGCCGGGTGACCCTTTGCAACTGACCGAGGTTGAACCGGTACGTTTGATCCGGGGCCCGGGCCTGCCCGTCCGCCTCATCGTCGCACAGACCGATCATTCCTGCGCAATGGCCCGGAGGGCGGTGCCCGGCGGGCTTTACCTTATCGCCGGGCAGATCGAAGGCGGGGTGTTTCGCGGTGCCTGGCGCGGAAACGGACGGACAATCGACCTGCGTTAAACGCGGCCCGACTGTGGCAGGGATGCCAGTCCGCCAAGGCATTTCCCGCCATCTGCCGTCCGGTGTCCCTTTGCCACGTGGACACTTTGGCAGGTACCGCTAGGCTCTGTCTGTCTCTTCAAAGGCCCGAACAATGCCGCCCATCGATGACCATCCGCTGCGCTATCCGCTGACGAACGAGCTGCACGCCCGCCCCTTCCCGGCGCTGGAGGTGCCCTGCACGGCGGTCTTCCTGGCCTTCAAGGAACCGGTCGATGCCGCCAACCGCGACCGCGCCCGCGACCGCGCGCACCTGATCGACCTTCTGGACCGCAATGGCAGCCCGCATCCCCAGCCCGAGGCCACGCATTTTTCCGGCACCCTCGGCCGGCACGAGCTGAAATGGGAAAGCCATACCGAGTTTGTCACCTATACCGCCTTTTCCCCCGGCGTCGGCCCGCGCCCCTTTGACCCCGAAGAGATGCGCGTCTTTCCGGAAAACTGGCTGGCCGCCGCGCCCGGCAAGCGCCTTGTGTCGCTGCTGATCCGGGTCGAGGTCATGCCCGAAGACGAGGACGGGGTAACGGCGCGGCTGGAAGAGTGGTTCGTGCCCGAAAGCCTGGCCTGTTCGCGCGTGGTCGACGGGGCTGCGATCATAGCTGGCGATTTCCGCATCGATCCGGCGGGTCAGATGCGCTTTGCCGTCTTCGTCCGCCCCGGCACCGGCGCGCGCCGGGTGGGCCGCATCGTGCAGCGCCTGTGCGAAATCGAAACCTATCGCGCCATGTCGATGCTGGGCCTGATGCGCGCGCGCCAGATGTCGGCCCATCTGAACGCGATCGACCCAAAGCTGTCGGCCCTTGTCAGCAGCCTGGACAGCGCCGGGCAAACCCCCGAGGCGACCCTGCACGAGCTGCTGTCGATTTCGGCGGAACTGGAAAGCCAGGCTGTCCAGGTGTCATTCCGCTTTGGTGCGACCGCCGCCTATGAGGCGATCGTCAACCAGCGCATCGAGGTGCTGCGCGAAGTCCGCATCCAGGGGCGCCAGACCTTTGGCGAATTCATGATGCGCCGCTATGACCCCGCCATGCGCACCGTGAAATCGGCCGAGGCGCGGCTGCGCAGCATGGCCGAACGCGCGCAGCGTGCCGCCGAGTTGCTGCGCACGCGCGTCGATGTGGAACGCAGCGCCCAGAACCAGAAACTGCTGGAAAGCATGGACAGGCGGGCAGACCTGCAACTGCGGCTGCAGCGCACGGTCGAAGGGCTGTCGGTGGTGGCGATCAGCTATTATGCCGTGAACCTGGCCACCTATGCCGTCTATCCGCTGACCGACCGGCTGCACATCTCCGAAGGCATGGCCACGGCGATTGCCACACCCCTGGTCATCCTTCTGGTCTGGGCCGCCATCCGCCGCATCCGCCGCCACATCGACTGACCGTAACGGGCGGCTCAGCGCCCGCGGATCCGCGGGTCCAGCGCATCGCGCAGCCCGTCGCCGATGTAGTTCACCGCCAGCACCGTCAGCGAAATCGCCAGACCAGGCCACAGCACCCGTTCGGGGTAAAGCTGCATGTATTGCAGCCCGTCGTACAGAAGCCGCCCCCAGGTGGGGAAATCGGGCGGAAAGCCCAGGCCCAGGAAACTCAGCACCGATTCGGTGATGATCGCCTCTGCCACGCCCAGTGTGGCCGCCACCATGACGGGCGAGATCACGTTGGGCAGGATATGGCGCAGGATGATCCGGCGCGGTGCCGCCCCGATGGACCGCGCGGCCAGCACATATTCGCGTTCCCTCAGGGCCAGAACCTCGCCCCGCACGATCCGCGCCGCCTGCATCCAGGATGTGATGCCGATGGCAAAGACGATCAGAACGAAGGCCCCCGTTTCCGGCCCCAGAACCTGTGCGATGCGGTCCCGGAACAGCATGACCAGCACCAGCAGAAGCGGAATCAGCGGCAGCGCCAGAAACATGTCGGTCAGGCGCATCAGCGGCCCGTCCAGGCGGCGGAAATAGCCCGCCAGCACCCCGATGGTGGTGCCCACGAAAATGGCGATCATCATCGCGATGAACCCCACCGCGAGTGAGACCTTGCCGGCCTGCATCATGCGGTACAGCATGTCGCGGCCCAGCTGATCGGTGCCCAGCGGAAAGCGCCACGACGGGCCAAGGTTGCGCACCTTCAGCGCCTCGGCCACGCGCAGCTTTTCGGGCTGCCAGATGAGGGGGCCGATAACGACGAACAGCACCAGCAGGCACAGCACGATCAGACCGAACAGCGCCCCCTTGTGGGTGCGGAACTGATCCCAGATCGCCCTTGCCTGGCTGCGGGGCCGGGGCGCAGGGGCTGTAGGCGCGTCAGTCATAGCGGATCCTCGGGTCAAGCAGGCCATAGAGGATATCCGCAATCAGGTTGAACAGCACGATCAGCACGGCAAAGATGAAGGCCAGCGTCTGCACCGTGGGCAGATCATTGGCATGAATGGCCAGGATCAGCGCGGCCCCGATGCCGTTCACGCCGAACAGGTTTTCGGTGATGATCGCCCCGCCGAAGATCGACGGAATGCCCAGCGCAATCACCGTCACCACCGGAATCAGCGAATTGCGCAGCACGTGTTTCAGCACGACCGTGCGCTCGCTCATCCCCTTGGCGCGGGCGGTGCGCACGTAATCCTGCCCCATGTTGTCCAGCATGGACGAGCGCATGTAGCGGCTGATCGCCGCCGCATTGGCCAGCGCCAGGGTCAGCACCGGCAGCGCCATCTGCCGCACGTGGGCCAGAAAGCTGTCCCAATCCGTCACGGTCAGGGTTGTGTCGTATTTCGTCGGAAACCAGCCCAGCCCGACGGCAAAGATGATGATCAACAGCGTACCGGTGAAAAATGTCGGCACCGAAAAGCCGATCATCGCAAAAAGGGTGCCCGCCTGATCGAACCAGGAATACTGCCGGTAGGCCGAATAGATGCCGATGGGCAGGGCGATCAGCACACCCAGCAGATAGGCCGTGCCGACGACGGTCAGCGTTTGCGGAATGCGCTGGCCGATCATGGTGAACACCGGGCTGCGTGTCTGCCAGGACAGGATGCGCTGCTCGCCCCCGGCCAAAGACGTGCCGAACCAGCCGTCAATCAGCGTGGCCGGTTCCACCCAGAAGAACTGGCGCAGCCACAGCAGATAGCGCACCAGAACCGGCTGATCGGCCCCCATCGCCTCGATCATCTTCTGGCGCACCTCGGGCGGGACGGTCAGCGGAATTTCCGACATGGGCGATCCGGGGGCCAGATCGACCAGCAGGAAAATCACCAGACTGATGAACAGCAGCGTCGGTATGGCCAGCAGCAGTCTGCGAAGCGTGAAGGTCAGCATGCGGGGCGCGCCTTTGGGCTGCTGGGGGAAGCGGGGAAGGGGCGGGGCCGGTGCATCACCGGCCCCGCCCCGGACGGCGTCACTTCACGCGGAACCAGTCCGCGACATTCCAAAGCTCGGAATCCCAGGCGTTGATGATGACGCCGCCCAGGCTGTTGGAATGCGCCGACAGCGTGCCGCGGTGAACCAGCGGAACCACGACCATGCTGTCCCGGGTGACCATGTCGTTCAGCTGCTTTGCAATCGCCTGACGTTCGGCCAGGTCGGTCGTCTGGGTCAGCTTGGCGTGCAGCGCGTCAAAGGCCGGGTCACAGAAGCGGTTGATGTTTTCGCCCTGCCACTGGTTGTCCGGCGACGGCGCGTTCTTGCACTGATACTGCCCCAGATAGGTTTCCGGGTCGGGATTGTCCGAATTGTTGGCATACATCTCGACATCGGCATAGAATTTCTGGAAGGTGTCGGGCGATCCGGGGTCGCCGCCAAAGAACACGCCGGGGTCGATCGCCTTCAACTCGGTCTCCACCCCGATTTCCGACCACCAATCCTTGATCAGCGCCTGAAAATCCTGACGCACCGGGTTGACGGTGGTCTGATACAGGATCGACAGTTTCTTGCCGTCCTTGTCGCGGATGCCGTCGCCATCGCTGTCTGTCCAGCCGGCTTCTTCCAGCAGGGCCTTGGCCCCTTCGATATCCTGCGCGATGCAGCCTGTGTTGTCGGATGCCCAGGCATCCGGTGCGGGGATCACGTTGCAGGTGGGCTTGCCGCCCGCGCCATAGCCGACCTCGACCAGGATCGACCGGTCAATGGCCTTGGACAGCGCGGTGCGCACCCTGATGTCCGACAGGATCGGGTGGGGGTGCTTGGCGGTGGACCGCTCTCCCTCCGGCAGGTCGGGGGACGGGTCGGTCATGTTCATCTCGATCCGCTCGACCAGCGTGCCAAAGGCGACGACGAACTGGCCCTTGCCTGCGGCGGTCATGGCCGCCTGGCTTTCCGGCGGGATCTGGGTGTTCCAGGCATAGTCGAACTCGCCCGTTTCCATCACGGCGCGGGCCGAGCTTTCGGCATCGCCGCCGCCCTTGATCACGGCCGTCGCAAAGGCGGGCTTGGCCGGGTCGCGGTAATTCGGGTTGGCTTCCATCGAGACAGTGTCGTTCACGGTAAAGCCGGTCACCCGGAACGGTCCGGTGCCAACCGGCATGGTGTTGGCATCGGTGCAGGTCGGGGCTGCGGCACCAAGGCAGCTGGCGAACTGCGCCTTTTGCAGGATCGGCGACAGCGCGCCGACAAAGGCGGTATAGGGGTTCGGCTTGGGTCCGGTGAAGGTCACCTTGACCGTGCCGGCATCCACCGCCTCGACCGAGGCGACGCCATCAAACTTGGTTGCCTGCGCGCAGCCGCCGGCGGGATCCGTGCAGTATTGCCAGGTGAAGACAGCATCATCCGCCGTCACGGGGGTGCCGTCCGACCAAAGCAGGCCCGGGATCAGCTTCCACGTGATCGAGGTCATGTCCGCCGACACGCCGCCATTGGCCAGCGTTGGAATTTCGGCAGCCAGCTTGGGAACAAGGTTGCCCTGGTCATCGATCCCCGCCAGCGGTTCCAGCACCATGGACGAGGCCCAGATATCCTTGGTCCCGCCGGACAGATAGGGGGTCATGATGGACACGGCCTGCGGGAAGGTCAGCTTGACCTCGCCGTCGGCACCGCGTTCGGCCCAGGCTGCCGGGGCGGCCATCGCCAGGGCAGCAGCGCCCAGAAGGGCTGTCTTCAGTTTCATCGGTCTTCTCCTTGTCGGTTGCGCTCAGAAGCCTCGGGACCGCCGGTTGATCCGGCGGCAGCGGTTATGGGGGGAACGAAATGGCAGGCCACGTGGCGACCCGGCGTCACTTCAAGCAGGGGCGGCTTCACGTCGTGGCACACAGGCTGCGCCTGCGGGCAGCGCGTGCAGAAATTGCAGCCCTTCGGCGGATTCGCAGGTGACGGCACATCCCCTGCCAGGATGATGCGGCGGCGGGAAGATTCCAGCGTGGGGTCGGGTTCCGGCACGGCCGAAAGCAGCGCCCGCGCATAAGGATGCAGCGGATTGGCGTAAAGCGCGTCGCGCGGGCTCAGTTCCGCGATCTGTCCCAGATACATCACCGCCACGCGGTCGGCGATGTGGCGCACCATCGACAGATCGTGGCTGATGAACAGATAGGTCAATCCCAGCCTGTCCTGCAGATCCTCCAGCAGGTTCACCACCTGCGCCTGGATGGAAACGTCCAGCGCCGCAATCGGCTCGTCGCAGACGATGAAGCGCGGGTTCAGCGCCAGCGCGCGCGCAATGCCGATGCGCTGGCGCTGGCCGCCGGAAAACGCGTGCGGAAAGCGGTTGGCAAAGGCGCGGTTCAGCCCGACCTGATCCATCAGCTCGTGAATCCGTGCCAGGCGGGCGTTGCCGCGCAGACCGGTGTGTTCCGCCAGCGGCTCGCCGATGATCGCCGCCACAGTCATGCGCGGGTTGAGGCTGGCCTGGGGGTCCTGAAACACCATCTGCATCTTCGGGCGGATCCGGCGCAACTCTTTCTGCCCCAGCCGCGCGATATCGACCCCGTCGATCACCACACTGCCCGATGTCGCCTCATACAGGCGCAAAAGCGCCCGCCCGACCGTGGATTTTCCGCAGCCCGATTCGCCCACCAGGCCCAGCGTTTCGCCTTCGAAGATGTCGAAACTGACGCCATCGACCGCTTTCACATCGCCCGCATGGCGCCGCAGGATGCCGCTGGTGATGGGAAAATGCATCTTGAGGTTCCGCACCTCGACCAGCTTGCGGGGGGATGCGTCAGGCATGAATCTCCCCCGCTGTTTCCCCCGCCGCCCAGTGACAGGCCACGTCATGGCCCAGGCCGACCGGGCGGCGCTGCGGGTTCTCGTGCAGGCAGCGTCCAAAGGCATGGGCGCAGCGCGGCGCAAAGGGGCAGGCGGCGGGGGCGGCCATCAGGATCGGCGGTTGCCCTTCGATCACCTGCAGCCGGTCGCCGCGCGGCCCGCCAAGGCGCGGGATCGTTTTCAGCAGCGCGCGGGTATAGGGGTGCCGGGGCCGCGTGAACAGCTCCTTGACCGGGGCCTGTTCCACCACCTGTCCGGCATACATCACCATCACCCGGTCGGCGATGCCCGCGATCACGCCCAGATCATGGGTGATCCAGATGATTGCCATGCCCAGCTTCCGGCGCAGGTCGCGCACAAGTTCCAGGATCTGCGCCTGAATGGTCACGTCCAGCGCCGTGGTGGGTTCATCCGCGATCAGCACGCGCGGGTCGCAGGCCAGCGCCATGGCAATCATCACCCGTTGCCGCATCCCGCCCGAAAACTGGTGCGGATAGCCGGACAGCCGCTTTTTCGCATCCGGAATGCCGACAAGGTCCAGAAGCTCTGCCGCGCGCGCCTGCGCCTGCGCCTTTGTCAGGCCCATATGCCTGCGCAGGGGTTCCATGATCTGGTTGCCCACCGTGAACACCGGGTTCAGGCTGGTCATCGGGTCCTGAAAGATAAAGCCGATCCGGGCACCCCGGATCGACTGCAACTGCGTGTTGCCGACATGCAGGATATCCTTGCCGTCCAGCAACACCTGTCCTGCCTGCACCTGGGCAGGGGGCGACGGCAGCAGGCCGATCAGCGACATCATGGTCACGGATTTGCCCGAGCCGCTTTCGCCGACCACGCCCAGCAACTCGCCGGGGCGCAGGTGGAAGCTGACCGAATTGACAGCGTGAACATCCCCTTCCCGGGTCCGGAACACCGTCTTCAGCCCCCTTACGTCAAGGACGGGCTCGGCCCCATCGGGCATGTGTCACTCCCCGGATCGGTCTTCATTGCGGCTCAGGGCATCGCCTGTCCGGTGCCGGACCCGAGTGTTAGCCAGTTTCGTCCATCCCGCAATATGCTTTTGTGCCGCCGTGCCGTGGCGTCAGGGCCCGGCGTCAGGCCCCGGCGCGGGCTTGACCTTGGCTGCGGCGGGCCGCACCCTGCCCGCCAAAGAGGAGCCGTGAATGACTGCCCGCCTGTCCCCGCGCCAGATTCTGGATCGTCTGGTGGCCTTTCCCACCGTCAGCCGCGATACCAACCTGCCGCTGATCGACTGGGTGGAAGACTACCTTCACGGTCACGGGGTTGCCGCACACCGCGTCTGGAACGCAGACCGGACCAAGGCCGGCCTTTACGCCCATATCGGCCCGGCGGTGGACGGCGGCGTCGTTCTGTCCGGCCACAGCGATGTGGTGCCTGTGGACGGGCAGGCCTGGTCTTCGGACCCCTGGACGGTGACGGAACGCGACGGTCGCCTTTACGGGCGCGGCACCTGTGACATGAAGGGTTTTGTTGCCCTGGCCCTTGCCGCCGTGCCGCTTGCGCTGGACGCCGGCCTCAGGCGCCCGCTGCAACTGGCGCTGAGCTATGATGAAGAGCTGGGCTGCACCGGCGCGCCGCCGTTGATTGCCGAAATGGCCCGCAGCCTGCCGCGCGCCGCCGCCGTGATCGTGGGCGAGCCGTCGCGCTTGCGCGTGGTCACCGGCCACAAGGGCGGCACCGGGTTCAAGGTGCACGTCAAGGGGTTCGAGGTGCATTCCTCGCTGATCCATACCGGTGTCAGCGCCATCATGGCCGCCGCCCCGCTGATCGATTTTGCCAGCCGCGTCAATGCGGCCAATGCGGCCAGGCCCCCGGCGGCCCTTGCGCAACCCTTCGATCCGCCCTGGACGACACTGCATGTCGGCATGATCCAGGGCGGCACCGCCCATAACATCACCGCCGCCGATTGCCGTTTCAGCTGCGAAATCCGCGTTGTCCCCGGCGAGGATATGGAAGACTGGGTCGCGGCCTTTGAAGGACAGGTGGCGCAGGCGGTTGCCGGGATGCAGGCCATCCGTCCGCAAACCGGCATCACGCTGGAGCGTTTCTTTTCGGTCCCGCCGCTGCGCCCCGAAGCCGAAGGCGCGGCCGAGGCGCTGGTGCGGCATCTGACCGGTGACAACGCCATCCATGTTGTCAGCTACGGCACCGAAGCGGGGCAGTTCCAGGCCGAAGGCTATTCCACGGTGGTCTGCGGCCCCGGCGACATCGCGCAGGCGCATCAGCCGGATGAATACCTTGAGATGTCCCAATTCGATGCCGGATGGTCCTTCATGCAGCGCCTGGTCGCGATGCTGACATGACCTTTCCGATCACGTCAGACAGCCCGCTGCGCTTTCCCGGCCCGCCCCCTGCCGCCTGCGATGTCGTCATCATCGGCGGGGGCGTCATGGGGGTGATGACCGCCTGGCATCTGGCAGAGCGCGGCCTGGCGGTGACGCTGTGCGAAAAGGGCCGCATCGCGGGCGAACAAAGCAGCCGCAACTGGGGCTGGATCCGCCAGCAGGGCCGCGATCCGGCGGAATTGCCGATCATGGTGGAAAGCCTGCGGATCTGGCAAAGCCTGGCGCAGGAGTTCGGCGATGCGCTGGGCTTCCGTCAGTCCGGGGTCATGTACCTGGCCAACACCGCCGGGGACATGGACGGGTTCGAAGCCTGGCTGCCCCATGCCCGGGCCAATGGCGTTGACACCCGGATGCTGAGCCGCGCCGAAGTCATCCGAACCCTTCGGGGTGCGCAGGCCGACTGGCCCGGCGGCCTGTTCACACCTTCGGATGCACGCGCCGAACCCTGGGTCGCGGTGCCGCTTCTGGTGGGCGGGGCCGTCGCGCGCGGGGTCCGCGTGGTGGAACACTGCGCCGTGCGCGGGCTGGACCGTGCGGCGGGCCGCGTCACGGGGGTTTTCACCGAACAGGGCCGCATCGCCTGCGATCAGGCGGTGCTGGCGGGCGGGGCGTGGTCGTCGCTGTTTGCGCGCAACGAAGGGGTGGTCCTGCCGCAACTGTCTGTTCTGGCCTCGGTCGCGGCCACCCCGCCCATGTCCGAGATCTATCCCGGTGCCGCTGCGGACAATCACTTTGCCTTCCGCCGCCGCGCGGATGGCGGCTATTCCCTTGCCCCGGGTGCCTCGCATGATTTCTTTCCCGGCCCCGATGCCCTGCGCCACGCGCGCCTCTTTCTGCCGGTGCTCAAAAAGGACTGGCGGTCGATGCATCTGCGCCCCTTTGCCCCGGCCGGCCATCCCGATGGCTGGACCACGCCGCGCCGCTGGTCTGCCGACGGCCCGTCGCCGTTCGAGGCGATCCGCATCCTGAACCCCACCCCCAGCCGCCGTGCGCTTGGCGCCGTGCAGGATGCCTTTGCCCGCGCCTTTCCGGCGCTGGGCCGCCCGCAGTTGCGCACCACCTGGGCCGGGATGATCGACACCATGCCCGATGTTGTCCCGGTGATCGACCGGGTTGCGGCGATACCGGGCCTGACCATCGCCACCGGTCTCAGCGGCCACGGTTTTGGCATTGGTCCGGGCATGGGCCGGGTGGTGGCCGACCTGGTCGCGGGCAATCCGGCAGGGCATGATCTGCACCGCTTCCGTCTGGCCCGGTTCAGCGATGGCACGCGGATTGCGCCGGGGCCGGCGCTGTAGCGGTTCCCTGCGGCGAAGGTCTGTGCTACCCCATGCCCGGAGCCGGACCGGATCGTGCCATGCCCCCACTTGCCCGCCTGCCCCTGAACGATGGACACAGCCTGCCCGCGCTTGGCTTCGGCCTGTGGCAGGTGCCCGCCGCCGGAACGGCCCGGGTCGTGGAGCAGGCCCTTGGCCTTGGCTACCGGCTGATCGACGGGGCGGCGATCTATGGCAATGAGGAAGGGCTGGGCGAGGGGCTGCGCCGGTCCGGCCTGGCGCGCGGCGATGTCTTCGTGACCACGAAATGCTGGAACACCGACCAGGGCTATGACGCGGCCCTGCGCGCCTTTGACGCCAGCCTCGCGCGCAGCGGGCTCGACCGTGTCGATCTGTATCTTATCCACTGGCCCTGCGCCCAAAGGGATATTTTTGTCGACACATGGCGCGCCCTGATCCGCCTGCGCGACGAGGGCCGTGCAACATCCATCGGCGTGTCGAACTTTCACGCCCCGCATCTTGAGCGGCTGGTGGCCGAAACCGGCGTCACCCCGGCAGTCAACCAGATCGAACTGCATCCGCGCCTGCAGCAGGCCGGTCTGCGGGAAACCAACCGCCGCCTTGGCATCGTCACCCAAAGCTGGTCGCCGCTGGGGCAGGGCCGCAGCTTTGACGACCCCGTCATCCGGGCCATCGCGGCGCGGCTGGGCTGCAGCCCGGCGCAGGTCATCCTGCGCTGGCATCTTGAGATCGGCTGTTCGGTCATTCCCCGGTCCACCCGCGCGCAAGGGCTGGCGGAAAATATGGCCCTGTCCGGCTTTGCGCTGACCGCGGACGATCTTGCGGCCATAGCCAGGCTGGACGCGGGCGAGCGCACCGGCCCCGATCCGGACCGCTTCGTCTGATGACAGCGCATTTCATTCCCCGGCTGTGCCTGCGCGATACCGCCGCCGCCGCGGAGCAGTTGGCGCAGGTTTTCGGGTTTCGCGCGGACGGCAAGCCGAACCGCCTGCGTCTGGGCGATCAGATCATCGAACTGCAGCAGGACGCCGACGCGGCGGGACAGGGCCGGATCGACCATCTGGCGCTGGCTGTCGATGACGTTGATGCCGCCCTTGCCGCAGCACTGGCACGGGGCGGGGAGCTTGACGGCGATGTCACACCGGACGGCCCGCAGTTCATTCCGGAATTCTGGACGGCAGGCACCCGCTATGTCTTCCTCAAGGGTCCCGAAGGGGCCCGGATCGAGCTTTGTTCCCGCCCCGGGTCGGCGCGGCCCGGACTGCCGGGCCATGACCATATCGGCATTCCCTGCGCCGACCTGCCCGCGATGCAGGCCTTTTTCCGGTCGCTGGGCTGCACGGAGCTGGCCGCAGTCACGCTGATCCGGGCCGGGGGCAAGGTGCCGGTCGCCTTTCTTGGTCTTGGACCCTCTGTGATCGAGCTTTACTGCCCGCCGGATCATGCCAGTGCAACGGCGGCGCCGCTTGGGCATTGGCGCGGGCTTGTCTGCGCCGGAGCGGACCTTGTGGGCCGGATCGCAGGCCCCGAAGGCATTGTCATCGACGGGCAGCCGTAACAGGGTGCTGACGACCTGCCGGCCGCAGGGTCTGGCAGAGCGCAAGGCGGGAACCTGATCCGCCTGCGCGCGCCTTGTGCATCCCGGCAGGGGCCATCGCCCCTGTCCCGGCGCCGCGCCGGGATCAGGACCGGCCGGGGGCCCAAAGCCCCCGGCCAGCGCCCGCCCCGCCCTCGGCGGGCGCTTCCCGCCCGCCGGGTCGGGCGCTGGCCTCTGTGTCTCCCGGACTTGCCGATCTACAGGGCACCATCCCGCGCGGGCGGGGGAAACGCGATGCGTTTCCTG
>JADCDI010000030.1 GCA_020251025.1 Rhodobacter sp. | reverse complement strand
TCCTGACCACGGCCGCCAGCAATCTGGCCCGACTGACCCGCTTGCTGGCCCAATGACCCCAGAAACAGGTGCCGACAGGGCATGCCCTTGGCGCAAGCCAACCGAACACAAGGGGCTGCCCCCACGGCCGCAGAAAAAACCGTCCAGATCGCTGACTTCTTCAGCAGACCGGTAGGCATTCCGGAAAGGGGCGGCATTTCAGGCCACGGCATGTCGCTTTTCGCGTGACCCCCGGCTGCGGCCGGCCGATACTGCACAAAAAAGGGGGGCTGCCATGTACGTCTTGCATACGATGCCCGACAGTGCCGGGGTTGCCGTGCATCTGGTGCTGCAGGAGCTTGGCCTGCCGTTCACCCTGCACATCGTCAGCCGCGACACCGGCGAACGCGACACGCCGGAATACCGTGCGCTGCATCCCCTTGGGCTGGTACCGGCGCTGGAGACACCCGACGGCCCGATGTTTGAAACGGCGGCGATCCTTTTGTGGCTGGCAGACCGGCACAAAACCCTTGCCCCCCTGCCGGCCGACCCCGACCGGGCCGCCTTCCTGACCTGGTATTTTTTCACCAGCACCAATCTGCACACCACGCTGATGCACCTGTTCTACCCCGACCGTTACACCGGCAGCCCCGAAGGTGTTTCCGCCTTCATGAAAGCTGCAGCCGCCCGCATGGCCGATCAGCTGACACTGCTGGACGGCATGGTGGCGACCGGCCCGCGCTGGTGCAGCCCGCAGACCCCGTCGATCCTTGGCTTCTATCTGGCGATGCTGCTTCGCTGGATCGGCTCTTACGAACATGGCCACCCCGGACGCATCGATCTGTCGGCCTTCCCGGCGCTGATGGCGCTGGCGAGGGGCCTGGAACAGCGCCCGGCGGCGCTGCATGTGGCCCAAGCCGAAGGGTTGGGGCCGACGATCTTCACCAACCCGACCCCGTGATGCGAAAGGCCCCGGCCCATGTTTCTTTCGGTCTTCGACATGTTCAAGGTGGGGATCGGCCCATCATCTTCGCATACGATGGGGCCGATGGTGGCCGCCGCGCGCTTTCTGGAGATGTTGCGCGGCAGCCCCTTCCACCCGGCGGGGCTGCGTGCCTCGCTCCACGGCTCTTTGGCCTTCACCGGGGTCGGCCATGCCACGGACCGGGCCACGATCCTGGGTCTGGCCGGCTTTGAACCGGCCACCTATGACGCGCAAAAGGCCCAAGCCGCGCTGGCGGCGATCCACGAGACAAAGGTGATCCACCCGCCGGGTCTGCCGCCGCTGCGGTTCGATCCGGCGGCGGACCTGCTGTTTGACTATGGCCCGGCCCTGCCCGGCCATGCCAATGCGATGATCCTGCGCGCCACGGATGCGCAGGGCGATGTCATCCTGTCAGAGACCTATTATTCCATCGGGGGCGGCTTCGTGCTGACCGGTGCCGAACTGGCCGGGGCGGCCGGGGGCAAGGCAAGGACACGCGCCGACGTGCCCTTTCCGTTTGAGACGGCGGAAGAGATGCTGGTGATGGCCAGATCATCGGGCCAGTCGATTGCCGCGATGAAGCGCGCGAATGAGCTGACGGTCCGGTCCGCCGCCGATCTTGATCAGGGCATGGCGCGCATCTGGCAGGTGATGAATGCCTGCATCGACCGGGGCATAACGGGCGAAGGCATCCTGCCCGGCGGGCTGAAGGTGCGCCGCCGCGCCAAAGGCATCCATGATGCGCTGCTGGCCGAACGCGGGCTGAACATGACGCCGCCGCATACGATCAATGACTGGATCAGCCTTTACGCCATGGCGGTGAACGAGGAAAACGCCGCCGGCGGGCAGGTGGTGACCGCACCCACCAACGGGGCTGCGGGCGTGGTGCCTGCCGTCATCCGCTACTGGCAGGATCATGTGCCGGGGGCGGTGCCGTCCCGGATCGGAGAGTTCATGCTGACGGCCGCCGCCGTCGGCGGGCTGGTCAAGCACAATGCCTCGATCAGCGGGGCGGAATGCGGCTGTCAGGCCGAAGTGGGCAGTGCCGCCGCAATGGCTGCCGCCGGACTTGCCGCCGTGCTGGGCGGCACGCCGGAGCAGGTCGAGAATGCCGCCGAAATCGCGCTGGAGCATCACCTTGGCATGACCTGCGATCCGGTGCGCGGCCTGGTGCAGGTTCCTTGCATCGAACGCAACGGCCTGGGTGCGATCAAGGCGGTTTCTGCCGCATCGCTGGCGCTGCGCGGCGACGGGGTTCACCTCGTCAGCCTTGATGTCTGTATCGAGACGATGCGCCAGACCGGGCGGGACATGCACGAGAAATACAAGGAAACCTCGCTGGGCGGACTTGCGGTGAACGTGCCCAACTGCTGAACCGCTTTCCGGGCCGGACGGTGCCCGCCCGCACCCCCGAAAGGCAGCCGCCATGACAACCGATCGCATCCTTCCCGGCGTCGCGCTGATGCTGGCCTTCTGCATGCTGGCCCCGCTGCTGGACGTGTCATCGAAACTGGCCGCCGCGACCATCCCGGTCGGGCAGATCACGGCGGCGCGCTTCCTGGTGCAGGGGGCCCTGATGCTGCCCGTGGCGCTGATGATGCGGCTGGCCTGGGCGGTACCGCCGAAGATGGCGGGACTGATCCTGTTGCGCGCGATCTTCCTGATCCTGTCAACCTACTGTTTTGTCGCCGCCATCCGGGTCATGCCCATTGCCGATACGCTGGCGATCACCTTTGTCGAACCCTTCATTCTGCTGCTGCTGGGGCGCCTGCTGTTCGGGGACGAGGTGGGCCCCCGCCGCATCGCGGCCAGCCTGGTGGGGTTTGGCGGCGCGCTTCTGGTGATCCAGCCGTCGCTGGCGGTCTTTGGCGAGGTGGCCCTTTACCCGCTGGGCACGGCTTTTTTCTTTGCATTTTACATGCTGATCACCCGGTTCATCTCGACCGGGGTGCATCCGGTGACGATGCAGATGCACACCTCGATCGCGGGCACGCTGATCTGCATTCCGGGCATGGTGCTGCTGGACGGCAGTGCCATCCCCTCGCTTGATCCGGTGATGCCGCAGGGCATCGCCTGGCTGTGGCTGTTCGGGGTGGGGTTCTGGGCGGCGGTCAGCCATATCTGCATGACCTATGCGCTGAAATTCGCGCCCTCGGCCACGCTGGCACCGCTGCATTACGTTGAAATCGTCGCGGCGGTGGCGCTGGGCTATGCCGTGTTCGGCGATTTTCCCAATGCAAAGACGTGGGCCGGAATTGCCGTGATCGTCGCGTCTGGCCTTTACATCATCCACCGCGAGCGGATCGTGGCCCGCAGCCGCCGCGCCTCGGCGGCCACGGCGGCACCGCTGCACTGACCGGCGCGGCCCGCAGTTGACGCGGGCGGATGCCCGGCAGGGCGTGGCGCCCTGTCAAGGTACCGGCCCGGCGCGCGCGGCGGCAGACGGTGGAGCCAACGCAGCCGAACACCTGCCCTGCGGGTGGGCCGTCAAAGGCCGGGCAATTGGCCGTAAGGCCTTAACTGGCCTTTCAACCTCTGCGGCCCCCCCCCCGGCAGCCCCCAAGGCACGGGGAAGGGCCTGCATTCCTTTGCTCAGGCAGCCCCATGGTCACGAAGGTTCCGTCCAAGCCGCTGACAGTCAAGCATTGAAAACATATCGCTGAAGAAGGGTTACCTTGCCGTCTCGATTTTCATCACCCAGAAAGCAGGAAAAGAAGGCATATTCAATCGTTGCGCCACCCGTTATGAAACCCAGACTCGGGGTTGTATCATAAGCGACTCCGCCAGCTAAACCCCCTGAATATACGGTCGTCATATTACCTAGGGCTTTGATGTTGTTTGCCCCCAAGCGCGCGCATACCTGAAGTGGAAGGTCAGATATCCTTACGACAATTTCAAATACCAGCCCTCTCGGACCGATGGCAGATGTGGGCTCCAATTGAACGGAACCACCCCATGGGTGCCGGATTTGTTCATTGATGGGCTTTGATCTGTCAAGCCAGGCATCGGGGACGGACCCTCTGCTGACGAGGTATCCATTAGAGCCTCCTGCGGTAACGTTGAATCGGGGGATTCCCCTGTGTGTCTGTTTGTGATTCATCCTGTTCAGGAGGATCACGCCATGCCTGCACCGCTTTCGCTCGACATTCGCCGCCGGTTTCAACGTTGCATCGAGGATG
>JADCDI010000003.1 GCA_020251025.1 Rhodobacter sp. | reverse complement strand
GGCCGGGGGCCAAAGCCCCCGGCCAGCGCCCGCCCCGCCACCGGCGGGCGCTTCTCGCCCGCCGGGTCGGGCGCTGGCCTCTGTCCCTCCCGGACCGACCGGTCTACAGGGATCCGTCCCGCACGGGCGGGCGTTCCTGTGCATTACGCGATGCGCGGTCTCTCTGGCAGGGGCCATCGCCCCTGCCACAGCGCCACGCTGCCCCTTGCCCGGCCGGGTGCCAAGACCCCCGGCCAGCGCCCGGCAGGTGCTGCGGCGCGTCTTTGGCGCCCTGCGGCATGACCGATCCGAAAGGGTGGCCAAATCTGCCGGACCATGCTACAGATTGCGGCATGGTTCTGCACAGCCCCAAGATAAGCCCTTCACGCCCGGCCATTCGCCAGCTTGACGAAGCCGCAATCAACCGCATCGCGGCGGGCGAGGTGGTGGAACGGCCCGCCTCTGCCGTCAAGGAGCTGGTCGAAAACGCGATCGATGCCGGGGCAGGGCGGATCACGGTTGACTATGCCGATGGCGGCAAGACCCTGATTCGCGTGACGGATGACGGCTGTGGCATGACGGCGGCCGATCTGCCGCTGGCGCTGTCGCGCCATGCCACGTCCAAGATCGACGGATCTGACCTGCTGGCCATTTCCAGCTTTGGCTTCCGGGGCGAGGCGCTGCCTTCGCTCGGGGCGGTGGGGCGGCTTTGTGTGACCTCGCGCGTGGCGGGGGAAGGGGCCGCCTCGATATCCGTCAGCGGCGGGCGGATCGAAGGGGTGCGGCCCGCCGCGCTGACGCGGGGCACGGTTGTCGAACTGCGCGATCTGTTCTTTGCCACCCCGGCCCGTCTGAAATTCCTGCGCAGTGACCGCGCCGAAGCCCAGGCGATTGCCGATGTCATCCGCAGGCTGGCCCTTGCGCAGCCCTCTGCGGGCTTTGTGCTGCGCGATGTCTCGGGCGGCGGCGAGGGGCGGGTGATGTTCCGCGCCGATCCGGAACCCGGCGATCTGCCCGATGCGCTTGGCGGGCGCTGCGCCCGTGTTCTGGGCACCGATTTTGCCGACAACGCCCTGCGGGTTTCGGCAGAGCAGGACGGCATGCGCCTGTCGGGCTATGCGGCACTGCCCACCTTTTCGCGGGGGTCCCCGGTGGCGCAGTTCCTGTTCGTCAACGGCCGCCCCGTTCTGGACCGCATGCTGTTCGGTGCCCTCAGGGCCGCTTACTTCGATGTTCTCAGCCGCGACCGGCACCCTGCGGCCGTGCTGCGGCTGGACTGTGACCCGCAGCGGGTCGACGTGAACGTGCATCCGGCGAAATCCGAAGTCCGCTTCCGCGAGCCCGGCCTTGCGCGCGGGCTGATCCTGAGCGGCCTGCGTCAGGCGCTGGCCCAGGGGGCGCAGCGGGCGTCGTCCACCCTTGGGGCCGCAACCCTGGCGGCGCTGCGGCCCGGGACGCCGCGCATCTGGCGGATGGAGCGCCCCTCGGCCCCCGCAATGAGCCGGGCCTTTCAGGCTCAAGCCCCCTTGCCCGCGGTTGCGGGCTTTGCCGAAGCCTCCTCGGCCCGGATCGAACCGGCAGAGATACCGGGAGACGCCGAGACCCTGCCTTTGGGCGCGGCCCGGGCACAGGTGCATGAAAACTACATCATCGCCCAGACCGGGCGGGGCATCGTGATCGTCGATCAGCACGCCGCGCATGAACGGCTGGTCTATGAACGGCTGAAGCGCCAGCGCGAAGGGCAAGGCGTTGCGGCACAGTCGCTGCTGATTCCCGTCATCGTGGAGATGTCCGATGCCGATGCGGCGCGCCTGATGGAGGTGGCACCAGACCTGCAGAAGCTGGGGCTGACGGCAGAGCCCTTTGGCCGGGGCGCGGTTGCAGTGCGCGAGGTGCCGGCGATTCTGGGGCAAGTGGACGCGCGGCGGCTGATCCTGGATGTGCTGGACGAACTTTCCGACCTGGGGGACAGCGGTTTGGTGCAGGCAAAGATCGATGCCGTTCTCAGCCGCATGGCGTGCCACGGTTCGGTCAGGTCCGGCCGCCAGATGCGCGCCGAAGAAATGAATGCCCTGCTGCGCGAGATGGAGGCCACACCCCATTCCGGCCAGTGCAACCACGGGCGGCCGACCTATGTGGAACTGAAGCTGGCCGATATCGAACGGCTGTTCGGGCGGACATGACCCTGGTGCTGCCAGACGGGGCAGACCCGCTGTGGGCCGCCGCAGGTGCCGCCGCCTTTGTGCTGCTGATCCTGCTGCTGATCCTGCGCGCCGCAGGGCGGGCAGGGCGCATGGCCGAACCGATGCTGCGCGAATTGAACTGGATGAGCCAGCGCGTGCAGGGCCTGGCCGAAGGGCAGGAACGTCTGACGGGCGGGCTTTCGCATCTGTCCGAAACACAGGCGGTCAGCCAGACCGCCATGCTGGAGCTGATGGAACGCCGCCTGGCCGAGGTGCAGGCCGGCATGGCTGATACGCTGACCGGCACCGCAACCCGCACGGCGCGGTCGCTGGGGGAATTGCAGCAGCGGCTGGAAACCATCGACAAGGCCCAGGCCAATATCGAAAAGCTGTCGGGCAACGTGCTGACGCTGCAGGACATCCTTTCCAACAAGCAGACACGCGGTGCCTTCGGGGAAATCCAGCTCAACGATCTGGTCCGCAAGGTGCTGCCGCCCGATGCCTATACGATGCAGGCCACGCTTTCCAACGGGCGGCGGGCGGATTGCCTGATTCACCTGCCCAATCCGCCCGGCCGCATCGTGGTTGATTCAAAATTCCCGCTCGATGCCTATGAGGCGCTGCGGCGCGCCGATACCCCGGCGGCGCTGACCGAAGCCGCGCGGGGCATGCGCATGGCCGTGCGCGCCCATATCCGCGCCATTGCGGAGCGCTATATCCTGGATGGCGAAACCGCCGATGGCGCGCTGATGTTCCTGCCGTCGGAAGCGGTCTATGCCGAGCTGCACGCGAACTACCCCGAAGTTGTGCGCGAAGGCTTTGCCGCCAAGGTCTGGATCGTGTCGCCCACCACCTGCATGGCCACGCTCAACACGATGCGGGCCGTCCTTAAGGACGCGCGGATGCGCGAACATGCCGGGGCGATCCGCCGCGAGCTTTCGGAACTTTACCGCGATGTGGAACGGCTGGGCCTGCGGGTCGAAAATCTGGACCGGCATTTCGGCCTGGCCGCCAAGGACATTGCCGAAATCCGCATTTCTTCCGACAAGGCGGCGCGGCGGGCGCGGCGGCTGGACAATTTCGACTTCGAGGAACTGGCACCCGCGCAGGAGGACCCGATCCCTGTGCCCCTGACACCGAAAAGTGCTGCGAAATGAGGCATCTTGCTGCGTCCGGTTACAGGGCCATGCCCTGGGCAAACGGGCGCGGGACAACGGTGGAGTTGCTGCGCGAAGATGGCCCGGAGGGGCTGCGGTTTCGTCTGTCGATGGCCAGCGTGACCGGGGACGGGCCTTTCTCGGTCCTTCCGGGGATCGAGCGGGTCCTGACGGTCCTGTCCGGGCCGGGCTTCCGGCTGACAGGCGAAGGGCTGTCGCTGAACTGCGCGCCGCTGGTGCCGGTCTTCTTTCCGGGCGATCTGGCTTTGTGCGCAGAGGGCACCGGCGGCAGTCCATCGCTGGATTTCAACGTGATGACAGCGCGCGCCCTGCCCCGACCGGCCGTCACCGTATTGCAGGCACCCGTGGAACTGCCTGCGGAGGGGACGCTTTATCTTCTTGCCCTTGAACCCGTCATCGTCAACGGCATGCCGGTGCAGCGCCATGATCTTGTGATCACCGAAACCTTTGCGCGGATTGATGGGGCGGGGGCCGTCATCGCCGTTCGCCGCCCGCGTTGACAGGGTTGCGCAAACCGTCCGCCGCAGGGGCCGCCTGACCGCAAAGCAGGAAATGCGCCCCCCTGCGTGCCCCGCGCGCTCCAACCGGGGTCATCGCCCCTGCCCTGCGCCGCACGCGCAGAAGGCCGACCCATGATGGGCCCATGCTGCGCCTGCATGTCGGGTCCTTCTGCGACCCTTGTCAGACATCGGGCGGCAAAAGCGGTGACTTGCCTGATCCGCCCGGAAATCCAGGCCGCCTTTGCAATGGATCAGGATGGACCTTGCGCCCGGCCGGCGGCCGGCCCCGTGTCCTCAGCGCCCTGTCAGATCCGCAGGAAGGGCTGCGCGATACGCGGCATCAGCCGGTTGAATCGCAAGGGCGCATCGGTGGCGGCAAGACAGATGCAGTCTGCGCCAGGTTCCGCAACCGGAGTGTGTTCCAGGTCTTGCGTCGCGATTTCAACGTCGCCGGGTCCGAAGCGGTCTTCGGTATCCCGAAAGGCACCCTGCAGAACCAGGGTCAGTTCCAGGCCGCGATGGCCATGATCCGGTACGGCCTGACCGGCCGGGATGTGCAGAAGCCGTGCGGTTGCCCCCGAATCCGTCTTGAGGATCGCCTGACGCACCCCCATGCCCACAGACCGCCATTTGACCGCTGAAAGATCGCCGCCCGTGTAATCGCGCAGCGGCGCGGGAAACACGCCGCCCGGGATGCGCGGTGCGCTGACAGGTTCGGCCTGCGGCATGCCGGTGATGCGCGCCATGGTTGCCTCAAAGCTGTCCCCGGCCATTCGCGCCTGACCGGCATCTTCGACAATCGCGCCCCCGAGGGCATCAAAGGCCATAAGCCGGGCCCGGCACTCATCGCAAAGCGACACATGCGTTGCCACGACCAGGCTGAAGGCCTCGGGCAATTGGCCCGCCGAATAGGCCATGAGCAAAGGGTCGGAAAGGTGGTGGCGGATCGTCATATTCCTGCTTTCAGCTCATCTGGTGGCGCAACCGTTCAAGCGCCAATCTGATACGCGATTTGATCGTGCCAAGGGGCAGACCGGTCTCTGCGGCGATTTCGCTGTGCGACAAATCGCCGAAATAGGCCCGTTCGATCAGGGACCGCTGCTTTTCGGGCAACTGGGCCAGAGCCTCGCCCAGACGGCGGCTTTCCTGCTGCAGCACCATCGCGTCAGCCTGATCGGGTTCCGGTTCCGGTCCCCAGGGCAATTCCTCGGGCTCGGGCCGGCGGGATTTGCGCAGGGCGTCAATCCGCCGGTTGCGCGCAATCGTGAACACCCAGGTCGCAACGCTCGCCCGCTTGGGGTCGAACATATGCGCCTTGTGCCAGATCGTCGCCATGACCTCTTGCGCGCATTCTTCGGCCAAAGGCTCGTTGGCACCGGATTTTCGCAAGAACGCCTTGATCCTTGGGGCGAAGTGCCGGAACAGAAGCGCGAAGGCCCCCCTGTCTGCATCGTCGCGGACCCGAAGCAGAAGTGCGGCCCAGTCCTGTTCGGTTTCCGGCGTCATTCTTTCATGTCCCTTGGAACCCGCAAGACGATGCAGGCCTGCGCGCGCAGCATAATGCTGCGCACCGGCCTGCGCATCCAGATTTTCCAGGGGCAAGGTGTCCAAAATCATGCCGCTGATACGGCGACATGCTGCCTTCGGATCACCCCATGTGCGGAAAATCGCACGAATTTGCATGGCAAGGCTTTCTGATCCGATTCACGCGCCGCGCCGTAATCCATGCAAAGACGCCAGACAAAGGGACAATCCACTCATGCCATTCGAACGGCTTACTGCTGCACCGCGGCGCATCGCGGTTATCGGAGGCGGCATATCGGGCATGGCCGCCGCCTGTCTTCTTGCGCCTGACAACGCGGTCGTCCTGTTCGAAGCCGAAGGTCGCCTCGGGGGGCACGCACGCACCGTCATGGCGGGCAAGCGCGGCGATCAGCCGGTGGATACCGGGTTCATTGTCTACAACCGCGTCAACTATCCCAATCTTGTTGCCCTGTTTGAACAGCTTGATGTTCCGACCGCGCCAAGCAACATGAGCTTTGGCGTGTCGCTGCGCGGTGGCCGGCTGGAATACGGGCTGGCCAGCTTTGATGCGCTGTTTGCGCAGCGACGCAACCTGGTCAACCCGCGCTTTCTGGCGATGCTGCGCGACATCACGCGCTTTAACGCAAGGGCATCGGCCATGGCGCAGGATGATGGCATCACCCTTGGGGATTTTCTTGATCAGCTCGGGACCGGAGAGTGGTTCCGCGACCATTACCTTTTGCCGCTTTCAGGGGCGATCTGGTCCACCCCGACTGCGGGCATGATGAACTTTCCCGCGCAGCCGCTGATCCGGTTTTTCCGCAACCACGGGCTGCTGGGATATTACGGTCAGCATCAGTGGTACACGGTCAAGGGCGGCTCTGTCGAATATGTGCGCCGCCTGCAGGCGTCTTTGGCCGGTCAGGGCGTTGACCTGCGGCTGGGATCGCCGGTTGTGGGCGTACGCCGGGGGGCTGCGGGGCCTGCGGTGCGCGTGGCCGGGGGCGAGTGGGAGATGTTCGACGACATCGTCCTGGCCAGCCATGCCGACGATACGCTGCGCCTTCTGTCCGATGCAACGCCCGAGGAACGTGCGGCACTGTCTGCCGTGCGCTATCAGCCGAACGATGCGGTTCTGCATTCCGATCCGTCGGTCATGCCGAAACGCAGGCTGGCCTGGGCATCCTGGGTCTATGTCGAGCCGGCGGGGCCGAAACCGGACCGGATCGATCTGACTTACTGGATGAATTCGTTGCAGCCGATCCCGCAGGACGACCCGCTGTTTGTCACGCTCAATTCGAACAAACCGATCCGCGACGAGCTGGTCCACGATACGGTGACCTTCCGGCACCCTGTTTACGACATGGGGGCGTTCCGGGCGCAGGAGCGGCTGCGCCGCATGAACGGCGCGCAGGACACCTGGTTCTGCGGGGCCTGGATGCGCAACGGATTTCACGAAGACGGCTTTGCCAGCGCCCTTGACGTGGTCGGGGCGATGCGCGCGCGGCAAAGCCTGCTGGCCGCATGACAGGGGTGGACCACATAAGGGGCGAGACGTTCCACGGCCGCAAGGGGGCCGTGACGAACGATTTCCGCTATGGCGTTGATTTCATCCTGCTGGATCCGGTGACGGCCTGCGGACCCTCGCTGTTTTCGCTGAACGGTCGCAACGTCACATCGCTGCACGACACTGACCATGGCGGTCCGCCCGGTCAGGGGCGCGGCGTTGCCTGGGTGCGCGAGGTGCTGGCGGCGCATGACCTGCCCGGGGCAGACCGCATCCTGCTTCTGGCGCAGCCCCGCGTTCTGGGCCATGTCTTCAACCCGGTGTCGTTCTGGCTGTGCCATGATGCGGCGGGCGCGCTGCGCGTGGTCATCGCCGAAGTGTCGAACACCTATGGCGACCGGCATTCCTATCTGTGCCACCGCCCCGATCTGGCACCCCTGGGGCGCGAAGACACGGTCGCGGCCCGCAAGATCTTTCACGTCTCGCCGTTTCAGCCGGTCGAGGGCGGCTATACCTTCCGCTTTGACATCGGCAGCGACCGCATCGGCATCTGGATCGACTACACGGCGGGGCAGGGCGGACTGATCGCAACACTGACCGGGCGCAGGGTGCCGCTGACAAACGGCGGCATCCTGCGGGCCTGCCTGCGGCGTCCCTTCGGCTCGCGCCGGGTGCTGGCGCTGATCTACTGGCAGGCGGCAAGGCTTTACTGGAAGGGTGCCGGTTTTCGCCACCGCCCGGCCCCGCCGGCAGAGGAGGTAAGCCGATGACCGCCCTGACCCTGCCGCAGACCGATGCCGCCCCGCGCCTTGGGGCCTGGTCCCTGTTTGCGGGGCTGATCGCGGCAGCCGGTCTGCCGATCTATATCCATGCGCCGAAATTCTATGTCGATGAATATGGCGTGGGTCTGGCGGCCCTTGGCGGTGTCCTGGTGCTGCTGCGGCTGATTGACGTGGCGCAGGACCCGCTGCTGGGCTGGCTGTCGGAACGTCATGAAAGACATCGCGGGCGGCTGGTGGCCCTGTGCGTGCTGGGCATGGCGGCGGCAATGGTGGCGCTGTTTGCCGTGCCCCCGCCCCTGGCCCCGCTGTGGTGGTTTGCAATCACGCTGACTGTTCTCTTTTCCGCCTTCAGTTTCCTGTCGATCTCGTTCTATGCCGAAGGCGTGCGCAAGGCGGCCGGGCTTGGGCCGCAGGGTCATCTGCGGCTGGCAGGCTGGCGCGAAGGCGGCGCCTTGCTGGGTGTGTCGCTGGCAGCCGTTGCACCGGTGGCCCTTGCATCCGTGACCGGGACGCCTTTCACCGGCTTTGCGATCGGCTTTGCCGTGGTGGCGCTGCTTGCGGCCTGGGCGATGCGGCGTGAATGGGGGCAGGCCGGCGTCGCAGCCCGCCCCCCGGCCGAAGTTGCGCTGCGCGATGTGCTTTCGGACGGGCTGGCGCGGCGTCTGCTGCTGCTGGCGCTGGTGAATGCAACGCCGGTCGCGGTCACCTCGACGCTGTTTCTTTTCTTTGTCGAAAGCCGCCTTGACTCCCGCGGAAGCGAAGGCCCGCTGCTGCTGCTGTTCTTCCTGTCGGCGGCGGCGTCCACCCCGGCATGGAGCAGGCTGGCGGCCCGGTACGGGGAAAAGCCGGTCCTGCTGGCGGGCATGCTGCTGGCGGTGCTGTCCTTTGCCTGTGCCGCCACGCTGGGTGCGGGCGATGTGCTGGTCTTTGCCGCGATCTGTGCGGCGTCGGGGGCGGCCCTTGGGGCCGACATGACACTGCTGCCCGCGATTTTTGCGCGCCGCCTTTCCGTGATCGCGCCCGGGGCCGGGGCCGGGTTTGGTCTGTGGTCCTTTGTAACCAAACTGACCCTAGCGATCGCCGCCGGAACCCTGTTGCCGCTGCTGGAGGCGCAGGGCTTCGTCTCGGGCGGGGTGAACCCCGAAGGCGCGCTTGTGCTGCTTACGGTTCTTTATGCCATCGTTCCCTGTGTCCTGAAACTGGTGGCGATCGGGCTTCTGCTCGTCACCCCCATAGCGGAGAACTGACATGCCCACGATCCTTTCGCTGCTGCTTGGCATGTGCCTCATGCTTGGTCTGGTGGCCCTGCACGCGCGGATGACGGGTTTCCGTGCCCAGAGGCCGCGCGATTATGCCACCACCCTGCCGCACTTTGATCTGCGGCGATACCTGAACGGCCCCATCCAGTGCGAAGGGGTGATCTATGGGCCCATGGGGCGCGTTTCGTCACGCTTCGTGGCGGATTTCGATGCGCGCTGGGATGGCAACGTCGGGGTGATGACCGAACGCTTCCGCTATGACAGCGGTGCCGTGCAGAACCGGGAGTGGACCCTGACCCTGGGCAATGACGGGTCCGTCAAGGCCACAGCGCCCGATGTCGTCGGCGAAGGTCATGGCCGGGCCGAAGGCGCGGGCGTGCAGTTGACCTACCGCCTGCGCCTGCGGCCCGAGGCGGGCGGGCATGTGCTGAGGGTGACAGACTGGATGTACCTGATGGAAAACGGCACGATCATGAACCGCAGCCAGTTCACAAAGTTCGGGATCAAGGTGGCGGAACTTGTGGCCACGATGCGGAAGAAAGACGCATGAGGGATTTTCGTGGCAAGCGCTACTGGCTGGTCGGCGCCAGCGAGGGCCTGGGGCGCGCCCTGGCCGAACGGCTGAGCGCCGCCGGGGCCGAGGTGATCCTGTCCGCCCGCAGCGCAGACAGGCTGGCCGAGGTGGCAGCGACCCTTGCGGGGCCTTCGGTGACCTTGCCGGTGGATGTCGCCGATACCGCATCTGTCCGCAGGGCCGCCGATGCGGCGGGGCAGATCGACGGTGTCGTCTTTCTTGCCGGTCTCTATTGGCCGATGGCGGCCCAGGTCTGGAACGCCGATCAGGTTGAAACCATGTGCGACGTGAACTTTACCGGCTGTGCCCGGGTCATCGGGGCGGCCCTGCCCGCCATGGTGGCGCGCGGAACGGGCCATGTGGTGATCACCGGCAGTCTTTCGGGCTTTCGCGGTCTGCCCGGTGCCATCGGCTATGGGGCCAGCAAGGCCGGTGTCATGGCACTGGCGGAATCCATGCAGGCCGATCTGCGCGGCAGCGGCATTGTGGTTCAGGTGGCGAACCCCGGCTTCATCCGCACCCGGCTGACCGACAAGAACAGCTTTACGATGCCCTTCCTGATGGAACCCGCCGAAGCGGCCGATCACATGTTCCGCCACATGCAGACAGACCGCTTCAAGGTCAGCTTCCCGACGGTCTTTTCATGGCTGTTCCGCCTGTCGCAGTTTCTGCCGGACTGGGCTTATTACCGGATCTTCGCACCGAAGTGACAGCAGGACGGGCCGCTGCCCGGCGCTTGTCGGGGCAAGGTTCTGACGGGCGTGGGGCGGTATTGGTGTCAGCGCCGCGCGGCGATATGCTGCGCCAGGTAATCCGCATCATGCCAGACCCCCCAGATGAAGGGCGAGGCGCGCCGCGACAGCCAGGGCAGGCCCAGAAAATACAGCCCCCCCACCCCGGTCACGCCGCGCCGGTGCGCGGGGCGCCCCATTTCGTCAAAGGCATCCACCTTAAGCCAGCCGTAATCCAGCCCATACCCCGTGGCCCAGATGATGGCGCTGATCCCGGCACCGGCCAGGGACAGGGACAGGATCGGGTTGCTCAGGCAGTCCGGATCGGGGCCGATCAGGTGCGCATCCGGGTCCGGCGGAAGGTCCAGCCCGTTCCGGGCGACAAAGGCATCGGCTTCCCTCAGCACGGTCAGGTAATTCGCATCCCCCCGGGCGATGTTCTGCGCCAGATCGGGCGCAAAATGCAGCACCCCGTCGGAAAAGCGGCCCGCGCGGCCAAGCAACGTCATGCCCCGCGCCGCGAACCGGCGGAAATCCACCACATCCCCGCCGTTTGCGCCGCTGACGGCAATGGTCACATGTTCTGTACCCGGTGCGCGGGCCTTTGCATCCCAATAGCCCAGCGCCCCCAGCCACCAGACGAAATCCTTGCCGCGATAGCGCCGCGGCGGGCGGTCATGCGGGCCGATGGACAGATACACGCGCCTGCCCGCCCGCAGCAGCTCGTCCGCGATCTGCGATCCCGAAGAACCGGCCCCCACGACCAGCACCGCACCATCCGGAAGCTGGCCGGGGTTGCGATAGGCCGCAGAATGCATCTGCACCAGCCCCGGCGACGGCGGCACCACATCGGGCAGGATCGGGCGCTGAAAGGGCCCCGTCGCGACAACCACGTTGGCCGCCTTGATCCGCCCCTGCGGGGTTTCGGCGACAAAGCCGTTGCCGCCTGCGCTTTGTTGCAGGCCAAGCACCTCGACACCCTCCCGGATCGGGGCATTGATCTGGCGCGCATAGGTGACGAAATAGTCGACAATCGCTTCCCTGGGGGCGAAGCTGTCGGGGTCGATGCCCGCGAATTCCAGTTCGGGGAACCGGTCATGCCATGCCGGACCGTTTGCAACCAGCGAATCCCAGCGTTCCGTCCGCCAGCGTTCGGCAATCCGGTGCCGTTCGACGACCAGATGCGGCAGGCCCCGTCTGCCCAGATGCTCGCTCATCGCGACGCCGGCCTGCCCCCCGCCGATGACCAGCGTTTCAACCTGTTCTGCCGTCATCGCGGGATCCTTCCGGTTACTTGCGGCGCGGGGGCCGGCGGGCCTGGGCAGGTTCACCCCGTTCTGCGAAGCTGCCCGTTCGCTGAACCATCTATCCTTCCCTGCCCCCACCAGACAACGGCCAAGCCGGCAACAGCCGCAAATACCCCAAAAGATCGCGGCCAGCTTGCCGGGCGTTGCGCTTGGTCGGGGCGGGGCGTGTGGCGTTTCCACCCGCCCCTGACCCGTGATAGGTGTGATCCATGCCTGCGCTGTGCCGCGACTGTCTGACCCGGTTTTCCGGCGGCCCCCGCTGCCCGGCCTGCCGCAGCCCGCGCCTTGTTGCCCATGGGGAACTTGAGACGCTGGCGATTGCCCATATGGATTGCGATGCCTTCTACGCCAGCATCGAAAAGCGCGACAATCCGGCCCTGCGCGACCAGCCGGTGATCGTGGGGGGCGGGACGCGGGGCGTTGTTTCGACCTGCTGCTATATTGCGCGGATCAGCGGCGTACGCTCTGCCATGCCGATGTTCCAGGCGCTCAGGCTGTGCCCGCAGGCGGTGGTCGTGAAACCCCGCATGTCCGTTTACGCCGAGGTTTCGCGCCAGATCCGCGCCCTGATGGAACGGCTGACGCCCGCCGTCGAACCCCTGTCGCTGGACGAGGCCTTTCTGGACCTGACCGGCACAGAGCGGCTGCATGGCGCGCCCCCTGCGGTCTTGCTGGCGCGACTGGTCCGGCAGATGGAAGAGGGGTTGGGCATAACGGGGTCCGTCGGCCTGTCGCACAACAAGTTCCTGGCAAAGATCGCCTCAGACCTGGACAAGCCACGCGGCTTTTCGGTGATCGGACGGGGCGATACAGCCGAATTCCTGCGCCCGAAACCGGTCCGGATCATCTGGGGTGTGGGCGAGGCGGGACAGGCGGCGCTGGCCGCCGCAGGCATCCGCACCATCGCGGACCTGCTGCGCTGGGACCGGCGCGACTTGCAGGCGCGCTTTGGCAGCATGGGGGACCGTCTGTTCCATCTGGCGCGGGGTGAGGATTCCCGCCCGGTCAGCCGGGATGAGCGGATGAGGTCGATCTCTGCCGAAACCACCTTTGACGAAGACACCTCTGACGCCGACATTCTGGACGGGCATCTGTGGCGGCTGGGCGAACGGGTGGCCGACAGGGCAAAGGCAAAAGACCTGGCCGGGCGCACCATCACGCTGAAGCTGAAGCGGGCAGATTTCCGCATCGTCACGCGCCGCCACAGCCTGCCCGACCCCACACAAACCGCCGACCGGCTGTACCGCAAGGCCCGCGCGCTGTACGACGCGGCGCGCGACCCCGGCCCGTTCCGCCTGATCGGCATCGGCCTTTCGGACCTGACGGCGGCAGAGGGTGCCGACCGCATGTCAGACCTGCTGGACCCGCAGGCAGCCACCCGCCGCGCCGCCGAACGCGCCACCGATGCCATACGCGCCCGATTTGGCAAGGATGCCATCATCAAGGGACGCGCCCTGCGCTGAGCTATTCGGCGGCAAGCGGAAGGCTCAGCCGCCCGAACCCCGAGAGCCGCGCGATTACCCCGGCCATCAGCGCCTCGAATGCGGCGAAATCCGGACGCCGTTCAATCCGCGCCTCGTCCATGTAAAGGGCACGGTCGATCTCGATCTGCACCACATGCTGGCTGCGCGATGGGCGGCCATAGGCCTGGGCGATATAGGCCCCGGCGAAGGGCGCATTGCGCGCCACGCGCAGGCCGGCCTCCAGAAAGGCGGTTTCGACCAGTTCCATCACCTCGCGGCCTGCTGCCGCCCCGAAGCGGTCGCCCAGAACCACTTCGGGCCGGGGCTGGCCGGGGCGGGCATGCGCCTCGATCGCCTCGTGCGGCATGGAATGGCAGTCGATCAGCACCGCCTGGCCGAACATCTCCATGCTTTCGCCGATCAGGGTCCGCAGGGCCTGATGGTAGGGGTGCCACAGGGTATCGATCCGCATCTGCGCCTCGCGCAGGGGGATTTTTCCGGTGTAAATCGCCCGTCCGTTGGCCACGACGCGCGGAATCACGCCGAGGCCCGAACTGACGCGCGGATTGTGCGGCGCGCGGATCGCGCCCTCGATCAGGGCGGGGTCCAGCTCGTCCGCAGCCCGGTTCAGGTCGATATAGGCGCGCGGCGCACGGGCTGCGATCAGCGGCGCGCCCCACAGCGGTGCCCTGGCGAACAACTCGTCCACAAAGGCATCCTCGGACGACCGGATCGCATGTTCATCCAGCGGGCTGCGCAGCAACAGCGCGGCAGGATAGTCTTTTCCGCTGTGCGGCGACGAGAATATCACCGGCGTATCGCGGCGGCCGGGGCGGAACAGGCTGAAGGCGGGGGACGGGACGGTCGCTTGCATGCCGCAAATATAGCGCTGATTCCCGCCGCACCGAAAGCTCTTGAACAGCCAGCCGACTCCTTTTATAGACCGGCGGACCGACGCGGTACCGCCCGCGTCCTTTTCTTTGGTGCAGGCCGGGAAAGGATCGGCGGGCTGATCGGCGTGGGCGGTTAGCTCAGCGGTAGAGCACTACGTTGACATCGTAGTGGCCACTGGTTCGATCCCAGTACCGCCCACCATGAATCGCCGCCATGCTGCGCGGTGCAGTGATGTTCCGGCGCGGACGCGCCGCGATGCAAGGAGACGTAGGATGAAGGTTGCAAACTCGCTCCGCTCGCTGAAGACGCGGCATCGCGATTGCCAGGTCGTGCGCCGCAAGGGCCGCGTCTATGTGATCAACAAGACGCAAAAGCGCTACAAGGCCCGCCAGGGCTAAGGCACAGGCAAGCCGGATTTTCCGGGCGGGCCGCCGTGGGATGCCCCGGCGGCCCTTGTCGTTGGGACGCGCCATGCACCCGAACCCCGCCTTCCGCCAGACGCCCGAGGCGCGCAACCTTGCCTTTGCGCGGGCGCGCGGTTTTGGCATTCTGACGGTGAACGGTGCACAGGGCCCGCTGGCCGCGCATGTCCCCTTTCTTGTCTCGCCCGACGGTACGGCGGCGGAGCTTCACCTTGCCCGGTCGAACGCGATTGCCCGGGCCGCGCTGCCCGCACCTGCGCTGATCGCCGTTTCCGGCCCCGATGCCTATATCTCTCCGGACTGGTATGGCATCGAAGATCAGGTGCCCACCTGGAATTACGTTGCCGTCCATCTGCGCGGCACCCTTGCACCTTTGCCGCTGGACAGGCTGCGCGACCATGCCGATGCGCTTTCGGCCCGGTTCGAGGCCGGTCTTCTGCCAAAGACGCCCTGGGTATCGCAAAAGATGACCGATGGCGTGATGGACCGGATGATGCGCATGATCCTGCCCTTCCGCCTGACCCTTGAGGGCATCGAAGGCACCTGGAAGCTGAACCAGAACAAACCGGCAGAGGCGCGCCTTGCCGCCGCCGCTGCGCTGGAGGCGCGGGGGGGTGAGGCGGATACAATCACGCTGGCCCGCCTGATGCGGCAGACCGGGTAAGGTCAGACGGTCAGACGACGGTCACGCCTTCGGCCTGCGCGGTCCGGACAAGGGCAGTATCAGCGGTTGCAAGGGCCCCCGACCTGCGCAGGGCAAGTTCAAGATAAAGGGCATCATGGCCCGACAGGCTGTGGCTGCGGGCAAGTCGCAAGACGTCCGCGCTGGAAGGGTCTGAATCAAGGGCAATGCCCAGCTGTGCCAATGCCGCCAAAGCGTTTTCGGCTTCCCCGGCTTTCAGGCGCTTTCGGCGTTCTGCGACCAGCAGAATGTTTCGCAACTCGATCCAAAGCAGCATCGGGGCGATGAAGTCGTCATGCTGCCGGGCAAGTTCGACCAGGTCGTATCCCGCTTCGTCCGGCATCAGCCAGGCCGCGACGGCCGATGCATCGGTGATCAGGGTCAACGACGTCCCTCATCACGGGCACTGAGGATTTCTTCTGTGGTCCAGTCGAGGTTCAGCTTGTCCCGCAACGCGCGAAATGCGTTGGTCTGATCCGTTCTGGACAGGTCCTTGCCCTGCACCGGCGAAAGCACCGCAACCGCCTTGCCGCGCCGGGTGATTGTGATGGACTCGCCCGCTTCTACGGCGGCGAGCAGCTCCGACAGATACGTCTTCGCCTCAAACGCCCCCACATGACGCATGGCACCCTCCACTGACTGGTCTGTCATCTGGTTGGTTCAGCATCCCGTTTCAATCCGGTTCAGGATGCCTTAGGCTTTCCCTGTTTCAGCCGAGGATGCCCATGCGCCTGTTTCATTCCCCCACTTCCCCCTTTGTCCGCAAGGTGATGGTCACCCTGCATGAGACCGGACAGGCGGGCGATGTCACGCTGGTTCCGGCAACGGGAACCCCGGTTGATGCGGGGTCCATGCCGGTGGCGCTGAACCCGCTGGGCAAGATACCGGCGCTGGAGCGGGATGACGGCCCGGCGCTGTATGACAGCCGGGTGATCTGCCGGTATCTGAATGACCGGGCGGCGGCACATCTTTATCCCGCGCGGCACCTGTGGGATGTGCTGACGCTGGAAGCGACGGCGGACGGGATCATGGATGCCGCCGTGCTGATGGTTTACGAATCGCGGGTGCGCCCGGAACAGTGCCGGTTCGCGCCCTGGGTGGACGGGCAGTGGACCAAGATCGACCGCGCCCTGGATACGCTGGAACAGCGCTGGCTGAGCCACCTGCACGGGCCGCTTGACATGGGGCAGATCGCGGTCGGGGTGGCGCTGGGATATCTCGATTTCCGCCACGGTGACCGGGGGTGGCGCGGCGGGCGGCCCGGTCTGGCCGCATGGGATGCGGTCTTTGCCGAACGCCCGTCGATGGTGGCAACGCGGCCCGCCGGGTGAATTGACGCGGCCGCTGGCGCAGTTCCCGACGGTCCGGGCCCGAACACCGCCGCGCCCGGTCATGACATGCCGAACAGGTCTGCCCTGCCCGGCACCGGGTCAGGCGGTGCCGCGCAAGCGCCCTGCGCGCCGAAAGCCCCGGCGTTTTCAACCCGGCAGCGGCGCGCCTTCACCCGCGCTTCTGCCATGCGATTGCGGCACCTGGCCGGGTTTTCGTGCCATCTTTTCCTTGCGTTTGCGGACGTAAGTGCTGCGCCAGCGCCCCTGAATGCCCTGCTGCGTCAGGAAAGGGGGGGAAATCGGTGCAACTGCGGCGATCTGCGCCCCTTTGTCCGCTGGACGACCGCGCGCGGGCACACTAAAACGCGCCGCAGACGGGTGCAGGAAACTGCCGCCCCATCCGGTCATGGGCCCGCGTCATCCGGGCCACCAAAGGGAGAACAACTTGTGTCCCACGCAGACGACACCACAGGCACCCGCCGGGATTTCCTGTATTACGCGACGGCGGGGGCGGGCGCGGTTGCCGCAGGTGCCGCCGTCTGGCCGCTGATCAACCAGATGAACCCCTCTGCCGATGTGCGGGGACTGTCATCGATCTTCGTTGATGTCAGCGCCGTCGAGGTCGGCACGCAGCTGACGGTGAAATGGCGCGGCAAGCCCGTGTTCATCCGCCGCCGTGCCCCGGAAGAGATTGAGGCGGCCCGCGCCGTGCCCCTGACCGATCTGGTGGATACGCTGGCCGAGAATGCCAATATCGACGCGGCCGCCGATGCCAGCGATGTGCACCGCACGCTGGACGAGGCCGGCGAATGGCTGGTGATGGTGGGGGTCTGCACCCACCTGGGCTGCATCCCGCTGGGTGACGGTGCCGGGGACTTCGGCGGCTGGTTCTGCCCCTGCCACGGGTCACACTATGACACGGCGGGCCGCATCCGCCGCGGGCCCGCGCCGCGCAACCTGCCGGTGCCGGTGGCGGCATTCACCGACGAAACCACGATCAAGCTCGGGTAAGGAAAGCAAGATGGCTGGAATTCCACACGACCATTACGAGCCCAGATCGGGCGGCGAAAAGTGGCTGTACCGCCGCCTGCCGATCGCGGGTCTTGTGTATGACACGCTGATGATCCCCACGCCGAAGAACCTGAACTGGATGTGGATCTGGGGCATTGTGCTGACCTTCTGCCTCGTGCTGCAGATCGTGACCGGCATTGTGCTGGCCATGCATTACACGCCGCAGGTGGATCTGGCCTTTGCCAGTGTCGAGCATATCATGCGCAACGTGAATGGCGGCTACATGATCCGCTATCTGCACCAGAACGGTGCGTCGCTGTTCTTTTTCGCGGTCTATCTGCATATCTTCCGCGGTCTCTACTACGGGTCTTACAAGGCCCCGCGCGAGGTGACCTGGATCATCGGCATGCTGATCTACCTTGCCATGATGGCAACCGCCTTCATGGGCTATGTGCTGCCCTGGGGCCAGATGTCATTCTGGGGGGCCACGGTGATCACCGGCCTGTTCGGCGCGATCCCCGGCGTGGGCGAGTCGATCCAGACATGGCTGCTGGGCGGACCTGCGGTGGACAATGCCACGCTGAACCGCTTCTTCTCGCTGCATTATCTGCTGCCCTTCGTCATCGCGGCGCTGGTGGCGGTGCATATCTGGGCCTTTCACACCACGGGCAACAACAACCCCACCGGGGTTGAGGTGCGCCGCGGATCAAAGGAAGAGGCGCGGCGCGATACCCTGCCGTTCTGGCCCTATTTCGTGATGAAGGACCTGTTCGCGCTGGCGGTGATTCTGGCCATATTCTTTGCCGTCGTGGGCTTCATGCCGAACTATCTGGGTCACCCGGACAACTACATTCCCGCGAACCCGCTGGCGACACCGGCGCATATCGTGCCCGAATGGTACTTCTTGCCGTTCTATGCGATCCTGCGGGCCTTCACCGCCGATGTCTGGGTGGTGATCGCGGTCGAATGGCTGACCTTCGGCATTGTCGATGCCAAGTTCTTCGGTGTGCTGGCGATGTTCGGGGCGATTGCGGTGATGGCCCTGGCACCCTGGCTTGACACCTCGTCGGTGCGGTCGGGCCGGTACCGTCCGATGTTCAAGTGGTGGTTTGCGCTGCTGTGCCTGAACTTCGTGGTGCTGATGTGGGTCGGTGCCATGCCGGCGGAGGAACCCTATGCCACGATCTCGCTGATCGCGACCGCCTACTGGTTCGCCTATTTCCTGATCATCCTGCCGCTGCTGGGCGTGATCGAAAAGCCGCTGCCGCAGCCCGCGACGATCGAGGATGACTTCAACGCCCACTATTCCCCCAGCACCGGCGGCGGCACGCCCGTCGCGGCAGAGTGACAAAGGAACTGACCCGATGATCAGGAAAATCACACTCGCCGCCGTTGCCTGTTTTGGCCTGTCGGGCGGACTGGCCACGGCGGCCACGGGTGACTTCGTGCCCCATACCACCGATGTGGCCTTCAGCTTTGAAGGCCCCTTCGGAACCTTCGACCGCAATCAATTGCAGCGCGGGCTTCAGATTTACACGGAAGTCTGTTCGGCCTGTCACGGCCTGCAGCATGTCGCAATCCGATCCCTGTCGGACCCAGGCGGGCCGCAGTTGCCCGAAGACCAGGTGCGCGCCTATGCCAGTCAGTTCGACATCTTCGACCCTGCCCTGGACGATACCCGGCCGCGCACGCCGAACGACCATTTTCCTGAATCAGGGATGCCCAACGCCCCTGACCTCAGCCTGATGGCCAAGGCGCGGGCAGGCTTTCATGGCCCCTATGGCACGGGGATCAATCAGCTTTTCCGCGGTATCGGCGGGGCCGAGAAAATCTATTCGATCCTGACCGGTTACACCGGCGAGGAGAAGGAAGAGGCAGGCACGCTGTTTTACGAAAACACCGCCTTCTCGACCGGCTGGATCGCGATGCCGCCGCCGCTGGCCGACGGACAGGTTGAATTCGCCGACGGGCATGACAATTCTGTTTCCTCGATGGCGATGGATGTTTCGGCATTCCTGATGTGGGCGGCCGAGCCCAAGATGATGGCACGCAAGCAGAGCGGTTTTGTGGCCGTTGCTTTCCTGTCCGTGCTGGCGGTGCTGTTGTACCTGACGAACAAGCGCATCTGGGCCAATGTGAAGGGCAACAGGCACCACGCCTGACCGGCTCCGGCCCCCGTGATCGTCAAACCCTGCCTTCGGGCGGGGTTTTTTGTTGTTCGAAGGGCCCTGGCAGGGTGGGCACCGGGGGGGATGAAGCCCCCGGCCCCCCCAGGTATGTCTGCCGGGAAAGGTGGCATCGGCTATGGCCCCAGATAGTCGCGCAGGGCCTGCGGCGGCTGTCGGAACAGCGTTTCGGTCGGCACGGGCAGTGCCGCGATGCCACCGGACACCAGGATGGTCTGGTCAGCAAAGCGGCGGGCGTCGGCAGGGTCATGCGTGACCATCACCACAAGGGCACCGGTCTCATCGGCAAGTTCGGTGACCAGACCCAGCATGTCGGATTTCAGCGCGGGCCCAAGGGCCGAAAACGGTTCGTCCAGCAGCAGGATGGGCCGGGCGCGCAGCAGGGTGCGCGCCAGCGCCGCGCGGCTTTGCTGGCCGCCCGACAGCGCGCCGGGTTTGCGCGCGCCCAGACCGGACAAGCCCACACGGTCAAGTGCCGCGTCGATCCGCGCCGCTTCGGCCGGGGTCAGGCGCAACCGCGCCGACAGGCCAAGACCAAGGTTCTGCGCCAGCGTCAGATGCGGAAACAGGTTGTGATCCTGAAACAGGATACTGACCGGACGATCCCCGGGGGGAAGCGGGGCCATATCCTGCCCCTGCCAGGTCAGCCGCCCCCGCGCAGGCATGAGAAAACCGCCAATCCCCATCAGCAGCGTCGATTTGCCGGAACCGGACGGCCCGATCACTGCGGCGCGGTCGCCCGGTGCCAGCGCCCAGTCCGCCGTCAGGCGGAAGGCACCCCGGCGAAATTCGACACCCTCAAGACGCAGCATGTCGTCCCCCCCGATCAAGAAGCCAGAACAGGCCGAAGCTGAGCCCCACCAGCACCAGCGCGGCGGCTGCAGCCGCCTCCATCCGGTAGGCACCCATCAGGCGCTGGACCAGCAGCGGCAGCGTGGCAGCGCCCTGATCCGCGAAGAGCGCGATCACCCCGAGATCGCCCATCGACAGCGCCGCCACAACCCCGGCGGCAAAGCCAAGCACCGGGCGCAGCCGGGGCACCACAAGCCAGCGCAGCCGCGCCAGCCCGGTCAGGCCCAGGGCATCGGCCAGGCGGCCGTGCGCCGCCTCGATCCCGCGCAGTTCGGGCAGCAGCAGGCGCAGCGCAAAGGGCAGCGCCAGAGCGGCATTCACAAGCGCCGTGACCGCAAGGGCCAGACGGTACGGGGCGATGACCGGGTGAAGGATCAGAAACAACCCCGTGCCAAGCACCAGAGAAGAGGCTGCAAGCGGCAGCATTCCCGCAGCCTCCAGCGCGCGGGACCAGCGCCCCCGCACAATCGCAATCCCAAGGGCCAGCGCCGCCGCAAGGCAAAGCGCGGTAGAGACCAGGGCCACCAGCAATGAACGCGCCGCCGCCGCCCAAAGCCCGGCAGGCAGGTCCGACAACCCCGGCAGCCCGCGCGCCACCACCATAACCGGCGGCACCAGCAGAAACACCGTCGCAGCGGCGATCACGGCCGCGTCCATCAGCCGGGCCAGCGGCCCGCCGGCGTCCCAGCGCTGTACCGGGCGGTCCATCCCGCCACCGAATGCGCCCGGCTGGACCAGCCACCCCGCCGCCAGCACGGCACCGGCGCACAGCGCAAACTGCAGCGCGGCCAGCAGCGCGGCCCGGCCGAGGTCAAACTCGAACCGCACTGCCTGATAGATCGCCAGTTCCACCGTGGTGGCCCGGGGCCCGCCACCCAGGGTCAGCGCCACCGCAAAGCTGGTCAGGCAGATCAGAAACACCGCAACCAGCGCCCCCGGCAGAACGGCCCGCAGCATGGGCCATTCCAGATGCCGCAACACCGCGCCGGGTCCAAGGCCAAGGGCCGCAGCCAGGCGGAACCGTTCCGCCGGAATGCCCTGCCAGCCGGACAGGATCATGCGTACCGCCAGCGGCAGGTTGAAGAAGACATGCGCCAGCACGACACCGTGGAACCCATAGACAGAGACCGCCTGCAGGCCCAGCGCCTGCAAGGCGGTGTTCAGCACCCCCTGGCGCCCGAAGACGGCCAGCAGCCCCAGAACGGCAACGATCACCGGCAGCAGAAAGGGCGCACCCATCAGCGAAATCAGCAGCCCCCGCCCGGCAAAGCGGCGGCGTGCCAGGGCCCGGGCCACCGGCACGGCGAACCCGACAGACAGCAGCGCAGAGACCGCCGCCTGCAAGACGGTAAAGCGGACCGCCGACCAATCGGCCGGGGCCAGCGATGCGCCTTCTGCCCGCGCAAGCACGGCCCCCAGGGTGCCCAGCATCAGCAGGCAGAGGGCGGCGCCAACCGCCACCCCGGGCCAGCTTACCGCGCCAGCGCGGCGCGCCATGCGTCCAGCGCGCCCGGGCGCAGCTTTGCCGCATCGTCCGCAGACAGCAGCAGGGATGCGGCGGGAATGATCAATGTGTCGAACCCGCCCGGCAGACCGGCGGCGGGGGTAACGGCCGGATACATCCAGTTCGTGGTCGGGATCAGCGACTGGAAGGCATCGGTGCCGATGAAGGCCAGAAACCTGTCGGCCAGCGCCGGCTGGTCGGTTGCGGCCAGCTTGCCCGCCACCTCGACCTGCAGGTAATGCCCTTCGGCAAAGGGTGCGGCCGCCTTGGTGTCATCGCCTTCGGCAATCAGGTGATAGGCGGGCGAGGTGGTGTAGCTCAGCACCATGTCGGCCTCGCCTTCCAGGAACAGACCATAGGCTTCGGACCAGCCGGGGGTGACGGTGACGATGTTGTCGGCCAGCGCCGCCCAGATATCCGGCGCGCGGGCACCATAGGCGGCCTCGACCCACATCAGCAATCCCAGCCCCGGTGTCGACGAGCGGGGGTCCTGGATGATGACCGTCAGATCAGACGCCGCCAGCGCCCCGAACGAGGTGGGCGGGGTGGCCAGCCGGGTGCGGTCATAGACGAAGGCGAACCAGCCCCAGTCAAAGGGCAGGAACAGCGGATCGGCAAAGGGCACGGGCAGGGTGTTGGCCCCCGTCATCCCATGCGGTGCGAACAGCCCCGTGGCTGCGGCGGCGGCGGTCAGGTTCGTGTCCAGCCCCAGCACCACATCGGTATCGGACCCGGCCCCTTCCAGCTGCACCCGCGCCAGCAGGGCGGCCCCATCGCCCGCCGTGGTGAACCGCAGATCACAGGCGCAGTCCGCCTCAAAGGCCTTCTCCACGGCGGGGCCGGGGCCCCATTCGGTGACAAAGCTGTCATAGGTCAGCACGGTCAGCACGGGTGTGTCTGCCGCCGCCATGGTGGCAACAGCACAAAACCCCGCAGCAAAGATCGATGATCGCATCTCTTCCTCTCTTGTCGCGACGGTACAGGTCGGGCAGGAGGATGTCCTTGCACCTTCCCTCCGCCGGTATGATCCGGTTCAGGTTCAACGGGTCCGCATCGCTGCATCTCAGCCCGTTTCCGGGCACCCCGAGGTAAAGTGAAAGATAACGTGCGGTGGTCCCGGCGCAAGCGCAAAGCGGTCGCACCCGCAGGTGACGGCCCGCTCGGCAGAAAAACCGGTTTCACGGTGCCCGTGTTTGGCCTATGCCGGTGGCCGCAGCACGGGGACCACCGCCATGAGCCTGAATACCTTCGGCCACCTCTTCCGCGTCACGACCTGGGGCGAAAGCCACGGGCCGGCCATCGGGGCCACGGTGGATGGCTGCCCCCCCGGTGTCGCGCTGACCGAGGCCGATTTGCAGCCCTGGCTGGATGCCCGCAAGCCGGGGCAGAACAGATACACCACCCAGCGGCGGGAAGATGACCTTGTGCGCATCCTGTCGGGCACGTTCGGGGGCCGGACCACCGGCACGCCGATCCAGCTGATGATCGGGAACACCGACCAGCGGTCCAAGGATTATGGCGATATCGCCCAAAGCTTCCGTCCCGGACATGCCGACATCACCTATCACCAGAAGTATGGTGTTCGGGACTATCGCGGCGGCGGGCGGTCTTCCGCGCGCGAAACCGCCAGCCGCGTGGCGGCGGGCGGCGTGGCGCGTGCGGCGCTGGCCGCGCAGGTGCCGGACCTGCGCATCACCGGATACATGGTGCAGATGGGATCGCGTGCCATAGACCGCGCCCGGTTCGACGCCGCGCAGATCGCGCAGAATCCGTTCTGGTGCCCCGATCCGATGGTGGCGCAAGCCTGGGCCGCCGATCTGGATGCCTTGCGCCTGTCGCACAACTCGGTGGGGGCCGTGATCGAGGTGGTGGCAACCGGCGTGCCGCCGGGGCTGGGTGCACCGCTTTATGCCAAGCTCGACAGTGATCTTGCCGGCGCGATGATGTCGATCAACGCGGTAAAGGCGGTGGAGATCGGTGATGGCATGGCCGTGGCCGCGCTGACGGGGGTGGAAAACGCCGATGAAATCCGCATGGGACCAAACGGGCCGGAATATCTGAGCAACCATGCGGGCGGCATTCTGGGCGGTATCTCCACCGGGCAGCCGGTGGTGGTGCGCTTTGCGGTCAAGCCGACCTCATCCATTCTGACACCGCGCCGGACGGTCACCGAACAGGGCAAGGAGACCGACCTGATCACGAGGGGCCGCCACGACCCCTGCGTCGGCATCCGCGCCGTGCCGGTGGCCGAGGCGATGATGGCCTGCGTCCTGCTGGACCATCTGCTGCTGGATCGCGGCCAGACCGGGGGCCTGCGGGGTGTGATCGGGTGATCCCGCGGCCAGGCCGTCAGGCGGCAGCCGCGCCGGGCGGATCGGCAAGGGTCGCAAGACGGCGCAGGCACCAATCCGGGGACTGCGCCCGGCCCGGATGACCGGCCCCGTCAGGGTGGCCGGTGTCGGCACCGGACGAAAGGCGGCGGGGTCATGTCGGCCGCAGCGACCGCCCGGTCGGGCACCTTCCCCGCAGCCTGTGGCAGCGGCTGCGCCCTGCAAGGCCGGGCCTGCCCGATGCCCGGCATCCCGGTGCTGCGGGTTGTGAGCGGCCCCGTCGCCCGCGCCCAAAGCCTGGCAGGCGCAAGAGAGCTGACCGCGCGGCTGTCAGACACCCCCGCGCGCCTGCACGGGCTTTGCCACGCCTTACGGTTGCGAGACTGCCGAAGGCGCGGGCGTGGCACCGCGCGACCATTGCACGGCCAGAATGCCGCCCGCGATGATCGCAACACCCACAAGATCCAGCGGCGCCAGCCGTTCACCCAGCAGCAGCGCCCCGGCGGAGACGCCGATCACCGGGTTCAAAAAGTGGAACGTGGCGGCGCGCACCGCCCCGATCCGCCCGACAAGGCGGAACCAGACCCAGGTGGCCAGCAGCCCCGGCACCAGGGTGGTAAAGGCAAAGGCCAGACCCAGACGCGGCGTCCAGTTCACCGCCCATGTCTCCAGCGTCAGGGCCGGAAGCGCCAGCGCGGCAGACCCCACCAGCATCTGCAGCCCCACGATCATCAGCAGGTTTCCCCCCGATGTGGCGCTGCGCACGCTTAAGGTGGCAACCGCCAGCGCCCCCATGCCCAGCAGGCACAGGATCACCCCAACCCCGTCCACGCCGCCCGACAGGCGCGACCCCATGATCATGGCCGCCCCCAGAAAGCCCGCGCACAACCCCGCCACGCCAGGCGGGCGTACCTTTTCACCGAAAACGATCCAGCCCAGCAGGGCCACCATCAGGGGCATCATCGACGCGATGATCGAGGCCAGCCCCGCCTCGATCCGCGTCATCGCCACAAAGTTGAAGCCAAGGTACAGCGCGTTCTGGCAGATGCCAAAGATGACCACGCTGCGCCACTGCGCCCGGCTGAGCCGGGCCTTTTGCCCCAGCAGAAGGGCAAGCGCGATTCCGATCAGACCCGAGATCAGAAAGCGGATCGCCAGCGCCGTCAGGGGGGGCGCATCCATCACGATCATCCGGGCCGAGGTGAAGGCCGAAGACCACATGGCCGAAAAGGCCAGCCCCATTGCGATGGCGCGAAAATCCATGCCCCGGCCCCTGCTGCCCGCCTGACTGTGCGATGATTGAAAAGGGCCACCTTCGCGGCGGCCCCTGTCCACCTGTGCTGCGGGGCACCGGCCTTTGTCCGGTCAGACGTTGACGCTGTCTTTCAGCGCCTTGGCAATGGTGAACTTCACCTGTTTGTCGGCCGGCTTGGTCAGCGTCTCATTGGTGGCCGGATTGCGAACCTGGCGTTCGGGCCGGGCGCGGCAGGCTACCTTGCCCAGGCCCGGCAGCATCACGGCACCACCGGCAGCAACTTCGCGCGTGACCAGGGCGGCAATCGCGTCAAGCGCGGCAGCGGCAATCTTCTTGTCGGTTCCCATCTCTTCGGCAAGGGCGGCGACAAGCTGCGTCTTGGTCATCGGTTTCGACATTGCTTTTCCTTCTCTTCTGTCCTGCGGATGCGAATGACTGTGCCTGCCCCACCGGGGGCGATGCGGCCCCTTCCACAGCGTTTTGCCGAACAAATCAAGCGATTTCGCCCGGAAGCGGCAGGAATCCCCCGGGAATTCCCCATGAAAGGCTGCACTGTCTACAGAAAGGCGGTTTCCTCGAAACTGCGCAGCTTGCGGCTGTGAATCCGCTCGATCGGCATTTCGCGCAGCAACTCCATCGCGCGGACCCCGATCTGAAGGTGGCTGGCCACCTGCGTTCTGTAGAACTCGCTGGCCATGCCGGGCAGCTTGAGCTCGCCATGCAGCGGCTTGTCGGACACGCACAGCAAGGTTCCGTAAGGCACGCGAAAGCGGAAACCGTTGGCGGCGATGGTGGCGCTTTCCATGTCCAGCGCAATCGCACGGCTCTGGCTCAGGCGCTGCACCGGGCCGGACTGATCGCGCAACTCCCAGTTGCGGTTGTCGATGGTGGCCACCGTTCCGGTCCGCATGATCCGCTTCAGCTCGTACCCGTCCAGCCGGGTGACCTCGGCGACGGCCTGTTGCAGTGCGATCTGAATCTCGGCCAGCGCCGGGATGGGCACCCAGACCGGCAGATCATCGTCCAGCACATGGTCCTCGCGCACATAGGCATGGGCCAGCACGAAATCGCCCAGGCTTTGCGAATTGCGCAGGCCGGCACAGTGGCCCACCATCAGCCAGGCATGCGGGCGCAGCACCGCGATATGGTCGGTGGCCGTCTTGGCGTTCGACGGGCCGACCCCGATGTTGACCAGGGTGATGCCCTGACCGTCCTTTCGTTTCAGGTGATAAGACGGCATCTGCGGCAGCTTGGCCGGCAGGTCAACCGGATCATCGGGACCCGCAATTTCCTGATTGCCCGGGACGACGAAGGATGTGTAACCGGACCCGGGGTCGGCCAGCGCCGCGCGCGCGAAAGCTTCGAATTCATCCACATAGAACTGGTAGTTGGTGAACAGCACATGGTTCTGGAAATGCGCCGGGTCTGTCGCCGTGTAATGCGACAGCCGCGCCAGCGAATAATCCACCCGCTGCGCCGTAAAGGGGGCCAGCGGAAAGGACCCGTCCGGGTTCGTCAGGCGTGTCCCGTTCACGATGTCATCGTTCGTGGTCGCAAGGTCGGGCACGTCGAAAACATCACGCAGGCTGAAGTCCAGAACACCGTCCTGCGGCACCGAGACCGAAGGGTTGCCCGCCACGGCGAAATGTATCGGCACCGGCGTTTCCGACGCGCCGATCATGACCGGAACGCCGTGATTCTGGATCAGAAGCGCGATCTGCTGATGCAGGTAGTTGCGGAACAGGTCGGGGCGGGTGACGGTGGTGGAATAGGTGCCGGGCCCCGCCACATGCCCAAAGCTCAGGCGGCTGTCGATCTTGACGAAGCTGGTCGTGGTCAGCCGGATCTCGGGGTAAAAGGCGCGGATGCGCGCCTGCGGCCTGCCATGCCGCACCACGGCGCCAAACTGTTCGGCCAGAAAGCCGGTCGCTTCCCTGTACAGGGCTTCAAGCCGGGCCACCGCTGCTGCCGGATCGTCGAAGGCCGCAGGCGCAGAACGCGGCGGGGTCAGGATGGGCAGGCCGGCATCTTCGGTCATCGGACACTCTCTGAACGCGTCCGGCATCTAAACCGGAACCGGGGGGCCGCCGCAAGGGTCGGCCCCCGTTTGCACGCCATATGCGTCAGTTGCGTGACGGCGTCAGGCCTTGCGGAACAGCTCGATCATCGCGCGGTCTGCCGCATGATCGGGGTCCAGCCGGGCGGCGGCGGCACCGTAGATGGCGACCTCGATCTTTTGCAGGTCGCGCAACCGGCCGGCCAGGGCGGCCAGGGCGGTCTCAAACCCCGCTGCCGTCCAGACCCCCAGATTGACCGACAGCGCGAACAGCGCCCCGGGTGCCGCCACCGCCAGCATTGGCCCGAAGGCTTCCGGCCCGACATGGCCATGGGTGAAGGTGCCGGAACTGACCACACCGTTGTAGCCGCCCGGCAGGGGCAAAGGCCGGGTAATGTCCGCTTCGGTCAGATCACGGTACACCTGCTTTCCGCGCGCCTCATGCAGCATCTGGCGGGAAAGATCGACGCCGTCGATCTGCCCGGTCCAGCCCAGCCCGCGCAGGGCTGCCCCCAAAAGCCCCGTGCCCGCCCCCACATCCAGCACCGGCCCGGTGCCGCCGCCCGCAACAAAGGCTGCCGCCACATGGGCGGGCAGGCGATAGTCCATCCCGGCAGCAAAGCCCGCATCATAGCTTGCCGCCCAGTCGCGATACAGGCGCAGGCAATCCCCGGGGGTGCGCAGGGCGAAGGCGGCATGAAGATCGGGTTCGGACATGTCCCATCTGGCACCCGATGCCGCCTGAAAATCAACCCCCCGCTTGCGCGCCGCGCCCGCCCCGCCGATAGTCGTGCCATGACCCAAACGCTTCTGTCCCTTGGCCACGGCTATTGCGCCCAGGCCCTTGCCCGCCGCCTGCTGCCGCAGGGCTGGCACATCATCGGCACGACGCGCAGTGCGGACAAGGCGCGCGCGCTGCAAGCCGAAGGGGTGGAGCCGCTGATCTGGCCCGCCGACCTGACCGATGCGCTGGGGCGCGCCACGCATCTTTTGTCCTCCATCGCCCCGGATGCGGCGGGCGATCCGGCGCTGATGGCCCACGGGGCGCAGATTGCGGCTGCCCCCCTGCGCTGGGTCGGCTATCTTTCCACCACCGGGGTTTACGGCGACCATCAGGGCGGCTGGGTGGACGAATCCACCCCGCTGACCCCGACCACCCCGCGCGGCATCCACCGCGTGCGGGCCGAAGCCGCCTGGCAGGCGCTGGGGCTGGCGCTGCACATCTTCCGCATCGCAGGCATCTATGGCCCCGGGCGCGGGCCCTTTGAAAAGGTGCGCGACGGCACGGCGCGGCGCATCCTGAAACCGGGCCAGGTGTTCAGCCGCATCCATGTCGATGACATCGCCCAGATCCTCGAGGCATCGATGAACCGGCCCCGCCCCGGCGCGATCTACAACCTGTGCGATGATGACCCCGCGCCGCCGGAAGATGTCCTTGCCCATGCCGCAACCCTGCTTGGGCTGCCGCTGCCCCCCGCCGTCGCCTTTGACAAGGCCGAGATGACACCGATGGCCCGCAGCTTTTATGCCGAATCCAAGCGCGTCCGGAATGACCGGATCAAGACCGAGCTTGGCATCAGGTTGATCCACCCCGATTACCGGGCGGGGCTGGCGGCATTGCTGCGCGGTGAAACCCTGTAGCGCGTCAGAAAATCTTGCCGCCGGCCTTGCCGCCCGTCCGGTTCACACCCATGTGATCGCAGCGGGCCGGGCCCCTCTGACGACGCTGTGTCGTGATGTCGGACCGCATCGAGTGCGCTCGGTGCCGGCCCGGCCCTGTTCCAGGCCTCATCCACGCACGTTGCCGGGAATAAGGAAAGGTCGCCTGTGGATACCCTGCTTTTCACCCAGTTTCTTGGAACCCCGCTTTGGCTCTGGTTCGGATTTGTCGGCATCGTTCTGGCGCTGCTGGTGTTTGACCTTGGCGTGCTGAACAAAGAGGATCACGAGATCGGCGTTGCCGAAAGCCTGCGGCTTTCCGCGCTGTACATCACGCTTGGCGTCGGCTTCGGCGGGTTCGTCTGGTACCAGTTCGGCGGACAATCAGCGGCAGAATACCTGACCGCCTTCGTGGTCGAAAAGACCCTGGCGCTGGACAACGTCTTTGTCATCGCGCTGATCTTCAGCTACTTCGCCATTCCCCGGATCTATCAGCACCGCGTGCTGTTCTGGGGCATCCTTGGCGTGATCGTGCTGCGCGGCATCATGATCGGGCTGGGGGCCACGCTGGTGGCACAATACGGCTGGATCCTGTACATCTTTGCCGCCTTCCTGATCTTTACCGGCATCAAGATGCTGGTCACCGACGACAAGGAAATGGACCTGAACACGAATCCCGTGCTTCGGTTCATGCGCAAGCGGTTCCGCGTGACGGATAAGCTGCACGGCCATGATTTCTTTGTCATCCAGCCCGATCCCAAGACAGGCAGACCGGTGCGCTGGATGACGCCGCTGTTTCTGGCGCTGGTGCTGATCGAAATTGCCGATCTGGTCTTCGCGGTGGATTCGGTGCCCGCGGTGTTTGCAATCACCACAGACCCCTACATCGTCTACACCTCCAACATCTTCGCGATCCTTGGCTTGCGGGCGCTGTATTTTGCGCTGGCGGCGGTTCTGCACCGCTTCCACTATCTCAAGTACGCGCTGGCGATCCTTCTGGTGTTCATCGGCTCGAAAATCTTCGTGGCGGATCTGGCCGGATGGGAAAAATTCCCCGCGTCCTGGTCGCTGGGCATCACCTTTGCGATCCTTGCGGCGGGCGTCGTCTTTTCGCTGTGGAAAAGCCGGGACAGCAGGCCGAAAGCACTGAAGGTGAAATAGCGTGCGGGCATCCGGCCCGGGTCTGTCGCCGGGGTGACCGACCCGGGCCTGTCCGGACAATCCGCGCTGTGCCGCAAGGCATCGCTGGCGCAACCGGCTTGCCGTATTTCGCAGGGCGGTCCACCCTGAAGCGACCGAAACCGAAAGAGCCCCCGCCCATGACTGATTCGTCCAGGCAGTCCTCTTCGCGCGACGACGACGGCCCCGGCCACGAGGAAGGCGACGATCCGCACGATGATGCGACCCCCGAGGGTATCGCCAGCCGTCTGCGCCGGTTCGGCCGCCGGCCGCAACCTCAGCGCAAGCGCCTGTCGGAATTGCTGGACGAAATCGGCAACGACGACACCCGCACCCGGATTTCGGTATCGGACCTGCTGGTGGCGATGGAAGGGCGGGCCACGGGGGCGCTTCTGCTTCTGTTTGCCCTGCCGAACGTCCTGCCGACACCGCCCGGCACCTCTGGCATCCTGGGTCTGCCGCTGGTTTATCTTTCGGCCCAGATGATGCTGGGCCGCCTGCCCTGGCTGCCGCCCCTTATCGCCAACCGCTCCATGAGCCGGGATGATTTCGCGCAGACCATCTCGCGCGCGACACCGCTGCTGGCCCGGGCTGAAAAACTGCTCAAGCCACGCCTGTCCTTTTTTGTCAAGGATCGCGCACAGAATGTCATCGGGGCCGTGTGTCTGCTGCTTGCGGTCGTTCTGATGCTGCCGATCCCCTTCGGCAACATGCTGCCTGCGGTGGCAATCAGCCTGATCTCGCTGGGCGTTCTGGAACGGGACGGGGCCTGGGTGCTTGGCGGTTTCGCCGTGGCCGCCGCCTCGGTCTTTGTCGTGGCAGGCGTCGTCTACACAATGGCGAAAGCGACGATCTTCCTGCTGGTGAATGCTTTTTAGAACGACGCGGCAGGTGCGGGTGGCGGGTGCCGGACGAAGGTTCAGACCGTTTCTGCGCACGGAACATCCCTTTCGGCGCAAGGCACGCACCTGCAAAGTGCCATTGAACCGGTTCGATGAACCAGGTCGATTGCGTTAGTGATCTGCCTTTGGCCTGTCCGCCCTTGATGGAATGGGGTTCTGGGGTTCCGACAGCGCAGTTGCAAGGGTCACCTTCGCCACCGGATGACGGGGCAATGAGGGTGCACCACTTTCGGTGGACCTGTCGTTGCAGGTTACGGGTATTCGTCCAGCGACATGCCGGACCTTGCGATGCGCACCTGTGCGGCGGGCGCCGGAACGTACCGCCGTCAGGCCTGACCGGCAGGGACAGAAAGGATGTCCGTCCTTCGCGCAAGGGGCAGTGCAGAGGATAAAGGCACCATGCCGGGGTGCCTATGCCCGTGCCGGAGAGGGCGGCAAGACCACCCTTCCGCCTGACCGCATGCAAGGAACCGGAATCCGTGACCAGCCTTGTCCGGGGGCATCCAAGCCCCTTCGCCCCCGCTTTTTTCCGGGTGTCTGACGGGCCAGTGGGCTGTGCTGCCCTGCGGCCGGTGCGGTCGCTTTCCTGTTGCGCCGGGTTCGGGCCGGAAGAAGCCCCTGATCCTGCCCGGCATGCAGACGAGTGGCGGATACCCCGGTTCGCCGATGGCGAATGACCCGGATATCGGCCTGCGCAGCGCGGCGTCGGCATGATCCTTGCCGGGGCAGCGGACAGGTTTGCGCGGTGCCCGAAATGGCGTCAATGCCCGTGCTGCTGCGCCCAATCCGTTGGCATCCTCTGCCACGACCGGGGATTGCAACCTGAGGTGTGAAATCGGTCACCAGAATTCTTGACGGAATCACTGGTCCGTGTATCGTCAGAGATGCGGCGTCTGATCTCAATGGCGAGAGAGCCGCATTCTCACAACACCTGATGCCGACAAGACCGGATGGCAACGCAGCCCCAGAGTGCCCGTGCGCATGGGGATTGGTCGTTTTGGAGATTCACTTGGGCAAGACACCTGTTCCCCTGGGGCTGATGTTCTCGCAGGAAGGCCCATATGCTGCGGTCGGCATAACGATGTTTCGCGGCGCGCAACTGGCCGTCAGGGAAATTGCCGCGGATCCGGCCTATGATTTCGGCTTTGCCGTCCATACGGCAGAGCCCCGCGGCCGGAATGATGGCTATGTGACGGGTGCGCAAGCCTTGCTGGCGGTGCCCGGTCTGACACACGTGGTGGGGTGCTACACATCCTCGAGCCGCAAAGAAGTTCTTCCGGTGTTCGAAAAGATGGACGCCGTTCTGTGGTATCCGTCGCACTACGAAGGCTTCGAGACAAGCGAGAACATCGTCTACACCGGCGCAGCCCCCAACCAGCACGTTGTTCCGCTGACCCACTACATTCTGTCCGAAGGCGGACGGCGGGCGTTCATGGTCGGGTCGAATTACATCTGGGCCTGGGAAAACAACCGCATCATGCGTGAAATCCTGGGGCGTAACGGTGCGCAGGTGCTGGGGGAACGCTACCTGCTGATCGACGAGGTGGACGTCGACGAGATTATCGGACTGATCCTGCGGCATCGGCCGGATTTCATCTTTTCCACCCTGATCGGCTCTGTTGCGCAAATCACCTGACGACCGAGGTACCCCTTTCCCCGGACAGACTTATCCCACGGCCTCTGTGACGGGGATGCCGAGCGCGGTGTAGCCGTTGAGGACGCCTATGCGGACCTGG
>JADCDI010000029.1 GCA_020251025.1 Rhodobacter sp. | reverse complement strand
TGTGGCAGGGGCGATGGCCCCTGCCATTGAAGCGGTGCGGGTGCTGTCGTCAGTTCGGGCGGGAAGGTGAAGGTGTCTTCGTCGTTCCGGGCGGGAACAGGAAACGCGACCCGCGTTTCCCCGCCCGCGCGCGACGGTGCCCTATAGACCGGCAGGTCCGGGAGAAGCAGAGGCCAGCGCCCGACCCGGCGGGTACGAAGCGCCCGCCGGTGGCGGGGCGGGCGCTGGCCGGGGGCTTTGGGCCCCTGGCCGGTCCTGATCCCGGCGTTGTGCTGTGGCAGGGGCGGTGGCCCCTGCCACAGCACCGGGGTCGGAGCCTTCGCCCGTTCGGGCGGGGACAGGAAACGCGACACGCGTTTCTCCCGCCCGCGCGCGACAGTGCCCCATAGACCGGGAGGTCCGGGAGAAACAGCGGCCAGCGCCCGACCCGGCGGGTGAGAAGCGCCCGCCATGGGAGGGGCGGGCACTGGTCTGCGGCCTTGGCCCACCGGCCGGTCCTGATCCCGGCGGGACGCCGCGCCAAGGGCGATGGCCCCTGCCAGGAGGCGCAAGGCGCGCGCGGGCAAACCTCTTTCCCGCCTTGCGGCCAGGCCGCCCCGGCGGCCGGCACCCCTTGAAAACACCGTTAACGACGGGACGATCCGGCTGGGCATGCGCCCGGGGGAAGGCACCGCGCGCCCACAACCGGTGGCGGCCCGACCCGGTGACTGACCGGTCTGTGCCCTTCTTCCCTGCCAATCCATCGGCAATGACCCCTATGCACAGGCCCGCCGAACTGCACCTGAACGCCCCGGACAAGGCGGTAGCGCACCCGATCGGCTGCCCTCGCCCACCCGCGGGCCAACCCGTCTCTGTCTTCGTCCGGGTCGGCAAGCCCTGTCACACAGCCAGGATCAACGGCAAAGGGGCGTACCTTCGGCCTGCGACAAAGCGCGGGCCGACCCTTGCCGGGCGGGTCTGCACGTCACGCAATTGTCACGGCTTTGGCCCATTGTGATCCTGGCCCATTGAGTTTTTTCAGATATGCGCGACCATCCGGTGCGAAGACAGGACGGATGATGTCGGAATTTCTGCCGAAAGAGGTACGCGACGGCATGGAGGCGGCCCGCAAACGCGACCTTCGCCGCAAGACACGGCTGCGTGTCCAGGTGGGCGAGGCGGTGTTTCCGGTGCTGCGCCTGTGGGACGGCGGCTTTGCACTGGACGCCGACCGCGCGCCCAGACTGCGCGGCCTTGTCGATGTCTATGACGGATCGCGCCACATCTGCCAGTGCCTGATCATTGCCTCCGGCATCGAAAACGGTGAGCTTGTCTGCGACTTCAAGCGCGCGACCCTGGCCCAGGATCGCCCCGCGCTTGACTTCTGGCGGGACGAACATGCGCCGGTGGGGTATCTGACCCGCAGCTGACGGGCTATTGCAGATCACCGAAGGCTTGCTGCAGGCGGCGGACCGCCTCGACAATCTGCGCGCGGGGTGCGCCGATGTTGAAACGCAGAAACGTCTCGCCGCCCGCCCCGAAAGTAAAGCCATGGTTCGTGGCGATGCCGGCTGCCTTTTCGACCCGGCCGGTAAACTCCGCCCGGTCCATCCCGGTGCCGGCAAAATCCACCCAGGCCAGATAGGTTGCTTCCAGCGGCATCGAAGCCAGGCCGGGAATGGCATTGACCCCGGCGTCAAAGACCCGCCGGTTTTCATCCAGATAGACCATCAGCGCATCGACCCATTCGGCACCTTCCGGCGAATAGGCGGACGTGACCATATGCATGCCAAAAGCATTGGGTGAAATGCCCAGCGCCATCATCCGGCCGGCAAACCGCGCCCGCAGGCCCTTGTCGGGGATGATGACATTGCCGGTATGCCCGCCCGCGATGTTGAATGTCTTGCTGGCCGCCGTCATCATGATCAGCCGGTCGGTGATCTGCGGCGCGACCTGCGGGATTGGCACATAGGCATTGCCGGGAAAGACCAGATCGTGATGCACATCATCCGACAGCAGCAGCAGGTTGTGGCGCGTGCAGAAGTCAGCGACACCCTGCAATTCCCTTGCCGTCCAAACGCGTCCGCCGGGATTGTGCGGCGAACACAGCACCAGCAGCCTTTCGCGCCCGGTCATCTGGCTGTCCCATGCGGTGAAATCCATTTCATACCGCCCGGCCACGGTTTTCAGGCGGCATTCCACCACGTTGCGCCCGGCCGCCTTGATGACCCGCGCGAAGGCGTGGTAAACGGGCGTCATAAGGACAATCCCGTCGCCGGGGGCCGTGAAGGCATCCAGACAGATGCCAAACCCGTTCACCAGCCCGTGCGCGGTAAAGATCGCCCCCGCATCCACCTCCCAGCCGTGACGGGTCCGCATCCACCAGCGGATCGCGTCCAGACAGGCGGTATCATCGCCGAAATAGCCGTAAACGCCGTGCGCGGCCATTTTCCCGACCGCCTGCTGCACGCAGGCCGGCGGGCGGAACTCCATATCGGCAACCCACATCGCAAGGCCGGTATCTGCCGGAATGCCGTAAATCCTTTCCATCATGTCCCATTTGAAGGAATGGCTTCCTTTGCGGTCGATCGGCTGGTCAAAGGTCATCGGGCAGATCCTGAACGGGGGTGTCTGTAACGGGGGTGTCTGGGCGGCAGGATGGGCAGTCCGCCGCGCCGCCGTCCTGCTTAGGGGAATTGGCCGGGGGCGTCCAGTTCGACCGCGCAGGCCCCGCAGGCCCGGGCGGCCCGGGGGCATTGCGCGACCGGTCGCCTTCCCTTAAATCGGGGCCATGATACGCACGATCCTGATCCACCCCGACCCCCGCCTGAAAAAGGCGTGCGAGCCTGTCGCGGCGGTCACGCCCGACATCGGCAAGCTGGCCGAGGATATGCTGGAAACGATGTATGACGCCCCCGGCGTCGGGCTTGCGGCACCGCAGGTGGGTGTGATGAAGCGGGTCCTGGTGATGGATTGCATCAAGGACCCGGCCCTTGCGCCCCGTCCGATGGTGCTCATCAACCCGTCGGTGACCTGGCAGTCCGAAGACCTGGCGACCTATGAGGAAGGCTGCCTGTCGCTGCCCGATCAATATGCCGAAATCGAACGGCCCGCCGAGGTGCGCGTGCAGTGGACCGGTCTGGACGGCACGCTGCAGGAGGAACAGTTTTCAGGGCTGTGGGCCACCTGCGTTCAGCACGAGATCGACCACCTTGATGGCAAGCTCTTCATCGATTACCTGCGGCCGCTGCGCCGCCAGATGATCACGCGCAAGATGGAAAAGCTGAAGCGCGACCGCGCGCGCGACGCGGAAGGGCGCGGCTGATGGCCGCTGCGCGCCCTGCAAAGCACGGCCCGCCCGCGTGACCGTCCGCCCGTGCCTGCCCTGGCCACACCGCTGCCTGCGGACGCCCGCCGCACCGGTTGACGCGATTGTCCCGGAAATCCGCGCGGTCTGGGCCGACATGATCGAAACGATGGATGCGATGGCGGGCTACGGGCTTGCCGCCCCGCAGATCGGGGTGGGGCTGTGCCTTGCGGTTGTCGATTGCTCTGAGGTGCGCGGGCAGGCGATCCTTCTGGCCAATCCTTCGGTGCTGCATACCTCGGGCCCGTTTCGCGACCATGACGAGGCCAGCCCGAACCTGCCCGGCGTGTCTGCCGTCATCCGCCGCCCGCGCGCCGTGACCGTGCGCTACATGGCTGCAGATGGTGCGATTGTGGAAAGGGAATTCCTGAATCTCTGGGCGACATCGGTGCAGCATCAGATCGACCACCTGGCGGGGCGGATGTATTTTGATCATCTGTCGCCGCTGAAACGCAGGATGCTGATCGCCCGGGCCGAAAAGCTTCGGTTGCGGACATGAAGATTGTCTTCATGGGGACGCCGGACTTTTCCGTGCCCGTCCTGCAGGCCCTGGCGCGGGTGCATGACATCGTCTGCGTCTATTGTCAGCCCCCGCGCCCTGCCGGGCGTGGCAAGTCGCTGCGCCCACCCCCCGTGCAGCGTGCCGCCGAAGGTCTTGGCCTGCCGGTGCGCCACCCATCCAGCCTGCGGTCCGCCGAAGAACAGGCGGCCTTTGCCGGTCTGAAGGCCGATGTCGCCGTGGTCGTGGCTTATGGCCTGATCCTGCCGCAACCGGTCCTCGATGCCCCGGCGTTCGGCTGCGTCAACATTCACGCCTCGCTGCTGCCGCGCTGGCGCGGCGCGGCCCCGATCCACCGGGCCATTCTGGCCGGTGACGCGGAAACCGGCGTCTGCCTGATGCAGATGGACGCGGGCCTTGATACCGGCCCGGTCCTGGCGCGCGCGGCCACGCCGATCCAGCCCGAAGAGACGACGGCAGATCTGCACGACCGCCTGTCACGGATGGGGGCAGAGCTGGTCGTGTCCGCCCTGCCGCGCCTGTCCTCACTGGTGCCCGTGCCGCAACCGGCAGATGGCGTGACCTATGCCGCAAAGATCGACAAATCCGAAGCGCGGATCAACTGGCACGCCCCCGCCCCGGTGATCGACCGCCAGATCCGCGGTCTGTCACCCTTTCCCGGTGCCTGGTGCGCGATTGCGGGCGAGCGGGTGAAGTTGCTGCGCTGCCGTCTGGCCGAAGGGCAAGGCGCGCCCGGACAGGTGCTGCACGGGCTGACCATCGCCTGCGGAACCGGGGCGGTCGAGATCACCCTGGCGCAGCGCGAAGGCAGGCGTCCCGCCCTGCCCCAAGACTTCCTGCGCGGATTTGCAATGCCCGACAGGCTGTCCTGACGCGAAACAGACCCCTTTCCATGTTGCTTTTCCCAAAGGGGATGCACATCTCAGAAAGGGTGCCGGTAAGGACAAACAGATGCATATGCTGCTGGTGATCGTGATTGTCGGGACCGCTGCCGGGTTTCTGGCAACCCGCTTCATGCGTCTGCAGGCCGATGTGCCGACGACCATCGTGATCGGCATTGCCGGGGCGCTTGTGGGGACGCTTGCCTTGCGCTTTCTGGTGGCGATCACCGGCTGGCTTGCGATGTTCGCGGGCGCGGTGCTGGGCGCAATGCTGGTGATCTGGCTTTGGCGCACCTGTGTGCGCCGTTAGCCGGGTGCCGAGAAACGCATCCGTACCGCCTGCCGGGCATGAAAATCTGCCTGATCGGGGAAAACGGCCCGCCCGTCCGGGCCGAGAGTGACATGCGGCGCGCCTGCCCGCCCGGCCGGGAACCATGGCAGCGCCAAGGACCGCCCGCGCACCTGCGGCAAAGGTCAGCGCCCCTGCCTTGCGCTGTCGGTGCAGGCAAAGGATCGTCCTGCTTTGCCTTCCGTCGGCCCATGGGGCCGAAGCCTTTGCGGCACCCTGTCAGGTCAGGCGTCTTACCGCATCCTTGATCTTCACCTCTGATCCACCCGCCTTTTGCCACATCACCTGCCCCTGCCATGCGGCAAACACCAGTGCGGCCGCCTCCTGCCCCTTGCTGCCCCCGCCCATGCGCGCGCCAAGAGCGGCCAGCAGCGCCTGCCGCCAGGCCAGCGCAGGCTCGCGCAGGGCCGGGTCGCGGAACTCTGACACCAGCAGGGCGATCTCTTGCGCATGGCCCGCACCCAGCGCCTTGAGGATCTGCGTTGCCCCCTTTGCCGTCGGGGGTGCCCCGCCGGCAGCCTGGTCGGTTGCCTCGGCCAGAACCTTCCACCCGTCCAGCAGCGCGGCCCGCACCATCGCCTCGCGCGTGCCATAGCGTTGCGCCAGCGTCGGGGCCGCAAGGCCGGTTGCCTGCGCAACGGACGAAAAGGCAACCGCCTTGTCCCCGCCCTGCATCAGCAGGTGGCGCAAGGCGGCGAAAACTTCGGCGTCCGGAAGGGTCTTGCGGCGTCCCATGGCGAAAAATTAAACGGGCATTCGGAAAAAGACAACGCGGGGCGAAGGCCCATCAGCGTTTCGGGGATCCCGGCTGCGGCGGCCTTGCCCGGTACACCGGAAGACGCCAGCCATAGCGCAGACTGCCCGCGCGCAGGGTCAGCGTCGCAAGCCCGCAGGCCAGCAGCGAAAGATCCTCCCCCGCAAAAAGGTCGAACAGCACCGCAGCCACCGCGCCTGCCAGCGCCGCAGTGACGTAAAGCTCGCCCTGTTTCAGCACAAGCGGCACCTCGTTGCAGACCACGTCGCGCATCAGCCCGCCCATGCAGCCTGTCACCATGCCCGCCACCAGCACCACCGGCCAGCCCATGCCGACGGACTGCGCAGCGGCCACCCCCGCCGGCACCGCCACGGCCAAAGCACAGGCATCCAGCCAAAGAAGCGCGCGATACCTGCTTTCCAGCAGATGCGCCGTCAGAAACACCAGCACCGCCGCAAGGGCCGCCACCAGCAGCAAGACCGGATCGGCGATCCAGAACACCGGCCGGTCCAGCAGCACGTCGCGCAGCGTGCCGCCCCCCACGGCAGTCAGGCAGGCGATGAAGATGAAGCCGACGATATCCAGCTGCGACCGGCTTGCCACCAGGGCCCCCGTCAGCGCAAAGACCGCCACCGAGGCATAGTCAAGCGACCGCGTCAGCGTGTCGCCCGTCAGCACCTCGCGCGCCAGATCGGTGACAGGCGCCGTCACTGTGACGCGCGTCCGGTCTTGAACAGGGCCATCCCGGCACGAGCAAGCGCATCGGCGCGCTCGTTTTCGGCGTGTCCGGCATGGCCCCTGATCCACTGCCAGGTCACGCTGTGGCGCGCCTGGGCGGCATCAAGCCGCTGCCACAGGTCCAGATTCCTGACGGCCGGTCCGGACGCCGTGCGCCAGTTCTTGCGCTTCCATGCGGTCATCCATTCGGTGATGCCGTTCTTCACATAGGCGCTGTCGGTGACGATGGTTATTCCGCTTGGTCGCGCCAGCGTCTCCAGCGCCGAAATGGCCGCCATCAGTTCCATCCTGTTGTTGGTGGTCATGGCCTCGCCCCCTGAAAGCTCGCGCTCTTTCACGACACTGCCCTGATCGATGGCGCGCATCAGCACGCCCCAGCCGCCGGGGCCGGGGTTTCCCGAACAGGCACCGTCCGTATAGGCGTAAAGCTCTGGCATCGGTTCATCCCTTGAACCCCGTCAAGGCGGCGGGGCCAGCGGTTCCACCGCCGTCAAAAAAACAGACCCTGTCGGTCAGGCCGGAACGCGCAATATCCTTGGCACCTTGAACTCCACGCTTTCGCGCGCCGTTTCCACCAGTTCGGTGACCGCATCGAAACGTTCATGGAAGGCGTCCAGAACTTCTGTGATCAGAACCTCGGGCGCACTGGCACCGGCGGTGATCCCCACACAGCGGCTTCCCTCCAGCGCACGCCAGTCGATATCGGCAGCGCGCTGCACAAGTTGGGCATAGTCGCAGCCGGCAGCCTGCCCCACTTCGACCAGACGCCTGGAATTCGACGAGTTGGGGGCACCGATCACCAGCAGGGCATCAATCCTTGGCGCAATCGCCTTCACTGCGGCCTGGCGGTTGGTCGTGGCATAGCAGATGTCTTCCTTGTGCGGCCCGACGATGCCCGGAAACCGCGCCTTCAGGGCCGCAACGATGTCTGCCGTGTCATCCACCGAAAGGGTGGTCTGGGTGATGAAGGCCAGCCGCAAGGGATCACGCACCTTCAGCCCGGCCACATCCGCCACGGTTTCCACAAGCAAGACCTCGCCCGGGGGCAACTGCCCCATGGTGCCGATGGTTTCGGGATGCCCGTCATGCCCGATCATCACCATCTGAAGCCCGTCCGCGTGATGCCGCTCGGCCTCGAGATGCACCTTGCTGACAAGGGGGCAGGTGGCATCGACAAACACCATCTGCCGCCGGGCCGCTTCGGCGGGCACCGCCTTGGGCACGCCATGCGCCGAAAAGATCACCGGGCGATCCGCAGGAACCTCGTCCAAGTCTTCGACAAAGACCGCACCCCTGTCACGCAGACTGTCGACCACGAACCTGTTATGCACGATCTCATGGCGGACATAGACCGGGGCACCCCATTTTTCGATTGCCATTTCGACGATCTTGATCGCGCGGTCGACGCCCGCGCAGAATCCGCGCGGCGCGGCAAGAAGAAGCGTCATCTGCGGTTTGGTCATCTTGGCCTCTGGTCCTGGATGCCACAGGTAAGGCCAGCCGGGCCGCTCGTCCATCCCCCCCCTTCACAGGCGGGGGCGGCCTTGGTCAGCAGGCCCGCCGGCGCGCAAACGGCACAGGGCGGTGTCCGGTGCCGCCCTTCGGACTATTTCATCGCCACCGGAATGTCTTCCCGGTCCGACATCGGGCGCGGCTCGCGCGGCGGTCGGCCGATGACATCGCGCAGCTCGTCAAGCTCGATGAAATTGTCCGCCTGCCTGCGCAATTCGTCGGCAATCATCGGCGGCTGGCTGCGGATGGTCGAGACGACCGAGACACGCACACCCTGCCGCTGAAGGCTTTCGACCAGCGGGCGGAAATCGCCGTCACCCGAGAACAGCACGATATGGTCCACACGGGGGGCAAGCTCCATCGCATCGACGGTCAACTCGATGTCCATGTTGCCCTTCACCTTGCGGCGACCCTGGCTGTCGGTGTATTCCTTGGCCGGTTTGGTCACCATGGTAAAGCCGTTGTAGTGCAACCAGTCCACCAGCGGGCGAATCGGCGAATATTCGTCATTTTCCAGCAGCGCCGTGTAGTAGAACGCGCGCAGCAGCTTGCCCCGCCGCATGAATTCCTGGCGCAACAGCTTGTAATCGATGTCAAACCCCAGAGACTTTGCAGCCGCGTACAGGTTGGACCCATCGATGAACAGCGCCAGCCGGTCGTCCTTGTAGAACATTCCGAACCCTTTCAAAAGACCTTCGCAACGCCAATCGAACTTTCGAAAACAAACCGCTTCTGCTAGCAGAAGTGACGACGGCTGCACCTGCAGTATCTCGCATCGCGCATCGTCCGGCAAGTCGCATTACAAGAAAGATCAGCTTTGCCTGACGCCACGGAAATCCCCGCACTCATAGCGCTGGGCGCAAACCTGCCCGACGGTGAAAACCCGCCCGCCGCCACGCTGAAGTCCGCCCTCGCGGCCCTGGCCGGGCGGGGCCTGACCGTTCATTCCGTCAGCCGTTTTTTCGCAACGCCCTGTTTTCCGGCCGGATCGGGTCCGGATTATGTCAATGCTGCGGCGGCGGTTGCCGCAGCGGCAGGCACCACGGCAGATGACATCCTTGCGCATCTGATGGCCGCCGAAAGGGATTTCGGCCGCAAAAGGACACAGCGCTGGGGCATGCGCACGCTTGATCTGGACCTTCTGGCCTGGGGCGACCTTGTTGTTCCCGACAGGGCCGGTTTTGACCGATGGCACCGCCTTGATCCCGCCCTGCAGGCGCAGACCGCACCTGACAGGCTTGTTCTGCCGCACCCGCGTCTGCAGGACCGCGCCTTTGTCCTGGTGCCGCTGGCCGAAATTGCGCCCGATTGGCGTCACCCGGTCCTTGGCCTGACCGTTTCGCAGATGCTGCAGGCGCTGCCCGAAGCTGACCGCAGGGCGGTTGTGCCGCTTTGACGCCGCGTGGCGGATTCTTCGCTTGTCAAGCACCTTTGTGCGCCCTAGAACCACCACCTCATGTCCCCCGTTCCGACTTAGGAGTTTGCCATGGCCCGCGTGACGGTCGAAGATTGCGTTGACAAGGTTCCGAACCGGTTCGAACTGGTCATGCTGGCAGCCCACCGTGCGCGCGAGATTCAGGCGGGCTCGCCCCTGACCATCGACCGCGACAACGACAAGAACCCGGTGGTGTCGCTGCGCGAGATCGCGGAAGAGACGCAAAGCGCCGAGGCGCTGCGGGAACGGATGATCGAAAGCCACCAGACCCAGATCGAGGTGGACGAACCGGAAGAAGATTCGATGGCCCTTCTGATGGGCAACGAAATGGACCGTCCTATGTCCGATGACATGTCGGAAGAGAAGCTTCTGCGCGCCCTTATGGAAGCACAGGGGCAGGACTGATCCGGCACAACTCCGGCGGGATGGGACGAGGATGATCGATGTCGAAGACCTGATCGCCCTCGTCCGCAACTACAACCCGCGCACGAACGAAGACCTGATCCGGCGGGCCTATGCCTATGGCCTGAAGATGCACGAGGGTCAGTCGCGCCAATCCGGCGAGCCATACTTCACGCATCCGGTTGCGGTGGCTGCCATTCTGACCGAACAGCGGCTGGACGATGCCACCATCGTCACGGCCCTGCTGCACGACACCATCGAAGACACCAAATCGACCTATTCCGAGGTTGTCCGGCTGTTCGGGTCCGAAGTGGCCGAACTGGTCGACGGTGTCACCAAGCTGACCAACCTGCAATTGTCCTCGGCCCAGTCGAGGCAGGCGGAAAACTTCCGCAAGCTGTTCATGGCCATGTCCAAGGATTTGCGGGTCATTCTGGTCAAGCTGGCGGACCGGCTGCACAACATGCGCACCATCAAGGGCATGAAGCCGGAAAAGCAGGCCCAGAAGGCGCGCGAAACCATGGAAATATTCGCCCCGCTGGCGGGACGCATGGGCATGCAGTGGATGCGCGAGGAGCTGGAGGATCTGGCCTTCCGCGTTCTGAACCCCGACGCGCGCAATTCCATCATCCGCCGCTTCATCACGCTGCAGCGCGAAACCGGCGATGTGGTGCACCGCATCACGGCGGACATCCGGGCGGAACTGGAAAAGGCGCAGATCGAGGCCGATGTCTATGGCCGTGCCAAGAAGCCCTATTCGATCTGGCGCAAGATGCAGGAAAAGGATCTGGCCTTCTCGCGCCTGTCGGACATTTACGGCTTTCGCGTGATCTGCACGTCGGAACAGGACTGTTACCGGATTCTGGGCGTCATCCATCAGCGCTGGCGGGCGGTGCCCGGGCGGTTCAAGGATTACATCAGCCAGCCGAAATCGAACGGCTACCGGTCCATCCACACCACCGTTTCGGGGCGCGACGGCAAGCGGGTCGAGGTGCAGATCCGCACCCGCCAGATGCACGAGGTGGCCGAAGCCGGCGTGGCCGCGCATTGGTCCTACCGCGACGGCGAGCGCGCCCGGAACCCCTTTGCCGTCGATCCGTCGAAATGGATCGCCTCGATGACCGAGCGGCTGGACGAAGGGGATCACAACGACTTTCTCGAAAACGTCAAACTCGAGATGTATTCGGATCAGGTGTTCTGCTTCACGCCCAAGGGGGATGTGATCCAGCTTCCCCGGGGGGCCACGCCGCTGGACTATGCCTATGCCATCCACACCCGGATCGGGAACTCCTGCGTTTCGGCCAAGGTTGACGGCATCCGCGTGCCGCTGTGGACGCGGCTGAAGAACGGCCAGTCGGTGGAAATCATCACGGCCGAAGGCCAGATGCCGCAGTCAAGCTGGATCGACATTGTCACCACCGGGCGCGCCAAGGCCGCAATCCGCAAAAGCCTGCGCGAAGAAGACCGGGGCCGTTTCGTGAAGCTGGGGCAGGAACTGGCCCGGGCCGCCTTTGACCACATCGGCAAGAAGGCCACCGACAAGGCGCTGCGCACGGCAGCCAGGACCCTGGGCCTGGCCGACGAGAAGGACCTGCTGGCACGCCTTGGCAGCGCCGAGCTGACCGGGCGACGCGTGGTAGAGACACTTTATCCCGAACTGGTCCAGGCCACGGCGGACGAGGTGGACGCGCGGCGCCCCGTGGTCGGCCTTGGCGCCGACCAAAGCTTTCGCCGTGCGGGCTGCTGCCAGCCGGTACCGGGGGAACGCATCGTCGGCATCACCTATCGCGGCACCGGGGTGGTGATCCATGCCATCGACTGCCCCGCGCTGGAGGAGTTCGAGGAACAGCCCGCCCGCTGGGTTGACCTGCACTGGCACGCGGGCCGTCACGCCGCCGCATATACCGTCAGCCTGGAGTTGACCATTTCGAACGATACCGGGGTGCTGGGCCGCATCTGCACCCTGATCGCCGAGCAGAAGGCGAACATTTCCGATCTGCGGTTCACTGACCGCAAGCCGGACTACTACCGGGTGATCGTCGATGTCGATCTGCGCGATGTCGAACATCTGCACATGGTGATGACAGCGCTCGAGGCGGAAACCGATGTGGCCCAGATCGCGCGTCATCGTGACCTGAGCCGGAAGCCCTGACGGGCAATTTGGGGGGGTCAGAAGTGGTCTTCAGGCGGCGGAACCGGCGGACAGTGGCGGAATGGGCACGGGAATTCATTTATCCGCGCGGCGGCTTCCGGCGTGCGGCGCAATATGTCACGCATCGGCTGCGCCGCCTGCCGGATGAACCGCACCGCATCGCGCGCGGCGTCTTTGCCGGCGTCTTCGTGTCCTTCACCCCGTTCTTCGGCTTTCATTTCCTTTCGGCGGCCCTGCTGGGCTGGGTGATGCGCGGCAATATCATAGCCGCCCTGCTGGCCACCTTTGTGGGCAATCCCCTGACCACGCCGGTCATCGCCATCACCTCGGTCGAACTTGGCCACCGCATCCTGGGCATCGACGCGCCGATGGATGTGAGGTCCATCATTGCCGCCTTCACCAATGCCGGGGCCGAGCTTTGGGACAATGCCCGGGCGCTGTTCACCTCGGACGTGACGCATTGGGAAAATCTGGGCACCTTCTTTGGCACCATCTTCTGGCCCTATCTTGTCGGCGGCCTGCTGCCCGGACTGGCGGTCGGCCTGGCCTTCTACTGGGCTGCGATCCCGATTGTGCGCGCCTATCAGAAGATCCGCGAAGGCCAGGCCAGGGCCCGGCTGGAAAAGCGGCTGCGCCTGAAATCCCCGGCAAAGGCAGCAAAGCCTTCGTCCGGTGATGACGGCAGCCATGCGGCACCCTAGACTGCGCGTGAGGAAACCGCAAACCGGCAGGACATCGCAATGACAGACTTCGGCAGGCAGCGCCTTGGGGTGAACATCGATCATGTGGCCACGGTGCGCAACGCGCGCGGATCGGCCTATCCGGACCCGCTGCGGGCCGCCCTGCTGGCCGAGGCCGCCGGGGCAGACGGGATCACCGCCCACCTGCGCGAAGACCGCCGCCATATCCGCGACAGCGATATCGAGGCGCTTGCGGCGGCGCTGGGCATACCGCTGAACTTCGAATGCGCCGCCACGCCGGAAATGCAGGCCATCGCCCTGCGCTATCGCCCCCATGCCGTCTGCCTCGTGCCGGAAAAGCGGCAGGAACGCACCACCGAAGGCGGGCTTGATGTGGCATCCGATCAGGATCGCCTGACCGATTACCTCTGGCCGCTGCGCGAGGCAGGCTGCCGTGTGTCCATGTTCATCGGTCACGATCCGCGCCAGATCGAGGCTTCGGCCCGTATCGGTGCCGCCGTGGTCGAACTTCACACCGGCCATTACTGCGACCTGCACGCCGAAGGCCGCTTTGCCGAACGCGACGCGGAACTGGAAGGGCTGCGCAGGGGGGCGGCCTTGGCCGCATCTCTGGGGCTGGAAGTCCATGCAGGCCATGGCCTGACCTATGACACCGTCGGCCCGGTCGCCGCCATTCCCGAAGTCAGGGAGTTGAACATCGGCCATTTCCTGATTGCCGAGGCGATTTTCACCGGGCTTGGCCCGGCTGTCGAAAGGATGCGCCACCTGATGGATTCCGCCCGGGACCACAGCGCATGAGCCGCCCGGCCCGCCAGCCTTCAAGGCGCTGCGGCGCAGCGCCCGGCCCGCGATGATCCTGGGCGTCGGCACTGATCTGTGCAATATCGGGCGGATCGAAGCCACGCTGGACCGCTTTGGCGACCGGTTCCGCAACCGCGTCTTCACCGAACGCGAACAGCACAAGGCGGAAGGCCGCCCGCGCGCCGTTGCCGCCACCTATGCCAAGCGCTGGGCGGCGAAAGAGGCCTGCGCCAAGGCCCTGGGCACCGGCCTGAGGATGGGCATCGCCTGGAAGGACATGTCGGTGTCCAATCTGCGGACAGGGCAGCCCGTGATGCATGTCACCGGCTGGGCCGCAGACCGGCTGGCAGGAATGACACCGCCCGGACATAAGGCCATCATCCATGTGACGCTGACCGACGATTACCCCTGGGCCCAGGCCTTTGTCGTGATCGAGGCCCGCCCCCAAGCTTGACTCCCGCCCCCCCCGCGCGCATGAAGCGCCGAAACCGCAGAAGGGTGATCGCGCATGGCGACCAAGGCAAAGGCTGACGGCGGTATCGCAGAGACCGTGAAGACCATCGTCTATGCCCTGCTGATCGCCGGCGTGTTCCGCACCCTGTTCTTCCAGCCGTTCTGGATCCCCTCGGGATCGATGAAGGATACGCTGCTGGTGGGCGATTTCCTGTTCGTCAACAAGATGGCCTATGGCTATTCACGCTTTTCCTGCCCGTTCGGCATCTGCCCGATCAACGGCCGCATCCTGGGCAGAGAGCCTGAGCGCGGCGATGTCGTGGTGTTCCGCCACCCGGTGAACGGGTCAGACTTCATCAAGCGCCTGATCGGCCTGCCGGGTGACACGGTGCAGATGAAGAACGGTGTCCTGTTCCTGAACGGCACCGAAGTGCCGCAGACGCCGGACGGAACCTTTACCGAAACCTTCGCGCCGCAGGGGCCGATGGGCCAGTATCCGCGCTGCGAGAACGGGCCCGTGGGCGAAGGTGGCCTGTGCAACGCCAGCCGCTTTATCGAAACCCTTCCGCCAACGGCGGCCAATCCCGAGGGGCGCAGGCACAATGTCCTGAACATCGACACCAACGGGTTTGCCGACAACACCGATGTCTTCACGGTGCCTGCCGGGCACTACTTTTTCATGGGCGACAACCGCGACAACAGCCAGGACAGCCGCTTTGGCCAGGCGGTCGGCGGTGTCGGCTTTGTGCCGGCGGAATATCTGATCGGGCGTGCGGACCGTATCATGTTCTCTTCGGCAGGCCGGTCGATGCTGTATTTCTGGACCTGGCGCTCTGACCGGTTCTTCAAGGCGGTCGAGTGAAGCTGTCTGCCGATCTTCTGGCCTTTTCGGGCCGCATCGGGCACCGGTTCCGCCAGCCTGACCTTCTGGTTCGCGCGGTCACGCATGCCTCGATCTCCTCGGCGACGCGGCCCGACAACCAGCGGCTGGAATTTCTGGGCGACCGCGTTCTGGGCCTTGCCATGGCCGAGGCCTTGCTGCGCGCTGACAGCACCGCGACGGAAGGCCAGCTTGCCCCGCGTTTCAATGCGCTGGTCCGCAAGGAAACCTGTGCCGATGTCGCGCGCGAGATCGGCCTGGGAGAGGTGCTCAAGCTGGGCCGGTCCGAAATGCTGTCGGGTGGGCGGCGCAAGGACGCATTGCTGGGTGACGCGCTGGAAGCGGTGATCGCCGCCGTCTACATGGATGCCGGTTTCGAGGCGGCGCAAGCGGTGGTGCTGGCCCTTTGGGGCGACCGGATCGCGGGGGTTCAGGCGGATGCCCGCGATGCAAAGACCGCGCTGCAGGAATGGGCGCAGGCGCGCGGCCTGCCGCCGCCGGTCTATCTTGAGCAGGGCCGGACCGGCCCCGATCATCAGCCGGTTTTCACGGTTGAGGTGAGGTTGGAAAACGGGGCCCTGGAACGTGCGGCGGCAGGCACGAAACGGCAGGCGGAACAGGCGGCGGCAAAAGCTTTGCTTCTGCGGATGGAGACGGCAGAATGACCGATGCGGCACCCGGCACCCGCGCCGGCTTCGTTGCCCTGATCGGCGAGCCGAACGCAGGCAAATCGACGCTTCTCAACCGCATGGTCGGGGCCAAGATCTCCATCGTCACGCACAAGGTGCAGACGACGCGCACGCGCATCCGCGGCATCGCGATCGAGGGCCAGAGCCAGATCGTGTTCGTGGACACGCCCGGCCTGTTCCAGCCGCGCCGCAGGCTGGACCGCGCCATGGTGGCCGCCGCCTGGGGTGGGGCGGCGGATGCCGATATCACCCTGCTGCTGATCGAGGCGCATCGCGGCATGACCGACGGCGTGGCGCGGATCATCGCCTCCCTGCGCGACCGCTTTCCCGTGGGGCACAGGGTTGCGCTGGCCATCAACAAGATCGACCGGGTCAAGGCCGGGGTGCTGCTGGCCCTGGCCGAACAACTGAACGAAGCCTTCCCCTTCGTGAAGACCTTCATGATTTCCGCCGAAAAGGGTTACGGTGTTGCCGATCTGAAGGCATGGCTTGCCGGGCAGCTCCCGGCGGGCCCCTGGCTCTACCCGGAAGATCAGATCGCCGATCTGCCGCTGCGGATGATCGCGGCAGAAATCACCCGTGAAAAGCTGACCCTGCGCCTGCACCGGGAACTGCCTTACCAGCTGACCGTAGAGACGGAAAACTGGGAAGACAGGCCGGATGGATCAACCAGGATCGACCAGGTCATCTATGTCGCCCGCGATGGCCACAAGGGCATCGTTCTGGGCAACCGGGGGGATACCGTCAAGGCCGTGGGCCAGGCCGCGCGGGCCGGGATGACGAGCTTTCTGCAGCGCCCCGTACACCTGTTCCTGCAGGTCAAGGTGCGCCCGGGCTGGCTGGAAGAGAAAGAGCGCTTCGATGAGATGGGGCTTGATTTCCGGGATGGTGACTGACGGCCCGTATTGCCCGGTGTCTGTCCCGGTCCTGCCTGCGCGAGCCGCAGGCGCGGGCATTTGTGGCCGGAAAATGGCGCCGGTGCCGCGCGGGGCCTTTCGTGGCAGAGGGGGGGAATGACCCCCCGCCTGACGGCTGATTTCTGGGTGCGCGCCTATCTGGCAAGACTGCGGCTTGCCGGTATTCCCGCCTATGTCGCCGCCAGGGGCGATGCCACGGCGGGGGCCGTGATGGTAAAGCTTGCCACGCTTGACGGAACCGCCAAGGCATTCCAGCGCTCTTTCGATCCGGCCAGCGGCGCGCGTGTCTGGATCGTGCTGGCCGAAGGCCGGGAAGCCGACGTCGATGCCCTGATCGCGCGCCAGCGCGGCCATGACCGCGACCTCTGGGTCATCGAGATCGAGGACCGCGCCGGGCGCACCCTGCTGGACGAGGACGGCCTGTGTTGACCGGCAGGCTTGTGCCGCCCGGTGCGGCATGGTTACTGCGCCCATGGAATGGCGGGATCAGGGGGCCGTGCTGGCCGTGCGGCGCCACGGCGAGACGGCAGCAATCATCGAGGTGTTCACCGCGGCACACGGTCGCCACGCCGGGGTGGTGCGCGGCGGCGCGTCGCGCAAGGCAGCCCCGCTGCTGCAGCCGGGGGCGCAGCTTGACCTGACCTGGCGGGCGCGGCTGGAGGACCATCTGGGCCATTTCACGGTCGAGCCGCTGCAAAGCCGCAGCGCGATCCTGTCGGACCGCGCGGCCCTGTCGGCGCTGAATGCGGTCTGCGCGCTGCTGTCCCATGCCCTGCCCGAACGCGATTCCCACCCGGCCCTTTACCCCGCCACGATTGCGCTTCTGGATGCGCTGGAAGGGGCGGACTGGCAGCTTGCCTATCTGCGCTGGGAACTTCTGCTGCTGGAGGACCTTGGTTTCGGCCTCGACCTGCGGCGCTGCGCCGTCACCGGCCAGACCGGGGACCTGGCCTATGTCTCTCCCCGAACCGGGCGCGCCGTCAGCCGCGCCGGTGCCGGTGCGTGGGCGGATCGTCTGCTGCCCCTGCCGCCCTGCCTGACGGGCGGCGATGTGACCCCGGCGGGGCTGCTGCAGGGACTGGACCTGACGGGCCATTTCCTGACGCGGGAACTTGGGTCCGTGCCCGGCACCCGGCCCCTGCCTGCGGCGCGGGCGCGGCTGGTCGGCCTGCTGGCGCGGTCGGTCTGACAGGGTGCTGAAGAGGTGCCGGCCGCAGGGTCTGGCTGACCGCAAGGCGGGACACATGTCTGCCTGCGCGCGCCTTGCGCGTCCTTGCAGGGGCGATTGCCCCCGGCCAGCGGCCCGCCGGATCGGGCGCTGGCCTCTGCTTCTCCCGGACCTGCCGGTCTGCAGGGCACCGTCCCACGCGGGCGGGGGAAACGCGATGCGTTTCCCGTTCCCGCCCGAACAGGCGGTCCTGTCGACTCGAAAACCTCCCGCTTCAATGGCAGGGGCCATCGCCCCTGCCACAGCGCCACGCCGGGATCAGGACCGGCCGGGGGCCAAAGCCCCCGGCCA
>JADCDI010000028.1 GCA_020251025.1 Rhodobacter sp. | reverse complement strand
TCAGGTTGCCGAACTCCAGGTCCGCATAGGCGTCCTCAACGGCTACACCGCGCTCGGCATCCCCGTCACAGAGGCCGTGGGATAAGTCTGTCCGGGGAAAGGGGTACCTCGGTCGTCAGGTGATTTGCGCAACAGAGCCCCGGCAGGGCCGGGGTATACCCGCCGTTCCCCTTATAATCATCGGTATTGCGCCCTGACTCACCCCTCCTTCGGCAGCACCCGCAGCCGAAGCTCGCGCAATTGCGCGTTCGTCGGCTCACTCGGCGCGCCCATCAGCAGGTCGCAGGCCTGCTGGTTCATCGGGAACATGATGACCTCGCGGATATTGGCCTCGTCGGCCAGCAGCATGACGATGCGGTCGATGCCGGCCGCGCAGCCGCCGTGGGGGGGCGCGCCGTAGCGGAAGGCCTTGACCATGCCGCCGAACCGCTTTTCCACCTCGGACGCCGGATAGCCCGCCAGTTCAAAGGCCTTGAACATGATCTCGGGCTTGTGGTTGCGGATGCCGCCGGAGATGAGTTCATAGCCGTTGCAGGCCAGGTCGTACTGATAAGCATGAACCTTCAGCGGATCGCCCATCAGCGCATCAAGTCCGCCCTGCGGCATAGAAAACGGATTGTGGCTGAAGTCGATCTTGCCGTCGTCGGTCTTCTCGTACATCGGGAAATCGACGATCCAGGCGAAGCGGAAGGTATCCGTCTCGGTCAGGCCCAATTCGCGCCCGATCTCGTTCCGGGCGCGGCCTGCGACGGCTTCGAACTGGTCGGGGCGGCCGCCAAGGAAGAAGGCGGCATCGCCGATGCCAAGGCCAAGCTGCTGGCGGATCGCCTCGGTCCGTTCCGGGCCGATGTTCTTGGCCAGGGGGCCAGCGGCTTCGAAGAAAACACCTCGATTGGCGTCAAAGAACACACCTTCTTGCCGAAGTTGCTCAAGCATCGAAGCGTCGTTTGCCGCTGCAGCGCCAAACCCGTGGCCGCCACCTTCACCGTCTCCACCACCAGACGGGCTGACTTCGCGCCAAAAGATATACCCCATCCCCGGCAGGCCCTGCGCCTGGGCATAGGCGTTCATCCGGTCGCAGAACTTGCGAGACCCGCCGCCCGGGGCGGGAATGGCGCGCACCTCGGTCCCCTCATTCTCCAGCAGCTTCGCAAAAATCGCAAAGCCCGAACCGCGGAAGTGATCGCTGACCACCTGCATCTTGATCGGGTTGCGCAAATCCGGCTTGTCGGAGCCGTACCACAGCAGCGCATCCCGGTACGCGATGCGGGGCCAGTCGGCGGCCACCTTTTTCTCCGGCGCGAATTCCTCGAAGATGCCCTGGATCACCGGCTGAACGGCGGCGAAGACATCTTCCTGTTCGACAAAGCTCATTTCCAGATCAAGCTGATAGAAATCGGTGGGGCTGCGGTCTGCGCGGGGGTCTTCGTCGCGGAAACAGGGCGCAATCTGGAAATAGCGGTCAAACCCCGCCACCATGATCAGTTGCTTGAACTGTTGCGGGGCCTGGGGCAGGGCATAGAACTTGCCCGGATGCAGGCGCGAGGGCACCAGGAAATCGCGCGCCCCTTCGGGGCTGCTGGCCGTGATGATCGGCGTCTGGAATTCGGTGAACCCCTGGGCCCACATGCGGTTGCGCAGGGATCGGATCACGTTGGACCGCAGCATCATGTTGCGGTGCAGCTTTTCGCGCCGCAGGTCCAGGAAACGATAGGTCAGGCGGGTTTCCTCGGGGTAGTCCAGATCGCCGAAGACCGGCAGGGGCAGGTCATCCGCCGCCCCGAGCACGGTCAGGCCGGTGGCATAAACCTCGATCCCGCCGGTGGCCAGCTTGGGGTTCACCAAGGCCGCATCGCGCGCCTTCACATGCCCGTCAATCCGCACGACCCATTCGGCGCGGAGCTTTTCGATGTCGCCAAAGGCCGGGCTGTCACTGTCGGCCAGCACCTGGGTGATGCCGTAATGGTCGCGCAGGTCCACAAACAGCACGCCGCCATGGTCGCGCACGCGGTGGACCCAGCCCGAAAGGCGCACGGTCTGGCCCACATGGGCTGTGTTCAGGTCGGCACAGGTGTGGCTGCGATAGGCATGCATGATCGTCCCCTTGCCCGCAAGGCGGTCTTTGTCCGCGCCGATACAGCGCGCCCATCGGGGGAAGTCAAGGGAACTCGGGCCGCAGGGGCGGTGCGACCCGGCCCGCAGCGTGCGTCATTGCAAGGGCGGGCCAAGGCGGCAGGCGGGCGCGCAGCGCGCGCGGCACCTGCAGCGGCGGGCATTCGACCGGACGGCACGCCTTTTGCCCCCTGCCTGGCCGCAGCCCCGCCCGGCACCGGGCGCAACCGGGCCGGAGGGTGCCCGCCAGACCTGCGGCAAAGCCTTCGGCAACCGGCGGCACCTGCCACGGGCCGGGCGACCGCGCGCAGATCACCCCATCCACACCGCCGGCGCGATCCCGCGCAGCGAATTGCCCACCCACAGCCGCACCCGGGGCAGATCGGCGGCGGGCAGCACCGCTTCCTGCGCCTGCCCGGTTTCCAGCATCTCTTCGCGCAGTACACCGGGCAGCAGGCCGCAGCGCAGGGGCGGCGTGCGCAGCCCCTGCCCCGCATCGAAGAAGACCGTGGTGATCGTGCCGTCGCAGACCTCGCCCGCGCCATTCAGGAACAGAACCTCGTCCAGCCCCGCAGGCAAGCAGGCCCGTGCCCGGTCATAGGCCGCGCGCCGGGTGGTCTTCACGCCCAGCCAGGGATCGCCCGCCTCCAGCCGCGCCCCGGCCAGCCCCAGGCGCATGGGGCCCGCAAAGGGAATGATCGCGCCCGCCGTCACCTCGATCCGGCCCGCGCGGTCCAGCGTCAGGCGCAGCCGGGCCGGGCCGGCCCGCCCCTGCAGCAGCGCCGCCTCTGCCGCCGCAGGGTCGCAGTCCCATCCCAGCAGCGCCGCCGACCGCGCCAGACGCGCCAGATGCCGGGCGGCGCGCACCGCCTGCGTGCCGTCCCAGGCCAGCGTTTCGATCAGCTTCAGCGACGGGTCACGGCCGCCTTGACGAAGCGCGCTTTCCACAGGGCTTCCTCCCATTCGCCTTCGGCGGTCGAATCCGTCACCACACCGCCACCCACGTTCATCACCACGCGCCCGCCGGGGAACAGCGACAGCGTGCGGATCGCCACGCTGAAATCAGCCCGGCCATCGGGGGCCATCCACCCGACCGCGCCGCAATAGACGCCGCGCGGGGCTGGCTCTACCTCTCGGATGATCTGCATGGCGCGGATTTTCGGCGCGCCCGTGACCGATCCGCAGGGAAACAGCGCCCCCATCAGGTCGCCGAAGCCGGGCCTGCCGCGCAACTGGCCGATGATGGTCGATGTCATCTGATGGACGGTCGCATAAGTCTCCATCCGGTAAAGGTGCGGCACCCTGACCGACCCCACTTCGGACAGGCGCGAGATATCGTTGCGCAAAAGATCAACGATCATCAGGTTTTCCGCGCGATCCTTTTCGCTGACCGACAGGCGCGCGGCAATTTCGGCATCGCGCTGCGGGTCCGGATCGCGCGGGGCGGTGCCCTTCATCGGGCGCGCCATGATCCGGCCCCCGGCATCGACCTTGAAGAACAGTTCGGGCGACCGCGAGACGACCACGGGCCCGACGCCAAGGTCAACCAGCGCGCCATGCCCCACCGCGCCCGTGCGGCGCAATGCCCCGTAAAGGCCCAGCGCGGTACCACCCTCCAGCCGCGCCTCCATCGGAAAGGTCAGGTTGACCTGATAGCAATCGCCCGCCGCGATATAGGCCAGCACCTTTGCCATGGCCGCGTCATAGTCACTGCGCGCCAGGACGGGCCGGGGGGCGGTCAGGCGCGCCCCGGCCGCTTCGGATGCCGCCTGCTCCAGCACCGGCCCGGCGGCCGAGGGGCCGCTGCAGATGCCCATCGCAAGAAGCGGCCCGTCCCGGTCAGAGGGCAGCAATGCCGCAAGCTTCGGCTCCATCGCGAGACCGGCCTCATAGGCGACATAGCCGGCGATCCAGGCCCCGCGCGCAAGCGCCCCATCCAGGGCAGCAAAAGCGCCGGGCAGATCCGCAGCCGCTTCGGCGGTGATCACGGATTCGGGGCGCCCGAACACCGCCGGGCGGCCATCGGGGCCATGCTCGCACAGGATCACGTTTGCCCTTTCCTTCCGCCGCGCTCCGGCCCGCCGCCTTGCCGGACCCGACATACGGCCCCCCTGTTTGCCGCGCAACGTGAGTCTTTTGCGACACGCGTGCGACGCTTCGCTGGGCAGTCCGCGCAGAAGCAGAAATCGAACAATTCAGGTGCCAGCTTCGGCTTCTGGGGCTTGCGTGGTCCGCGAGGGCATCCGACCCGCCCTTCCATAAGAACAGACAGACCGACAGGTCAGAGGGAACACAAGGGCCAGCAAAGACTGTGGCGAGAAAGAGCGGCGCGAGGATATCAAGGTCCTGCACGGCATGGGCTATGCCCGGGAACTGTCGCGCAGCATGTCGAAGTTTTCGAACTTCGCGATTTCATTTTCGATCATCTGCATCCTGTCCGGGGGCATCAATTCATTCCCGCAGGCGCTGGGCGGCATCGGCGGCGCGGGGGCAGGCATCGGCTGGATTGTGGGCTGCCTTGTGCCGGCCATGTTCGCGCGGGCCATGGCGCAGATCGCCAGTGCCTTTCCCACGGCGGGGGGCTGCATCACCGGGCCTCGACCTTGGGCAACCGGTTCCGGGGCTGGCTGACGGCCTGGCTCAACCTTCCGGGCCTGATCACCGTGCCGGGTGCCATCACCATCGGCACCGCCTTTTTCTTTCAGGGCACCTTTGGCGGTCTTGCGGGCATGACCACCTCGGCCGGTCACATCGTAACCTTCGTTGCCGTGATCACGATCATGCAGGCGCTGTTCAACCACCTTGGAATCCGGGTCACCACCTTTCTGACCGGCTTCTCGGGCTATGTCATTTTTGCGACCACGGCGGTGCTGGTTGTGGCCCTGATTAACTATAACCGGCGCTGGATTTCCCGCGGCTGTGTACCTTTATCAACCTTTCGGGCGAAGCGGGCGGCAGTGTCTTCCCGCAAGGCAACAGCATGCCGGTTCTGTTCCTGCTGAGCCTTCTGCTGCCGGTCTACACGATCACCGGCCATGACGCCTCGGCCCATACGTCTGAAGAAACCGGGAACGCGGCCATTTCGGTGCCCAGGGGCATCGTGTCGGCCGTGCTGTGGTCCTCGCGGATCGGCTGGGTGATGATCTGCGCCATCATGCTTGCGATCCCCGACCTGAATGCGGGCGCGGCGCAGGGGGGGCCGTGTTTTACGAAACAATGAATGCCCTTCTGCCCACGGTGCTGCGCGACATCATCCATCCTGGCATCCTGATCGCCCAGCTTCTGTGCGGTCTGGCCACCGTCACCTCGGCCAGCCGGATGCTGTTCGCGTTCAGCCGCGATGACGGCATGCCGGTGGCCTCAAAAGCGCTGGCCGCAGTCTCGCCGCGCTTCCGCACGCCGCTGAACGCGATCTGGACGTCGTCGATCCTGTGCATCCTTTATGTCTTTGCCGCGCAGTTCGTGTCGATCGGCGGGACGAACCTTTACACCAGTGTGGTCAATTCGACCCTGGTGTTCCTGTTTCTGTCCTTCATCATCCCGATTCTGGCCGGCATGCCGGCCTGTGGCGGCCCGAAATGGCCGACCCCCGGCCCCTGGGCGATGCCGGGCGGTGTGTTCAAGCTGATCTGCGTGCTGGCGCTGATCGGCAAGGCGATCATCTTCTTCATCGCGGTGCAGCCGCCCAATGACAAGGTGCTGTGGATCGTGATCGGCTTCATCGCCCTGGCCATCATCCTGTGGGTGACGGTTGAAAACCGCCGCTTTGAAGGCCCGCCGACAGGTGAGCGGATCGAAAAACGCCGGGCTGTCATCGCCGCCGCCGAAGCGGCCGTTGGCGAAAAGGGCTGATCCGGCACAACAGCGGAAAACGGGCCGGGGGTGACCCCGGCCCGTTTGCATCGCGCCACGCTACCAGATGCGCCGCAGACCCGTCAGGCTGTCGAACGCGGTATCGGCCGAAATCAGCGCCCACCCGTTGACCAGCGCCGTCGCCGCCAGAAGACGGTCAAACGGATCACGGTGCGGCCAGTCCAGCGATCCGGCCAGAACGGCAACTTCTGCCGTCAGCGGGGCCACCGTCAGACCCGCCGCAGAGGCATAGTCGGGCAGATTGCCGGCGAAAGGTTTCATAAGCGGCCACTTTCCGAGACGCGCCTTCTGACCGATCTCATAGAAGCTTGCCGGGCTCAGGAACAGCGCCCGAGCCCCGTCGATGGCAGCACGGGCTTTCGGCGAAAGGACAGGGTCAAGCGTCAGCGTCCAGGCCCAGATATGCGTATCCAGAAGTGCCAACGGTCTATTCCCACTCGCGCAGTTCTTCCTCTGTCATCGGTTCCAGAAAATCCGGTGCCTTGGTGCCCACCAGTTCGGGGATGACCCCGAACCTGAACCCCCTCTTCTCCACCACCGGCACCAGCCGCACCACCGGCGTTTTGCCACGGGCAATAATCACCTCTTCGCCCCGCAGCGCGGCGTCGATCAGCCTGGACAGGTTGGTCTTGGCGGCATGTATCGACATCTGCATGATCGGCCCCTTCTGCACCTGGCTAAGTTAGCTAATTTTGCAGCCTGCGTCAAGGCAGCGGTGGCGGTTTGCCCCTTGTGCCGCGCCCGCTTGCGTCTATAACCCCGTCAATTTGCGCACAGGGGACCGGACATGCCGAAGAGAACCGACATCCAGTCGATCATGATCATCGGTGCGGGTCCCATCATCATCGGACAGGCCTGCGAGTTCGACTATTCCGGTGCCCAGGCCTGCAAGGCCCTGCGCGAAGAAGGCTACCGGGTGATCCTGGTCAACTCCAACCCTGCCACGATCATGACCGATCCTGGCCTGGCCGATGCCACCTATATCGAACCGATCACGCCGGAAATCGTTGCCAGGATCGTCGAAAAGGAACGCCCCGACGCGCTTTTGCCGACGATGGGCGGCCAGACGGGGCTGAACACCGCGCTGGCGCTGGCCGACATGGGCGTGCTGGAAAGATACGGGGTAGAGCTGATCGGGGCCAACCGCCGCGCCATCGAAATGGCCGAAGACCGCGGCCTGTTCCGGCAGGCGATGGACCGCATCGGGCTGGAAAACCCCAAAGCCACCATCATCTCTGCCCCGAAGCTGGCGAACGGCAGGTTCGACATCACCGCAGGCGTGCAGGCGGCGATTGCCGCCATCGATTACGTCGGCCTGCCCGCCATCATCCGCCCGGCCTTCACGCTGGGCGGCACAGGCGGCGGCGTGGCCTATAACCGCGACGATTACGAACGGATCTGCCGTTCGGGTCTTGATGCCTCGCCCGTGGCGCAGATCCTGGTCGATGAATCCCTGCTGGGCTGGAAGGAATACGAGATGGAGGTGGTCCGCGACCGCGCGGACAATGCCATCATCGTTTGCGCCATCGAAAACATCGATCCGATGGGCATTCATACCGGGGATTCGGTGACCGTGGCCCCCGCCCTGACCCTGACCGACAAGGAATACCAGATCATGCGCAACGGCTCCATCGCCGTGCTGCGCGAGATCGGGGTGGAAACCGGCGGGTCCAACGTGCAATGGGCGGTCAACCCGGCGGACGGGCGAATGGTGGTGATCGAGATGAACCCCCGCGTCTCGCGGTCTTCCGCGCTGGCGTCCAAGGCCACCGGCTTTCCCATCGCCAAGATCGCCGCGAAACTTGCCGTCGGCTACACGCTGGACGAGCTGGACAACGACATCACCAAGGTCACCCCCGCCAGCTTCGAGCCGACCATCGACTATGTCGTGACCAAGATCCCGCGCTTTGCCTTTGAAAAATTCCCCGGATCGAAAGCCGAACTGACCACCGCGATGAAATCCGTGGGCGAGGTCATGGCCATCGGTCGCACCATCCAGGAATCGCTGCAAAAGGCGCTGGCAAGCCTGGAAACCGGCCTGACCGGCTTTGACGAAATCACCATCGCCGGCGCGCCCGACCGTGCCGCCGTGATCAAGGCCCTGTCGCCGCAAACCCCCGACCGGCTGCGCCTGATTGCCCAGGCCATGCGCCACGGCCTGAGCGATGACGATATCCACGCGGCCACCGCCTATGATCCCTGGTACCTCGCGCGCATCCGCGAGATTGTCGAGGTCGAGGCGCAGGTGCGCCGCGACGGCCTGCCGCTGACCGCCGAGGGTATCCGCAGGCTGAAGATGATGGGCTTCACCGATGCCCGCCTGGCCAACCTTACCGGGCGGGACGAGGCGCAGGTGCGCCGTGCCCGCCAGCGCCTTGGTGTGACGGCGGTGTTCAAGCGCATCGATACCTGCGGTGCCGAATTCGAAGCCCGGACGCCCTATATGTATTCCACCTACGAACATCCCGTCATGGGCGATGTGGAATGCGAAGCGCGCCCGTCGAACGCCCGCAAGGTCGTGATCCTGGGCGGCGGCCCCAACCGGATCGGCCAGGGGATCGAGTTTGATTACTGCTGCTGCCATGCCTGCTTTGCGCTGACCGCTGCCGGCTACGAGACGATCATGGTCAACTGCAATCCCGAAACGGTCAGCACCGATTATGACACCTCGGACCGGCTCTATTTCGAACCGCTGACCCTGGAACATGTGCTGGAAATTCTGCGGGTGGAGCGGGAAAGCGGCACGCTGCATGGCGTGATCGTGCAGTTCGGCGGCCAGACCCCGCTGAAACTGGCGCAGGCGCTGGCGCAGGAAGGCATCCCGATCCTGGGGACCACGCCCGATGCCATCGATCTGGCCGAAGATCGCGAACGCTTCCAGCAGCTTTTGCACAAGCTGGACCTGAGGCAGCCGGTCAACGGCATGGCCCGGTCGCGGGATGAGGCTTTTGCCATCGCGGCCCGTATCGGCTATCCCCTGGTGATCCGCCCGTCCTACGTGCTGGGTGGCCGCGCGATGGAGATCGTGCACGATGACACCCGCCTGGAACGCTATATCCGCGAGGCGGTGCATGTCTCGGGCGACAGCCCGGTGCTGCTGGACAGCTACCTGTCCGGCGCCATCGAGGTGGATGTCGATGCGCTGTGCGACGGCACCGATGTGCATGTCGCAGGCATCATGCAGCATATCGAAGAGGCCGGCGTGCATTCCGGTGACAGCGCCTGTTCGCTGCCGCCCCATTCCCTGTCGGCCGAAATCATTGCCGAATTGAAGGTGCAGACCAAGGCGCTGGCCCGCGCCCTGCATGTCGTCGGCCTGATGAACGTACAATTCGCGATAAAGGACGGCACGATCCATGTGCTTGAGGTGAACCCACGCGCCAGCCGCACGGTGCCCTTTGTGGCCAAGGCCACCGATTCTGCCATCGCCTCCATCGCCGCCCGGCTTATGGCGGGGGAGCCGCTGTCAAACTTCCCGATGCGCCCGCCCTACCCGGCGGGGGTCGGCCCCGACAGCCCGCTGCCGCTGGCTGATCCGCTGACGCTGGCCGATCCGCAGACGCCCTGGTTCTCGGTGAAAGAGGCGGTCCTGCCCTTTGCCCGCTTCCCCGGCGTCGACACGCTGCTTGGCCCCGAAATGCGGTCGACGGGCGAGGTGATGGGATGGGACCGCAGCTTTGCGCTGGCCTTCCTCAAGGCGCAGATGGGCGCGGGCGTGGTTCTGCCCGGCGGGGGGCGCGTTTTTCTGTCAGTCAGGGATGCCGATAAATCCGGCATGCTGGCCCAGGCCGCGCGTGACCTGGTTGCGATGGGGTTTGAAATTGTCGCAACGCGCGGCACCGCACAGTGGCTGGCCGCCGAAGGCATCGCCGCGACGCAGGTCAACAAGGTTTACGAGGGCCGCCCGAATATCGTCGACCGGCTCAAGAACGATGACATCGCGCTGGTGATGAACACCACCGAAGGCACGCAGGCCGTCAGCGACAGCCGCGACATCCGCGCCGTGGCGCTTGTGGACAAGATTCCCTATTTCACGACTGCGGCCGGGGCAGTCTCTGCCGTTGCGGCGATGAAGGCCCGTCTGGAAGGCGAGATCGGGGTAAGGACGCTGCAAGGTTGACCACGACCCCGCCAAAGGCGGCGCAAGACCGCCCGGCGACATCGCGCAGGCGGTCAAACGGTGCCAATCCCTTCACGCGCGGCAGCACCCCGGCAACGGCCCGCCGACCACAGCTTTGGTGCCCGGCGGTGCGGTGTACCGCGCCGGTTGCGCGACCTGCCCGGCGCCAAAAGCCGCCCGGGGGGGCCATGACCTGATGCTTTTCCATCCTGCCTGCCCGGCCTTACCCACTCGGGATCAATCGCGCCTGTACCCGCACCGGTGGCGGTCACACCCTCGTGGTCGCAAAGCTTGGGACCACAGTCCTAAAGACGGCCGCCGGGCGCTGCGGGGCATTCTGACTGTAGTTTGGCACAATCCGCAGCCGGTTCCGGCCACAGGAATGCCGGATCTGCTTTCAGGCATCGGGGTGCGCTTCGGATCGAGGGCACCACACCCTATGATCGGTTCACCGGGGGAAGATGATGTTGAGGCCGATCGCGCGGCCAACGGCCTGCACCGTCGTCAGCGCCCCAAGCTTTTCCCGCGCGGACCGCAGGTGCACTTCGACCGTGCGGGTTGAAATGCCCAGGATATCGCCGACATCCTGCTGGGATTTTCCTGCGGCCACCCATTGCAGCACTTCGCGTTCGCGACCCGACAACAAGGGCTGCGCCAAAGGCGGCAAGAGCAGGCCGGACCGCATCACGGCATCGTGCAGATGCACGGCCGCCAGTTGCAGATCGCCCATAAGGGTCGGGCGCAGCTTTTGCCACTCTGTCTCAGAGACGCGCGCCGTCACACTGAGAAGCCCCCTGTCGCCATAGGGTCCGCGGATTGGCACCGTTATGCCCTGAGGACAGATACCGAAATCACCGGCTGATCTGAAGACGGCATGAAACCGCGCGTCGCGTTCGAACCGGCTCCAGTCCACCGGAGAAATGCTGAGCACCGAGCGGTGGATCGTCGGGTCCACATGGTGAAGCTTGTGATCCATGTAGTGCCGCTTCCAGTCCTCGCGGTAGGTCGCATAGCCCTGAACGGCACCGGTCACCGGATTCATCGTGGCGTAGGATCCGTATTCAACCCCCAGGCGCCTGCACAACTGATCGATGAACCGCTCAAAGTTCGCGGAATGGCCAGCGACGGTGCTGAGATCAACAAGGTCCATACTCTACTTCAGCAGACCCCTTTGTGACGCGATGGATGCGGCTTGAACCGGGGTTCGGGCGTCCATGCGGGCCATGGCGCTTTTCAATCGCGCCTTGACCGCACTTTCGGAAATCCCCAGCGCATAAGCAATCTCCTTCAGTCGCATCCCCCGCGACAGCAGCCGAAGCGCCTCGGTCTGCGCCCGGGTCAGCGGCTGGTCTTCTTGCGGTTCGTGAAAATGCGCGGCCCGCAGCAAGGATTCCAGTTCGGTCATCTCTGCCCCGGTCAGCTCGCGGTCCTGACGCGCGAAATAGCCGAAGGTCCGGCGCGGAAGGTCTTCTTCAGCAGTCACGCAGATGACGGCACCGAAGGGCATCCCGAACGCGGCGTAGGATTTCAGGACGCCCATCGGATCGGGAAGCCGAAGCTCGCTCCAGCGTCGCGCGCCGCTGCCCGAATAGATCCAGCGCATCAGCGGGTCGTGCAGCGCCAGCCCGTTGATCGTGTAGTGGTCAATCCAGCGGGCTGCAAAACCGTTCAGTTCCTCCTCGGGCGAAAAGAAGCCTAGCCGCAGGGCGGCATAGTAACCCGCCGGTGCGATCAATGCGAAAAGTTCCTTGCATTCGGCCAGCCTCACAATACACAGATATCCTTGGGGGCCTTACCCTTGGCAGTTGTGGCGCAAGAACCGAGGTTCAAGTGTCGTGTAATCATGCTGACATCCGGATTCGTACCAAAGCACCATGAAACGAATACAAAGGATGGACTACCAGTTGCAACGTCTGGTTGCCGTGCCGGACTGGTGTTTTGCAATCGGTCTGCGAATCCGGTTCAACCATCCCCTGCTGCTTTACCAGACATATCCTGAAGACTGGATAGCGCACTATGCCCGAAATGGGCTGCTTTTTGTCGATCCGGCCGTCGGGTGGGGCATGGCAAACAGCGGCATTTGCGACTGGAAGGATCTTGTCGCGGGGGACGCCGCCGGCGTTCTGGAGCAGGCGGCGGGATATGGATTGCGGCATGGCATTGTCGTTTCCGTGGCAGACATGACGACCCGGTCGCTTGGGTTCTTTGCCGGGTCGCAGGCACCCATCGCCGGGCATCTGCGAAGTCTGGCGCAGGAAGTCATGATATCGCTGCATGACGGGACAGAGGGCATGTCGGAAATGGCCCCGTCTGATCTGGCCCCTTTCATCGCACTGAATGACCGTCTGCGCGGCGCGGCATCCCCCTGACCGGATGCCGGGCGGGCCGCACCACCCGTCTACCAGTGCGGAGGACGCCCGTCGCCAAGGGCAAGGCTTGCCCCATCGGCCTCGCGTTCGGCTTCGCGCTCCAGCAGCATGGTGACGCGGCGCGTCAACCGTTCGATGTCCGCCGCCTGTCGCGCCACCACATCCGACAGATCATCGACTGCGCGGCTCAGATGCGCGATACGCTCTTCCAGGGATGCCGTCCCGGTCATGGTCCCGCCCTTTGCCTTGATATGCCGGACCGGGCCGCCCGGTCCGTTCCGTCATCCCCCTTGCTGTGCCACACCGGCCTGACCGCGGCAACGCCGAAGCCTGCCTTGCTTGCCCCGACGCACGCCTTCGGCTAAGGCACCCCCACAACGGCAGGGGGCGCGGCATGGCGGGCGAAAAGGCGGAACGGCGGCCAAAGGCGGAAACGCCCAAAGGGTTCCGGGATTATTTCGGCGCGGATGTGGCCGAACGTAAGGCCATGCTGGATGCGATTGCCGCCGTCTATCACCGCTACGGCTTTGACCCGCTGGAAACATCCGCCGTCGAAACGGTGGAGGCGCTGGGCAAATTCCTGCCCGATGTCGACCGCCCGAACGCAGGCGTCTTCGCCTGGCAAGAGGATGAGGGCGACTGGCTGGCCCTGCGCTATGACCTGACGGCCCCCCTGGCCCGCGTGGCCGCGCAATACCGCAATGACCTGCCCAGCCCCTACCGCCGCTATGCCATGGGCCCGGTCTGGCGCAATGAAAAGCCGGGGCCGGGCCGGTTCCGCCAGTTCTATCAATGCGATGCCGATACGGTGGGCAGCGCCTCGGTCGCCGCCGATGCCGAGATTTGCGCCATGCTGGCGGATGCGCTGGAAGCCGTGGGGATTGCGCGCGGTGACTATGTGGTGCGGGTGAACAACCGCAAGGTGCTGAACGGGGTGATGGAGGTGGCGGGGGTGCTTGACCCCGCCGACCCTGCGAAATTCGCGCATGAGAGGGGGATCGTGCTGCGCGCGATCGACAAGCTGGACCGGCTGGGGACGGAAGGCGTACGGGCGCTGCTGGGTGAGGGGCGGCGGGATGAGTCGGGCGATTTCACAAAGGGCGCTGGTCTTGGCGAAGAGCAGGCAGGGATCGTGATGGGGTTCATGGCCGCCAAGCGTGACACCGGGGCGGAAACGGTTGCGCGCCTGCGTGTTCTTGCAGGGCCGTCTGCCTTGGGCGTCGAGGGCGTGGACGAGCTTGAAACCATCGCCTCCCTCCTCTCTGCCCAAGGCTACGGCCCCGACCGCATCGTCATCGACCCATCCGTCGTGCGCGGCCTTGGCTACTACACCGGACCTGTCTTCGAGGCCGAACTCACGTTCACAATCCTTGACGAAAAGGGCCGCCCCCGCCAGTTCGGCTCGGTCGCGGGGGGCGGGCGCTATGATGATCTGGTCAAGCGCTTTACCGGGCAATCGGTGCCTGCCACCGGTGTTTCCATCGGGGTGGACCGGCTGCTCGCTGCCCTGCGCGCCAAAGGGCGCAGCGCGGGCGACAGCGCCGGGCCGGTCGTGGTGACGGTGATGGACCGCGACCGTATGGCCGATTACATGGCCATGGCCGCCGAATTGCGCGGCGCGGGCCTAAGGGCCGAGGTCTATCTGGGCAACCCCAAGAACTTCGGCAACCAGTTGAAATATGCCGACAAGCGGGCCTCGCCCGTGGCGGTGATCCAGGGATCATCCGAAGCTGAAAAGGGCACCGTCATCCTGAAAGACCTGATTCTTGGCGCGAAAATCGCCGCCGGGGCCAGTCTGGAGGAATGGAAGCAGCGCCCCGCCCAGGTGGAAGTGCCCCGTGCCGGTCTGGTGGCCGCCGTGCGGCAAATGCTTGTCTGACCCGTGCCGGACCGCCTGCCAGACCGCGCCACCATCCGCGCCGAGGCTGACCGCCTGTATGCCGCCCTGCTGGACAGCGGCGCGCAACCGGTCGAGGCGGACATCCTGCTGCCCGCAGGCGCGCTGCTTGACCTTTACGGCGAAGACATCCGCGCGCGGGCCTATGTCACCCGGGACCCGATCCGGGGCGAGATGATGCTGCGCCCCGATTTCACGGTGCCGGTGGTGCAGATGCACATGGCCCATGGCGCGGAACCTACGCGCTATTGCTACCGGGGCGAAGTGTTCCGCAAGCAGGACCATATCGGTGCCCGGGCCAGCGAATACCTGCAGGTCGGGTACGAGGTTTTCGCCCGTGAAACCCCGGCCACGGCAGATGCCGGGGTATTCGCGCTGTTCCACCGTCTGCTGGCCCCGCTGAATCTGCGCCCCGCCACCGGCGATATGGGCATTCTGCTGGCCGCCGTGCGCGGCCTGAACACAACCGAACGGCGCAAGGCCGCGCTTTTGCGCCATGTCTGGCGACCGGCCCGGTTCCGCGCGCTGCTGGACCGCTTTGCGGGCCGCACCGCCCTGCCGCAGGCGCGGCTGCGGCTGCTGGACCGGCTGGGGTCTGCTTCGCCCGAGGCGCTGATGCAGGCGGCAGGCCCCTTCATCGGCCTGCGCAGCCCCGAAGAGGTCGCCGCCCGGGCCCGCAGCCTGATCGAAGACAGCATCGCCCCGCCAGTTTCCCCCCGCGAGGCAGCTTTGCTGGATAGCCTTCTTGCCGTCAGCGGGACCGCCCCGCAGGCATTGGCACGGCTTGAGGACATCGCCGCCAGCCTTCCCAGCATCGCGCCGGCCGTCGGGCGTTTTTCAGACCGCCTTTCGGCATTGGCCGCCCTTGGAATCGACACCGCCGCCCTGCCGTTTCAGGCCGGCCACGGGCGCAGCACGCTGGAATATTACGACGGCTTCGTCTTCAGCTTTCACGCCGACAGGCCGGGCTGGCCGCCGGTGGCCAGCGGCGGGCGCTATGATGCGCTGACAGCCGTTCTGGGCCAGGGCCGGTCGATCCCGGCGGTCGGCGGCGTGATCCGCCCCGGTCTGGTCGCCGCGCTGAGGGCCGCGCCATGACGCTGAAAATCGGGGTGCCGTCCAAGGGGCGGCTGATGGACAAGACCTTTGCCTGGTTCGGTGCCCGCGGCCTGAAGATGCGCCAGTCCGGATCGGAACGCGAATACTCCGGCAGTATCGGCGGGTTGGACGGTGCCGAACTGCTGCTGCTGTCGGCCGGCGAGATTCCGCGCGAACTTTCGGCAGGGCGCATCCATCTGGGCGTGACCGGGTCTGATCTGGTCCGCGACAGGCTGGCGGACTGGGACATGCAGGTGGCCGAGCTTGCCCGGATGGGCTTCGGGCAGGCCGATCTGATCATCGCGGTGCCCGCTGTCTGGATCGATGTCGATACGCTTGACGATCTGGATGCGGTTGCCGCCGCCTTCCGGGCGGTGCATGGCCACCGGCTGCGCATCGCCACCAAGTATCACCGTCTGGTGCGCGATTTTCTGGCTGATCGGGGTGTGGCCGACTACCAGCTTGTCGACAGTCTTGGCGCGACCGAGGGCAGCGTGAAGAACCTGACGGCCGAGGCGATTGCCGACATCACCTCGACCGGGGAAACGCTGCGGGCGAACCACCTCAAGACCCTGTCCGACGGCCTGGTCCACCGGTCCGAGGCAACGCTCTATGCCGCCCGCGCCGCCGATTGGACAGCTGCGGCGCGCGCCGCTCTGGCGGACCTGGCGCAGCGCACGGGGCTGGCGCTGCCGGTGCTGCCCTGAGGTGCCCGCCCGGCCCGCCCCACAACGCAATGGGGCCTGTCGGCAGACCGTTCTTTCAGCGAAGTTTTCACGCAAGCGCAATCCCTGCCATGGCACCCTTCCGGTGCCAAGGTTCCGGTGGGCCAGAGGTCAAGCGCAACGGCACGCCAACACCACCCAAGCGCCATGGCCGCCGCCATACGCGCCAGGCGAAAGGGCCCCCTGGCATGATGACCGTGCAAGGCGGAAATGCGAAACCGTGCAGGGTCTAAATCATTGATCTTATGGAATTAAAATGGTGCCCAGAGCCGGAATCGAACCAGCGACACGCGGATTTTCAGTCCGCTGCTCTACCAACTGAGCTATCTGGGCACAGGGTCGGCGCAAGGGCCTTCCAAGCCCGAGTGTCTTATGCGAGGCGGCCTTGGCTGTCCAGAGGACCGGCGAAAAAAATCTCTGCCTGTCCCCGGTGTTCCGGTCGCCTGCCTATCCTGTCTGCGGCATCATCTGGCCGTCGGCGGCGGCGTATCGCGCCGTCCGGTGCCGGGCCTGTCGGTGCGGCGGCCCCTGCATCGCGTTGCGATGGCGGGGGTGCGGTCCTTGGCCAGCGGCACCTTGTCACGCGGGCGGGTCTGGCCGCGCGGCAGGCCCTTGGGGCCGCCAGTCATGACCCCTGCCTGCCGGTGGCGGACTGTGGTTTTCGCCGTGCCGGTCGCCGCCACGATGCCTGCAGATGCCGACGGTCCCCTTCCTGTGGAACAGACAGCGGGCGGCAAAGGCCGGGCGCCCCGGGACCCGTGGGGGGCGCATCCCTTTGGTCGCGGCCCGGTATCCGGCGGCAGGCAAGCCTTGGCGCCCGGTCAGGGATGTGATGAGGTTGCCGTGGTTCATCGCCGGCCCGCTGCGTGGCGCCAGCCTGGGCCGGAGCGGTGCCTCAACCCGCGTCGGGTGCGGTCGCGGAAGGGCGTCCTGCGGCCCCGGCCTGTGCCGGGGCTGGTGCCCGGGCCGCCGGACGGTCCGGTTTTCAGCGGCCCTTGCCTTGAAGCCGCCCTTCTTGCGCTGACCGCCGCGTGGTCCCTGTCAGCCGCATCCGGATGTCCCCTGCCCCCCGGCGCGCCGCGCACCATTTTGTCGCGAAGCGGGTGTTGCGCGGGCCGCAAGGCGGGGCCATGTTGCAGCAGGCAACAGAGGGGTCCGCCATGGATGTCAACGATTTTCAGGGCGGCAACGCCGTTCTGCTTGCGCTTGCGGCTTTCATCCTGCTCAGCCTGTTTCTGGGTGTGCGGATCGTGCCGCAAAGCGAAAAGCATGTGGTGGAACGTTTCGGCCGGCTGCGTGCCGTGCTGGGACCCGGCATCAACTTCATCGTGCCGTTTCTGGACCGGGTGGCGCATAAGGTTTCGGTGCTGGAACGCCAGCTTCCCACCGCCAGCCAGGATGCGATAACCGCCGACAACGTTTTGGTGAAGGTCGAAACCAGCGTCTTTTACCGCATTACCGAACCGGAAAAAACCGTGTACCGCATCCGCGATGTCGACGGCGCGATTGCCACCACCGTTGCCGGGATCGTGCGCAGCGAGATCGGCAAGCTGGAACTGGATCAGGTTCAGTCCAACCGGGCCGACCTGATCGCGAAGGTGCGCGAACAGGTGGCAACCATGGTCGAGGATTGGGGCATCGCAGTGACCCGGGCCGAGATTCTGGACGTCAGCCTTGATGATGCCACAAGGGCGGCAATGCTGCAGCAACTCAACGCCGAACGCGCGCGGCGTGCCCAGGTGACGGAAGCCGAAGGCAAGAAACGGGCGGTCGAACTGAACGCCGACGCCCAGCTTTACGCCGCCGAGCAGGAGGCGAAGGCGCGCCGCGTTCTGGCGGACGCCGAGGCCTATGCGACCGGCGTCATCGCCGGGGCGATCAAGGAAAGCGGCATCGAGGCGGCGCAGTATCAGGTCGCGCTCAAGCAGGTCGAGGCGCTGACGGCGGTGGGCCAGGGTGCCGGAAAGCAGATGATCATCGTGCCCGCGCAGGCGCTGGATGCCTTTGGCGATGCCTTCAGGATGCTCAAAGGCCGGGTGTGACCCTGCCGGGTCCGGTCCGGCGATACCGGTGAATTGACGGGGGCTGCAATGACAGGAACATGGTGGCTGTGGATGGTGGCAGGTCTGGTGCTGGCCATCATCGAGGTGATCATCCCGGGCTATATCTTCGCCGGTTTCGCCGTGGCGGCGGTGCTGGTGGGGGGGCTGATCTGGCTTGGGGCCCTGGGCGACAGCCTGCCGCTGGCCCTGGTGGTGATGGCCCTTGCCTCGGTGGCGTCCTGGGCCTTGCTGCGCTGCTTCTTCGGCAAGAACCTGGGCGAAGTGAAACGCTGGGACCGTGACATCAACGAAAACTGACCGCGCCCGCGCTTACCCGCGCGGCGGCAGGTCTGCCACAATGGCCTGTGCCGCCGCGCGCGGGTCTGCCGCCTGCCAGACCGGGCGGCCCACGACGATGTGATCGGCCCCGTCGCGGATCGCCTGGCCCGGTGTGGCGATGCGCTTCTGGTCCCCCGCTGCCGCGCCTGCGGGCCTGACACCCGGCGTCACGATCAGGCGACCTTTCGCCTGGGGCAGCGCCCGGATCAGCGCGGCCTCCTGCGGGCTGGCGATCACGCCGTCGGCCCCCGCCTCCAGCGCCCGCACCGCGCGTTCCAGCGTGATTTCGGCCAGATCGCCGGCGCGGATCATGTTGGCATCCAGATCGGCGCGGTCGAGCGAGGTCAGGATCGTCACCGCCAGAATGCGCAAGCCTGACCCGGCACTGCCCTGCATTGCCGCCCGCACCACCTGCGGATCACCATGCACCGTCAGGAAATCCAGATCAAAGCGGGCAAAGCCGCGCACGGCGGCCTCTACCGTGGCACCGATGTCAAAAAGCTTCATGTCCAGGAAAATGCGCTTGCCCTGTTCCTGCTTCAGCTCGTTGGCAAGCGCCAGGCCCCCGCCCGTCAGCATCCCCAGCCCGATCTTGTAAAACCCGGCGGCATCGCCGATGCGCGCGGCCAGATCCAGCCCCTGCACCACATTCGGCACGTCCAGTGCCACGATCAGGCGGTCATCTGCGGTCATCCCGGGGTCCCCCTTTGCCCGCGTCATGCGGCGGCGGGGCAAGGACTGTCAAGCCGTGCCGAAAACCGCCGTTTCCAAGGCTGCTTGCGGGCGCTATGCCTTGGCACAAAGAAAGGGGCGTCATGATCCTGTGTTTCGACATCGGCGGATCGCGGATCAAGGCCGGCCGTGCCGGGGCGGATGGTGGCGTGGTGCCTCTGGGTGCCGTGCCGACGCCGCTGGATGATTTCGCAGGCTTTGTGCAGGTGATTTGCAGCTTCGCCGGGGACTGGGCGCAAGGCATCGCCATTTCCATCGCCGGGGTCGTCGATCCCGACTCGGGCCGGATCAGGGTGGCCAATATCCCCTGCCTGAACGGACGCGATCTGGCGGCAGAGCTTGGCCGCGCACTTCAGCGCCCGGTCTGGGTGTTCAACGACGCCGACTGTTTTGCGCTGGCCGAGGCGGGGATGGGTGCCGGGCGCGGGCACCGCAATGTCTTCGGCATCATCCTGGGCACCGGTGTCGGCGGCGGTCTGGTGATTGACGGGCGCATTGTTACGGGGGTGGGCGGCTATGCCGGGGAATGGGGCCACGGCCCGGTCGCCAATGCGGCGCTGGCCCCGTGGTTTCCCTGCGGCTGCGGGTTGTCCGGCTGCCTTGACACCGTCGGGGGCGCGCGGGGCCTGGAGCGGCTGCACCGCCATCTGCACGGGGCAGGCGCGGGGTCGGTTGCGCTGCTGAAGGCCTGGCAGGCAGGCGATGCGGCAGCGGCGCAAACGGTGGCGCTGTGGCGCGACCTGCTGGCAGGGCCGCTGGCGATGGTGCTGAATGTCGTGGGGTCGTCCATCGTGCCGGTCGGCGGTGGCCTTGCCAATGTGCCCGCGCTGATTGCGCTGCTGGACGGGGCGGTGCGCGCCAACCTGTTGCGCCGCACGGACCGCCCGCTGCTGGTACCCGCCGGGCTGACGGTGGAACCCGGCCTTGTCGGCGCGGCCCTGGCCGGTCTTGCGGGGCTTTCCCATGGCTAGGGTCCTGATCGAGGTCTGCGTGGACAGCGCCGAAGGGCTGGCCGAAGCCGTGGCGGGCGGGGCCGACCGGATTGAGCTGTGCGCGGCACTGGATCTGGGCGGGATCACACCATCGGCGGGCCTGATGCAGGCGGCGGCGCGCTGCCCCGTGCCGGTGCTGGCGATGATCCGGCCGCGGGCGGGCGATTTCGTCTTCAGCCCTGCCGAAGTCGCGATCATGCTTGCCGATATCGCCGCCGCGCGGGCCGCAGGTCTGGCGGGCGTCGTTCTGGGCGCGTCCCTGCCCGACGGCCGGCTTGATGCCGCGATCCTTGCTGCGCTGACCAAAGCCGCGTCGGGCCTTGAGCTGACGTTGCACCGCGCCTTCGATCTGGTGCCGGACATGGCCCCTGCAATTGACCTTGCGGCAGGGCTTGGCTTTCGCCGCATCCTGACCTCGGGTCAGGCCGCAACGGCAGCCCAAGGGCGGGCGGGGCTGGAGCGGTGTTTTGCGCTGGCAGGCGGCCGCCTTGCGATCATGCCGGGTTCGGGGATTTCGGCGCAAACCGTTCCTGCCCTGCGGGGTTTGCCGCTGAGCGATCTGCATGGCTCCTGCTCTGTCCCCGGCCCGGCCGCGCCTTTGGGGTTCGGCGCGCCCCGGCGCACCTCTGCCGCAAGGGTGCGGGACCTGAGGGCGGCACTTGCACAGACGGGCAGAGGACCGGATGCGCAGCTTTCTTGAGATATACGATCTGGCATCGGGCGAAACCCGGCTGGTTCTGGCCACAGACCGGCTGATCGAGGCGCCGAACTGGCACCCCGACGGCTGGCTTCTGGTGAACGGCGACGGGCGGCTGCTGCGCGTGCCGCTGGCGTCGCCTGACCTGCAACTGCTGGACACCGGCACGGCACGGCGCTGCAACAATGACCACGGGTTTTCGCCGGACGGCACGCAGATCATCCTGTCGTCGCATACCGGACGGGGGTCAGAGATTTTCGTGATGCCAGTGTCGGGCGGCGTGCCGGAACCTGTCACGCGGAACGCGCCAAGCTGGTGGCACGGATGGTCACCGGACGGCGCGCGCATCGTCTATGCGGCGGCGCGCGGCGGGCGGGGGGTGGATATCTGGTCCTGCCCCGCGTCGGGCGGCCAGGAACGGCGGCTGACCTTTGGCGAAGGCCACAGCGACGGCCCCGACTATGCGCCGGGCGGAGACTGGATTTACTACAACTGCGACCGCACAGGCCATGCGCAGATCTGGCGGATGAAGCCCGACGGCACCGGACATGAACAGGTCTTTGCGGACAGCCTCGTCAACTGGTTTCCGCATCCCTCGCCTGACGGGCGGCATGTGCTGTACCTGGCCTATCCGCAGGGAACCGAAGGCCACCCGCGCGACCGCGACGTGGCACTGGTGCTGATGAACCCCGATGGCGGGAACCGGCGCACGGTTGCCGCGTTCAATGGCGGACAAGGCAGCATCAACGTGCCATGCTGGGCACCTGACGGCACGGCCTTTGCCTATATGCGCTATGCCGCGCCGCAAACAGCCTGACGTCGGCCTGATGCCGGCTGTCAGAACGAACCTGAAACCCGGGGGGCGAATGATGCCGGTCACGTCAAAAGACCTTGTCGAAGCTGCGAATGCCGTCGTGCCGCGCATCGATACCGCAGCAGCGCAGGAAAAGATCGCCCAAGGCGCGCTGCTGCTGGATATCCGCGATTCGACGGAACTGGAAAGGACGGGGCGCGCCGAAGGTTCGCACCACATCCCGCGCGGCATGCTGGAATTCCGCGCCGATCCGGCATCGCCCTATCACGACCCCCAGTTGCGCCCTGACCGTGCGGTGATCCTGCATTGCGCCAGCGGCGGGCGCGCCGCGCTGGCCGGAAAGCTGCTGAAGGATATGGGCTATGCCGAGGTCTACAATCTTGGCGGCTTCAGGGATTGGAAAGAAGGGGGCGGCCCGGTGCAGGAGCCGGTCGATCCGGGCATGTGACGGAACGTCCCCCGGCCCGGTCAGGGTCGGGGTCAGGGTCTTGCCGGGTGTGATGCCCCCGGCTTTCAACAGCGACAGAGCGCGGACAAGGGACCGCGGATTGACTTGCAGCCATGCAAAAAGCCACAGCACCCGGATGAGGGATCCTTGCAACGGCCTGCCCCGTCTCCCACATCCGCGATGAGGCCGGGTGGGACGTGCCTTGAAGGGCGTCCTTGGGTCCGGTGCCAGCAAAGGGAGAATGCCGATGAACCTGGAAAAGTTCACGGAACGGTCGCGCGGGTTCCTTCAGGCCGCACAGACTATTGCGATGCGCGAAAGCCACCAGCGGCTTGCGCCCGAACATCTGCTGAAAGCGCTGATGGATGACGACCAGGGGCTGGCCAGCAATCTGATCCGCCGCGCAGGCGGCGAACCCGCCCGCGTGACCGAGGCGCTTGATCTTGCAATCGGCAAACTGCCCAGGGTGTCGGGCGATGCACAGCCTTTCATGGACCCCGCCCTTGCCCGCGTGCTGGACGAGGCCGAAAAGGTTGCGACCAAGGCCGGGGACAGTTTTGTTCCCGCAGAGCGGATTCTGATGGCCCTGTGCATGGTGCCCGGCAAGGCCAAGGATGCACTGGATGCCGGTGCGGTGACGGCGGCAAAGCTGAACACGGCGATCAACGACATCCGCAAGGGCCGCACGGCCGACAGCGCCAGTGCCGAACAGGGCTATGACGCGCTGAAGAAATACGCCCGCGACCTGACCGAGACCGCCGAACAGGGCAAGATCGACCCGATCATCGGCCGGGATGAGGAAATCCGCCGCGCGATGCAGGTGCTGTCGCGGCGCACCAAGAACAACCCGGTGCTGATCGGCGAGCCCGGCGTGGGGAAGACGGCGATTGCCGAAGGTCTTGCGCTGCGCATCGTCAATGGCGACGTGCCCGAAAGCCTGCGCAATAAAAAGCTGATGGCGCTGGACATGGGCGCGCTGATCGCCGGGGCGAAGTATCGCGGCGAATTCGAAGAGCGCCTGAAAGCGGTGCTGTCCGAAGTGACGGCAGCCTCGGGCGAGATCATCCTTTTCATCGATGAAATGCACACCCTGGTGGGGGCCGGAAAATCCGATGGCGCAATGGATGCCGCCAACCTGATCAAGCCTGCCCTGGCGCGGGGCGAGTTGCATTGCATCGGCGCAACGACGCTGGATGAATACCGCAAGTATGTCGAAAAGGATGCGGCCCTTGCCCGCCGGTTCCAGCCGGTGATGGTGGACGAACCGACCGTCGAGGACACCATTTCGATCCTGCGGGGCATCAAGGAAAAGTACGAGCTGCACCATGGCGTGCGGATTTCCGACTCGGCGCTGGTGGCGGCGGCAACGCTGTCGCACCGCTACATCACCGACCGTTTCCTGCCCGACAAGGCCATCGACCTGATGGACGAGGCCGCCTCGCGGCTGCGGATGGAGGTGGATTCCAAGCCCGAAGAGCTTGACGCGCTGGACCGCCAGATCCTGCAGGGCCAGATCGAGGCCGAGGCGCTGAAGAAGGAGGATGACGCGGCGTCAAGGGACCGGCTGGAAAAGCTGACCCGCGAGTTGTCCGACCTGACCCAGAAATCGGCCGAAATGACCGCCAAATGGCAGGACGAGCGCGACAAGCTGGAAGCGGCCCGCGACATCAAGGAACAGCTTGACCGCGCCCGCGCCGAGCTGGACCAGGCCAAGCGCGAGGGCAACCTCGGGCGGGCGGGAGAGCTGTCTTACGGCATCATCCCCGGCCTTGAAAAGCGCCTGTCCGAGGCCGAGGCGAAAGAGGGCGACCTTCTGGTGTCCGAAGCTGTCCGGCCCGAACAGATCGCCGAGGTCGTGGAACGCTGGACCGGCATTCCCACCAGCCGCATGCTGGAGGGCGAGCGCGAGAAGCTGCTGCGCATGGAAGAGGAACTGGGCAAGCGCGTGATCGGCCAGCGTCAGGCGCTGACGGCCGTGGCCAACGCGGTGCGGCGCGCCCGGGCGGGGCTGAACGACGAAAACCGCCCCCTGGGCAGTTTCCTGTTTCTGGGGCCGACCGGCGTGGGCAAGACCGAACTGACCAAGGCCGTCGCTGAATACCTGTTCGACGACGACCAGGCGATGGTGCGCATCGACATGAGCGAGTTCATGGAAAAGCACGCCGTTGCCCGGCTGATCGGTGCCCCCCCCGGCTATGTCGGCTATGACGAGGGCGGTGTTCTGACCGAAGCGGTGCGGCGGCGGCCCTATCAGGTGATCCTGTTCGACGAGGTGGAAAAGGCCCATCCGGATGTGTTCAACGTGCTGCTGCAGGTTCTGGACGACGGCCGGCTGACCGACGGGCAGGGGCGCACGGTGGACTTCAAGCAGACGCTGATCGTGCTGACCAGCAACCTTGGGGCCTATGCGCTCAGCCAGCTTCCCGACGGGGCGGACCCCGGCCCGGCACGGCGCGAGGTGATGGACGCGGTCCGCGCCCACTTCAAGCCGGAATTCCTGAACCGTCTGGATGACCAGATCATCTTCGACAGGCTGGGCCGGGACGACATGGCGGGCATCGTGGCAATCCAGTTGCGGCAGCTTGAAAAGCGGCTGGCAGGGCGGAAGATCACGCTGGACATCGATCCTGCGGCAAAGGCCTGGCTGGCCGGGGAAGGCTATGACCCGGTCTATGGCGCGCGCCCGCTGAAGCGGGTGATGCAGCGGTCGCTGCAGGACCCGCTGGCGGAAATGATCCTGTCGGGCGATGTGCTGGACGGGGCGACGGTCAGGATCGGTGCCGGGATCGAAGGGCTGATCATCGGCGACCGCGTTGCCACCACGCGCCGCGAACGGCCGCAGGATGCGGTGGTGCACTGAGCCTGCCCGCCCGGAACAGACAGGGCCGCCCGCTGCACGACAGGGGGCGGCCCTTTTGCTGTCACAGGGTTGCAGAGAGGCGTTGCGGGTGTGTTGGGGCAGGGAAAGCTCAAGGCCGTGCAGCGCCGCAGCTTCGGCCGCAAGGTGCCAGGCCACATGCATGTCCAGCGCCAGCGCACCCGCATTGTCATGCAAGCGACAAAGGCCGGACCGGTTGGCGGCATCGCCGAACCCGTCCTCGACCAGTCGCCGCCCGTTTTCCGGGATGGTTCGCCACAGCGCCGGATCGCCGTAAAGCGATACGACGCCGCCGGGAAACGGCAAGTTATCTGTGGCCAAGACGGCGGACGCCCAAGAAATGTTGCGGGATGGATCAGCCAGGCCGCCCCATCAACGCGGCCGCCAGGTGTTGCGCATCGGCGGCGGAACCGCCGTTGCCGCAAAAGATCACCTTGCGGCCCAGGGTCAGCGCAGCCGTCCAGGCCTCGACCGCACGAAGGATCCCGGCATCCAGTTGTGCGGTGGCCTGCAACACTGTGATCGTCACGGCCAGATAAGAACCGACAAATCCGGTATTCGATTTCATTCTTTCCCCTGGTCCGGGCAATGACGGCGGAATTGCGATCTGTGTTGCATCCCTCAGGCCCCAACAGGAATGCCCGTTCGACGGCGAGGACACCTGCCGACGTCCGTTTCTTTTCGCCCGCGGAAAATGAACCATGGTCCCGGGCGGACCTGGATGCGGCACCTCTGCGCGCATGTTTTCGCTGCGGCAGTCTCTTGCAGTGGGCATGCCCGGTTTCCGGCCAGGAAATGACGCGATCCGAACGCCGCCCTGATATGCCCCCCTTCACCGTCATCAACTTTCGCGCGTTTCTCCGCAAGAGCCGCATCCGCATGACGCCCCCTGCGGCACCTGCCCGCAGTTCGGGCATGTCACCCCCCCAGCGCCGCCCGCACCTGTGCCATGAAATCCTCGCCCCGCTTTTCGAAATCGGGGTACTGGTCGAAACTTGCCGCAGCCGGGGCCAGCAGCACGACCTCGCCCGGCTGTGCCTCGGCGGCGGCCCGGGCCACCGCCCGGTCCATCGTCCCGCAGATCTCGTGCGGGACAGGGCCGATCTGCAGGGCAAAGTCGCGGGCCGAATGCCCGATCAGGTAGGCCTTCACCACCGATCCCAGATGCGGCTCCAGCGCGGCAATTCCGCCCTCTTTGCCCAGCCCGCCCGCGATCCAGCGGATCTTCGCAAAGGCCTGCAGCGCCTTGGCGGCGCTGTCCGCATTCGTGGCCTTGCTGTCATTGACAAACCGCACCCCGTCCCGCTCTGCCACAAGCTGGCTGCGGTGGGGCAGGCCGGCAAAGCTGCCGAATGCCTCTTCGATGCTGCGCGGCCCCAGGCCCAGCGCCCGCGCCGCCGCAAAGGCCGCACAGGCGTTCTGGTGGTTGTGGGCCCCCGGCAGGCCTGTGATCCTGCGCAGGTCGATCGAGGCCACCTGCCGCCCCTTGCGCCATTCCGACAAGAAGCCCTTGCGCGCAAACACCGACCATCCCGGCCCATCCAGCTTCTGACCCGAGGAGATGCGGATCACCCGGTCGTCATCGGTGCTTTCGGACAGCTGGTTGGCCAGATACCGTCCCTCGATCCCGTCCACGCCCACCACGGCCCGGTCCGGCCCGCCTTCGGCGAACAGGCGGCGCTTGGCGGCAAAGTAGCCGCCCATCCCGCCGTGCCGGTCCAGATGATCGGGTGACAGGTTGGTGAATACGGCGATGTCGGGTGTCAGCGCCCGCGCCAGTTCGGTCTGATAGCTGGACAGTTCCAGCACGATCACCTCGCCGTCCTGCGCGGGATCAATGTCCAGCACGCCGCGCCCGATGTTGCCGGCCATCTGTGCGGGGCGTCCCACATGCCGCAGGATGTGGTGGATCAGGGCGGTTGTCGTTGATTTTCCGTTCGATCCGGTCACGCAGACCACGCGCGGGGCAAGGTCGAACCCGTCCCAGTCGCCTGTGGCAAAAGACCGGAAGAACAGCCCGATGTCATTGTCCACCGGCACGCCCCGCTCCAGCGCCCGCGCGATCACCGGATGCGGACGCGGATAAAGATGCGCGATGCCGGGGCTGACGATCAGCGCTGCCACCCCATCAAGGGCCGGCGCAGGCCCCAGATCGGTCAGGGCAAATCCCGCCGCTTCGGCGGCAGCCCGCGATTGCGGCGCGTCATCCCAAAGCAGCGGCTCTGCCCCGCCCGCCCGCAGTGCCCGCGCCGTGGCAAGACCCGACCGGCCAAGGCCCAGCACCGCCACCTTTTGGCCCTCATGGCCGCGAACCGGAATCATCGCCCCCCCTTCTGTACAGACCGCGCCGACAATGAAGGTGCCGCAGCGGCACCGCAAGGGCAGGCATCGCCCCTTGCCCAAACCGCCGTCACGCCTTTGGTGTCAGCCCGGTGGAGACACCGCCCGGCATGTCGCCGGTGGCGATGCGCATCCCGGGCAGCAGCCGTGCAACGGTCACATGCAGCGCCGGGCAGGCGGCTGGACCCGCCGGGCATGAACATCGTCCCGATGCCGCCTGCCCGCATCAGCAGTGTGCCGAGAAAGTGCCGGTCGCAGGGGCTGCCTGACCGGAATGCGGGAAACTCTTGCGCCTGCCTGCGCCTTGAGCATCCCGGCAGGGGCCATCGCCCCTGGCCCGGCGCCACAGCGGGATCAGGACCGGCCGGGGGCCAAAGCCCCCCGGCCAGCGCCCGCCCCGCCCACGGCGGGCGCTTCGCACCCGCCGGGTCGGGCGCTGGCCTCTGTC
>JADCDI010000027.1 GCA_020251025.1 Rhodobacter sp. | reverse complement strand
TCGCCCGCCGGGTCGGGCGCTGCCCTCTGTGTCTCCCGGACCTGCCGGTCTGCGGGGCAACGTCCCGCGCGGGCGGGGGAAACGCGGGTCGCGTTTCCTGTTCCCGCCCGGACGGGCGAATACTCCTTCACCTTCCCGCCCGCACCGACGACAGCCCTGCCCCCGCTCACTCTGGCAGGGGCCATCGCCCCTGCCACAGCGCAGCGCCGGAATAAGGATCGGCCGGGGCCCAAAGCCCCCGGCCAGCGCCCGCCCCGCCCACGGCGGGCGCTTCGCCCCCGCCGGGTCGGGCGCTGGCCTCTGTGTCTCCCGGACCTGCCGATCTACAGGGCAATGTCCCGCGCGGGCGGGGAAACGCGATGCGTTTCCTGTTTCCGCCCGCACCGACGACAGCACTCACACCGCTCACTCTGGCTGGGGCCATCGCCCCTGCCACAGCGCCAAGCTGCCCCTTGTCCCGGCCGGGGGCCCAAAGCCCCCGGCCAGCGACCGGATTGCTGTTTCACCACCCTCATGACGACCGGCTGCAAACGGATGGTTTGCCTTGAAGGGATCCGTGCGGCGTGACAGCATCAGCCATCAGCACGACAGGGTGACTCGGATGTGTGTCATTGCCCGGACCTTGAGCGCGACCGCGCTGCTTTCCCTTGCCCTTGTCATCGGCGGACCCGCCGAAGGCCAGCAATCGCCCGTGCCCGAGCGGCGGGTTATCCTGACCGAGGGGGTAGATCTTCCCGGGGGGGACCTTTCCAGCCTGTTCGATACCACCCTTGACGCCTGCGAACGCGCCTGTCTTGCCGATGCGCGCTGCACCGCCTTCACCTTCAACAGCACCAACGGGTCGTGCTTTCCGAAAGCCGGGTCTCTGCAAAGCGTGCCTTTTGACGGGGCCTTTTCCGGCACGGTCGCGCGCACCGATGCGAAGGTACTGGCCGAGGCACCGCAACGCCGGGCGGAACTGGCATTTCTGACCGATGCCGATATGGATCAGGCCCGGCTTCAGGCCGAAGGGCTGGCGGATTTGCGTGCCACCGGCAATCTGACGGCAGAAGAGCAGGTGCGATATGGCATAAGTGCCGGACCGGACATCGGGTTCGATGTGGCGGCGCTGAGCCTCAACGACGCGCCCGATGACTGGGCCGATTATGCGCGCCTGCTGCTTGCGGCCGGTGAGCCGGCGGGCGGGGCGCAGCAATATCTCCGCGACCGCGCCGTTTCAGCGGCAACCAATGCCTATCTGCGGTCTTCCGGCGCGGCGCAGCGCCACAGGGTGCTGGTCGTGCTGGGTCAGGCACTGGAAGCCGTGGGGCGCGGGGGCGATACGGTGCAGGCACTGCGGCTGGCGCAAGGCCTGCAACCGCGCGACGACACGGGGCGGCTGCTGGAAGATGCCATCGGCAAATACGGCTTTCGCATCGTGGAAACCGATGTCCAAAACGACAGTGCGCGCCCGCGCCTTTGCGCCACCTTCTCGCAAGACCTTGCTGAAACGGGCGTCGATTACACCGCCTTCGTTCAAATGACCGACCCGGGTCTGACCGTGGCACCCGGCGGCTGGCGGCAGTTGTGCGTGGAAGGCGTGCAGCATGGCGCACGCTATGCCGTCACCTTCCGCGAGGGGCTTCCAGCGGCCGATGGGCAGAGGCTGGCCAAATCGGTGACCATCACCCAGTACATCCGCGACCGCACGCCATCGGCGCGCTTTGCGGGACGCACCTATGTCTTGCCGCAGGCGGGGGGTGCGTCGATTCCGGTCGAGACCGTGAACACCGACAGGCTGGACCTGCGGCTGTACGCCGTGTCCGACCGCAGCATGCTGCGCGCCATTCAGGACGGCTACTTTTCCGAACCGATCCAGCCCTGGTCGGAAGACAGCTTTGCCCGGAACCTGGGTGCCGAACTGTGGCAGGGCACCGCCGATGTGGCAAAGGACCTGAACCGCGATGTCACCACCCGCCTGCCGATGGATCAGGCGCTGGCGGGCCTGCCTGCGGGCATCTATGCCTTGCGCGCTGCCGTCCCCGGCACGGACCCCTACAGCACGCCGCCCGCCTGGCAATGGTTCGTGATTTCTGACCTTGGGGTCACGACCCTGTCGGGTGTTGACGGGCTGCATGTGTTCGTGCGCAGCCTTGCAACCGCCGGGGCCAGGGCGGGCGTCACGGTGGAATTGCTCAGCCGCGCCAACGCCGTTCTTGGCACCGCCACCACCGATGCAACGGGCTATGCCCGGTTCGATGCGGGTCTCGTGCGCGGCAACGGCGCTGCGGCCCCCGCGCTGATCACCCTGCGCGACGGGACGGATGACCTTGCCTTCCTGTCGCTGACCGACCCGGAATTCGACCTGTCCGACCGCGGCGTGGCGGGGAGAGAGGCCGCCCCGCCGGTGGATGTGTTCCTGACCACGGACCGGGGGGCCTATCGCGCCGGGGAAACCGTCTTTGCCACCGCCCTGACCCGCGACGGAACCGCCGCCGCCATCGAAGGGCTGCCGCTGACCGCCCTTCTGAAACGTCCCGACGGTGTTGAGTATTCCCGACACCTGTCGCAGGACAGTGCGGCGGGCGGCTATGCCTTTGCCCTTCCCGTTTCGGGCACCGCGCCGCGCGGCGTCTGGCGGCTTGAGGTGCTGGCGGATGTGAACGCACCGCCCCTGGCCGCAACCACATTTCTGGTGGAGGATTTCCTGCCGGAACGGATCGATTTCGGCCTGACCCTGGCCGATGCCCCGATCCGGCCCGGCGGGGCACCGGTGCTTGCCATCGACGCGCGCTATCTGTTCGGGGCGCCCGGTGCCGGTCTGGCGGTTGAGGGAGAGGTGCTGCTGCGCGCGGCATCCGGGCTGGCCGGATTCCCGGGCTATGTCTTTGGCCGCGCGGATCAGCCGTTTTCGCCGCAGATGGCAACGCTGGATGCGGGGCTTCGCACCGATGACGCCGGACATGCCGATGTCACGGTCAGGCTGCCCGATATCGAGGATCCGGCACGCCCGCTGGAGGCGCGCTTTACCCTGCGGGTTGCCGAAGGGTCCGGCAGACCGGTGGAACGCCAGGTGATCCGTGCGCTGCACCCGTCCGCCCCGATGATCGGGATCAGGCCGCTGTTTCAGGGCGTGCTGGGCGAAGGGGCCGAGGCGCGGTTTTCGCTGCTGGCGGTCGGGCCGGACAAAACGCCGGTGCCCATGGCGGTGACATGGGAAGTGAACCGGATCGATACCCGCTATCAATGGTATCAGCGATATGGCCAGTGGCAGTGGGAACCGGTGACACTCCGCACCCGCGTGGGCGCGGGCCAGGCGATGCTGGGCCGGGAATCTGCCGAAATCGCGCAAAGGGTCGGCTGGGGCGAATATGAACTGGTGGTGGAACAGGCGGGGGGCGGCACGGCCGCCTCTTCCACCGGGTTCAGCGCCGGATGGTTCGCCGCCGCCGATGTGGCGCGCACACCCGACACGCTGGAAATGTCGCTGGACAGGGCGGCCTACCGGCCCGGCGAGACGGCGCGGCTGCGCCTGGTGCCGCGCGCGGCCGGGACGGCGCTGATTTCGGTTCTGTCTGACCGGGTTATTGCGATGAAGGCGGTGGAGGTGACCGGGGGTGAGAACCTGATCGATCTGCCGGTGACCGATGACTGGGGGGCGGGGGCCTATGTCACCGTTTCGGTGCTGCGCCCGATGGATGTGGCGGCGGGCCGCAACCCGGCCCGGGCGCTGGGGCTGGCCCATGCGGCGGTTGATCCGGGCCGGCGGCAACTTGTGGCTTCGCTCGACGTCCCGGCGCAAGCCGCCCCGCGTGCACCGCTGGATATTGCCGTCACGGTCAAGGGCGGCCAGCCGGGCGAAGTGGCCTATGCGACCATTGCCGCCGTCGATCTTGGCATCCTGAACCTGACCGCGTTCAAATCCCCCGATCCGTCGGCGCATTACTTTGGCCAGCGCAGGCTGGGGGTCGGTATCCGTGACATTTACGGGCGTCTGATCGACGGGCTGAACGGGGCCGAAGGCACCATCCGGTCGGGCGGCGATTCGGGCGCGCAGGCCCGGCTTCAGGCCCCGCCGCCCACCGAAGAGCTTGTCGCCTATTTCACCGGCCCGGTGGCGGTGGGCAAGGACGGCAAGGCGCATGTCAGCTTTGACCTGCCGTCGTTCAACGGCACCGTCCGCGTCATGGCCCTTGTCTGGTCAAGGACCGGGGTCGGGCAGGCGCAAGCCGATGTTCTGGTGCGTGACCCCGTGGTTGTCACGGCCAGCCTGCCCCGCTTCCTGGCACCGGGCGATCACAGCCGCCTGCTGCTGGAATTTCTTCATGCCAGCGGCCCGCCCGGCCGCATGGGGCTGGATGTTTCGTCGAAGGGGTTGAAACTTGGCCCCGTGCCGCCGGGGTTTGACCTGGCCGACAAGGGCAAGCAGGTGATTTCCATCCCCGTCACCGCCGGGCAGACCGGCAACCAGACGGTCACCGTGGCCCTGACCACCGCCGATGGCCGCCAGTTGACCAAGGTTCTGACGGTTCCGGTTCAGGTGAACGACCCCGAACTGGCGCGCACCAGCCGCTTTACCCTGGCACCGGGAGAAAGCTTTACCTTTGACCGGAATGTCTTTGCCGGCCTTGATCCCGATTCGGCGCTGGCCACGCTTGCGGTCGGCCCGCTGGCACGGCTGAACGCGCCCGGTCTGCTGGCGGCGCTGGACCGCTATCCCTTTGGCTGCACCGAACAACTGACCTCTCGTGCCCTGCCGCTGCTTTACTTTGACGAGATGGCGCAGCTCATGCAGATGGATCAGACCAAAGACATCCGTGACCGGATCGATCAGGCGATCAGCAAGATCCTGACAAACCAGTCGTCCCAGGGCAGCTTCGGCATGTGGGGGCCGGGGTCGTCCGACCCCTGGCTTGATGCCTTTGTCACCGATTTCCTGTCGCGCGCCCGGGCGCAGGGGATTGCGGTGCCTGACATTGCCTTCCGCGCGGCCTTGGACAATCTGCGCAATCAGGTGAACTACACCCCCGATTTCGACACGGGCGGCGAGGCGCTGGCCTATCAGCTGATGGTGCTTGCGCGTGAGGGTGCGGCGGCAATCGGTGATCTGCGCTACTATGCCGATGTGAAGGGCGATGCGTTCAGCACGCCCACGGCGGCGGCCCAACTGGGCGTGGCGCTGGCCAGCTATGGCGACCAGGGGCGGGCTGATGCCATGTTTGCGCGCGCGGCCACCCTGCTGAACGGGCTGCCCGTGGACGAGGCCGAGCAGCTTTTCCGTGCCGATTTCGGCACCCATCTGCGCGATGCCGCCGCGCTGCTGGCCCTGTCTGCCGAGGCCGGTTCGACGGTGGTGGACCAGGATGCGCTGACCGCCCGCATTGCCGCGCGCGGCGGCACCCTTTCGACACAGGAAGCGACATGGGCGCTTCTGGCCGCCCATGCGCTGGTTGCGGCACAGGCTGCCGACGGGATCACGCTGAACGGCGCACCGGCCGATGGCCCGCTGGTGCGCGTGCTGAACCGCGATGCGGCGCAGCCGGTTGTCGTTACCAACACCGGCGCACGCGATGCCATGCTGACCGTCACCGCCTTTGGCATTCCGACCGAACCGGAACCGGCGGGGGGCAACGGCTATGCCATTTCCCGCAGCTACCACACCCTGGACGGCCAGCCTGCCGATGTCGCCAGCGTTCCGGTGGGAACCCGGCTGCTGACCGTGCTGAAGGTGACGCCCTTCGCATCCGGCGCGGCGCGGCTGATCGTCAGTGACCCGCTGCCCGCAGGGTTCGAGATTGACAACCCGAACCTGATCCGGGGCGGCGACCTGACCGGGCTTCAGTCCTTTGACCTGCAATCGGAGGTTGCCCATTCCGAATTCCGGCAGGACCGCTTTCTGACGGCCATCGACCGGTCGGATCCCGCGCCGTTCCAGTTGGGCTATATCGTTCGCGCCGTGTCGCCCGGCACCTTCCGCCACCCGGCGGCCACGGTGGAAGACATGTATCGCCCGGATTTCCGCGCGCGCAGCGGCGCGGGCCTGGTGACCGTGACCGAGTGATGCGCGCGCGCTGGTTTCTGGCGCTGGCGGCCTGTCTTTGGCTGGCCGCCCTTGCGCGGGATGCGGCGGACCGCTGGGTGGCGGCAACCGTGCTGCCGCCGCTGGTGCCCGACACTTCGGTCGAGGTGCTGGACCGCAACGGCGTGCTGCTGCGCGCCTTTCTGGTGGAAGACGGGCGCTGGCGGCTGGCCGTGGATCCGGCATCGGTCGATCCCGCCTATCTGGCGATGCTGGTCGCCTATGAGGACCGCCGTTTCCATGCCCATCCCGGGGTTGATCTGCGCGCGCTGCTGCGGGCGGCGGTGCAGGCGGCCTGGAACGGGCGCGTGGTGTCGGGCGGATCGACGCTGACCATGCAGGTGGCCCGTCTGCTGGAAAACGGCGGAACCGGACAGGTTTCCGGCAAGCTGCGTCAGATGCGCGTGGCCCTGGCGCTGGAACGCCGTCTGTCAAAGCAGCAGATCCTTGGGCTTTATCTGAACCTGGCACCTTTCGGGGGCAATCTGGAAGGGGTCCGTTCGGCGACATTGGCCTATTTCGGCAAGGAACCGCGCCGGCTGACACCGGCGGAAGCGGCCCTTTTGGTGGCCATTCCGCAGTCGCCCGGGGGCCGCCGCCCGGACCGGCATCCCGACCAGGCCGAAGCGGCCCGCAGCCGCGTGCTGAACCGGGCGGTCGGTGCGGGCCTGATCGATGCCGATCAGGCCGCAGCCGCGCGGACCGAAGCCGTGCCGGACCGTCGCCGCCCGGTTCCCGCCCTGGCCCCGCACCTGGCGGACCGGATGCGGGCGGCAGACCCGGGGCTGCGCCGCCATCAGGTGACCCTGGACGCCCGGCTGCAAGCCCGGATCGAGACGCTGGCGGCCGAGGCCGTGGCCGCCCGGCCAGAGGCGCTGCAGGTGGCGATCGTCATTGCAGACCACCGATCGGGCGAGGTGCTGGCCTCGGTCGGGTCGGCGGCTTACACCGGCGATGCACGGCAGGGTTTTGTCGATATGACTTCGGCGCTGCGATCACCCGGATCAACGCTGAAGCCGCTGATCTATGCGCTGGCCTTTGACGAGGGTCTGGCGCATCCCGAAACGCTGCTGGAAGACCGCGCGACGGATTTCGGCGGATATGCGCCGCAGAACTTTGACCGCACCTTTCACGGCACGATCCGCGCGCGCGAGGCCTTGCAGTTGTCGCTGAACATCCCTGCTGTCGCCCTGACCGATGCCATGGGCCCGGCCCGGCTTCTGGCCGGGCTGCGCCGCGCAGGCGTCAACCCGGCGATCCCGGGAAACCAGCCGGGGCTGGCGGTGGCGCTGGGCGGGGTGGGCGTGACGCTGAACGACATGGTGCAGCTTTACGCCGCGCTTGCGCGGGGGGGCGTGACGCTGCCCCTGCGGGTGACAGGCACCGGCACCGGGGGGGGCCGTCTGGTTTCGGCGACGGCGGCCTGGCAGGTGGCCGACATCCTGTCCGGTCTGCCGCCGCCGCCCGGCGCGCCTGAGAACCGTCTGGCCTACAAGACCGGCACCAGTTACGGGCACCGCGATGCCTGGGCGATCGGGTTTGACGGGCGTCATGTGATCGGCGTCTGGATGGGGCGGGCCGATGGCTCGCCGGTGCCGGGGGCCTTTGGCGGCGAACTTGCCGCCCCCGTGCTGTTCCAGGCGTTCAACCGGCTGAAACCGCAGCTTGACCCGCTGCCCCCGCCGCCGCCCGCAACGCTGCTGGTGTCGAACGCACAGCTGCCTGCCCCGCTGCAGCGCTTTCGCCCGCGCACGGCCGCCTTTCAGGCCGCCGATGCGCCCCGCGTGGCCTTTCCGCCCGACGGGGCGCAGGTGGAACTGGTGGGCGGCGCGCTGCTGGTGCGGGTGGGGGGCGGCAAGGCCCCCTTCACCTGGCTGGCCGATGGACGGCCCGTCGCGGTGGCAACGCGGGCGCGCGACACCCTGCTGGACCTGCCGGGCGCGGGCTTTGTCACATTGTCGGTGATCGATGCAACCGGGCAATCGGCCCGGACGCAGGTGCGCGTGCTGCCGCCCTGATCAGCCGTTTTCGCGCAGCACCTGGCCCGCCAGATAGAGCGAGCCGCAGATCAGGATGCGCGCCTCGGGGTCGGCACCGGCGATGCGATTTACCGCGTCCTGAACACTGCCGGCCATTGTGGCGGACAGCCCTGCGGCGCGGGCGGCTGCCTGCGTCTCTTCTGCCGGAAGGGTGTTCTTTTCCCCCGGGATGGACACCGCCGTCAGGCTGTCGGCATGGCGGGCAAGCGGGCGCAGGTAGCCGCCGATATCCTTGGTGTTCAGCATGCCGCAGATCAGATGTGTCGGGCGTTCCGGCATCCGCGCCAGCGTGGCGGCCAGCGCCTCGCCCCCGGCCGGGTTGTGGCCGCCGTCCAGCCAAAGCTCGGCCCGGGGGGCCGCCGCCACCAGCGGACCCTGCCGCAGGCGCTGCATCCGGGCGGGCCAGACCGCCTGCGTGACGGCGGCTTCGCACACCGCTGCATCAAACCCAAGATGGCGCAGGGCCGCGATGGCCGCGCCCGCGTTCTGGATCTGGTGCGGACCGGGCAGGTTCGGCAGGGGCAGGTCCAAAAGACCGCTGTCGTCCTGATAGATCATCCGCCCGCGATCTTCGCCGATGTGCCAGTGCTGGCCATGCGCCAGCAGCGGCACGCCCAGCCGGGCCGCGCGGGCCTCGATCACGGCCAGACCTTCGTCGGTCTGCGGCCCGACGATGCAGGGCACCCGGCGCTTGAGGATGCCCGCCTTTTCGCCGGCAATCTCGGCCACCGTTTCACCCAGATACTGCTGATGGTCCAGGCTGACCGGGGTGATGACGGTCAGGCGCGGGGCCGCAATGACATTGGTTGCATCAAGCCGCCCGCCAAGACCCACCTCCAGCAGCGTCCAGTCCGCCGGGGTGCGGGCAAAGGCCAGAAAGGCCGCGCAGGTGGTGATTTCAAAGAAGGTGATCGGATCGTTGCCATTGGCGGTCACGCATTCGTCCAGCAGGGCGGCCAGCGCGGGTTCCGAAATCAGGGTTCCCGCAAGCCGGATGCGTTCGTGAAAGCGGGCAAGGTGCGGCGAGGTATAGGCATGCACAGGCTGACCCGCCGCCTCCAGCCCGGCGCGGATCATGGCCAGGGTCGACCCCTTGCCATTTGTCCCGGCGATATGGATGACCGGCGGAATGCGGCGTTCGGGATGGTCCAGTGCCGAAAGCAGGCGATGCACGCGGTCCAGCGTCAGGTCGATGACCTTGGGATGCAGCGTCATCATCCGCTCAAGAATGGCATCCGACGTGCCGGTCACGCCTTGACCCCGGCCGGTTCCGCGGGTTCCGGTGCCGCGATGGTTCCGGGTGCAGGCAGATCGCCCCGCACGGCAGGCGGAAGCTGCATCAGCATCCTTGTCAGGATGATCAATTCGTCGCGCAGTGCCTTGCGGTGCGTGACGCGGTCCAGCATGCCATGGTCCAGCAGGTATTCGGCGCGCTGGAACCCCTCGGGCAGCTTTTCGCGGATGGTCTGTTCGATCACGCGCGGACCGGCAAAGCAGATCAGCGCGTTCGGCTCGGCGATCTGCACATCGCCCAGCATGGCATAGGATGCGGTGACGCCGCCCGTTGTGGGATGGGTCAGCACGACGATGTAGGGAAGGTTCGCCTCTTTCAGCATCTGCACCGCGACCGTCGTGCGCGGCATCTGCATCAGGGACAGGATGCCTTCCTGCATCCGCGCGCCGCCGGCTGCGGAAAACAGCACCAGCGGGCGTTTCAGCTTCACGGCCCGTTCAGCGGCGGCAATGACGGCATTGCCCACATACATGCCCATGCTGCCGGCCATGAAGGCAAAGTCCTGTGCCGCGGCCACGATGGGGGTGCGGCCGATTTCACCTTCGGCGACCAGCATCGCCTCTTTTTCCGATGTCGCCTTCTGGGCGGCCTTCAGGCGGTCGGGGTATTTCTTCTGGTCGCGGAAATGCAGCGGATCGGCCAGCGGTTCGGGGACCTTCACCTCGGTAAAGATGCCGCCGTCAAACAGCGCGGAAAAGCGGGCGCGCGGGCTGATTGCCATGTGGTGATCGCAACCGGTGCAGACGAACAGGTTGCCCGACAATTCGCGGTGGAACAGCATGGTCCCGCATTCGGGGCATTTCGTCCAAAGGTTCTCGGGCACTTCGCGGCGCGAGAACAGCGAGTTGATCTTGGGGCGGACGTAGTTCGAGATCCAGTTCATCGCAGGGGATGCCCTTTGGTCACGGCGGTTGGCCTTGCAGATAAGCCGGGGGGGCGGGAAATGCAATTCGGAAGGTCTGACTTGCAACATGACGACCAGGTGCCATCCGTATCTTTGGTCCGGTCCAAGACACTAACCTGCCCTGCGGGGATTGGGTGCCCGGGCCACGCCCCCAGGTGCGAGGTGCCGATGACAAGTACGGCGCGTGCCCCTCGCGGGGGGGAAGTGGCAATGGCCCCTGTCCGCGGTCATCATCCTGCCGGTGCGCCATTCGGTTCTTGCCCGTCCCGCCTGCGCCCTTTATCTGGCTGGATCAGCCAGACCCCGGGGAGGATACCATGACCAGCCAGCGCTTCGACAAGTCCAGATTGCCCAGCCGCCATGTGACGGAAGGCCCCTCGCGGGCACCGCACCGCAGCTACTTTTACGCAATGGGGATCACGGAACAGGAAATCCACCAGCCCTGGGTCGGCGTGGCCACCTGCTGGAACGAAGCGGCCCCCTGCAACATCGCGCTGAACCGGCAGGCACAAAGCGTCAAGATGGGGGTGAAGAAGGGCGGCGGCACCCCGCGCGAGTTCACCACGATCACGGTCACCGACGGCATCGCCATGGGCCATGAAGGCATGCGGTCTTCGCTTGCCTCGCGCGATGCGATTGCAGACACGGTCGAGCTGACCATGCGCGGGCATTGCTATGATGCCCTTGTCGGGCTGGCGGGCTGCGACAAATCGCTTCCCGGCATGATGATGGCGATGGTGCGGCTGAACGTGCCTTCGGTGTTCATCTATGGCGGGTCGATCCTGCCGGGCAAGCTGAACGGGCGCGACGTGGTGGTGCAGGACGTGTTCGAAGCGGTCGGCAAGCATCAGGCGGGCACCATGTCGGACGCCGAACTGGATATTCTGGAACGGGTCGCCTGCCCCAGCGCCGGGGCCTGCGGCGGGCAGTATACGGCCAACACCATGGCTTGCGTCTCTGAGGCCATCGGTCTGGCATTGCTCAATTCCTCCGGGGCACCGGCCCCTTACGAAAGCCGCGACCAGTATGGCGATGCCTCGGGCGTGGCGGTGATGCACCTGATCGAAAAGAACATCCGCGCCCGCGATATTGTCACGCGCAAAAGCCTTGAAAACGCGGCCCGCGTCGTGGCCTGTACCGGCGGGTCCACCAATGCCGGCCTGCACCTGCCGGCCATTGCACATGAGGCGGGGATCGATTTCGATCTGTTCGATGTCTGCGACATCTTCCGCGATACGCCCTATTTCGTCAGCCTGCGGCCCGGCGGGCAGTATGTGGCCAAGGACATGTACGAGGTGGGCGGCGTGCCCGTGGTGATGAAGGAGTTGCGCAAGGCCGGTCTGCTGCACGAAGACTGCATCACGGCCTCGGGCAAATCCCTGGGCGAAGAGCTTGACCTGATCACCCGAGAGGCCGACGGCCGCGTGATCTATCCCATCGAAACCCCGATCACCAGGACCGGCGGTGTCGTGGGCCTGAGGGGCAACATCTGCCCCGACGGGGCCATCGTGAAGGTCGCGGGCATGAGCGATGAAGAGCAGGTCTTCACCGGCCCCGCCCGCGTCTTTGAATCCGAGGAAGAGGCGTTTGAGGCGGTGCAGAAGCGCGCCTATAAGGAAGGCGAGGTCATCGTGATCCGCAACGAAGGCCCCGCAGGCGGGCCGGGCATGCGCGAGATGCTGGCCACCACCGCCGCCCTGTCGGGGCAGGGCATGGGCAAGAAGGTGGCCCTGATCACCGATGGCCGGTTTTCGGGGGCGACGCGCGGCTTCTGCGTGGGCCATGTCGGGCCGGAGGCGGCGCATGGCGGGCCGATTGCCCTGCTTCAGAACGGCGATGTCATCACCATCAACGCGCTGACCGGCACGCTTTCGGTGGCGCTGAGCGATGCGGAGCTTGCCGCGCGCAAGGCGCAGTGGGCCGGCCCGCGCCGGACCCAGTACGAAACCGGCGCGGTGTGGAAATTCGCCAAACTGGTCGGCGGTGCCCGCTGGGGCGCCGTGACCCATCCCGGCGCCAAGGCCGAACGGCATATCTACATGGATCAGTGACCGCTGCTGTCGCGACCGGCCGAGGGCGGCCTTTCGGGGCCGCCATTGCGCTGTCTGGGGTGCGCATCGCGCTGTTACCAGCGCGACAGGGCCGCCTCGTCCTGATCCGTGGCGGCCACCCACGCCGCGCCCGAAGCGGTGATTTCCTTTTTCCAGAACGGCGCGCGGGATTTGAGGTAATCCATCAGGAAGTCCGCCGCAGCAAAGGCACCTGCCCGGTGCGCGGCGGCAGTGGCCACCATCATGATCGGCTCGCCCGCGCGCAGCGTGCCGTGGCGGTGGATCACCAGCGCATCGATCAAATCCCAACGCGACACGGCCTGCAAGGTGATGTCCCGGATCGCCCGTTCGGTCATGCCAGGATAATGTTCGATTTCCATCGCCGTCAGGCCGCCCGACAGATCGCGCACGATCCCGGTAAAGGTCACCACCGCCCCGGCCCCGGCGGCTGCCTGCGCAAAGGCCGCCGTCTCATGGCCGATGTCGAACGGCGCGCTCTGAACGGCAACGCGCATGTCAGCCGCCTGTCATCGGGGGAAAGAAGGCCACTTCGCGCACACCCGCCAGCGGGGCCGAGAAATCGGACAGCTCCTGATCAAGGGCGACGCGCAGCGCGGCAAGATCGGCAAAGGCCGCCGCATAGCGGTCTTCCCGCGCGGAAAGCTCTGCCACAAGGTCGGCCACCGTCACGGCCGATGTCGCGATCCTTTCGCGCGGCAGGCCGATGCGTTCGCGCACCCAGGCGAAGTACAGCACGTCGATCATCGCTCATCCCGCAGGAAGGGCAGGGATTTGCGGAAGTAATCCCAGCCGGTGACAAAGGTCAGCGCGGCGGCAATCCAGATCAGCACCAGGCCCACCAGCGTTGCCAGCGAAGAACAGCCCCGCGCACCGCAGGACCGGATCGGATCGGCCGCCCCTGCCCTGACGGCTTCGGCATATTGCTCGGGTGTCATGCCCTGGCGCGCGATCCCTTCCAGATGTTCCAGGCCGGTGCCCAGAAACAGAACCGCGATCGCAACCATCTGTGCGGTCGTCTTCCATTTGGCAAGCGGTGTGACGGCCAGAAGCCGCGCCTTTGCGCCCAGAAACTCTCTGAGACCGCCCACAAAGATTTCCCTGAACAGAATGACCGTCGCAGGCAGGATCAGCCAGGGGTTCATCCCGGAATAGCCGGTGATGATCAAAAGCGCGATCACCACCATGGCCTTGTCGGCAATCGGATCCAGCATGGTGCCGAACTTGGATTCCTGCTTCCACAGCCGGGCCAGATAGCCGTCAAACCAGTCGGTGATCGCGGCGGTGATGAACAGGGTCAGGGCAAACCAGTCTGCCAGGGGGCGGTTGAAGTACAGGAACATCACCGCCACCCCGGGCGCGGCAAGCAGGCGCAGGATCGTCAGGATATTGGGCAGGTTCCATTTCATGACGCCGGAATACCCGATCATGGGGACAGAGGGAACAGGAATAGCGCAAAGACATCTTAGCGTTGCGTGCCGAAAGCAGCGCGTAACGCCTTGAAATAATTCAAACCGGCAGGGAAAGCGCCACGGCCCTGCGCCGCGCTTCGGCACCGGGCCGTTCGCCGCGCCGTCCCGCTGGGGGCATCAGGCCTTTCCGGGGGCCGGGGCCGCGGGGCGGCTGGCCGAAATCGTCCAGACAAGGTGTATGATGGCTGCACCCAGAATGATTGCACCGCCCACAAGCGTTGCCGGCGGCGGCACCTCTTGCAGGAACACGAACACCCAGAAGGGGGCAAAGCCCGCATTGAGGATGCCGAGCAACCCCGATTGTGCCGCCGGAATCCGGGTAGCCGCCGTGAAGATCAGCAGATTGCCGATCGCAAGCTGCAGCGCGCCGAAGACCGCGAACAGGGCGATGTCCTGCGGCCGGACCATGGAGAAATCCGCAAGCGGCAGGGCAAGAAGGCCGCTGGCAAGAACCGTCAGCGTAATGGTGGGCAGGATATCAAGGGTCTTGCAGCGCCGCAGCACAAGCACAACCGCCGAATACAGAAAGACACAAAGCAGCGCGAGCAGGTCGCCCAGGACCGCCCCCGAACGCGCACCGGCGAACATCATCACCGCAATGCCGACAAAGCCTGCAATCGCGGCCAGCAGCGTGGCACGTTCCATCCGTTCGCCCAGCAGCAGCCGGGCCCCCAGCGCCGCAACGAAGGGGGCGGTGGCGAAGATCATGAAGAAATTCGCGACACTGGTCAGGCTCAGCGACAGGATGTTCAGGACCATGCCCGCAGAGTTCAGGGCAACAAGGGCCGCGCCCCAGACGCCAACCCCTGCAAGGGCGCGCAGCGTCCCCCTGCCGTCACGGACCGCAAGCAGCACGAACAGAAAGGCAAAGGCGGCAAGACCGCGCCCGGATGCGGTCGAGAACCCGTCGGTCGGCAGCAGCCGGGTGAACAGGCCCGAGGTCGAGTCTGCGGCGGCTCCGGCCAGCAAAAGCAGAAGGCCGGATTGTCCGGGCGTAAGGCTGCGCATCAAGGAAGGGGTCCGTTGCGGCAAAGAGGCAGGTCTGCGGCTGCATCTCATATGCGGCGGCGCATGGCAATGCGGCCCGGGGAAGCGGCCGGCGTCGGCCTGTCCGCCCGGATCAGCCCCTTGCGTGAAAAAAGTCGTAGATGCTCTGCGCCAGGGTGTCAGAGATGCCGTCAACCGCCTTCAGGTCATCCACCGCCGCGCGGCCAACCGCCTTGGCACTGCCGAAATGGGCCAGAAGGGCGCGTTTGCGGGTGGCCCCGACGCCGGGGATGTCATCCAGCGGCGTCGCGCTGACGGCCTTTGCCCGCCTGGCGCGATGTGCGCCGATGGCCCAGCGGTGCGCCTCGTCCCGCAGGCGCTGCACGAAGTACAGCACGGGCGAGGTGTGGGGCAGCGCAAAGGGGGGCTGGCCGGGGCGATGAAACTCCTCTTTGCCCGCGTCGCGGTCCACGCCCTTGGCCACACCGGCCATGGCGATGTCGTCGATGCCAAGTTCCGCCAGAATCTCCGCCACCGCGCTGACCTGCCCCGCGCCGCCGTCGATCAGCAGCAGGTCCGGCCAGGCATCTGACGACCGGTCGGGGTCTTCCTTCAGCAGGCGTTCAAAACGCCGGGTCAGCACCTCTTTCATCATGCCGAAATCGTCGCTGTTGGCCCCGGCAGCGGACCGGATGTTGAACTTGCGGTACTGCGACTTGAGAAAGCCGTCCGGCCCGGCCACGATCATGCCACCCACGGCATTGCTGCCCTGGATGTGAGAGTTGTCGTAAACCTCGATCCGCCTAGGCGGCGCATCCAGGGCAAAGGCTTCGGCAAGCCCGGCCAGAAGCCTGTTTTGCGACGCGCCTTCGGCCATCTTGCGCGCCAGGCTTTCGCGGGCATTGCGGGCGGCATTTTCCACCAGTCCGGCCTTTTCGCCGCGCCGGGGTACTGCCAGCTCCACCTTGTGCCCGGCGCGGTCGGACAGAAGCTGGGTCACCAGATCGGCGTTCTCGACGGGGTGCGACAGCAGGATCAGCCTTGGCGGGTCCTTGTCGTCATAGAACTGGGCCAGAAAGGCCTCGAGGATTTCGGGCGCTTCCGCCCCGGCCCCGGTGCGCGGATAGAAATCGCGGTTGCCCCAGCTTTGATTGGCGCGGATGAAGAAAACCTGGACACAGGCCTGCCCGCCTTCCAGATGCAGCGCAATGACGTCCGCCTCGGCGACGCCCCGGGGATTGATGCCCTGGGCCGATTGCACCTGGGTCAGGGCGCGGATGCGGTCGCGCAGGGCTGCGGCCCGTTCGAATTCCATCGCCGCAGAGGCTTCGGCCATCGCCGCAGCAAGATCGGCCTGAACCCGGGTTGTCTTGCCTTGCAGGAAAAGCTCGGCGTCCCCGACCAGGTTTGCGTAGTCGTCGCGCCCGACCTTGCCGACGCAGGGCGCTGCACAGCGCTTGATCTGATACAGAAGGCAAGGGCGCGTGCGGCTTTCAAAGACCGCATCCGTGCAGGTGCGCAGCAGGAAAACCTTCTGCAACTGGTTAAGGGTGCGGTTCACCGCCCCGGCACTTGCGAAGGGGCCGAAATAGGTGCCCTTCCCGGCCCGTTTGCCCCGGTGCTTCCTGATCTGGGGAAAGGGGTGGTCTTTGGCGATCAGGATATCCGGAAAGCTTTTGTCGTCACGAAGCAGCACGTTGTAGCGCGGCTTGAGCTGCTTGATCAGGTTCTGTTCCAGCAAAAGCGCTTCGGTTTCGGTGCGCGTCGTCAGAAACATCATCGACGCGGTTTCGCCGATCATCCGGGCGATGCGGCCGGAATGGCCGGAAGGCCGGGCATAGGATGACACCCGCGCCTTCAGGTTGCGTGCCTTGCCGACATAAAGCACCGTGCCCACAGGATCGAGCATGCGGTAGACGCCGGGAGAGCTGTCTATCGTCTTGAGATAACCTTGTATGACCCCGTGCCCGGACGGTGCCTTGGGCGTGGTTCCCTGCTCTGCCTGCACGGCGGACTCATCCTTTCCGGAATTCACCGATTCCCGGTTTTGCCTGCAAAAATAAATGCGCAGGAGCAAGAAGAAACCTGTCCACGCTTTCTGTGGATAACCTTGCGCAAAACAATCCGGAAGGCCGGAATTTTCCTTGGATTCTGCCGGGTTCGCAGCTTTGCCTGATTTTTAGGCATTTTTTCAAACCATTGTTTTTTATCATTTTATTTTGTGATGTCTGACAAATCCCTGATTTTCATGGGGGAATTGCAACGATTGTGTGATGTGCGGGCCGAAAGTGGAAAACTTTTCTCTAAGCTCTGCGGAACGACGGTGCCCGGGCCGTCGATGACCTATTCCACGCCCAGCACATCTTCGGTGCGCCAGACCAGATGCTGGCCCCCGTCGACACACAGAATCTGGCCGGTCACGGCCGGTGCATCCAGAAAGTATCGCATGGCTGCGACGATGTCGGACGGGTCCGCGCCGCGCTGCAGGATGGTTGCCGCCCGTTGATCCGCAAAGTGGCCTTCCGATTGCCGCGCGCCCCGCAGTGTCGGCCCGGGGCCGATCGCATTGACACGGATATCGGGGGCCAGCGCCTGGGCTGCCGTGCGGGTCAACGCCCAAAGGCCCATCTTGGCGATGGTATAGGTCATGAATTCCGGCGTCAGCTTGAAGACGCGCTGGTCGATCATGTTCAGGATCATCGCCTGTGCTGCGGGTTCGTCCGCCTTGTCCCGCAGGGCCGCCGGTGCCTGCGCGGAAAACTGCTGGGTCAGCACGAAAGGGGCCCGCAGGTTGGAACCTATGTGCCGGTCCCAGCTTTCGCGCGTGGCGCTTGCAAGGGTGTCGTATTCAAAGATTGACGCGTTGTTCACCAGAAGCGTCAGCGGGCCGCCCAGCCCGCTTGCGGCGCGCGAGACCAGTGCTTCGGCTTCGGCTTCGACCAGAAGGTCTGCCTTCAGCGCGACAGCCTTGCGGCCCAGGGCATGGATTTCGGCAACGGTCGCCTCGGCCTCGTCCCGCGATCCGGCGTAATGGATGGCAAGGTCATAGCCGCGTTCGGCCAGCGCCAGGGCCATGGCCCGGCCCAGACGGCGCGCCGCACCCGTCACCAGGGCACGTCCCGGTGCCGCGTTGGGCGGCGTCATGGTTTTCTCCGGGATGCGCCGCAGGCGCAGGGGCCGGTGCCGATGATGTAGCTGCCGCAGCGCGGGCAGGTGCCGGGTTTCAGCGCCATGGATCGCCGTTGCACGATCCGACGCGCCGCATTCGGGAACAAGGCCCGGCCGATCATGGCGATCAGCACCATGCCAAGCAGAAACAGCAGGATGGTCTTTACCAGCATGTCAAAGGCCGAACCGTGCCCAGACGGCGCGATCTTCGACCTGGGACAGGGCAGACCCGGCGATCTGCGCCCCGACCCGCTGCAGAAGCGACCGGCGCTGGCCATAGGGCACCAGCCTTACCTTGTCGCCGAACAGCTCTTTCATTTTCGGCACAAGATGGGCCACGCCATCGGCCAGGCCGACACTTACCGCCCCGGCACCCACCCAGATGTCGGCGTTGAAGAGATCGGCCGATTCATCAAGCCGCGCACCACGCCGCGCCTTCACATGTGCGATGAAGGCCTGATGGATGGGGTCCTGCAGCGCCTTCAGGCGGGCCACATCCTCGGGTTTTTCCGGCAGGAAGGGGTCCGCCAGGCTTTTGGACCGGCCCGAGGTGACGACGCGGCGTTCGATGCCCTGGCGTGCCATGAATTCCGGAAAGCCGAAACCGGCAAAGATGACCCCGATCGATCCGACGATGGAACTGTCATCAACCCAGACCTGATCCGCCGCGCAGGCCAGCCAGTAGCCCCCCGATGCGGCGACATCTTCGACAAAAGCATGAACGGGGATGTCGTTTTCCCGGGCAAGCCGACGGATGCGGGCGGCAATCAGCGAAGATTGCACCGCCGAGCCGCCCGGTGAATTGATCACCAGCGCCACCGCGCTGGGCTTGCCGCGCGTGAAGGCCCTTTCCACAAGCGGGGCCAGCGCCGCATCGTTCAGGCCGATGCCGGCACGCCCGCCGGATGCGATGACCCCCTGCAGCCGGATCACGGCGACAAGCGGATGTTTCTTCAGAAAGGGGATGAAGCGTCTCATGTTCCCCGACTTAGGGCAGCATGGCGGCATCAACAAGCCGGTTCTGCCGCAATCATTGCCCGCAGGCGGCTTTGGTGCAATGACGGGGCATGATCGACAAGCTGGAAATGTTCATCGCCCTGGCCAACGAGCGGCATTTCGGCCGCGCCGCCGATGTCTGCGGCGTGACCCAGCCGACGCTGAGTTCCGCCATCCGGCAATTGGAAGACCAGCTTGGCGTGCAGCTTGTGTTCCGCGGGTCCCGGTTTCAGGGGCTGACCCCCGAAGGTGTGCGGGTTCTGGACTGGGCGCGGCGCATTGTCGGCGACATGCGGGCGCTGCGGGCCGAAATGAAGGTCGTCCGGTCCGGCCTGTCCGGGAATGTCCGGATCGGTGTCATCCCGACCGCGCTTCCCATGGTGGCAGAGCTGACCGCCCCCTTCCTTCTGCGCAATCCGAATGTGCGGGTCTCGATCCTGTCGCGCACGTCGGAAGAGATTCTGGCAGAGATCGAAAGCCTGGAGCTGGATGCCGGCATCACCTATCTGGACAATGAACCGCTGGGGCGCGTGGCGCAGGTGCCCCTTTATACCGAGTTTTATCGCCTGCTGTGCGCGCCCGGCACGCCGCTTGCCGGGCGGGACCAGGTCACCTGGGCCGAGGTGGCCGAACAGCCCCTGTGCCTGCTGACCGCCGACATGCAGAACCGGCGCATCGTGAACCAGCATCTGGCGGAAACCGGGGCATCCGTGGTCCCGCAGGTGGAATCGAATTCCACGATTGCGCTGATCGCCCATGTCATGACGGGGCGATGGGCCAGCGTGGTGCCCACGAAACTTGCCGGAATGGCGCTGGCGGGCGGTCTGGTCGCCGTGCCCATCGTCGCGCCGGAGGCCGAGCACCTGGTGGGGCTGGTTACGGCCCGGCGCGATCCGCTGACCCCCGTGCTTTCTGCCCTTCTTGCCGAGGCGGGACGACTGGTTCGATAGATAAAGTCTATCATTCAACGAGTAATCAATATTGATTTGCCTATCGACCGGGATAGACATGCACCCACGCCATGCGGAGGGCCATGATGATGCCGGGCATCGCAGACAGTGCCGAGCAGATCGGGGAAATCCTGCGCGCGCATGATGGCCTGGAGGGGCCGCTCATTCCGGTGCTGCATGCGGTGCAGGCAGCCTTCGGGTACATTCCCGGGGACGCACTGCCCCTGATCGCGCAGCATCTGAATGTCAGCCGGGCCGAAGTTCACGGCGTGATCAGCTTTTACCACGATTTCCGCGAAGAACCGGCGGGCCGCCATATCTTGAAGCTGTGCCGGGCCGAGGCCTGTCAGGCCATGGGCGCAGACCGTGTCGCCGCCCATGCCAGGGATGCGCTGGGCATCGGCTGGCACCAGACCACGCCGGATGGCAGCGTGACGCTGGAACCGGTGTTCTGCCTTGGTCTTTGCGCCTGCGCACCGGCGGCCCTTGTTGACGGGCGCGTCCTGGGCCGCGTGGACGAGGCGCGCCTTGATGCGCTGATCGCAGAGGTGCGGCCGTGAGGATTTACGTCCCCCGCGATTCGGCGGCCAAGGCGCTTGGCGCGGAAGAGGTTGTTGCGGCCGTCAGGGCCGAGGCGCTGCGGCGCGGCCTTGAGGTGACCGTGGTCCGCAACGGGTCGCGCGGCATGGTCTGGCTGGAGCCGCTGCTGGAGGTGGACAGCGAAGCGGGCCGCATCGCCTTCGGGCCGGTCGGACCGGGCGATGTGGCGGGGCTTTTCGATGCGGGCTTTGGCAGCCATGCCAAGGCGCTGGGGCCCACCGAAGACCTGCCCTGGATGAAGGCGCAGACGCGCCTTACCTTTGCGCGCTGCGGCGTGATCGACCCGCTTTCCCTGGATGACTTTCAGGCGCATGGCGGTCTGGCGGGCCTGCGCCGCGCGCTGGGGATGACGCCGGACGCCATCGTTGCCGAAGTCACCGATTCGGGCCTGCGCGGACGGGGCGGGGCGGGCTTTCCCACCGGGATCAAGTGGAAGACGGTGGCGGGTGCCACGGCAGACCGCAAATACATCGTCTGCAATGCCGACGAAGGCGACAGCGGCACCTTCGCCGACCGCATGATCATGGAAGGCGATCCCTTCACGCTGATCGAAGGCATGGTGATTGCGGGGCTGGGCGTCGGGGCGGACAAGGGGTTCATCTATTCCCGGTCGGAATACCCCGATGCCAATGCCGTGCTGGCGGAAGCAATCCGGCTGGCGCGCGCTTTCGGCTTGCTGGGGGCCAGCGTGCTGGGCCTTGGGCCTGCCTTCGACATCGAACTGCGCATCGGCGCGGGAGCCTATGTCTGCGGCGAGGAAACGGCGCTTCTCAACTCTCTTGAAGGCAAGCGCGGCGTGGTGCGGGCCAAGCCGCCGCTGCCCGCGCTGGAAGGCTTCATGGGCAAGCCGACCGTGGTGAACAACGTAATCTCGCTGGCGACGGTGCCGGTGATCCTTGAACGCGGGGCATCGTTCTACCGTGATTTCGGGCTGGGCCGGTCGCGCGGAACGATCCCGTTGCAGATTGCCGGAAACGTCAGGCGGGGCGGGCTGTTCGAGACGGCTTTCGGAATGTCGCTGGGTGCGATTGTGGATGATCTGGCGGGTGGCACGGCCACCGGCCGGCCGGTCAAGGCCGTGCAGGTCGGCGGGCCGCTGGGGGCCTATTTTCCGCGCGCGCTGTTCGACACCCCCTTTGGATACGAGGAATACGCCCAGAAAGGCGGTCTGATCGGCCATGCCGGGATCGTCGTTTTCGATGACAGTGCCGACATGCTGGCACAGGCCCGCTTTGCGATGGAATTCTGCGCCATCGAAAGCTGCGGCAAATGCACCCCCTGCCGCATCGGCGCGGTGCGCGGGGTGGAAACGGTTGACCGGATCGCGCGGGGCGATGCGGCGGCGATTCCGCTGCTGACCGACCTGTGCGAGACGATGAAGGCAGGCTCGCTTTGCGCGCTGGGCGGGTTTACGCCCTACCCGGTGATGTCGGCACTGACCCATTTTCCTGATGACTTCCACAGATCCGCCAAAGAGGCCGCCGAATGAAGGACTTCATCATCCCGGACCGTGACTTCGGAACCCCTGCCGCGAAGTCGAAGGTAATGGTCACGCTGACTGTGGACGGTTTTGATGTGACCGTGCCGGAAGGCACCAGCATCATGCGCGCCGCCGCCGAGGCAGGCATATCGGTGCCGAAACTTTGCGCCACCGATTCCATCGACGCCTTCGGGTCCTGCCGCCTGTGTCTGGTTGAGATCGAGGGGCGGGCCGGTACGCCCGCCTCCTGCACCACCCCCGTCGCCGCCGGCATGAAGGTGCGGACCCAGACCGCCAGGCTGAAGACCCTGCGGCGCGGGGTGATGGAACTTTACATCAGCGACCACCCGCTGGATTGCCTGACCTGTTCGGCGAACGGCGATTGCGAATTGCAGGATATGGCGGGGGCCGTGGGCCTGCGCGATGTGCGCTATGAGGCGGTTGATACCCATTTCCGCGCCAAGGACAATTCCGGTCAGGCCAATCCGCAGTGGATGCCGAAAGACGACAGCAACCCCTATTTCACCTATGACCCCGCCAAATGCATCGTCTGCTCGCGCTGCGTGCGCGCCTGTGAAGAGGTGCAGGGCACCTTCGCACTGACGATTCAAGGGCGCGGATGGGACAGCCGGGTGTCGTTCGGGGCCAAGACCGACACGGCGCTGACATCCGATTGTGTGTCCTGCGGGGCCTGCGTTCAGGCCTGTCCGACCGCCACGCTGCAGGAAAAGTCGATCATCGACATCGGCACGCCGGAACGGTCGGTCATCACCACCTGCGCCTATTGCGGGGTCGGCTGTTCGTTCAAGGCGGAACTGCGCGGCGACGAGCTGGTGCGGATGACGCCCTACAAGCATGGCAAGGCCAACCGGGGCCATTCCTGCGTCAAGGGCCGCTTCGCCTATGGCTATGCCAGCCACAAGGACCGCATCCTGAACCCGCTGATCCGCGAAAGCATCAACGATCCGTGGCGCGAAGTGTCCTGGGACGAGGCCCTGGGGTTTGCCGCCGGCCGCATGAAGGGCATCCAGGAAAAATACGGGCGGCACTCGGTCGGGGTCATCACCTCGTCGCGCTGCACGAATGAAGAGGCCTATCTGGTCCAGAAACTGGCGCGCGCCGTCTTCCGCAACAACAACACCGATACCTGCGCCCGCGTCTGCCATTCGCCCACCGGCTATGGCCTGGGCCAGACTTTCGGCACCAGTGCGGGCACGCAGGATTTCGATTCGGTGGAACAGACCGATGTGGTGATCGTGATCGGCGCGAACCCGACCGACGGGCATCCCGTGTTCGCCAGCCGCCTGAAAAAGCGGCTGCGCAAGGGCGCGAAGCTGATCGTCATCGACCCGCGCCGGATCGATCTGGTGAAATCGCCGCATATTAAGGCGGCCCACCACCTGCCGCTGCGGCCCGGCACCAATGTTGCGGTTGTAACCGCCATGGCGCATGTGATCGTCACCGAAGGGCTGTTTGACGAAGATTTCATCCGCACCCGCTGCGACTGGGACGAATTCACCGATTACGCCGAATTCGTCGCCGCCCCGAACCATTCGCCCGAGGCGACGGAACTGCTGACGGGCGTTCCGGCAAAGGACCTGCGCGAAGCGGCACGGCTTTATGCCAGGGGCGGCAACGGGGCCATCTACTATGGTCTGGGTGTGACGGAACACAGCCAGGGGTCCACCACGGTCATTGCGATTGCCAACCTTGCCATGCTGACCGGCAATATCGGGCGGCCCGGCGTTGGCGTGAACCCTCTGCGCGGCCAGAACAACGTGCAGGGGTCTTGCGACATGGGATCCTTCCCGCACGAACTGCCGGGCTACCGGCACGTGTCCAACGATGCCGTGCGCGACATTTTCGAAAGCCTCTGGGGTGTCAGGATCGACAACGAGCCGGGCCTGCGCATTCCCAACATGCTGGACGCCGCCGTTGAAGGCACCTTCAAGGGCCTTTATTGCCAGGGCGAGGACATCCTGCAATCCGACCCCGACACCCGGCATGTGGCCGCAGGTCTGGCCGCCATGGACTGCGTCATTGTCCATGACCTGTTCCTGAACGAGACGGCGAATTACGCGCATGTCTTCCTGCCCGGATCGACCTTTCTGGAAAAGGACGGCACCTTTACCAATGCCGAACGCCGCATCAACCGCGTGCGCAAGGTCATGGCCCCGCGCAACGGCTATGCCGACTGGGAGGTGACGCAGCTTCTGGCCAATGCGATGGGCGCAGGCTGGACTTACACCCATCCCGGCCAGATCATGGACGAGATCGCCCTGACCACGCCCAGCTTTGCCGGTGTCAGTTATGAAAAGCTGGAAACGATGGGGTCGGTGCAATGGCCCTGCAACGAAAAGGCACCCGAAGGCACGCCGCTGATGCATGTCGACGGCTTTGTGCGCGGGCGCGGCAAGTTCATCCGCACCGAATATGTGGCGACCGATGAAAAGACCGGCCCCCGCTTTCCCCTTTTGCTGACGACGGGCCGCATCCTGAGCCAGTATAACGTCGGCGCACAGACGCGGCGCACGGCCAACGTCGTGTGGCATCCCGAAGACCTGCTGGAAGTGCATCCCCACGATGCCGAGGTGCGCGGCATTGCCGACGGGCAGTGGGTGCGTCTGGCCAGCCGGTCGGGCGAGACGACGCTGCGCGCCAGGATCACCGACCGCGTATCGCCCGGCGTTGTCTACACCACCTTCCACCACCCCGAAACGCAGGCCAATGTCGTTACCACGGATTATTCCGACTGGGCGACCAACTGCCCGGAATACAAGGTGACGGCGGTGCAGGTCGCCCCGTCGAACGGACCTTCCGAATGGCAGGTGGACTATGCCGAACAGGCAGAACGGTCGCGCCGCATCCTGCCCGCGGCAGAATGATGCAGACCAAGCGCCCCCTGACACGTCTGGCCTATCAGGCCGGAACGTTCGAGCCGGGCGTCCGGGTGCTGCCCGAGGAAACGGCGGTGGCGCTCAGCTACAACGGCACCACCCAGGCGGTGATGATGGCAACACCTGCCGCGCTGGAGGATTTCGCACGCGGATTCACCCTGACCGAGGGGATCGCAGCCCCGCACGAGATTGCCGAAATCACCGTGGTCGGGACCGATCTTGGGATCGATCTGCAGATATGGCTTCATCCCGAGGCCGGGGGTCGCCTTGCCGCGCGCCGCCGGACGATGGCCGGTCCCGTGGGGTGCGGTCTGTGTGGCATCGACTCGCTTGAAGAAGCCGTCCGGCGGCTGCCGCCGGTCGGCGCATCGGCGCTGCGGCTGACGCCCGCGCAGATCTTTGCCGCCGTTGGCGCGCTGCCTGCCCAGCAGCCCCTTCACGATGCGACGCGGGCCGTCCATGCCGCGGCCTTCTGGACCCCGGCGCAGGGCATCGTGGTCTCGCGCGAGGATGTCGGTCGCCACAATGCGCTGGACAAGCTTGCCGGGGCGACCATCGGGATGACGCTGTCTGGCGGTGTGGTTGTGCTGACCAGCCGGGTGTCCATCGACATGGTGCAGAAATGTGCCGTGATGGGGGTGCCGGTGCTGGTTGCCGTGTCCGCCCCCACGGCCCATGCCGTGGACCTGGCAGAGGCGGCGGGCATCACGCTGATCGCCCTGGCGCGCAGCGACCGGTTCGAGGTGTTTACCCGCCCTGATCGCATCCTTTCCCGGGAGTCGACCCATGTCGCATGAAAAGCTGGCGCACATGGCAAACCAGATTGCCATTTTCTTCGAATCAAAACCGCATGACGAAGGTGTCGAAGGGGTTGCCGCCCATATCAACGCCTTTTGGGAACCGCGCATGCGGCGGCAATTGTTTGAAATGATCGACGCCGGTGGCACCGGATTGCGCCCGCTGCTGCGCGAAGCGGCCGCCTTGATCCGCCGCCCCGCTGATACCGGCTGAGAACAGGCCAGACATCCGTAACCCGTGCCGCGCGTGACCTTGCCCGCTTCCTGCGCGCAGCCGGGGCGTTGCGACAGTGCGCCCAATGCCCCGATGTTCGGGACGGGGCATCGCCTCTGCCCTTGTTTCGGGTATCCTGGCCTGCCGGCGGGTTGACGCGCGCCGTTGCTTCGCTATGCCCCGGGGCATGAGCGGATTTGTTTATGCGCCCCCCGACACGCCGCTGCGGCTGATCCACCACGATTCGCAGATCGTCGTGGTGGACAAGCCTGCCGGGTTGCTGTCCGTGCCGGGGCGGGGCGATGATCGTGCCGATTGCCTGATCGGGCGGCTGCGGGGGGTATTTCCGGAGGTGCTGCTTGTGCATCGCCTTGACCTTGACACCTCGGGCGTCATGGTCTTTGCCCTGACCCGGGCGGCGCAGGCGAAGCTGGGACAGCAGTTCGAGACGCGCCAGGTGCGCAAGGTCTATCTGGCCCGCGTCCGGGGAAGGCTGGAGCCAAAGCAAGGTCGTGTCGATCTGCCCCTGTCGGTCGATTGGCCAAACAGGCCGCGCCAGCACGTGAACCACGACACCGGGCGGCCTGCCGTGACCGACTGGCGGGTGATCCGGGCGCAGAAGGATGAAAGCCGGGTGCGGTTGATGCCGCTGACCGGGCGCAGCCATCAGCTGCGCGTGCATATGGCGGAAATCGGTCACCCGATCCTGGGTGATCCTCTCTATGCCACCGGGGCGGCCCGCGATTTTCCCCGGCTGATGCTGCACGCGGAAAGCCTGCGGTTTCGGGATATCGAAAGCGGCAAGAGCGTTACGTTTTCGGCACCTTGCCCCTTCTGACCCGGCGGGAAGCCGCGCGGCGGCCTGCCAGAGCGGGACCGCCCCTGAACGGTGCAACCGTCATGCACCGCGTGGCGTGCCGGGCCGGGGCACCGGGCCGGAGCACCGGGCCGCGACGATCCGTCGGTGCTTTGGGTAACCCCGTGACGATGGCCCGGCATCGTGCTAACCCAAGACCATGACCCAAATCCCGTCGAAAGAGCAGATCCTGCAATGGATCGCCGATAACCCGGCCCTGACGGCCAGGCGCGACATCGCGAAGGCCTTCGGCATCAAGGATGCCGGGCGGGTCGAATTGAAGCGCCTGCTGAAAGAGCTGGCACAGGATGGGGCGCTGGAAAAACGCGGCCGCACCTGGCATGGCGCCAACAAGCTGCCCCCCGTCAGCATCCTGACCATCCTGCCGCCCGACCGCCAGGGCGACCAGTTCGCGCGCCCTGCCGAATGGCAGGGACCCGGGGCAGAGCCGCGCATCCTGTTCCTGCCCGGCAAGCCGGATGCCCCGGTGGCCGAGGGCGACCGCATTCTGGCGCGTCTGACCGGGGTTGAGGGGGAGGCCTATCAGTATGTGGCGCGGCTGATCCGGAAGATCGGATCGAACCCGCTGAAGGTGCTGGGCATTTTCCGCAAGGATGCCGAAGGCGGGCGCATCCTGCCCATCGACAAGGGTGCCGGCAAGGAATGGCGCGTGGCGCGCGAATTCACCCAAGGCGCCCGCGATGGCGAGTTGGTCGAAGCCGAACAGACCGGGCCAAGGCGCCTGGGCCTGCCGCAGGCGCGCATCGTTTCCCGGCTGGGTGATGCGTCTGCGCCCGGGGCCGTGTCGCTGATCGCCATTCACCAGCACGGTATCCCCGACCATTTCCCCGATGCCGCCCTGGCCGAAGCCGATGCGGCAAGGCCCGCCACGATCAGGGGGCGCGAAGACCTGCGCGACCTGCCGCTGGTCACCATTGACCCCTCCGACGCGCGCGACCACGATGATGCCGTCTTTGCCGAGGCGGACAGCGATGCCGCCAATCCGGGCGGGCACATCCTTTGGGTCGCGATTGCCGATGTGGCGCATTACGTGCGTCCCGGATCGGCGCTGGACCGTGAGGCGCGCAGGCGCGGCAATTCCACCTATTTTCCCGACCGGGTGGTGCCGATGCTTCCCGACCGTCTGTCGGGGGATCTGTGTTCCTTGCACGAAGGCGTGGTGCGTCCCTGCCTTGCGGTCCGCATCAGGCTGGACGCGGACGGACACAAGATCAGCCACCGCTTTGTGCGCGGCCTGATGCGGTCTGCGGCAACCCTGCACTACGGCGAAGTGCAGGATGCCGCCGATGGCACCCCCAATGACAGATGCGGCCCCCTGGTGGAGCGTGTCATTGCCCCGCTTTACGCGGCCTATGCCGCTGTGGCCAGGGCACGGGCGCTGCGCCAGCCGCTGGACCTTGATCTGCCCGAACGCAAGATCGTGCTCAATGAGGATGGCAAGGTCGTATCAGTTGCCTTCCGCGAGCGGCTGGAAGCGCACAGGCTGATCGAAGAATTCATGATTCTGGCCAATGTCGCCGCCGCCGAGGAACTGGTGCGCCTGCGCCGCCCGCTGCTGTTCCGGGTGCATGAGGAACCAAGCCCGGAAAAGCTGGATGCGCTGCGCGAGGTGGCCGAAGCTTCGGGCTTTGTGCTGGCCAAGGGGCAGGTGCTGAAGACCGGCCACCTGAACCGGCTGCTGGCGCAGGCCGAAGGCACGGAATTTGACGAGCTGATGAACATCACAACGCTTCGGTCGATGACGCAGGCCTATTACAATCCGTCGAACTTCGGCCATTTCGGGCTGGCGCTGCAGTCTTACGCGCATTTCACCTCGCCCATACGGCGCTATTCGGACCTGATCGTGCACCGTGCGCTGATCGCGGCGCATGGCTGGGGCGATGACGGGCTGTCCGCGCAGGACATCGACGCGCTGGAAGACACCGCCAGGCTGATTTCGGACGCAGAACGGCGCAGCATGGCGGCGGAACGCGACACCGCCGACCGCTATCTTGCCGCCTATCTGTCGGACCGGATCGGGGCCGGGTTTTCGGGCCGCATCTCGGGCGTGCAGCGCTTTGGCCTGTTTGTGAAGCTGGATGAAACCGGGGCCGACGGTCTGATCCCGATCCGGTCCATCGGGCGCGAGTTCTTTCATTTCGACCCGCAGGCCCAGACCCTGATGGGCGCGGACAGCGGCATGACCATCGGTGTGGGGCAGAAGGTGACGGTCCGCCTGGCCGAAGCCGAGCCGACAACCGGCGGGCTGGTGTTTGACCTTCTGGAAATCGAGGGCCGGGCGGCTTCGGCGGTGGCCCCTGCAAAGCGCGGGCGTTCTGCGCCGCGCAAGCCGGGCAAGGCCGCCGCGCGCGACGCCAAGCTGGCGCGCAAGGTTTTGCGCCGGCGCAAGTGACACGGGTGGGGGGCTGTCTGCCCCCCACACCCCCCGAGGATACTTGTGAACAGAAAATGAAGAGGGTCTTTGTCCTGCTGCGACCGGATGGCTTGCATTCTGCCGGTTGGAGGTCACGTTATCCTTCTGACTGGCAGGACAGGGACGGCGGCAGGGCATGCTGATCGGACGGCGACTTCTGGCAGCGCTGGGTATGGTCAGCGCAGCCTTTGCAACACCTTCGGCGGCCACCGAAACCGGCGTACCGTCTGCGCAAGGGGAAAGCTGGATGGAAACGGGAACCGAAGCAGGCTTTGCCGCCTGGGTGGCGGGCTTCCGCGTCCGCGCACTGGCGGCGGGGATCACGGGGCAGACCTTTGACGATGCCTTCCGGGATGCGCGTTTCGACCCCGCCGTTGTGGAAAAAGACCGGAACCAGAGCGAATTCACCAAGGCAATCTGGGACTATCTGGACAGCGCCGTGTCGGACGAACGGGTGGCGAAGGGTCAGGCGGCACTGCAAGACAATCTGGCGCTGCTGGAACGGATCGAAGCGACCTATGGCGTGGACAAGCAAGTGGTGGTGGCGGTCTGGGGGCTGGAAAGCGCCTATGGCACCTATCGCGGCACCTATCCCCTGATCGGCACGCTGGCCACGCTGGCCTTTGACGGCCGGCGGGGGGCCTTTTTCGAGGGGCAGCTTCTGGCGGCGCTGACCATCCTGCAAAACGGCGATGTCGATGCCGCCGCGATGACCGGAAGCTGGGCCGGGGCCATGGGCCACACGCAGTTCATCCCCACCTCCTATCTGGCCCATGCGGTTGATTTCACCGGCGACGGGCGGCGCGACATCTGGTCGGATGATCCCGCCGATGCGCTGGCCTCGACCGCCGCCTACCTGGCCAATGCCGGATGGCAGACCGGCAGGCCCTGGGGGGTCGAGGTGACGCTGCCGCCCGGGTTCGATTATGGCGATACCGGGGAACGGGTGAAAAAGCCGGTCGCCCGCTGGCAGGCGCTGGGGGTCCGCACGGCGGAAGGCGGCGCGCTGCCCGATCATGGTCCGGCTTCGGTCCTGCTGCCTGCGGGCGCGCGGGGGGCGGCCTTTCTGGTCTTTGCCAATTTTGGCGTGATCGAGCGGTACAACGCCGCCGATGCCTATGTGATCGGCGTGGGTCATCTGGCCGACCGGATTGCGGGTGCCCCGCCGATCCGCGCCGCCTGGCCCCGGCAGGACCGGGTGCTGAGCCTTGATGAACGGGTGGAACTGCAGCGGCGGCTGGCCGCCGCCGGGTTTGACCCCGGCGTGGCCGACGGCAAGATCGGCCCCAACACCATCGCCGCCGTGCGCGCCTTTCAGCGGTCCATCGGTGCGGTGCCCGATGGCTATGCCAGCCTGGGCGTGCTGCAAAAGCTGCGCTGAAACCCCGGCGCGGGCCAGACCGGCACTGGCCCCGGCCAACGAATCGTGCCAGATTGTTCCTGTTTCGTTCAGGTTCTGCCCATGCCGTTCGCCGAGCTTTCCGTCACCTCCAACTTCACCTTCCTGACCGGGGCGTCCCACCCCGAGGAGATGATGCGGCGTGCGGCGGACCTGGGCCTGCCCGCGCTGGCGATTGCCGATGACAACAGCGTGGCGGGCATCGTGCGCGCCCATGTCGAGGCGCGCGAGATTGCCCGGCGCGACGGGTCGGCCCCGCGCCTGATCCCCGCAGCCCGGATCGTGACGCGCGACGGGCTGACGGTGACGCTGCTGCCGCGCGACCGGGCGGCCTGGGGGCGGCTTTGCCGGTTGCTGACCGACGGGCGCAGGCGCACACAAAAGGGCGAGTGCGCGCTGTTCGCCGAAGACCTGTTCCATTGGGGCGAAGGGCAGGAAATGCTGCTGCATCCTGTGGCGCGCGACCGGGCGGCAGGCGACTGGATGGCGCTGGCGCAACGTTTGATAACCCGCTTTCCGGGGCAGGTCTGGCTGCTGATGGCCCCGCGCTATGACGGGCAGGACCGGGCGCGCTTCGACCGGCTGGCGCGGCTGGCGGACCGGCTGGGCATTGCCACCGTCGCCTCGGCCCTGCCGATGATGCACCACGGCGCGCGGCGGCGGCTGGCCGATGTGCTGACGGCGATCCGCCTGGGCTGCCGGGTCGATGCGCTGGGCCGCCGCGCGCTGGCCAATGCCGAAACCCGCCTGCGCTCCGGGGCCGAAATGCTGCGCCTTTTCGCCGGGCACGAGGCGGCGGTGCACCGCAGCGGGGACATTGCCGCGCAGGTGACCTTCACGCTGGACGAGCTGCGCCATGACTACCCGTCGGAAACGAAAGACGGCGAAACGGCGGCGCAGCGGCTGGCACGGCTGGCCTGGGCGGGGCTTGACCGGCGCTATCCGGCCGGTGCCACGGACAAGGTCCGCGCCCAGATGACGCATGAGCTGGCCCTGATCGGCAAGCTGCGCTATGAGCCCTATTTCCTGACCGTGCACGACATCGTGCTGTTCGCCCGGTCGCGCGGCATCCTGTGCCAGGGGCGCGGATCGGCGGCCAATTCGGTGGTCTGCTATGCGCTGGGCGTCACCGCCGTTTCGCCCGAGATCGGCACGATGGTCTTTGAACGCTTCGTCAGCGAGGCGCGGGACGAGCCGCCCGACATCGACGTCGATTTCGAGCATGAGCGGCGCGAAGAGGTGATCCAGCACATCTATGACCGCTACGGGCGCGACCGGGCCGGGCTGTGCGCCACGGTGATCCATTATCGCGGCAAGCGCGCGGTGCGCGAGGTGGGCCGCGCCATGGGCCTGACCGAAGATACGCTGTCGGCCATGTCCAGCCAGATCTGGGGCTGGGGCGGGCCGGGGGCCATCACCGAAACCCGCCTGCGCGAAATCGGGCTGGATCCGGCCGACCGCCGCCTGGTGCAGACGATGGAGCTGATCGACGAAATCCAGGGCTTTCCCCGCCACCTGTCGCAGCATGTCGGCGGCTTCATCATCACCGAGGGGCGGCTGGACGAGCTGGTGCCGATCGAGAATGCCGCGATGGAGGATCGCACGGTCATCTGCTGGGACAAGGACGACATCGATGCGCTGGGCATCCTGAAGGTGGATATCCTGGCGCTGGGCATGCTGTCGTGCATCCGCAAGGGGTTCGATCTGATCGCGCAGCATCATCAGACGCGCTATACCCTGGCCACCCTGCCGCCCGAAGACGCCGCCACCTATGAGATGCTGTGCCGGGCCGACAGCCTGGGCGTGTTCCAGGTGGAAAGCCGGGCGCAGATGAACTTTCTGCCCCGGATGCGGCCGCGCCGCTTTTATGATCTGGTCATCCAGGTGGCGATCATCCGCCCCGGCCCGATCCAGGGCGACATGGTGCACCCCTATCTGCGCCGCCGCAACGGGCAGGAACAGGTCAGCTTTCCCTCCGATGACCTGGGCCGCGTGCTGGGCAAGACGCTGGGCGTGCCGCTGTTTCAGGAACAGGCGATGCAGATCGCCATCATCGGCGCAGGCTTTACCCCGCTGGAGGCGGACCGGCTGCGCCGCGCGCTGGCCACGTTCAAGAAACATGGCAATGTGGCCGAACTGAAGGACCGCTTTCTGCAGGGCATGCGCGCCAACGGCTATGACGGGGATTTTTCGGCCCGCTGCTTTTCGCAGATCGAAGGGTTCGGCAGCTACGGCTTTCCCGAAAGTCATGCGGCGAGTTTCGCCTATCTGGTCTATGCCTCGGCCTGGATCAAGAAACACCATCCGGGCATCTTTGCCTGTGCGCTGCTCAACAGCCAGCCGATGGGCTTTTATGCCCCGGCGCAGATCGTGCGCGATGCGCGCGAACATGGCGTGCGGGTGCTGCCCCCCTGCATCAACGCCAGCACCTGGGACAACCGGATGGAAAAGGCTGCGGATGGCAGCCTGGCGCTGCGGCTGGGCTTGCGGCAGGTCCGGGGCCTGTCCGAAGAGGAAGGGATGTGGGTCGTGGCGGCGCGCGGCAACGGCTATCGGGCGGTGCAGGACGTGTGGCGGCGGGCCGGGGTTGGCCCCGCCACCGTCACCCGCCTGGCCGAAGCCGATTGCTTTGCGGCCCTTGGTCTGGGCCGCCGCGACGCGCTGTGGGCCGCGCGCGCGCTGACCGGCGACCGCCCGCTGCCGCTGTTTGCGGGCGATATCGACGGCGAGGGCATCGTGGAGCCTGCCGTGGTGTTCCGCGAGATGACCGAAGGCGAAAAGGTGGTGGAAGATTACGTCTCGATGCGCCTGACCCTGCGCAGCCACCCCATGGCCCTGCTGCGCCCCTGGCTGACGCCTGGGCTGGCGATGGTGGCCTGAAGGCGCGGGTGCCGGGTCTTGGTGCATGGGTGACATCTGATGGGTTTCCGGAATTCTTTCTTGCAAGCTGCCAGAATTCATCACTGCAACCGATCCTCTCCGTACCAAACCCGCCCGATGCCTTCGCGGACCGCACGCTGCACCGCCGGACCAAAATCTGATCAACAACCCGTTCCAACTCGCATAGTGTCAAGGTGATTCGAAATGAGCCGAGGACCCGCAATGCGCCCGATCGGTATCGACCTGTTTGCCGGAGCAGGCGGACTCAGCCTTGGGTTCGAGCAGGCAGGCTTCGATATTGCCGCCGCTGTCGAAGTCGATCCGGTTCACTGTGCTGTCCATAAGTTCAATTTTCCCACTTCGGCCGTCATTCCGCGTTCAGTCGAACGGCTGACCGGCGCAGAAATCCGAATAGCTGCCGGAATCGGCAATCGGCCCGTTGATTGCGTATTTGGGGGTGCGCCCTGCCAAGGCTTCTCGCTCATCGGCCAGCGGGTGTTTGACGATCCCCGCAACAGCCTTGTCCTGGACTTTGTCCGTATCGTTGCCGAACTTGATGCCCGCACGTTTGTATTCGAGAATGTCAAAGGGCTGACGGTGGGCAAGCACCGGCAGTTGCTGCAGGAACTGGTCGCGGCATTCGACGCGAGCGGATACGATGTGCGGCTGCCGTGGCGCGTGTTGAACGCAGCGAATTTTGGCACACCCCAGTCCCGCGAGAGGCTGATCCTTTTCGGCGCAAGGAAGGGAAATGCGCTGCCGGAATATCCTTCTCTCAAGACTTCGATACCGGGCAGGCACGACATCGGGGGGCTTCCGACCGGCCCGACATGTGCCGATGCTATTGGCGATTTGCCCGATGCGGAAACCTTTCCGTCGTTGTTGAGCGGTGATGCGGTACGGGTAAGTGAACTTGGTTTCCCGTCGCCCTACGCAGCCGAATTGCGGTGTATGGAACCCCATGCATGGCATTTCGGGCATCCGCGTGTCTGGGACCCTATGATTTTGACAGCAAGCGCCCGAACCGATCATACCCCTGTTTCGCGGCAACGCTTTAGCGAAACACGGGAAGGTGGCGTGGAGCCTGTCAGCCGCTTCTTCAAGCTGCCCGCAGATGGAGTGTCCAACACTTTGCGCGCCGGTACCGACGGTTCCCGCGGTGCATTCACCAGCCCCAGGCCCATTCATTACCATTTCAATCGTTGCGTCACAGTGCGCGAGATGGCGCGACTGCATGGTTTCCCCGACTGGTTCCGCTTCAATGTCACAAAGTGGCATGGTGCCCGGCAAATCGGGAATGCAGTGCCTCCACCACTTGCCCGAGCAGTTGCCGGGCAGGTAATTGCTGCCTTGGGCGTTGAACCGACACGCCCTGCCACGAAGCTTCCGACCGGCGACCCCGCTCTGTTGGACATGGACGTCAGCAGTGCTTCCCGGCACTTCGGTACTGACCGGCCGAAGACCGGCAGAGACCGCAAGAGCGGGGCGAAAAAGCGAAAACAGGCAGAGATCGAGGCGGCGCATCATGCGATGCGGGTCGTAAATGGTTAAGGGAAACCGCTACCAGGCGCTTATCGGTAAGATTTTTTCCGACAACTACAAGGCCGGCGCGACAGCATTCGAATTCGGGCGCGGCGATCTGACGGTAAGTGCTGCCGCACTTGGGATCGAACTGCCGAAGAATCTGGGTGACGTGATCTATTCGGTCCGGTTCCGATCCGCCCTTCCACCCGGAATTCTGGCAACTCAGCCGCCAGGAATGGAATGGATCATCGAAGGCGCGGGCCGATCTGCGTACCGGTTCCGTCTGGTCAGGATCAACCGGATCGTTCCTCGCGCTGATCTCGTAAGAACAGCAATCCCCGATGCAACACCCGAGTTGATCCGTGCCTACGCGTTGGACGACGAACAGGCCCTTCTTGCGATTGTCAGGTACAACCGGCTGATTGATACCTTTCTGGGGCTCTGTTGCACAAATCCCGTGAGGGATTCATCTGGTGAATCCAGTGTGGTAGCTGGTCTGCATGAGCAGACACACACCCCCGACCTACAGAACCAGGAACTGGCCGGCTTATAACGAAGCGCTCAAGCGCCGGGGCTC
>JADCDI010000026.1 GCA_020251025.1 Rhodobacter sp. | reverse complement strand
GGGACCAGGAAACGCGACCCGCGTTTCCCCGCCCGCGCGGGACTGTGCCCTGTAGACCGGCAGGTCCGGGAGACACAGAGGCCAGCGCCCGACCCGGCGGGGGCGAAGCGCCCGCCAGGGGGCGGGTCGGGCGCTGGCCGGGGGCTTAGGCCCCCGGCCGGTCCTGATCCCGGCGCAGCGCTGTGTCAGGGGCGATGGCCCCTGCCGGGATGCTCAAGGCGCGCGCAGGCGCGCGTCTTCCCCGCAGTCCGGTCAGGCAGCCCCTGTGACCGGTACGTTCACAGCACCCTGTCAGCGGATCACGATTTCGTCGGCGCGGATCAGGCCCAGCACTTCGCGCGCCTGCTCGTCCAACAGATCGATGTCGAGAAAATCGTCGGACAGGCGGCGCGTCTTGTTTGTCAGGAGTTTCAGTTCCAGCGCCAGCTTGTCCCGCTCTGCGCCAAGCACTTCGGCTTCGGCATCGATCTGAACCCGGCGGAACACGCCATAGTCCCCCTGCACGGCAGCAAAGGTAAAGTATGACCCCAGCGTGAAGATGATCATGAAATACACGGCCGCGCCCAAGGCCGGTCTTTGCGTGCCCATTGTCTTGCCCCGATGCTGCCGCCCCTCGTTCATCGGAGGCGGTCCTGCGCAATTATGTCACAAGGTCAGGGCGTTGTGAATTCTCAATCGTCAGCGGCCTGTCCGAAACAGGGCCCCCAAACGGGCCCTTGTCCGGTCAGGCGCGGCCCTTGTAGATCTCCACCAGCTTGGTCAGCATCGCCAAAGCCTCGGGGCGACTGCGCTGGAAGCTGTTGCGCCCGATAATCGATCCGTGGCCGCCGCCGTCGCGGATTGCGCGGGCATCGTCATAGACGCCGTCTTCGCCCTTGATCGCCCCGCCCGAGAACACGACGATCCGCCTGCCGGCAAAGCTGGCCTCCATGCAGTGACGCACGCGTGCCGCCTGGGTCGCCACATCGATCTTCTGCGCCTCATAGACCGTCCTCGCCTCGGGCAGCATCAGATGATCGGTGCTGAGCTTGATCTTGATGATATGCGCGCCCAGCAGGGCGGCAATCTGCGCGCCATAGGCGCAAACATCGATCGCGGTTTCGCCGTCTTTCGTCACGGCTTCGCCGCGCGGGTAAGACCAGATCACGGTTGCAATGCCGCGCGCGGCCGCCTCGGCCCGCATGGCCGAGATTTCCTCGTACATCTCCAGCGCCGCGTCACTGCCCGGATAGATGGTAAAGCCGATCGCCGAACAGCCCAGACGCAGGGCATCATCCACTGATCCCGTGATTGCCTGGTTCTTGCCTGCTGTTCCGGACATCAGCGAATTGGCGCTGTTCACCTTCAGGATCGTCGGAATCTGCCCCGCAAAGCTATCCGCACCGGCCTCCAGCATGCCAAGGGGGGCCGCATAGGCGTTCAGGCCGGCATCGATGGCAAGCCGGAAATGATAATGCGGATCGTAACTTGCCGGATTGGGCGCATAGGTGCGCGCCGGTCCGTGTTCAAAGCCCTGATCAACGGGCAGGATGATCATCCGGCCGGTCCCGCCCAGGCGCCCCTCCATCAGCATCCGGCACAGGTTGGCTTTGACGCCGGGGGTCTCCCCCTCGTAATGGGACAGGATCTTCTGAACTGCCTTGGTCGCACGCATGATAAGCGGTCCTTTCGCGTTAAATCGCCCCTGCCACGGCTCTAAAAGCCCGGGGCCTTCGGTGCAATGACTTTGGCGTGCGCATGCGCTGCCCGCGTCATGTTCCGGGCAATCACTGCAGCAGGGCGGCGACGCCCGGCAGGTCCTTGCCTTCCATCCATTCCAGAAACGCCCCGCCCGCCGTCGAGACGAAGGTGAAATCCCCGGCCACGCCCGCCTGATGCAGGGCTGCCACCGTATCGCCGCCGCCTGCGACGGACACAAGCTTTCCCGCCCGGGTCTGGTCGGCAACGGCGCGTGCCGCCGCAACGGTGGCGGCATCGAAAGGCGCAATTTCGAAGGCCCCCAGCGGCCCGTTCCAGATCAGCGTCCGTCCCGTTGCGAAAAGCGCCCGCAGCGCCGCGACGGTCTTGGGCCCGGCATCCAGAATCATGGCGTCGGGCGGGCAGTCGGTCACATCAAGGGTCTCGCTTGCGGCCCCGGCCTTGAACTCGCGCGCAACGACAATGTCCAGCGGCAGGTGGATGGTGCAGCCCGCCGCCTTCGCCTTTGCGACAATCTCCAATGCCATTGGCGCCATATCGCGTTCGGCAAGCGATGTGCCAACCCCGATCCCCCGGGCCACCAGAAAGGTGTTGGCCATGCCCCCCCCGATGACCAGATGATCCACCTTCGTCACCAGATTGCCCAGAAGCTCCAGCTTGGTTGAAACCTTTGCCCCGCCCACAACCGCAATGACCGGCCTTTGCGCAGACCCCAGGGCCGCGTCAAGCGCCCGCAGTTCTTCGCCCATCAGACGGCCGGCGGCATGGGGCAAAAGGCGGGCCAGCCCCTCGGTCGAGGCATGGGCGCGGTGCGCGGCCGAAAAGGCATCGTTCACATAGACATCGCCCAGCGCGGCCATGGCCGCGGCCAGTGTCGCGTCGTTCGTTTCCTCTCCGGGATGAAAGCGGGTGTTTTCCAGCAGCAGCACCTCGCCGGGGTTCAGCGCCGAAACGGCCGCCTTGGCCACGGGTCCGATGCAATCGGCGGCGAACAGAACCCGGTGGCCGGGCAGGGCCGCCTGCAGTGCGGGCAGGATCTGGCGCAGGCTCATCTCATCGACGATCCGGCCCTTGGGGCGGCCGAAATGTGCCAGCAGCACCGGCTTGCCGCCCCCGGCCAGAATATCGGTCACGGTCGGCACGATCTTTTCGATCCGCGTCGCATCGCTCACGCGCCCGTTTTCCATCGGCACGTTCACGTCCACCCGCACCAGCACAACCTTGCCGGCCAGATCCATGTCATCGAGTGTCTTCCAGGCCATCTGCCGCCCCCCCCTTGCCTTTGGTCTCTTCCACCCCATCGGGGACGCCGCGTCAACCGATCACGGCGCTTTGCGCTTTCCCTTGGCCGATCCGGCCATTAAGTTGCCTCCGATTGCAAGAAGGAGAGGCTTATGGCCGAAATAAGGGACCCCGAGAACACGATCTTCATCGAGCTGAAGGACGGTCGGGTCGTGATCGAACTGCTGGCGGATGTGGCCCCCAAACATGCCGAGCGGATGAAAACGCTGGCGCGGGCCGGTGCCTATGACAACGTCGTCTTCCACCGCGTGATCGACGGCTTCATGGCCCAGACGGGCGATGTCGCGAACGGCAACGCGGAAAAGGATTTCAACCTGCGCCGCGCCGGAACCGGCGGGTCGCATCTGCCGGACCTGCCTGCGGAATTCTCGAAACTGCCGCATGATCGCGGCACCGTCGGGGCTGCCCGGTCTTCAAACCCCGATTCGGCCAACAGCCAGTTCTTCATCAACTTCAGCGACAACAACTTTCTCAACGGTCAGTACACCGTTTATGGCCGCGTGATCGAAGGCATGGCCCATGTCGACAAGATCGCACGCGGCGAACCGCCGGCATCGCCGGACCGGATCCTCAGCATGAAGGTGGCCGCCGATGTCTGATACCCGCCTTGTGACTGCCCGCCTGTTCGGGCTGGGTCTTGCCGTTCTGGGGGGCTGGGCGATTTCCGGTGCCTCCTTGCCCGCCATCGCGGCAGAAGACGGGCCGGGACCCAACCTGGTGATCGAAGTTGCCGGATCGGCCAGCGGGACAATCGTGATCGACCTTTTGCCGGATGTTGCCCCCAGGCATGTCGAACAGATCACGGCCCTTGCGGCGGAAGGGGCCTATGACGGTGTCGTCTTTCACCGCGTCATCGACGGGTTCATGGCGCAGACCGGCGATGTCGCCAGCGGCAAGCTGGGGGGCGATCTGTCCATGGCGGGAACAGGCGGTTCGGCCCGCCCCGATCTGGCTGCCGAATTCTCGTCGCTTGCCTTTGATCGTGGCACGGTCGGCATGGCCCGGTCGGCTTCGCCCGATTCGGCCAACAGCCAGTTCTTCATCATGTTTGCCCCCGCCCCGCATCTGGACGGCCAGTATACCGTGGTCGGACAGGTCATTCAGGGCATGGACGTGGTCGATGCGATCAGGAAGGGCGATGCAGCCAGCAACGGCGCTGTGGCAGACCCCGATTACATGGCCAAGGTCACGGTTCAGCAGTGACCCCCCGGCACGGCGGCCCCCTTGCACGGGCCGCCGCTGCCGGTCAATGCGCCGGGGCGGTCAGCCCAGCGTGACCAGGGCGTGGCGCTTGCGCCCCGCCGTCAGCTTCACCGGCTCTGCCAGCTCGCCCGCGCCGATGATCTGACCCGCATCCAGCACGATCTCGTCGTTCAGCCGCGCGCCGCCTTCGGCGATCAGGCGCTTTGCCTCCTTGCCGGATTTTGCAAGGCCCGCCCGCACGAACAATTGCCCCACCGAAATGCCGCCGGCCACGTCGGCAGGTCTCAGCGCCAGGGTCGGCAGATCATCGCCCACACCGCCGCGTTCAAACACCTCGCGTGCCGTCGCTTCGGCCGCTGCCGCCGCTTCGGTGCCGTGCAGCAGGCCGGTCACGGCATTGGCCAGCACGATCTTGGCACTGTTGATCTCGGCCCCGCCCAGCGCGCCCAGACGGTTGCATTCGTCCAGCGGCAAATCGGTATAAAGCTTCAGGAACCGTCCCACGTCGGCATCGGTGGTGTTGCGCCAGAACTGCCAGAATTCGTAAGCCGACAGCATCTCGGCGCTCAGCCAGACAGCGCCGCCCTGCGACTTGCCCATCTTGCGCCCGTCGCTGGTTGTCAGCAGGGGCGAGGTCAGGCCGTAAAGCTCGCGGTCCAGCACCCGGCGCGTCAGGTCGATGCCGTTGATGATGTTGCCCCACTGGTCGGACCCGCCCATCTGCAACAGGCAGCCGTGGCGGCGGTACAGTTCCAGAAAATCGTAGGCCTGCAGGATCATGTAGTTGAATTCAAGAAAGCTCAGGCTTTGCTCACGGTCCAGCCGCGACTTGACGCTTTCGAACGACAGCATCCGGTTGACGCTGAAATGCCGCCCGATATCGCGCAGGAAATCAAGGTAGTTCAGGCTGTCCAGCCATTCGGCGTTGTTCAGCATCAGCGCATCGCCCGGTGCCGCCCCATAGGACAGATAGCGCGAAAACACCCGGTTCATGCCGGCGATGTTCGCGTCGATCTGCGCCGGGGTCAGCAAGGGACGCTCTTCGGCGCGGAAGGATGGATCGCCCACCTTCGTCGTGCCGCCACCCATCAGCGTGATCGGCTTGCCGCCGGTTTTCTGCAGCCAGCGCAGCATCATGATGTTCAGAAGATGCCCCACATGCAGCGAAGCCGCCGTCGCATCATATCCGATATAGGCCGGGACCACACCCTTGATCAGGGCCTCGTCCAGCCCCTGACAATCCGTGCAATCCGCCAGATAGCCACGGCTCATCATGATGTGCATGAAATCGGATTTCGGATGGTAGGTCATCGGGGTCTCATGCTTTACTGGACAGGGCGCATATACCGGGGCGGTCGGCCAAGGGGAAGGGCATGTTGAACGGGGGAACGGTCTGGGCGCTTGGCACCATGTCAGGCACTTCGCTGGATGGGGTGGATGCCGCAATGGTCCTGACGGATGGCGAACGCATCTTCGAATTCGGTGCCACCGCCTATCGTCCCTATTCCGGTGCGGAACGGGCGATCCTGCGCGCCGCCCTTGGCTCATGGCCCGGCGACCCGCAGGTAAAGGCTGCGGCCGGGGTCGTGGAAACCGCCCATGCCGAAGTGCTGGCGCAGTTTTCCGGTGCCGCCGTTGTCGGGTTTCACGGCCAGACGCTGGCCCATGATCCGCGCGGGCGCGGCACGCATCAGGCCGGGTCCGGTGCGGCCCTGGCCGGGGTGCTGGGCCTTCCCGTGGTCTGGGATTTCCGCAGCACCGACGTGCGGCTGGGCGGGCAGGGTGCGCCTTTGGTTCCCTTCTACCACTTTGCCTGCGCGCGCTGGATGGGGGCGGACATGCCGCTGGCCTTTCTCAACATGGGCGGGGTCGGCAATGTCACCTGGGTTGATCCGCGCCATGCCGCGCCCGATCATCCGGGGGCCTGCCTTGCCTTTGATACCGGTCCTGCCAATGCCCCGGTGAACGACCTGGTCGCGCAACGCTGTGGCCTTGCCCGGGACGAGGCGGGCGGTCTGGCGGCACAGGGCAGGCCTGACCCGGCGGTGCTGGCCCGTTTTCTGGACCATGAATTCTTTGCAAGAATGCCACCGAAGTCCCTGGACAGGAACCAGTTCAATGACCTGCTTGGGGCCGTCGCCCATCTGTCGGATGCCGATGCGGCCGCCACGCTGACGGCGGCTGCGGCACTTGCGGCGTCACGTGGGACCAGGCATTTTCCGACACCGGTCCAGCGCCTGCTGGTGACCGGGGGCGGACGCCACAACGCACACCTGATGGATCTTCTGGCCCGCCACATGACGGCCGAGGTGCAGCCGGTCGAGGCCGCCGGCCTGAACGGCGACATGCTGGAAGCCCAGGCTTTCGCCTTTCTGGCCGTGCGCGTCTTGCGCGGGTTGTCCATATCCTGCCCCTCGACAACCGGGGTCGGGGCACCGGCAGGGGGCGGGCAGGTCAGCCGGCCCGGGCGCTGACGCTGCGGGCCTGACGCACCATGGACCAGGTAAAAATCGCCAGCGCCGCCCAGATCATCGGAAAGGCGATCATCCGCGCGGTCCCGAAGGGTTCGCGGAACAGGAACACCGCCGTCAGAAAGATCATCGTCGGCGCGATGTATTGCATCATGGCGATGGTGGAAAGCCGCAGCAGCTTTGCCCCGTTGGCATAGACCATCAGCGGCACTGCCGTGACCACGCCGCAGCCCAGCAGCAGCGCGGTATCGCTTGCGCTCGCCCCCGCGAAATGGCCGGTCCCGCGCAGTTCCAGCCACCCCAGATACAGCACGGCAGGCAGGACCAGCAACAGCACCTCAAGAAAGAAGCCCTGGTTCGGCCCGATCGGCAGGGATTTCTTGAGATAGGCGTAAGCCCCCCAGGTCAGTGTCAGGCCCAGCGCCACGGCCGGCAGCCGCCCCGCGTCATAGGTCAGAATTGCCACGGCCAGCGCGGCCAGACCGATGGCGACAAGCTGCGTCCGGCTCAGCCGCTCGCCCAGCAGGACGGCCCCCAGAAAGACGCTGAACAGCGGGTTGATGTAATACCCCAGGGCGGCGTCAAGCGCATGCCCCGATCCGATGGCCCAGACATAGATGCCCCAGTTCAACGCGATCAGGCTTGCCGTTGCGGCCCCCATCGCCAGCGTCCGCGGGTTGCGCAGGGCCGGGCCGATGTCGCCCGTCCGCCCCAGCGCCCACAGAACGGCACCCGCGATGGGCAGCGACCAGATCACCCGGTGCGCGATGACTTCGGCAGGCGGGATATGCGCCAGCGCCTTCATGTAGACCGGCAGAAGGCCCCACATCAGATAGGCCGCCAGCGCAAAGCCAAAGCCGCGCAGGCTGTCTTCGGTCTTCGGGGCAGGTTGTTTCAGGGCGGACATGCGGACCTCGGCTTTACACAGCCCGGACCTATCCGACTGCGCGGGAAGGCACCAATGCTATCTTGCGCAAAAGGCCCTGCCGGGGCCGCGCCGGATCGCGCCCCTGCTTGCCCATGGAAAAGTGCGGGCCATCCGGAACGCCGGGTCCGCCGGCCCCTGCCGGCTATCCCTTCAGAACCGACCGGCCCGCGAACCCTGCGGTTTCGCCCAGCATTTCCTCGATCCGGATCAACTGGTTGTATTTCGCCAGCCGGTCAGACCGTGCCAGCGACCCGGTCTTGATCTGCCCGCAATTGGTGGCCACGGCCAGATCGGCGATGGTGGCATCCTCGGTCTCGCCCGACCGGTGGCTCATGACATTGGTGTAGCCCGCCCGATGTGCCATATCCACCGCCGCCAGGGTTTCGGTCAGCGTGCCGATCTGGTTGACCTTCACCAGCATCGAATTGGCGCAGCCGCGCGCGATGCCTTCGGCCAGACGGCGCGGATTGGTCACGAACAGATCATCCCCCACAAGCTGCACCGACTTGCCCAGGCGTTCGGTCAGCAGCGCCCACCCCCCCCAGTCGTCTTCGGCCATGCCATCCTCGATCGAGATGATCGGATAGTCCGCCACCAGACCGGCCAGCCAGTCGGCGTTTTCGGCAGAGGTCAGGGATTTGCCTTCGCCCTTCATCTCGTACTTGCCGCCCCGGAAGTATTCCGTCGCGGCACAGTCCAGCGCCAGAAAGATGTCCTCGCCGGGCCGGTAGCCGGCCTTTTCGATGGATTTCAGAATGAAATCCAGCGCAACACGGGTCGAACTCAGGTTCGGGGCAAAGCCGCCCTCGTCGCCGATGCCGGTAGAGAGCCCGGCGGCGGACAATTCCTTTTTCAGCGTGTGGAATACTTCGGATCCCATGCGCACCGCCTCGCGGATGTTCGCGGCGGCCACCGGCATGATCATGAATTCCTGGATGTCGATCGGATTGTCGGCATGCTCGCCGCCGTTGATGATGTTCATCATCGGTACCGGCAGCATCCGCGCCGAGGTGCCGCCGACATAGCGGTACAGCGGCTGGCCGGTGAAACCGGCCGCCGCCTTTGCCACGGCCAGCGAGACGCCCAGAATGGCGTTGGCCCCCAGCCGTCCCTTGTTCGGTGTTCCGTCCATTTCGATCATGGTGCGGTCGATGCCGACCTGCTCGGTCGCGTCATAGCCCACCAGTTCTTCGGCAATCTCGCCGTTCACCGCCGCCACAGCCTCCTGCACGCCCTTGCCAAAGTAGCGCGCCCTGTCGCCATCGCGCCGCTCCACCGCCTCATGCGCCCCGGTCGAGGCACCCGAGGGCACGGCGGCGCGGCCCATGGCACCGCCTTCCAGATGCACATCCACCTCGATGGTGGGGTTGCCACGGCTGTCAAGGATTTCGCGGGCGTGAATGTCGATGATGGTGCTCATGGCCTGGGCCTCCTGACAGGGCGGGGAAGGGTTTCGCGCGCTTCTTACCCTGCGGCGGGCGCGCTGGCTAGGGCGCGCCGCGCCCGCGCGCGTTCCCGCGCAAAGGTGTAAAGGCCCGACCCGATGATCAGCGCAGCCCCGGTCAGGGTCCACAGATCGGGCCGCTCGCCAAACACGGTGACCCCGATGATCAGCGCAAAGACGAGGCGCGAATAGCGAAAGGGCGTTGTCACCGAAACCTCGCCCCGCCGCATTGCCGCCGTGATCGCCCAATAAGACGCAATCCCGAACCCCAGCGCACCGGCAAGATAGCCGAAATGCGCCCCCGTCATCGCAACCGGCCCGCCCGTGGCGGCCAGCATCGCCCCGGCCAGCGGGATCAGCGACAAAAACCCCCAGGCCGAAAGCTGCATCGAGGTGATCGCCGGGGCGACCCGCCGTGTGGCAAGATCGCGCACCCCAAGCCCCGCCACCGCCAGCAGCGCCCAGAGCGAGGCCGGATCAAAGCCGCTCAGGCCCGGGCGGATGATCACCAGAACACCCAGAAACCCCACGCAAATCGCGGTCCAGCGCCGCCAGCCCACGGTTTCGCCCAGAAAGACCGCCGCCCCGAAGGTGACGGCCAGCGGCATGGCCTGAAAGATCGCGGCGACAAGCGACAGCGGCGCCAGGGCAAGCGCGGTGATAAAGCCCAGCGTGCCGGCCACCTCGCCCGCATTGCGCCACAGAACCGGGGCTGTCAGCGCCTCGGCAGACCAGATGCGCTTGCCCTGCCTGCGCGCCAGCAGGATGAACACCGGCGCACCGCCCGCCGCCAGCGCCAGCAGGATCTGCCCTGTCGGCAGGTCGGCTGCCGCCCATTTGACGAACATGTCCTCGATGGCAAAGCCCGCCATCGCGGCGACCATCAGAACAATGCCGCGCAGATTGTCCCGCATGGCGGCAACCGTCAGCCTTTCTTTGCCGGAACGCCATACAGTTCCAGCCTGTGTCCGATCAGCCTGTAGCCCAGACGTGCCGCGATCCGCTCTTGCAGCGCTTCGATCTCGGGGTCGACGAATTCCGTGACCTTGCCCGAATTCATGTCGATCAGGTGATCGTGGTGGTCGCGCTCGGCATCCTCATAGCGGGCGCGCCCGTCGCCGAATTCCAGCCGGTCCAGGATGCCGGCCTCTTCGAACAGCTTCACCGTGCGATAGACGGTGGCGATCGAGATGCGCGGGTCAATGGCGCTGGCGCGGTTGTACAGGGCTTCGACATCGGGGTGGTCTTCGGCAGCCCCGATGACACGCGCCACGATGCGGCGCTGGTCTGTCATGCGCAGGCCCTTGGCCTCGCAGCGCGCGATGATGCTTTCGGCCATGGGCGTCTCCGCAGGCGGGTCAGTCGCGGCAGGCTTTATGTCATTCGTCCCGCCGTCGCCAGCCAATTTGTCTTTCTGGCAGTGCCTTGACAGCCTGCGGACACCGACGCATGGCTTGCCCCCGGACAAAGGGGAAGGCAATGCCACGCAAGAACAGGATCGATGCGCCAGGTGCGGCGGCCCTGGTCGGCATGGCCTTGCTCTTTGCGGTCAACCAGGTCTCGATCAAGCTTCTGAACACCGGGTTCCAGCCGGTGTTTCTGGCCGGGTTGCGGTCCTGCCTTGCCATGGTCTGCCTTTACGGCTGGATGCGGTTCCGGGGCTACGGTCTGCAATTCTCTGCCGGCACGGCACCGGCCGGGGCGCTGATGGGCAGCTTCTTTGCGGCGGAATTCCTGCTTTTGTTCCTTGCGCTGGATCTGACGACGGTCGTGCGCACCGCGATCCTGTTTTACTCGATGCCGGTCTGGATGGCGCTGATGGCCCATGTCGGTCTGCCGGGCGAACGGATCACGGCGCAAAAGGGGATCGGGCTGGCGCTGGCCTTTGCCGGAACGGCCTGGGCGATCCTGGATCGGGGGGGTGCGGGCGGCACCGCCAGTTTGCCGGGGGACCTTTGCGCGCTTGGCGGTGCGCTGGGATGGGCCGGAACCGCCTATATGGCACGGGGGTCGGCCATGGTGCGTGAACGGCCCGAGATGCAGCTCTTCTGGATGCTTGCGGTCTCTGGCCCGCTGCTTGTGCTGCTTGCCCCGGCCTTTGGGCCGCTGATCCGCGACCTCCAGCCCCTGCACTTTGCCGGGCTGTTCTTTCAGGTGGTGATCGTCGTGACGGCCGGTTTCATTGTCTGGCTTTGGCTTTTGTCGGTCTATCCGGCGTCCGGGGTTGCCAGCTTTTCCTTTCTGACCCCGGTCTTCGGGGTGACCCTGGGCTGGCTTTTGCTGGACGAGCCTGTGGGGCCGGGGATTCTGGGGGCGGCTGCGCTGGTGTCGGCGGGAATCGTGCTGATCAACCGCCGGCCCGCCGCGCCGCGCGGGCAAGACTGATTTTCAGGCAAGACGGGCCGCCGGCGGCGGACCGGGCGCGCACACCCCCGCCTTCGCACCAGCCCCGCGCCCGCAGCCTTTCAGCCTTTTGTTAAGCCGCGTCACGCAACCGGGCAGACCATGGTGATATTCCCTGCGACCGCCCGCCGCGCACAAGACGGCACCCGGCGGGTTTGCAGGCCCCGGATCGCCCCAGATTCGTCCACAGCCCGTGCGGCGGGCTGTGGCATCCTTGCCCGGTCAAGAGGGATTATCACGCTGTATACAAAATTTCGGGATTGCGAGACCCGGACAAATACGACAGTTTGACGAAGCTGCGCAAAACCACACCACATCTAGTGGCATGCCCGGCGGCTTTGGAACATCGGAACCGCGCGCTTCTTTCGGGGTGCGGACGGCTTGGTTGCATCAGCGACCGGTGCCGCGATGTCCTTTGTCCGCAGGACACCGGCAGCACGACATTGGCAGACGGACGCGGCAGCAAGCCGCGCCGGAACAGGAGTTGGGGGCAGATGAAGATCGAGCGCAAGTTCACCACGGCCGAGAGCGGTGCCTACGGCACCATCGGGTTTTTCACCACCACATCCGAAATCCGCAATCCGGACGGAACGGTCGTGTTCCGCAACGACGCCGTGGAAGTTCCCGAAGGCTGGAGTCAGGTCGCCTCTGACGTGCTGGCGCAGAAGTATTTCCGCAAGGCCGGCGTTCCGGCGCTGCGCAAGCGCGTGAAGGAAAAGGGCGTGCCCGAATTCCTGTGGCGTTCGGTGCCCGATCACGATGCGCTTGCGGCCCTGCCCGAGGCAGAGCGTTTCGTCGGCGAAACCAGCGCGCGCCAGGTGTTTGACCGTCTGGCGGGGGCCTGGGCCTACTGGGGCTGGAAGGGCGGCTATTTCACCACCGAGGCCGATGCCCGCGCCTATCACGACGAAATGCGCTACATGCTGGCCCGCCAGATGGCAGCCCCCAACAGCCCGCAATGGTTCAACACCGGCCTGCACTGGGCTTATGGCGTGGATGGCCCGGCGCAGGGCCACTTCTATGTCGATCACAAGACCGGCACCCTGACCAGATCCGACAGCGCCTACGAACACCCCCAGCCCCATGCCTGCTTCATCCAGTCGGTCAGCGATGATCTGGTGAACGACGGCGGGATCATGGATCTGTGGGTCCGCGAGGCGCGCCTGTTCAAATACGGCTCGGGCACCGGCACCAATTTCTCGTCGCTGCGCGGCGAGGGCGAAAAGCTGTCGGGCGGCGGCAAATCTTCGGGCCTGATGGGCTTTCTCAAGATCGGCGACCGGGCGGCGGGTGCCATCAAATCGGGCGGCACCACGCGCCGTGCGGCCAAGATGGTGATCTGCGACATGGATCACCCCGATATCGAAGCCTTCATCAACTGGAAGGTCATCGAGGAACAGAAGGTCGCCTCTCTGGTTGCCGGATCCAAGGTACATGAAACCAGGCTGAACGACATTTTCGCCGCGATCAAGGCCTGGGACGGTGCCGAAGCCGACGCGACCGATCCGGCCAGGAATGCCGCCCTCAAGGCTGCGATCCGGTCGGCGAAAAAGGCGATGATCCCGGAAACCTATGTGGGCCGCATCCTGCAATATGCGCGCCAGGGTTACAGCGGCATCGAGTTTCCCACCTATGACACCGACTGGGATTCCGAAGCCTATGTCACCGTTTCGGGCCAGAATTCGAACAACTCTGTCCGCGTCACCGATGCCTTCCTGCAGGCGGTGAAGAATGACACGGACTGGGGCCTGATCCGGCGCACCGACGGCAAGGTGGCAAGAACCGTCAGGGCCCGCGATCTGTGGGACCAGGTCGGTCATGCCGCCTGGGCCTGTGCCGACCCCGGCATCCAGTTCCACGACACTGTCAACGCCTGGCATACCTGCCCGGAGGACGGGCCGATTCGCGGATCGAACCCCTGTTCGGAATACATGTTCCTGGACGACACGGCCTGCAACCTGGCCTCGATGAACCTGCTGACCTTCCGCAACGGCACGGCCTTTGACGCCGCGGGCTATATCCACGCAACGCGGCTTTGGACCGTGACGCTGGAAATCTCGGTGCTGATGGCGCAGTTCCCGTCACGGGAAATCGCGCAGCGGTCCTACGACTTCCGCACGCTGGGCCTGGGCTATGCCAATATCGGCGGGCTGCTGATGACGATGGGTCTCGGCTATGATTCGGCGCAAGGGCGGGCGCTGTGCGGTGCGCTGTCTGCGATCATGACCGGTGTCGCCTATGCCACCTCGGCGGAAATGGCGGGCGAGTTGGGGGCCTTTCCGGGCTATGCCCGCAATGCCGGGCATATGCTGCGCGTCATCCGCAACCACCGCCGCGCCGCGATGGGCGACACCACCGGTTATGTCGGGGTCAACGTGGCCCCGGTGGCGCTGGATGCCGCCAACTGCCCGGACCCGCGCCTGATCGCCCTGGCGCGCGAGGCCTGGGATACCGCCCTGACGCTGGGCGAAAAGTACGGCTACCGCAACGCCCAGACCACCGTCGTCGCCCCGACCGGCACCATCGGGCTGGTCATGGATTGCGACACCACCGGGATCGAGCCGGATTTCGCGCTGGTCAAGTTCAAGAAGCTTGCGGGGGGCGGTTACTTCAAGATCATCAACCGGTCGGTCCCGGCGGCGCTTGAAACGCTGGGCTATGGCCCGGCCCAGATTGCCGAAATCATCGCCTATGCCGTGGGTCACGGCAGCCTTGGCAATTGCCCCGGCATCAACCACACCGCGCTGATCGGCCATGGTTTCGGCCCGCGCGAGATCGAAAGGATCGAAAGCGCCCTGCCGTCGGCCTTTGACATCCGCTTTGTCTTCAACCGCTGGACGCTGGGCGAGGAGTTCTGCAAAGGCACGCTGGGCATTCCGGCAGAGAAGCTTGACGATCCGACCTTCGATCTGCTGGCCCATCTTGGCTTTACCCGCGCGCAGGTGGCGGCCGCAAATGACCATGTCTGCGGCACGATGACACTGGAAAACGCGCCCTTCCTGAAGCCGGAACACTATGCCGTCTTCGATTGCGCCAATCCCTGCGGCAAGACCGGCAAGCGTTTTCTGTCGGTGGAAAGCCACATCCACATGATGGCGGCGGCCCAAAGCTTTATCTCCGGGGCCATTTCCAAGACCATCAACATGCCCAATTCCGCCACCATCGCAGAGGTGCTGGCGGCCTATGAACTCAGCTGGTCGCTGGGCATCAAGGCCAATGCGCTGTACCGCGACGGATCGAAACTGTCGCAGCCGCTGGCTGCGGCGCTGGTCGAGGGGGATGAAGAGGCGGAAGAAAGCCTGGCCAGCGGCAACCCGGCCTCCAAGGCGCAGGTGCTGGCCGAGAAGATCATCGAAAAGGTCATCATCAAGGAAATCGTCCGCTCCAGCCGCCAGAAGCTGCCCGAGCGGCGCAAGGGCTATACGCAAAAGGCCATCGTCGGCGGCCACAAGGTGTATTTGCGCACCGGCGAATATCAGGACGGCAGCTTGGGCGAGATCTTCATCGACATGCACAAGGAAGGCGCGGGCTTTCGCGCGATGATGAACAACTTCGCAATCGCGGTCAGCGTCGGCCTGCAATACGGCGTTCCGCTTGAGGAATTCGTCGAAGCCTTTACCTTCACCCGGTTCGAGCCGGCGGGCATGGTGCAGGGCAACGACAGCATCAAGAACGCCACCTCGATCCTGGATTACATCTTCCGCGAACTGGCGGTCAGCTACCTGGACCGCACCGATCTGGCCCATGTGAAGCCGCAGGGCGCCAGCTTTGACGATCTGGGCCGGGGCGAGGAAGAGGGCAAGCGCAACATCTCCGAACTGTCCGACCAGGCCGCCACCCGCGGGCTGGAGGTGCTGCGCCAGATCAGCTCCACCGGCTATCTGCGCAAGCGCCTGCCGCAGGAACTGGTGGTGCTGCAGGGCGGCATGAGCACCGCAGGTGCGGGCAGCGATGCCATGGGGTCGCTGAGCCTGATGATGACCGAAACCGCAACCTTCGGCGCCACCGCGCTGTCTTCCGGCACGGTCGGCATGGATGAACGGATGAAAGCCAGGATGCAGGGGTACGAAGGCGACCCCTGCGGCGAATGCGGCAACTACACGCTGGTGCGCAACGGGACCTGCATGAAGTGCAACACCTGTGGCGGCACAAGCGGGTGTAGCTGAGGCGTCTTCTTGCCTGATTTGACACGCGTCAAATCAGGCCGCGCCTGCCTGCCCCTGGCAGGCGCGTTCCGCGCCCGCCCAGGCAGGCGCGGCCTGATTTTCTGGCCGCATCCCAAGACCTGCCCCCCTTGCCCTGCGGCTTGCGCCTTCGGGCAACGGACCGGGCCACGCTCCACTGGAGCGTGGCCTTCCCGGTCCGGGCGCAAAGATCGACAGCAGTACGCTCTCCTGGAAGACAGCTGAACATGGCGACGCTCAGTCTTTCCCCTCTCGCCGCCCGCCGGAACCCTCATCCGCCCCCGGCTCCAGGCCATAGGGCTTCACCAGGCGCCAGACATGATCGGGCACCATGTTCTTGATCCGGGCCGGAAAGGCGCGGCGCAGGTGCAGCACGGTTTCCACCGCCTTCATCTCCACCCGCGCGCGGGCAAACTCCAGGCCGCGCGGGCCAAGGCGGGGCTGCAGGAACGACACCACCGGGCGCAGCCAGCCCGGCATCCGGCGCAGCGGCAGCCCCCCCGCCGCGCGTTCGGTGTTGCGCAGAAATCCCGTGACGGCCCCCTTGCGCCTGCCCCTGTCGGTCAGCGGGCGCAGGGACAGGCGCGATGCCGCCAGGGAAAGCAGCTCGGCACCCCTTTGATTGCGCACGATAATCCATTGGTCGCCGTCGCCGCCCATATAGCCCACGGTGATATCGGCCAGCCGGTTGGTGTAATCGACGCAGGTCTTGCAGGTCATGGGAAAGAAATCGGGCGGCAACTGCGAGATCGGCAGTTGCAGGAAGGGGATGGTCCGGTCCGCCCGCCCGTCATCATAGCGCAGCTCCACCCGGAAATCGGCGCGGAACTCCAGATAGCTGACCGTCTCAGGCTTCGGGTCCAGCAGATTGAGGAAGATGTGGAAATTCTCCGTCGTGGTGTTGTCCGAACAGGGGGTTCCAATGACATAAAGCCGCTCCAGCCCCAGTTCCGCCTCCAGCGCGCGCAGGGCATAGACCTGGCAGGGGATACCGATCATCGCGATGCGGCGGTGGCCGGCGGCGCGGGCCGGCTCCAGCAGGGCCAGGGTCGGGGCGTAGCCCATGCGCATGCCCCGGCATCTGGCCAGCCCGGCGGGATCGGTGACGATGACCGGCACCGGCTTCCACCGGTCGGATGCGTCCGGCATCACGGTCAGCACGGCATCAACCGCGCCTGTTTCCAGAAGCCGCGCGGCAAGTGCTGTGGTGATCCCCGTCCACTGCGCGCCGGGCGATGCCGGAACCAGCCGGGCGCGGTGCATCGACAGCAACGCACCAAAGAAGAATTCGTCGGTATGTGAAGGGTTTGCAGGGCGGCCATGAACCGCCGTCTCAAGCCGGGGATAGTCCGGCCTGATGAACTGGCAGGCCCGCCCGCAGGCCTTGGCATCCGCCATCCGCGAGACACCGCAATCGGTACAAAGACCGGGGCGGGCCGCACCGGACAGGCGCGGTGCGTCAAGGCCTGCCGGGGCGGTCATGCGGCCGGGGGTGCCGCCGGGGCCCCGGCACCGCCCGCGGGGCCGGTGCCTGCCCGCAGGCACGAGCCGTGAAGTTTCCGGCAAGAAGGGTCAGACAGGGCCGCCTCCCATGGCTGCGCAGCAAAGCCGCCGCAGCCCTTGGTATAGTCCCGAGAACCGCCGACCCGGAAGCGGTTTTCTGCCAGGCATTGCCTGCCGCCGAAAAGGGTGGTGCCCGGTGCCGGGGCGCACGGCATTCCCGTACAGCATTCCCCTGGCGTCCCGCTGCGGTTCCGGGCACGCGCTGCGCCCTGGCACCGGGCGCAAGCGGGGCGGCGCGGGCCGGTCAGACCTGCAACGCTGGCCGGGCGTCATCGCAGCTTGTCCGGGCGATGCCGGGGCCGGGAAATGCCGCCCCGGCGTTCAGCGGTCATTCGGACACCGGCACCCCGGGGGATCGACAGTCTCTGTCAGGTGCCCTTTGGCTTCAGCGGCAGATCGACAGTCTGAAGCCGGTGGTGGACCACCTGCGGCTTTCGCGTGCCGCCAGGGGAAGGCTGGAACCGGCGATGCAGAAGGCTGCAGACCGAACGTCACCGGCAGGGGCCCGGTCTTGCAGGGCCGACCCCCCGGCATGGCAGTGCGGTGGGCGGGGCCGCTTCGGCCCGCGCGGGCAGGCCGGCGCGCCGTCAGGCCCCGCCCGCGCGCCCTGTCCCCGGTTTGCCGGCCTTTCTGCACCGGTCCGAGCAATGGCGGACATGGTCCCAGTCCCGCATCCATTTCCTGCGCCAGGTGAAGGGCAGCTTGCAGACGACGCAGATCCTGGTGGGCAGGTCGGATTTCTTGCGCATCTTCGGCATGGGTCAATCCTGCGGTGGTGGCCGGTTTCCATCTGCCGTCAGGCCCCGCCCCGCATCGCCTGCGGCACAGGCCGGGGTCCGGGCGGAGTTTCCGGGCCGCAGAACCCGGCGGCACGGCCCCGCTGCCCTTTGCGTCCCCGGCCTTTGGGCCACAGAGTGAGTCAACGTCGGATCGGCCGCAACGGGGCCGCGAACCCCGCCCTGTCGGCAGGCTGCGTTGCGCGCACTTGAAGGCTTTCTGATAAAGAACCGTGATCTGGCTGGGGCGCTAGGATTCGAACCTAGGTATGTCGGTACCAAAAACCGATGCCTTACCACTTGGCGACGCCCCAACTGCGCGGGTGTTTAGCGAAGCCGTTCCATGGCCGCAAGAGGCATTTCACCGGCATTTCACCGCCATTTCACCGGGGCGGCAGACCATTGCGGTGCCCGGATGCAGCGGGTAGCAGGGGGCATGGACCGGGCAGACGTCATCATTCTGGGGGCCGGGGCGGCGGGCATGATGTGCGCGATCGAGGCCGGTCGGCGCGGGCGGCGGGTGCTGGTGGTGGATCATGCGCGGGCGGCCGGGGAAAAGATCCGCATCTCGGGCGGGGGGCGGTGCAACTTCACCAATCTGGGGATCGCGCCGGATCGGTTTCTGTCGCGCAATCCCCGGTTCGCGCTGTCGGCGCTCAGCCGCTTTACCCAGTGGGATTTCATTGCGCGGGTCGACGCCGCCGGAATCGCCTGGCATGAAAAGACGCTGGGGCAGCTCTTCTGCGACGGTTCTGCCACCCAGATCATCGCCATGCTGCGCCGCGACATGGACAAGGCAGGGGTGACAGTCTGGCTGGGCTGCACGCCCGCTGCGGTTTGGCGCGAGGGGGCGGGATTTGTCGTGCAAACCCCGCAGGGTCCGGTGCGGGCACAGTCGCTTGTTGTGGCGACGGGGGGCAAATCCATTCCCCGGATGGGGGCCAGTGCCTTCGGTTACCGCCTGGCCGAAGAGTTCGGCCTGCGCGTGACCGAAACGCGGCCCGGGCTGGTGCCGCTGACCTTTGCGGAACAGGATCTGGGGCGGATGAAGGCGCTGGCTGGGGTTGCGGTCAGCGGGCGGGTCACCGCCGGGGGCATCGGATTTGACGAGGGCCTGCTTTTCACCCATCGCGGCCTGTCCGGCCCGGCGGTGTTGCAGGCCTCCAGCTATTGGCGCGAGGGCGAGGCGGTGACGGTCGATCTGGCGCGCGGGGCGGATGCCGGGGCAATCCTGCGCGCCGCGCGCGCCACCGAGGGGCGCATCGCGCCCCGCACGGCCCTGGCCCGCCTGCTGCCCGAGCGTCTGGCCCGCTTTGTCGGGGCCGGGGCGGGCCTGTCCGGCGTGATGGCGGACCAGTCGAACGCCGTGATCGCCCGTACCGCCGCGCTGGTGCACGGCTGGACCCTGCGCCCCGCGGGCACTGAAGGCTACCGCACCGCCGAGGTGACGCTGGGCGGGGTCGAGACCGATGATCTGGACGCGCGGACGATGCAGGCAAGGCGCGTTCCGGGGCTGTTCTTCGTGGGCGAGGTGGTGGACGTGACCGGCTGGCTTGGCGGCTACAATTTCCAGTGGGCCTGGTCATCGGGCTGGGCGGCGGGGCAGGTGGTGTGACCGGGGTGGGGCGCGCCCCGGGGAAGGGTGCCAAGCCGTGTCTTTCAGGACAAGGTGTTGTGCAACGCTGTCAGGACGCCGTTGTCGCATTCCGGGGCAGGGTGCCCGCAGCGCGTCATGTGGCGACCGGCCGGCGGAGCGGGGCCGAAGCGCGGATGTGTTCCGCACCGCCTTGACCGGAGCGGGCATGCCGCCGCCGGTATTGTCCGCCGCCGGTTTGGCCCGCAGGGGATGAAGGCCCGGACTCCCCGGGAACGCGGACCCCTGCCGTGATCATGGGGTCCCGTTCGGTTCTTGTGGCCGGACTCTGGCACGACCTGCCGCACGCTGCATGCCGGTTTGACCCGCAGCGGACCTGGCGGTGATGTTGATCTTCCTTGCGCGGTCCGGGGTTCCTTGGCGCAAAGGGGCAGCGCCGAAGGCAGCAGCGGTTCCTCCTTCTGCAAGTGCGGTTTGACGCCGGCCATCCGCCGGGCCGTCAGGGCGCAGATCGTGGCGTCAACAGTCCTGGCGTGCTGCCCGGCGATGCGCGCGGACCGGCGTACGGGCCGGCCCCTGACAGGGTGCTGACAAGGCATCCCCCGCCGCCTGCCGGGCGGGGAAACCATCCTGATCCGGGGAAAGGGGGATGCCGTTCCGGGCAGACCGCGAAACGCGGTGCGTTTCCCCGCCCGGTCGGGACGGCCCCCTTTGGACCGGCAGGTCCGGGAGAAGCAGAGGCCAGCGCCCGACCCGGCGGGGGCGAAGCGCCCGCCATGGGGGGGCGGGCGCTGGCCGGGGGCTTTGGCCCCCGGCCCATCCTGATCCCGACGTGACGCTGTGGCAGGGGCGATGGCCCCTGCCATTGAAGCGGGGGCAGAGATGTCGCCTGTTCGGGCGGAAACAGGAAACGCGACCCGCGTTTCCCCGCCCGCGCGGAACAGTCCCTGTAGACCGGCAGGTCCGGGAGGGACAGAGGCCAGCGCCCGACCCGGCGGGTGCGAAGCGCCCGCCGTGGGCGGGGCGGGCGCTGGCCGGGGGCTTTGGGCCCCCGGCCGGTCCTGATCCCGGCGGGACGCTGTGGCAGGGGCGATGGCTCCTGCCATTGAAGCGGTGAGCGTGCTGTCGTC